>PNNN01000007.1 GCA_013824245.1 Chlorobiaceae bacterium | reverse complement strand
GACTGTATCCGAGCCGCTTACGGGATACGTGGTGATGAATTTATTAACTTTCGGCGATTCGAGGAGATGGAGCAGACGCAATTGTGTGCCGAAAGCAACTAACTTTTTAAAACTCTTAGAGTCTTTAGGATACGGCACACGCGGGAAGTCTATTTTTAGAAACTCTTTATACTTCTCGCGATAAGCTGGCGAGTGTAGAACTGCATATATGTAATCAAATATATCTTCGGGAGTAACTTTACCGACAAGTTTTTCTATCTCTTTAACAATTTCTTTTTTGAGATTTGGGACGCGTGAGCCATCTTCCAAATATAGAAAGAGAGGAAAAGCATACCCTGTTTCTTTTGTCTGCAATGAAACTGTGCAAATATCGACAAGGTTTTTAGTTAAAAATACATGTTGAAAATCAAAGGTACTTTGTTGCCTACAAGTTAAAAGCGCTAAATTATCTTTTGAGACAATGTGCTTAAATACTTTTTGACCTGGTCGACTAATTAATGAGGGATCATAGTAAAGCCATTGATAATCAAAAAGTCTGTATTGAATCGGCTGTACAAAATTATCATCAAAGGTTTTATTTTTCAACTTCTCAGATAAGCAATAACTTCCTGAATCAACAACACGATATTCTTGTTTGAACTTCTCATCGTAATCACCCGAAAGAAGTCGTTGTATCCTTTTTTCTAAGACATTTTTATCTATATCAATAAATAAACTATCTCTGTCCGTCTTTGCTCCGGAATTTGAAACAGAAAACAACTCATCTACCTTAAACCCTCTTTCATAATCTGTTCCACTCCCGAAATCCTTCGGTACAAAGAAATAATACGGCTCGGAGTAATCAAGCTTCTTCCACTTAATACTTTTTAAATTACTTTCCGAAAGTGTCTTGAATTTTTCTTCCCTTACCCCAAAAAGCTCTGCATGTTGAACCGTTCCAAGATTTTTCTTTGTACCTATTTTACGTACAAAAATTGAAATAGCAACTCCCTGCTGAATATCAAACACGTTCACATCTTTACCACCATCGGGTGCTTTTTCTTTCTTCTTTGAATTTCCGTGAAGGTCAAGTATGTAAATATCGTCAAATGTTTCAAGCAGATGCTTCCTCATCTGGCGATGTGTAATGCCATCTATAAATGAGTTATTGGTTATCATCGCCACTATGCCGCTCTTGTTTTTCTCTATGAAATGTTCGGCGAAGCGGATAAACTTGATGTAGTCATCGTCAAGGTTAATCTTCCGTTCATTAAGGTTTTTCTTGTAATCCTTAATTAGGTTCACTATCCACTCGCCTTTATTTGAGGAACTGATGCTGTATGGCGGATTCCCTATTACAACCATGATCGGTGTTTTGCTTTTAATAGCCGCTGCTTCTTTGGATTCCTCTGCAATACTTTCAGCAAAACCAAAGCCAGTGAACAGGTCTGCTTTGGTTGCGCCTTCTTCAAGAGAATTTGTTAAATAAATACCTAACCGGCGGTTAAAATATTTAAATCCCGTTTCCTTAAATGCCATACTCAACTTCAGATGTGCTATTGTATATGGCGCCATCATAAGCTCAAAACCATGCAATCGAGGAAGCAAATCGTTATGCACGTATGTGGTCCAGCGTCCCTTCTGTCCGCCCTTGAGTAAACGTTCATAGATAATTCGAATAACAGCGCTGATAAATGTTCCCGTTCCAACAGCCGGATCAAGAACCTGTACACGGTGCAGACCGGTTGCAGTTTTAGAAGTATCGGCTAAACCGGAAGCGAGACCAAAATCTTTTTCAAGTATGTAATCAACAGAGCGTACAATGAACCGCACAACAGGTAAGGGCGTATAAAATGCACCCATCTTTTTCCTGAGTTCGGGGTCGTATTCTTTTAAAAAATCTTCATAAAAATGGATTACCGGGTCGGGTCCTTCATCCGTTTTTCCCCATAAGTCATCTTTGAAATATTGTTTCATCAACTCTGTAACATTCGCATGGCTAAAAACCGAACACAACTCATTTACAATATATTCAAGCCGCTTATCGAAATTGGGTCCAACTATGTGGTCAAAGAAATGTCGAAGCAACGGATTTGATGCCGGAACAAGGTCGCGGGCTTCCTGCCGTGTAAAATTCTCGGGTGTTGCATCGTGATAACGGGCGACAAAAAGTCCATAGACAAGTGTTTGCGCATACATATCAGCGAAAGACTCCTGTGAAAGGTCGTGGACAAGAAGTTTCTTGATAATATCATATAAGCGTATTATCTCAGAATTTTTCTCCGACTTATTTGAAAGAAATTGCTTTACATTATCCCGAATCCGCTGTGCCTTTCCACCCATAATTTTTGAGAGGTGTTCACCTGAGCGTATCGGCTCTTTGTGCGATTGCGTAAAATCGAGTAAAGTTTTTGCGGCGTGGTCATAATTTCCAGGGATAGCAACAATCTTTCGTTGCTTGATATCATAATCCGCTATCTTAATTGGAGTTTCGTAAGGTAAGCCATTTCTATAGAATCGAAATTCAACATAATCGGTGAGAATCAAATTGGCATATCCGAAATATCTTGCCATTTGTTCTGACTTCTCGACTTTATCCAAAGACACGCCAATATCTTTTGCTTCGATATATAGAATTGGTACGTCGTGTTTGAGGACGACAAAATCCGGCTTGTTCCCTTGCTTCGCTTTCGCATCGTGGTCAATACGCCGAACGTTGATTGACTCAAATATTCCTTTTAATAAAATTTCAAAGTCGGCGCGGTAACCCATTTCGCTCGTTTCCTCGTGTCGGAATTTAGAGGAGATGGATTTAATATAATTTTCAAAAATTTTTCGCATTGTTCACAAAAGAATTAAATCCCAAATATGTTCATTGAATAATACCAATTATACATTCCCTTCATTCGTTTACAATGAATCCTGAATCACGAACTAACCTCACATCGGTTCCGCATGAATTGTTATGCGGCGGAATTCTTTCAGCTTCGTATATAGGATCGTTTCCAATTCGGATATTATCAGGTGAACCTCGTCAAGTGTTTTTGATTTTTCAAACTGACATGTAAGTGATAAATTATACTTCTCACCAATCTTTATGATATTCACATCAGAACACTTAAGTATTCGTTTTTCCGCTGAGACCAAAGAACGAACTTTGTCTTCGAGATGCGCAGCCGACTCATTGCTGATCTCGTTATGATCGACATCGAATTCCTCCATATGAATTGTTACTCTCTCAACCGATGGAAGCTTTTGAATAATTTCCTTTTCAATCTCAGATGTAAGTTCATGCGCTTCAACGAAAGATTTTCCTTTTTGATGTTCGATGTCAAAATCGACTTGATATCTTCCGTTATTGTGGTGTACTTCTAAATTATGCGGAACCCGCACTCCTCTGCCAACAACTATCATCCTTACTTTATCAGAAATCGTTTCGTCATCACTCTCAAAAGGTTCGGCGTGAACAACAACATCGGCACTGCTGTGTTTTTCGTAAATTGCTTTTTCGATACGATCCATAATCCCGTGAGCAAGCATGAATGGTGTGGTGCGGCGTATCGCCACAGTTGCATCAATAAATAATTTCCCGCCTGAACTTCTAAGACGAATATTTTTTATCTTTTCTACCCCGGAAATAGTTTGGACTATCGATTTAATTTCTTCGTAAACCCCATCAGGTACACGATCCATTAACGCGTCTATGGTTCTTCTGCCAAGTCGGTAACTAACAAACAATACAAGGAATGCAACCGCAATGGCGGCTAAGGCATCTACCCAAAAATATCCGAAGGAGACAAAAAATAATCCAACAATAACTACTAACGAAGACCAGATATCGCTTGAAAAATGCAGGGCATCGGCTTCAAGCGCCTGACTGTTATATTTTTTCGCAACACGGCTCAATGCACGCGAACGACTGAAATCCACAACAATGGCAACACTGATTACTACAAATCCCCATATGCTGGTTTCAACATGCGGGGTGCGGAAAATAAGACGCTGAATTGCTTCCCAAATAATCCACGCGCATGTTACAAACAACAACAGCGTTTCTAAAAATGCAGAAACATTTTCGACCTTGCCATGTCCGTAATGATGTTTTTCATCCGGAGGTTTATCTGAGATGCGAACTGCAAAGTAAGTGATGAGAGCCGCCACTAAATCCAAACCGGAGTGTGCCGCTTCGGAGAGAATACCAAGACTGTTGGTTTCAATTCCTACAACAAGCTTAATCGCGGTAATAAATATAGCGGCAAACACCGATATCAGCGCTACACGTTTTTTCTCATCGATCTTCTTTTGTTCCATATGGATTAATATACGGGATTTGGGCGATAATTGCTTACTATCATAATAGTAAATTTATAAAGATTACTCAGGTTGCTCCGGCTGGATTACATCGTACACATTCGGATCGTTCGGGTTCTTCTTCCCCCCACCAGTCCATTCTTTCGCCTCGGCTTCAACACTACGGAACTCGCCGATGCCTGCGCCGCCGTGATCATCCTGCGCGCCAACTAAGACGGTATAACGCCATAAATTCTCCGACGCACCGATCAAATCAATCGGTATGGAAAATTCAATTAACTTCGTATTTGCATTGCCTAACGGATTTTTCTCATCTCCCGCTGCGGGTAAATATTCTGCAACAATCTTTCCGCTGTCATTCATAACCCGAATACCACCGCCAACGTAGATAATACTTTGAAAACAGAATCCATCGGTAAATGAATAGTTTGAATTCATCCCAGCTTGTTTAGATCCATTCACACCTGTATCGATTGCTATAGCAGCGTATGTTAGCTGGAAACCATACTCAGGATGCCAACCGGGGTTGGAAAGATTTTTAAATTGTAGTTTAAAATAAATATTCTTGTCATCGCTTGAGACAGTGAAATGAGTAATATCCAAATTGCCGGGTCTGAGGTTTACGGTTTGCGGATAGATGTATGAGCCATCCCCGTTATCATCTCCTTCTGGATCACTCAGATCATAGAGAATCTTCACTTGCTGATTTGTTTGCTTGATTTCAGAATTTAAAAGCAGACGATGAGATGGAGGTTGCAGGCATTTTAATTTGGGACGGATGACTGGGATTGCGAGTTCGAGAGAATCGAGGATTGAATAGTCCAGATTACTTCCTCTACTACTACCTCTCAGCGGGTCATAATAAGATCTTGAATGATATTCATATGAATCACTATAATTGGCATTTGATGAATCTTCAACATTAACGCCTTCCTGATCGATTACTAAATTAATATAACCACCTGGATATAATATAAATCCTGCCTCCCTACCACTTCCATCATGCTTTCGCCATTTGATTAAATTCCCTCTCTTCTCATCGTTAGGAGTCGATGATACAGCATATTCCAGCTTATCACTTGATTTTTTTATATGGAAATAAAATGTGGAAGTATTAAAATTAATTGTAAAATCTACGGTTGATATCGGTGAGGGAAGCGACAGGTATTGGCGTACACCACCACCTGTCATCGGAAATATTCCGAGATACGACTGATAGAAATTCCTGATGAACTCAGCCAAACTCCAAGCTTGCGAGTATGCGCCGGATAACCTTGGAATTTTCTCCCCGCTTCTGGGTGCAGCATCAACCAATTCCGATAAAGTACCAATTGCGCCTTGATCTAAAATTTGATTAACCATATTCTCTGTAACCTCATAAGCTAAATCGGGGTGCAGATATTTAGTTGCTAAATCAATCCATTTCCCTGCCAACCAAGTCCAAACTATACCGTTATGATAAGCAGCATCCTGCACATAATACGGTTCATAATGGTGGAATGGATGAAAATTTGTATCTTTCTGAGAGAGCGATGCCACACCGTGCTGGTAAACTAATTCATTTGTTACAGTTTGAAATATTTTCATCTCATTATGATTACCCAAAATCAGATTATCTCGGTTTAAAGCGAATAGCTGGTTTGGCCTTAATTGAGTACTCGGTACACCATCAGATTTTATATGATCAAACAGAAGAGTATCTTTTGTATTAAAAAAATAATCACCAAAGTTTTTTCTTATCCTCTCTACTAAATTTGATAAATGAATTTGATTAATCGTATCACGAAATAGAAATTCAAAATAAACCCCAATACTGAGTTGGTCATACCATAACATTTGTACATCATTCGCCCGGTTTCCTCTCGGACTCCAAGCACCATCCGGTCCAACCGCGTCCATCCAAGTTTCAGCATCACCGTGCGTAAGAAAACCGAGTGAATCCATGTGATATTTTATGGTCCCTTCTATGGAACGCTTCACAACCGGATACATCTCTCGCGCGAAAGATGTATCGCCGGAATATTGCACATAGTCATAGAGTGCGACTACAAAACGCGGCGTGCCGTCGGCAGTGTTGTATGAAATTGAATTTGTAGTTACGAGATTTGGTATGCGTCCGTAATTTGTACTACTCGGATTCGTATCCTGCCATGCGGCAAATGATTTGAGAATTTCTTTTGCATCTTTGAAGTTTCCGGTAACAAGCGTTGCTCCTGCGAGCGAGATAAATGAATCTCTTCCCCAGTAATTATCGAACCAAGGTAATCCCGCAAAAATACCTTTGCCGCGTTGATTCATAATCAAAGCATCCATCGAAATCTTCGCCCAATAAAGCGCTTTATCGAAGCGGGAATTGTCTGTTCGAACATACGAATAGTTCAGCAAATCCTCCATCCGCTGTTTGCGTTTTTCGATGAGTGCCGTGTAATTTTGTGCAACATGTTTAGCAAGAGAAATGGTCTGAGATTTGGTATCGCCTGCTACGATAATAATTGACAATTGAGAATTATCAATTGACAATTGACAATTAGCCGGAGAATATGCTGCATTCAGAGTATCTGATGAGAAAACTGAATTATATTTATCTTCTGAGACAACCGTTACTCCGATCCAAACAGGATAATTTTCGTTCTGAGTTCTCATGAGATGTTTTTTGCTGGCGATGAGAAGAACATTTTCCTCGAAAACGATCTCATAATCATTAGGATCGAAAGAATTGGTGAAGTATGGATTGATCGATAATTCTTTTCCATCTATATCATCCAGTTCGACGACAAATGCATCAATTGAATCTAAAAGTGTAAAGGTTTCTTTGATACCACCGGGATATTTTCTTACAAGCTGGTGAGGATATGCTTCGGCTGTTGCATCGGAAGGAATCAATTTCTTTCCATCGATGCCGATAGAATAATTTTCCAATATTTCTGTTGACATCACTCGCCACCCCTGCCAGCCGGAGCGGTGTTCGTCGTTTGTTTCGGTGTAATAAACTCCTGCTTGCTTGTTAGTGTAGGCAACTTCGCGCGATGACCCTTGAGTTACCTCAATCATCAATTCATCAGCAGTGATGGGAATGCGTTCATACGCCGGCTGAGAAACACATGCCGCTGCCGTTATTAATATCAAAAAGATCAATCTCATTATTTCAATAATATTAATTTCTTTGTCAAACTATATTCACCGGCGGTTAAGCGATAATAATATAAGCCGCTTGGTAATTGGCTCGCGTTCCAATATACCTTGTAGAAACCCGGTTGTTTAACTTCATTAACGAGAGTTGCTACTTCCCGACCCAACAAATCAAATACTTTCAAAATTGTCAATTGGAAATTGCCAATCGTAAATTGAAAATTAGTTACAGGATTAAAAGGATTCGGATAATTATCGTATAAAATCGATTGCCATGGAAGATTATCAAATAATCTTACGGAAACCGGATCAACGCATGTAAAACTCCATATTTCGGACCACTCACCCCATCCTACCGAATTTCCTGCTTTCACACGCCAGTAATATGTTGAGTCATTTGATAATGAACTGATTTGTTTAGTCGTTCCCGTTATTGTCGTATCATCATGTACAATCGAAATGAAACCGGAATCGATCGATATCTGTAATCTGTATTTACTTGCATTGTTCGATGGACTCCAATTCAAACTTAATACAGTATCATGACTCGTTGAACCATTTAATGGTGATAAAAGAATTGGAGCAAACGGCAAAATCAGCAGACCATCAATCAGTGATTTTACGCTTGGATAAATTGCTTTAGCCATCCTCCTGTATCCGCCAACCGGATGTCCATTCCATCCGTCGTACGAAGGATGAACACCATCTAATATATATGCCTTTACACTTTCGGGCGGCATAAAGCTTGCATAAACATCTGCCAGCACAATTGTTTTTCCTTCCGCAACTTTTTCAGAAACCAAAGCGGGAAAAAGCGCGTTGGTTGCAATCACATTAAACCATAATGGAACAAAATTAGCGTGTCCAATAGTATCGGGAGGTGGAATTGTATTCAGCACTATCTTAATGCTTGGATTAACACTCCAAATTGTATCTAACAATTTCCGCATATCGTCGCGAAACATTGCCGGCGTTCGTCCGCCTGAGTAAAGGTCGTTAGTTCCCAGTTCAACAATAACTATTTCGGGCTGATAAGTTGTCATCCTGCCGGTGGCTGTTTCGATATGAGGATAACTTGTTCCGGCAGCCCTCATTATCGTTGCGGAGCCATAACCCTCATGTTCATAATCAGGATTAGCCCAATTTGCCTGTCCGTAATTATTTGAGCCGACAAAATCTGTACTGAATCCTCCCAAAACAAGTGAATCTTTTAACAATCTTCGATAACCGCCCTGCCAATCTAAATATGTAATCGAATTACCCAATGGCATAATTTTAACAGGCGGTTGAATTTGAGCTTCACCTAAATTTGCGACGATTAGAAGTGAAATCAATATTGCTAATAAATTTTTCATATATTTATTGTAAGTTAACCAATTAAAAGCATAAAAGTCAAAGAGGAATCTTGTCATGCCCGAATGCTTTTATCGGGCATCCATTATCGGATTACCTGCTTGCATAACGCAGCGGAAGATTCAACACAAAGTGAGTAAACAATTAATATTTTAAATAACTTTAAATTGAAATTAAAATTCATAGAAAAATAATTTCTAAAATGGAAGATTTTACTTGACATACCCCCCCATTTTGTATATTAGGAGAGAATAAATTTACGAGGGTTTACATGATTAAGAGGGTAAGTGTGAAATATTTATTATTGATAAACTTTCTTTGGGGCATCTTATTTTTCTATTCGGGATGTGAGAATAAAGAACCAGATTCAAGTCAAACAAATGCTGACCAAACAAAAAGGCAAACATTGGTAAATAAAGTAAGGGGTTATCTGACCGATTCACCCAAGTATTTTATTCCACCAGCTACAACAACTTTTCCAGATTGGGGAAATGGAACAAATACAAATGGATCGGGTGCCATCGCATGGACATCACACGCATTCACGAATAATGGAACACATGAAACAAAATCTAGCTTCAAGAACAGATTAGATAAAGCAACACCAAAAGAACTTACGCAGACCCACTGGAATCAATACATGTGTGGAAATAACGATGCTGGATTTCCGGGTGGGCCCCAAAATACAGGTACTAGTCCAACCTATTGCGACGCCGGTATGCTTTGTTATGTTCTTGTAGCTCGTGCATTGGAAGATGCTGGATATTCAATAAATGTTAATTATGTCGGTTCCTGCAACTTTTTCTCGACTTGGAATGATGTCACGTCAACACCTAATATCGGAGATATTGTACTTTATGATTTTAATCAAGATGCGAGTTATGACCATGTCGGAATTATTACAGAAAAAGTTGGATCAAATGTATCTAATTGAATGGTTGTAAGTTGTTTAGGGGCTTATGAGCATTTTTTAGTCGGTGCCGCTGAAAAACGTATGCGTGTGTTTGGCACAAATGCCGTTGGTGGTGATTTTTTAAATTGGAATCCTGATCTAAATAATTATATCATTAAAATTGTGGAGCCAAAA
>PNNN01000032.1 GCA_013824245.1 Chlorobiaceae bacterium | reverse complement strand
TGCTCTTTCTAAATCTCATACATACAGTATAGCACTTTAATCACAACACCACATCGTCTGGACTGCCTATCCATCACCAGACAGGAGTCTGGTGTTTTAACGGCTTAATAAACTCTTTGATCTGTTCATCATCTAAAAACATCATCACAAGCTCGCGCTCCATATAGGCAGACTTCATACACAGCAGTTGTTTCAAGATTTGCTGGATAGCTTGTACAACCAAACTCAAAACCAGTACAACCGCTATAGTTGCGATCAGAGCATCAATTGATTCAAGCATAATAATTATCTCCTTTATTTTTGAAGATTATACATCAATCACAACAGAAGTTGGGCAATGATCGCTCGCTTCGGTATGCTCTTGCCCAACAGTTGGATAACGTGGTCCGTCATATTTTTTACATTTTGTTGTTAATCCGTTCCGCACAATATGAGTAGAGATTGACTTTATATTTTTATGAGTTAAGATATAATCGAGGCGGCTCATATTTTTTTTCGGAACATAATAATGGGTCCATGTTTCGGGCGGGAAGGGATCTTTAAGCAAGGGATGCTTAAGCAATGAGACCAACGATTTATCGACAGGTGTTGCGTTGAGATCGCCGAGCACTATTGGCAGCTTACCACTCTTTGCACATTGGGTAACAAGCTCTGCAACTCGTTCAGATTGTTTTGTGCGGCGAACGACGGATGCTTGTGTTTTGTCCTGCGCTTTAAAATGGTTAATTAATAAAGTGATAATCTTTCCGTTCAGATTTATGTCTACCTCCAGGCAATCGCGTGAAAAGATTGCACCAGTTACCCAGTAACCGCTGTTCAAAAAAGATGTCCGGTGTATGCTTTTTCCTTTTTCAGGTTCATCAATATGTGTGCGTATGTTTTGGATGTTCGCATTAAAATCTTTCCTCAATAAAAGTCCCACGTCGATACCGCGAGGATCGTTGCCGTCGATGCAGATCATACGATCGAAATAATTATCAAGGTAAGTTTCATTAAAGATCCGCAGAGTATAGATATTCTCGATTTCTTGCACCGCGAGTATATCGGGCTTGGAATCAAGAATTGCCTGAGCGGTATTATTCCTCTGGATTTCTGAGATCGGATAAGGCACTAGATCGCCTGCTCGACTTGCGATCGAGACTACTCCGATTGCCTGTATAAATTTTTCGTAACTCCGGTCTTCCCAAGGCGAATCTAAAAAAGCGTACCGGTTAAAAAGGTTTTCAACATTAAACGTTGTAATCGTAAGTTGCATATTCCCTCCAATGTATTTGACAACAAATAAAGAGTGAGGGAAGGGCGCTCCGCTACCACTAATCCACCGCGACAGCTGAAGTTATCACCCTACTCCCTCACCGGAAATGAATCAGGCCGAGTTTATTTCGGTTGCGCTATTTTAATCGCTTCATTGAACGCTTCCCGGAATTTTTCGAGTTGATTATCGAATATCATGATGTTCTTGCGGGTAAATTTTTTCTCCTCGCCCTCTTTGGCTAGAGTACTTTCGGCGATAGAAATATATTTATTTTTATTTTTCGCCTCGCGAACATCGATGAAGTAAGTGGTTTTGCCCGCCTTAACGGTTCTTGAAAAAAGGGATTCCATTGGAACCTCCATAATAAAGTGACACAATCAGTGAATTAAAACACCGATGATCACAGGACGGCAAGCGAGAAATTTTCGGTGAATTTCTACGCCTCGGGAGAATGTCGTCCTCCGCTGATAGTATTATAACTGTGGGAAAATGTAAGAAAAAAAATAGCGGAAGTCAAATAAAAATCCCCGAACCGATTACTCGATTCGGGGATAGCATTAACTCCTTTTAAATTAAGAAGTTGTACGGATTAGTACATATCACCCATGCCGCCGCCGTGTGGCATTTGTGGCATTGATTTTTCTTTCTCCGGTTTCTCGACTATTGTCGCTTCTGTCGTCAGCAATAAGCCGGCAACGCTTGCGGCGTTTTCGAGAGCGATACGTGTAACCTTCGTTGGATCGATTACACCTGCCGCGATCAGGTTTTCGTACTTTTCGGTTTGCGCGTTGAAGCCAAAATCGTCTTTGCCTTCTTTAACTTTGTTCAGAATAACTGCGCCTTCTAAACCGGCGTTGGCTACGATCATACGAATCGGCTCTTCGAGTGATTTACGAATAATCTCGATACCGATTTTCTGATCTTCGTTTTCCACTTTGATTGAATCAAGCTTCGACTGTACACGGAGATAAGCAACTCCGCCGCCGGGCACGATACCTTCTTCAACTGCGGCGCGTGTTGCATGAAGCGCATCTTCAACACGGGCTTTCTTTTCTTTCATTTCTACTTCTGTGGCAGCGCCAACTTTCAGCACTGCAACACCACCAGAAAGTTTTGCAAGTCGTTCTTGCAATTTTTCTTTATCGTAATCGGAAGTAGTTTTCTCAACTTGCGCCTTGATTTCGTTGATACGCCTTTTGATATCTTCCTTCTTGCCAGCACCCTCGACAATGGTTGTATTGTCTTTGTCGATTGTTACTTTCTTCGCAGTACCTAAGTAAGAAACCTGTGCGTTTTCTAATTTGTAACCCTTCTCATCTGAGATCACTGTACCGCCGGTTAGAACCGCGATATCTTCCAACATTGCTTTACGGCGATCGCCGAAACCTGGTGCTTTAACTGACGCAACTTTTAAAGTTCCACGCAGTTTATTTACCACGAGCGTGGCAAGAGCTTCGCCTTCAACTTCTTCAGCGATGATCAGAATTGAACGACCTGCCTGAGCAATTTTTTCCAAAATTGGCAGAAGGTCTTTCATAACGCTGATCTTTTTATCATAGATAAGGATATATGGATCTTCAAGGTTTGTTTCCATTGAATCTGCATCGGTTACGAAATATGGTGAGAGGTAACCACGATCGAACTGCATACCTTCTACCCATTCAACATTTGTTTCAGTTCCTTTTGCTTCTTCAACAGTGATAACGCCGTCTTTACCGACTTTCTCCATTGCATTGGCAATCAGATCGCCAATGGTGGGATCGTTGTTGGCAGAGATAGCGCCAACCTGTGCAATCTTCTTCTTATCATCGCCAACAGTTTTGCTTATCTTCTTTAGCTCGGCAACAATAGTTGTAACTGCAAGATCGATTCCGCGTTTCAAATCCATCGGGTTCGCGCCTGCCGTTACGTTCTTCATTCCCTCACGAACGATTGCCTGAGCAAGAACAGTTGCTGTTGTTGTTCCGTCACCGGCGACATCCGAAGTTTTGCTCGCAACTTCTCGCACCATCTGTGCGCCCATATTTTCTATTGGATCTTCAAGTTCAATTTCTTTTGCAACGGTTACGCCGTCTTTTGTAACGGTTGGCGCACCGAATTTTTTATCGATAACAACATTGCGTCCTTTCGGACCAAGAGTTGCTTTCACGGCATCAGCAAGCTTATCAACTCCGCGTTTCAACGCGGCGCGTGCCTCTGAATCGTAGGTAATTATTTTAGCACCCATAAATATTATACTCCTATATTATTTTCTGTTCGGTTTAAAAAATTTTGATTACATGATTGCAAACAGGTCGTTCTCGCGCATGATCAGGTATTCCTGACTGTCGATAGTTACCTCTGTTCCGGAATATTTTCCGTACAACACTTTATCGCCAACTTTCACTTCCATTGCGATAAGATTGCCGTCGTCCGATTTTCTGCCGGGACCAACCGCAACAACTTCACCTACCACCGGTTTTTCTTTAGCGGTATCGGGTAATATAATTCCTCCTTTTGTTTTCTCCTCGGCAACTGCCGGTTTGATAACAATTCGATCACCTAGAGGTTTAATCTTCATAGATATAACTCCTTTAAATTATTGTAAATTAATATATTATAAGGTTTCAAAATAGATAGATATGTAGAAACAAGAAGAAGAATCGCACTCCGTTAAGCGCGTATCAATATATAATAATTAGATGATATAATCAAATTTTCGATTCACCAATTTTAACTCATCGCGGGGGTCGTCTTTTCGCTCTTGAGGCGCCTTCTACTACCAAAACAAGCTCACCGCGTATTTTAGATTTGGAAAAATGAGCGATTGAATCTGAAATATTTCCGCGAAAAGTTTCTTCAAATTTTTTTGTTATCTCCCTGGAAATAGATATATGCCTATCACCAAAATATTGTTTCAAATCATTCAATGTGCGAAGCAACCGATGAGGCGATTCATAAAAAATCAGTGTGTTTGGTTCCGTTAATAATTTTTCTAAAACAGTTTTACGCCCTTTCTTAACCGGCAGGAAACCTTCGAATAAAAATCTGTCGATATTAAAACCGCTGACAATAAGCGCCGACAAAAAAGCCGTAGCGCCGGGAATCGCAACGATAGGAATATTTTGTTCAAGCGCCGCATTGATTATTCTATAAGCAGGATCGGATATACCGGGAGTACCGGCATCGGAGACAAGTGCGATGGATGAACCGCCGATGAGTTTTGAAATAAGTTCGGGTACTCTCTTCATTTCGTTATAGTTGTAATAACTGATCAGCGGTTTTGATATGTTGAAATGGTTAAGTAGTATTTTTGTTTTGCGCGTATCCTCTGCCGCTATCAAATCAACGGACGACAGAATGCTCACCCCCCTCGCGCTTATATCTTCGAGATTCCCAATCGGAGTTGAGACCACATAAAGTGTTCCGGGTGCGGCGTTCATTTCCCAAGCCGAGCGATTAACGGAGTTCGCCGTTTAAATTCATTCTTTGCAATCAACCGTTGAACTTTTGTTATGAACTCTTTTTCAAAACCAAGAGCATGTAATTCTTGCTCATTCTTCTTTTCATCAACCATTGTGCGTAGTAATTTATCCACACTTTTGTATTCAAAGCCGAGCTCCTGCTCATCAGTTTGCCCTTGCCACAAATCTGCAGTCGGATGTTTTTCAATGATCTTTTTCGGTACACCAACTTCCTCTGCCAATCGCCAGACGTCGGTTTTATATAAATCACCGATCGGGTTAATGCCGCAAGCGGTATCACCGAATAGCGTTCCGTATCCGAGCAAAATTTCTGTCTTGTTGCTTGTTCCAACTACAATAGCATTCTCACGCGCAGATATATCGTATAAGACAATCATTCTCTGGCGCGCCATTATATTGCCTTTCCGTAGCGGGCTTACCTCACTGCATTTCATAAGATAAGCATCAACCATTGTTGTAATGTCGACAAGTTCATAGCGAATGCCAAGCATATCTACTATTAATTTTGCATCGCTCAAACTATCCGGACTGCTGGTTTTATAAGGCATCATAACCGCGAGTACGTTCGCTTTACCCAGCGCTTCAGTTGCAAGAAAGGCAACTAGCGCAGAATCTACACCACCCGATAAACCAATAACCGCTTTACCGAAACCTGCATTAGCAGTTTCTGTGCGAATAAAATCGATAAGTGTTTTCTTAATTTGATTCATAAGTATCTCATTTAAATACATTTGAAAATAACAAAAAAGAATTGAGAATACAATTTGCATCTTGAACATGGTGGAGGTTGACTCAGCCGCTCTGTCGAAACTTCTGCAAGGTTTCTTTCAGGACTCGTTGCGAAGAAGTTCTCAGCCGACGTACTGCGTGCTTTTGCGGACAGGTACTCCTGAGTGGTTAAGGAAGCTACGTATCGCGGTAAACTGACCCCCTCTATAATCTCCCCCTTTCCAATGGGGAGATTGATCACATATTACCTTTTACCCTCGTTACAGTCATGAAATTTTTCATGCCTGCCGAGTAAACTTGTCAAACCTCCGATTTTTTACATAGCTTAACGAGATAAAAATCGGATGTTTACTTTTTTTTGCATCCGTTTTCCAACCCCTTGACTTTCCCTTTAAACTTTGGTAGTTTTATATAGTCATAATCGCTCAATAACCCGCAGATTAAGGTATTCATAATGAAATTCTTCAAGCTCCTGCTATTATTCATCTTTTTATCTTCAGTTGCAGTATCGGAACAACCCGCGCAACTTGGCAAGCTGCTTTCTAAAAAATATTTAGAGATGAATAGCCAAGATCAGGCAATCGTGTTGATCTATTTTAAAGATAAAGGGAACGTAAAAAATCTTAGGGAAATAAACGCTTCTTCTATTATCTCAGAAAGATCCATCAATAGAAGAATGAAAGTTAGAAGAAACTCAAATGTTATCGATGAACAAGATTTACCAATCGCAAGTTCATATGTTCAAGCGGTTGCGAATAATGTTGTTCAAGTTCGCCATGAGTTGAAATGGTTCAACGCTGTAAGTGCATTTGCCACTAAGCAACAAATTGATCTTTTGCGCAATCTACCGTTCGTAAAAGAGATCGAGCTTGTGGGTAGATGGAAGAAACGCCCCGGAGATGAAGAGGAACAAATTATCAAGAATGCAGACACAACTCCTTCGCCAACTGGAACAACGAGTTTAGATTATGGGACGTCGTACACTCAAGTGAATCAAATAAAAGTCCCGCAAGTGCACAATCTTGGAATTTACGGACAGGGTGTAGTCGTTGGCGCGTTCGATAACGGCTTTCGTCTGCTAACACATGAATCATTTTCATCGATGAACATAATCGCTCAGCATGATTTTGTAGACCATAAAGAAAGTGTAATCCCCGATAATCCAAACACAGGTTTCGGATCGCACGGTGTAAATACATTATCAACTATAGGCGGATACAAACCGGGGCAACTCATCGGTCCCGCTTTTAAGGCAAGTTATATATTAGCCCGAACAGAAAACGATTCAAGCGAAACACCGATTGAAGAAGATAACTGGGCGGCGGCAATTCAATGGGCAGACAGCATCGGCGTTGATGTTACAAGTACTTCTCTGGGATATACTACTTATGATGCACCTTACACCAGTTGGACATGGGCTGATATGGACGGCAATACAACCCTTATCTCGCGAGCGGCAGATCATGCCGCATGGCTGGGCATTGCCGTTGTAAACTCCGCAGGGAATGCCGGTGCAGGAGATGGAATTCACAATACTTTGGGCGCTCCCTCTGATGGCGACAGTGTAATTGCCGCGGGTGCTGTAACATCTGCAGGCGTTAGAACATCTTTCAGCTCCGTAGGTCCAACATCCGATGGACAAATTAAACCCGACATCATGGCAATGGGCTCCGGCGTGAAGGTGGCAAGTTCAACAAACCCGACCGGATACGGAACGGCAAGCGGAACGTCATTCTCATGTCCGCTATCTGCTGGTGTTGCCGCACTAATTGTTTGTGCAAATCCAACATTGGCTCCAATGCAGGTGAGAGATGCAATGCGGAACACAGCAAGCAATGCTGCATCTCCGAATAATTTGATGGGTTATGGCATTTTAAATACCGACAGTGCAATAAAATATTTCGGCCTACTGCCGATTGGTAAAATTTCGGGTAAGGAATTTAACGATCTTAATGGCAATGGATTATTGGATGCGGGCGAACCGCCAATTGAAGGAGCAAAAATATTTTTAAGCGGAGCCGGAACAGATTCAACATTAACCGACAGTCAGGGTATTTATTATTTCGATTCTCTGGAAATTGGAAATTACAATATTTCTGCAGATCTACAAACGGGCTGGCTTCGAACGACAAATCCATCGTATTCGATTAATCTGTTACATGGAGTTGATACGACCGGTTTCAATTTTGGAAATTTTAAACTTGGCTCGATTAGCGGTATTGTATTTAACGATTCAAACAACAATCGCATTCAAGATATCGGAGAAAACGGATTAGCGAATTGGGATGTAAAATGCCTTCCAACAGGAACATCCGTTACGACCGATTCAGTCGGTCAATTCACTTTTGCAGATATTGGTCCAGGTACTTTTTTCATTTCAGAAAGTATGAAAACCGATTGGTATCAAACTGTACCTAAATCGGCATATGGTGTTGACAATTATCAGATCATCATGACCTCAGGTCTTGATACAAGCGGGTTAATTTTCGGAAACTTATATTCTCTCGACACCGGAATCACAGTAACAAGCGGTTGGCAACTTCTATCTCTTCCGCGTAAACTTGTTGACCATACGATATTAAATCTTTATCCTTTATCAAATTCGTTGGTATTTATTTTTAACGGATCATATTTTCCGTTAGATACTGTACCGCAAAATTCTGCATACTGGATAAAGTTTGAATCGGCTGCGTCTATTTTGATCCCCGGTGAATCGCGTATCACCGATACGATAAATGTCCGGCAAGGCTGGAATATAATCGGCTCCCTCTCTATTCCCATTGATGTTTCGGCAATTGTTCAGATTCCACCCGACAATGTACTTTCTCCATATTTCAAATATGAAAACGGCTATGTTAACTCCTTAACATTGAATCCTTATTACGGATACTGGGTTAAAGTACGGGAGAATGGCATATTAATTTTAAAGTAAATCAAACAGTTCGATAGTTGAAGGAATGTTATAATTAGACAACTCCTCTGATTGAACCAAAATAATCGGCATCTTGCCTCTCCAGTCTTAAATTATACAAATTAAAAAAGCCCCAGTCCTCAAAGAGAGCCGGGGCTTTTGCTTTTGCCAACCTTCCGAAAATTGTTCTGTCTAATCTACAAGAACCTTGGAAGGTTTGCCATATTAAGGTTTCATTTCCTTCAAAGAACTACGTAAAATATTCACTCCCTCGTCAATCTGATTTTTCTGAATGGTGAGAGGCGGACGGAAACGCATCGCGAACGCACCGCTTCCAAGAATCACCAAACCTTTATCTGATGCTTTCTTTCTCAATTCATTACGTTGAGCTGTTGACGGAAGATCGAACGCGGAGAAAAGTCCCTTACCGCGCACATTCCCCACTAGTTTCGGGAATTCAGCCTGTAATTCATTTAACCTGTTAATTAAATGTTCACCAACTACACGTGCATTATCCACCAGTTTGTCTTCTTCAATAATCTCTAAATATTTCTGCGAACGAACCATATCTGTTAAGCTTCCACCCCATGTGGAATTCAAACGGCTTGGAACTTTGAAAACGTTATCCTTCACTTCATCAATCCGTTTGCTCGACATGAATCCGCACACCTGCGTTTTCTTTCCGAATGAAATCATATCCGGTTTGATGAAGTGCTGATGTGCCCACATTTTTCCGGAAAGTCCGATGCCGGTTTGTACTTCATCGAGTATAAGCATAATTTCGTTTTCATCTGCAATCTGTCGAAGGGCTTCAAAGAATTCTTTTCGGAAATGATTATCTCCACCTTCACCCTGTATAGGTTCAAGTATCATGGAAGCAATATCGTTTTTGTATTGTGCGATCGCGTCTTTAATCTGTTTGATAGAATCCTGCTCTGCCTGTTGAACAGCTTTTAGATTTTCTTCATTGAGCGGAAATTTTGCAACCGGATTATCGATGCGGGGCCACTGGAATTTCGGATAATAATCGATCTTAGTCGGATCGGTGTTCGTTAACGACATCGTGTAGCCGGTCCTTCCATGAAACGCCTGACGGAAGTGAATCACTTTCATCTTCGATTCATCCTGCAATCCTTTGTAAATTCCTTTCGCAAGATTCTTCCGCATCTTCCAGTCGAATGCTGCCTTGAGTGCATTCTCTACACCGAGAGCACCACCCTCAACGAAGAAAACATACGGCAGGTAATCGGGCATAGCAACGCGCGAAAAAGTTTCAACAAATTCTGCCATCTCAACGCAATAAACATCGGAGTTGGTTGGTTTGTTTATTGAAACATAAGCCATCTTTTCTTTGAATTCGGGAGTCATCATTTTCGGATGATTCAAACCAACCGGCATCGAGGCAACGAACGTAAAGAAATCGAGCAGGCGGCGGTTTGATCTGGAATCCCAGATATAAACACCTTCGCTCTTTTTCAGATCGATAATAAAATCAAGAACATCAACAAGCATATGCTTGCCGATCACGGATTCCACGTCCTTAGGTTGAATATTTAATTTCATAAAACACCTTGTCAGAGTTAAAAGTTAATAGTTATGAATTATAAGTTTCATAAAACGATTTCTTAGAACCGTGTTA
Source organism: Chlorobiaceae bacterium (assembly GCA_013824245.1). Taxonomy (GTDB): domain Bacteria; phylum Bacteroidota; class Ignavibacteria; order UBA10030; family SZUA-254; genus PNNN01. The sequence goes on along the minus strand of PNNN01000032.1, from coordinate 292 downwards.
TGATTTAAATGGAGAGGAAAAAACTCGACTTAGAAGAATTCCTGGTGTTCGTAGAAGGAAATAATGTAGGGTCTTCCGAATATATGCGGATTCTGAACTTTAAACCAAACTTTTTCTATTTGCCGGAAGAATTTCATGGAGAAATATACGAATATTTTTTAAAAACTCAAACCTTTGGTATGACAGAAACCACATCACAGAAGGACTTCCATGCTATCCAGGTTGCACCGGAGTTTTATAAAACATTCTTAGATTACATTTGAGAGACTTCTGAAAAATTAGTATAAATATT
>PNNN01000068.1 GCA_013824245.1 Chlorobiaceae bacterium | reverse complement strand
TGTGGAATATACGAACTGCTTACTATTAATGTCAAGTATAATTTCATTAAACTTCGATTTCTAAACCTTCTGCCGCCGCAATACAATCGAATTTATATTTACGGGTTTTGATTTCTTTCTTACATTTTTGTAAAATTTCATCAATTTTATCGTCGCTATGCGCCGGATCGTGATGAAAAAGAACGAGGCGTTTAACTTTACCCTCAGCGGCAACTTTTAAACTGAAGAGATAGTGCGAATGCCCCCACCCCACCCGATCGACGTATTCTTCGGGTGTATAAGTTGCATCATGTATCAGGATATCTGCATTCTGAACAAAATCAAAAATACACTGGTTTGGCTCTCCTTTAGATCGCGCATATTTATCGACTATAAATTTTTCCACATTCCGGATAGCTTGCGATACATTTCTATCAAACGGTTCGTTATCGCTTATGTAAACGATAGATTTGCCGCCATGCGTTATCCTGTATCCCATTGCGAATGTTGGGTGATTGACGTAAATCGATTTTACGGTTGAATCGAAAACCGATATCTCTTCTTCACCAACAGAACGGAAATTGATAGTCGCTTTCAACTCTTTTAGCTGGACAGGGAAATAGATTTTATTCATCTGATCGGATATCATTTTCTGAAGCGAGACTCGTTCGGTTGTGCCGCCTATGATAGTCAATTCATTCCCCGAGATGAATGCCGGTTTAAAAAAAGGAAAACCTTGAATATGATCCCAGTGCGGATGAGTGATTAATACAAATGCTTTAATCGATTCACCCTTCTCCATTAATTTCTCGCCTAAGTTGCGAATACCTGTCCCTGCATCAAGTATTATTAATTCATTATTCGATAATCGGACTTCGACACAGGGTGTATTTCCACCATATCGCACGGTTTGCTTGCCGGGAGTTGATATTGAACCGCGTGTCCCCCAAAAACAAATTTTCATCGCTTAACCTTAGATATTGAAATGCGAATAATATAATGGCAAGTATAACAATTTCCGAGCGCTTTGCCAAATATCTCGCTTTTATTCGGTAACTGCACGGGGGGGAAACCATCCTTGCCGGTTCCAGCTCATTAATTCAATACGTATTTTCCCAATAATCGCTTTCATCTTCGCAATCACGGGTATACGTGCCGCATCGTTACTGAACCATCCTTCAAATCCACCGGTCAATCCGAAAATACCTACGAATCCGGTTTCACCTTCAAAATAAATCAGGTCGACCGGATATTTCACGGCATCTATTTCTTCCTGAGTTCTCTTCCCGAGAAAATCGATTGTTGTTGTAAATTTTTTCTCGTTCACAACAACAGGTATCAAGACTCGCTTCTGATCGAAAAGATGTTTGCGAGAGGAATAAAATAACGAAAGCCCATCTTGATGCAACGTATCTATCTGTACTGTATCCCGTTTATCAATTTTTCCGCTTTTCCAAATACCCTCTTCGAGATACATTGAATGGTTTTGATAATCGAAATTATAAATTGTTGATTTCCATGAATCGTCTTGCTTATCGCGCGCGTTGAACCATGTTGTGTATCCGTTTGAATGAATTAAACTTTGGAACACCGCATGAAGATCGACGAACGGAATACCTTTATAAGAATCGATGTATGCAATCGCTTTATATAATTTATTCCCATCTTTATCTATTTCTTCAATCTGTTTAACTCTAACCTGACCGATATCAATAGAAGCATAACTTACGTTGTATACTAATTCCTCACCGACTTGAAATACAGAATCGGGAACACTCGAAATTTGAGACGGATTGATGGTTGACATCAAATTACCGGCATTTAAAACACCGATTGATAAAAGAAATAGATTCAATAATAAAATGAAGCGTATTATAATATTCACGTTAATCCTCAACAACATAATGATTATTGGAGTCGTGCTATTTTAGCCGCTTCCGGGAACAACGTCAATGCCTTTTGAAGTTGATTATCATCTTTTTGGAAAACTGAATATGCACCTTCGTTTCCCCACTGTTGCCGAGCAATCTCAGCTTTTATTCTCATCTTAAATATCGGCGCATCCATATCGAACAGCACCGAATCGATCTCTACATCTTTACTTATCGCGAGCTTTTTGAACTCATCCATCATAGTCGATGATACGTTAAACTCTTTGAGAAAATTCTTTAAATTTTTACCATACTCCGAGTGAATTTCCTTACCATGTTTATCTAAATATCCAAGCGGATATTCTCTGAAGAGACCTTTTCCCCAAATTTTTCTAAACAGTGTAGATGTTGTTTCTGCCTTAATTATATAATCGGGCGTGATTCCGCCTCCGCCGAAAACCGTTCTACCAGATAAAGTTTTAAATTTCGGTTTTGTGGAATCTCCTTCTTCCTTGTGCTCAACATTTTCGCCTTCTGTTTCTTCACGTTCGTAAGCGGCTCTTCTGTATGCGTCTGAATCTTTGCCGTATGAGCGTTGTATTAACCTGCCTGACGGGGTATAATAGCGGGCGATAGTCAGGCGAAATGCCGATTTATCGGGCAAATCGAATTGGCGCTGAACAAGTCCCTTGCCGAATGTTGTTTCACCAACTATTAAGCCGCGATCTAAATCCTGAACTGCGCCTGAAACAATTTCGCTCGCTGAAGCTGAGTTCACATTTACAAGCACAATGATTGGAATTTTTCCGTACTTTCCGCGACCGTCGCTAAGATGCTGTTCAACGAACTCTTGCCTGCGAGCTTTTGTGTAAACAATTTGTTTTCCGCTATCAGGTATTAATTCGTTCACCATACGAATCGCCTGATCCATATAACCGCCGTTGTTGCCGCGCAAATCGAGTATAAGTTTCTTCATCCCGGAAGTGTCTAACTTGTCCAAGGCATTTCGAAACTCTGCATAAGTTGTTGCCGAAAATCTATTGACCGCGATAAAACCTATTTCTTTATCAAGCATGTAAGATATATCCACGCTGTACAGCGGAATTTTATCTCGAATTATATCAAACTCAATTAATTCCTTTTCACCTGCACGATGAACCGCTATTTTAACATGTGTCCCTTTAGGCCCACGAAGTTTCTTGGGTACATCTTCCCGCTTAATTCCTATTGCAGAGGAATCGTCTATCTTAACAATTTTGTCGCCGGGTAACACTCCTAACATCTCACTGGGACCACCGGGTATCGGTGTTACCACAATCAATGTATCGTAAAGAACTTCAAACTCCACACCTATTCCTTCAAAGCTTCCCCGGAAATCTTCAGTTACGCGTTGAAGCTGAGAAGCTGGAATATAAACCGAATGGGGATCTAAACCTGAAAGCATTCCATTTATAGCCGATTCAACAAGCTTCGGCGTATCTACTTCTTCTACATAATATTTTTCGGTGTAGCTAAGGACATCTTTAAATTTACTTAATTGTTCAAAAAGATTATCCCCGGAGATAAGATTTTCTATTTGCATCCCCAGAAGCAATGCAACAAGAAAAATAAATCCAACTGTGGTAAACGAAAAACGATTCTTCATGATATTTCTCAAAAATGTGTTCATTTCTATTAAAAAGTATATTCAAATTCTTTCTGAAAACCAAATACATCAACATAAATTGTCAGCGAATTGGTTTCCATCGGTCAACAACAGAGCGTTTAAAGAACAAAACCGAGGTTGCATTCAAGAACCAAAGAATTGTTATCCAGATGTATCCGTATTTTCGGAAACGACGCGGTGATTCAAAAACCGTGAGCGATAGCAAGTACTTAACTTTTCCGAATTTCCTCAGCCTCATGAAAAGATCGTAATCTTCACCTGCTGCCAACTTCCGATCGTAACCACCGGTTTTCTGAAAGACCTTGCGTAAAATTATATGACATTCACCCCTGCCCATTCCCATCCCGATCGAGTTTAATAGCCAAAAATAAGCATTAAAAAAATTATGGAACATCCAATCGCGCAGCAATTGTTCTTCAGGATAAATATTCACATTGCAAGTGGCGGCAACAAGTTGTGGATCCCGAAATGTTTCTTTAACCAAAGAAAAAAACTTTTCGATCTTTTCGAATACGACATCTGCGTTTAAAAATATAAGAATATCGCCGCGAGCATGTTGCGCACCGCGATTCCTGCCGATAGAAATATTTTCTTTTTCCCCGCCCGGATTAGTTACAACTATTGTTCCGTGCTCTTTGGCAATATCAATCGTTCGATCTGTGCTTCCACCGTCGCTGACGATTAATTCAAGATTATAACGAAGCCGGACTTCGTTCGTGAATTGCGCTAACATGCGAGGAAGAATTTTTTCTTCCTCAAGTGTCGGTATGATGATGCTGATTAATGGAGATGAAGTGATAAAATATTCCCTTTAAAATTTTAATCCATAAAATATTACGCTTGGGGTTAATCTTATTGCCGGGGCGGGAAAGTGAATATAATTCAATATATGCTTGACCGAGCGAATAAACGAACCGTCTCCGGGTAATTTTTCGAAATCATAATCGAAGCTTATAAAAATCTCAGATTTACCTGTGCCTGAATTAACAATATTTTTTACACCATACCCGAGTGCGAATGTGATAAATTCCGGCATTATGGTGTTAAGCATGTCGGGCAATAAATTCCTGTCAAAGCTGAGCCAGTAATAGATGCTCTCATAATCATCAATGATTGTCCGGTACATGCCGTTACGATAATTTGCAGAAGGATAAACACTTAATTTAAAATCAAAGTTATTAATCCATGAATATTTATTTCTGAGATAAGGATAAGCCGCACCTGCAATGTCCGCTCCAAAATCTCCGGGGCTGAACCCAAGTTTTTTCGTGAAACCATCTTCGATTTCCACATACAACTCAAGCGCGAAAGCGATGCATGCGCCGATGAGAAATGAATTTTCTACACCAGCCCACTCATAAGACCGCCCGAGAATATCGCTTGTAAGATAGCTGAAATAAAAATGCCCAAGCTTATCGGCACCCAAAGCATATCCACCTTCATCGTGAATGCGGAAAGCAGATCGTTCGTTTTTCCACCATGAATTGTAACTTTGGAAATGAGCGGTAGCGATCATTCCGGCGGTCGCACCCGTAACAAGAGCAAAACGATCGTAATGAATAATCGTTGTATCCGGTTGCTGTTGTGATTCTTGCGATATTATTTTCGTTTGGAATAATAAAGATATCAACAGAATCGAGATGAGGCGAGACGGTATCCAAGAGATGCAATTTTCCACGAACTAATTATAAAAATCAAAAATAAAAGTATAATTTTAATATTTTAGAATCAACACTCTCCACCCGTATTACAAGGTGGGTAAGCTTGACAAACACAAATCCGCGGACGGAATATGAACTCTTTTGCAGGCGTTACTAAATAACCGAGACGGCTGTAAATTTGGAGCGATACTTCCACAACAAAATCTTCCGGTGATCCACAAGCGACATTATGATCGCACCGTCGTTTATTTAAGAAGGTAAAGTCCATCTCCCTGGGCAAGAAAATGCCCGCGTCGCTGCGAACATCCCAATAAGTCTCAAGCGCAAACCTTTGCCCGGGAAGCAACATCATCTTGTGGTTATGAATTTGAGTGCGATCAGTCATATTTTTTTCTGTCAGGTACAAGGTGCGAAAACGGACAGGTTTTCGCTTCCACCAAATACGAACCGATCCTTTCACTTCAACGCTGTCCCAAAATATCTCGTCGTAAATATTCTCCCCTTGAATAACAATTCTAACTAAAGGTCTGTTTGGCGGCGCAAGATGATCGTTCAGTTGCTCAATTGTTGCCACATTAATTGCGATCACTTTATCTGGAGATACATAAGTTGGCAACGATTCCTTACAACTGAATGTTGAAAAAGATAGGAAACCGATAAACAGAAATCCAATAATTTTCGGAAGAATATTTTTACATTGCATATCTTAATCCTATTGAAAAACGTCGTGGATCGTAATACGCCGAAGGATCGTCAAGCTGACCGCCAACGCGTCCGTTTGCATCAGCCCATTTTGGATTCTTTGCGTTTAATAAATTACGTGCATCACCATAAATTTGAAAAGTGATATTTTTACTAAGAATAAATGTCTTAGAAAATTTTATATTCAAAGTGCTCGCGCTCGATAAACGGGCGTTGTTCGGAATGAATACCCGTGTGCTGTCTTCTGCGGTATAACCGTCACGCGTGGGAAAATAAGTATAAGGCCTGCCTGTGTTATAAGACCAGATTGCATTGAAAACAATATCGAGCGGAAGTTTTGCATCCACGGCTAATTTGAGCGTGTGCAATTGATCCCAGCTAAGCGGATATGGTTCGTTCAAAACCGGAAATCCCCACTGTGCAAGATTCATCCCTTGATTAACATAATCGCTCACACCTTCTGTTCGCATCAAAGAATATGATATCGATCCCGATAATCTATCATCCCGGTGACGCGACAGAACGAATTCTAACCCTTCTGCATTGGCAAAAGCATTGTTGATGTACTCTGCAAAACCGTAATCGCCAGCCGCCCGCGCCTTTGACGGCAAAAATGTTTTCGAATCTATCTGATCGATAAATTCTTTTTTGAAATATGTAACGCTCAGTAACGTCTTTTCATCCAATCCATACTTGACACCGATTTCCCAAGCATGAGTCCGCTCAGGTTTCAGATCGGGATTTCCCACCAACACATTTACACCGCTTCGTAATTGCTGCGGATTGATTCCCGAGTACAGATAATCGAATAATGGAAATTGAAAATAGTGACCGTAATTCATTACAAGAAGCATATCCCACATCAAAGGAAATGACAGTCCCATCCTTGGGCTTAATTGCTGTTTGAGAGATGCTTTTGCGAATTTGGTTACTTGCGATTGATAAGTTCCGTTCAATGTATCCAACGGCGTGTACTCGATTACAGGGCGCTCGCTTCGCGGATCAAGAAAATCCCACCTAAATCCTAAATTCACAACAGCACCATCTTTCTCAACTTCTAATTTCTCTTGGATGTAAACCGAACCGGTGCGCGGATAATAATGATATGCGGAACTAAAATTGAGCAACGGCTGATCGGGCATCACCTTGCCGAAATATGTTTTCTGCGGTTCGTACTTTACCACATCCGAAAAAATATCATACTGGTTGATCTCAAACCCGGCTTTCATTATGTTATTTTGATTCGGCTGATAAACAAAATCTGCTTTGATAGTATTGATCATCTGCCTTGTCTCGGACCACCATGCCCGACTGCCGCTTGTTACATACTGTAAGAAGAAATCATATTCGTACGGGGTTAGATCAAGAGAGTTTTTATCTCCGCCTATCACTGACCTCAAATCATAATTACTGATAGATAAATTGTAATGAAATTTTTGAGTCAGTGTGTGTGAAATTGTTGCTGTAGTTCGGATTGAAGTTCTGTGCCGCTCCGGCAAACCAGAAAGGTTGAATCTCCAACTATATTCGTAATCTCTCCATTTGCGAACGGAGTAAACACTTTGAGCAGTTAAGCGAATGCGTGATGACAAACTGTAATCAATTTTTCCTATGCCACCTATATCAGACATGACGGGTGATTTAAAAAAATGTTGGAAATCCTGCCACCACCTTGTATCGTTAAATTGAACAGTGTTAGCGCTGAAATAGTGCAGTTTGTCATTCAGGATTGGTCCAGAAAGAGTTAATTCACTTTCAGTTGAATGGTTATTTTCTGTGTTCCAATTTCCGGCAAACCAGTTATCTTTTTCACCTCGAAGAACAAAAGAGTGGATGTTGCTTCCCCGTCGCGTAATTATATTTACAACTCCTGAAAGAGCGTTGCCATATTCGGCTTCGAAACCGCCGGATTGAATTGATAATTCTGTGATCGAACTTTTTGGAAGAGAACCCCCAACTCCGCCGCCAATAACATCTTGCATCGGTAATCCATCAACAAGATAAACAACCTCGGTGGTCTTTCCGCCACGGACATTACCCTCGGCTGTTACGCTCGGAAATAATGTTATTATATCCTGAATGTTTCTAACAGGCAGTTTATCAACTTGCGAAGCGCCGACTGAATAATTTGTACTTGTAACATCTTTTTCAATCAAAGGACGTTCGGCAGTAACTTCAACCTCCATTAATTCAACCGCAGATGGTATCAATTCTACAGTCAGGCGAGTTTTTAAACCGATGCGAACAACCACCGCCTTATACAACGCAGGTTGATAGCCGACATTCGAGAATCGTATGTCGTACGAGCCAGCTTCTAAATTATTTATATGGAAATTTCCATCAAGATCGGAAGCTGTACCCTGGCTTGTTCCGACGATGGCTATCGTAACGCCGATCAGTGGCTCTTTTGTTTCCTTGTTAATTATTTTTCCCTCCAAAATTCCATCCGTTCCTGCATGAGCAAGAAGAACGGATGACAAAAGAAAAATAAGTGTCGAAATAATACGATTCATTCTTAACGTTCCGGCTTCATTTGCGGGAAGAATAAAACATCTCGGATTGAATCCTGATTTGTAAACAGCATAGTCAGCCGGTCGATTCCAATTCCAAGTCCTGCCGTGGGCGGCATTCCATATTCAAGCGCACGCAGATAATCTTCATCAAGCACTTGTGCTTCTTCATCACCACGCGCACGTAATTTCATCTGCTCTTCAAATCTTTGACGCTGATCTATAGGATCGTTCAATTCGCTGAATGCGTTGCAAAGCTCGTGTCCGTTTACCATCACTTCAAAGCGTTCAACCAAGCCAGGTTCACTGCGGTGTTTTTTGGCAAGTGGCGACATCTCCACAGGATAATCTGTAATGAATGTCGGTTGTATTAATTTAGATTCTACCTTCTCACTGAATATCTCATCGATAATAGATCCTCTTCCCATACCCGGATCAACTTCTACATGCAGTTCTTTGGCGATTGCCCTGATTTCTTCCTCCGATTTATTCCGTAAATCTTTACCGGTGTATTCTTTGATAACATCGTACATTGATATTCGCTTCCATGGCGGAGTGAAATCGATTTCATTATCTCCAACTTTCCATTTCATCGTACCGTTCACTGCAAGCGCAATCTTGCTTACCATCTCTTCAACAAGATTCATCATCCAGATGTAATCCTTGTAAGCAACGTACAATTCCATCATTGTGAATTCAGGATTATGAGACCTGTCCATTCCCTCGTTGCGGAAATCTTTTGCGAATTCATAAACTCCATCATATCCACCAACGATAAGCCGCTTGAGATACAGTTCATCGGCTATGCGAAGATAAAGATCAATATCAAGCGCGTTGTGGTGCGTAGTGAAGGGGCGGGCAAAAGCTCCGCCGTACATCGGCTGGAGTATCGGGGTTTCAACTTCAAGATATCCACGATCATCTAAAAATTTCCGTATCGATCTTAATATCAGCGCACGCTTAACAAATACATCTCTCACCTGCGAATTCACTGCGAGATCAACGTAACGCTGACGGTATCTTAACTCTTTATCCGAAAACGGATCGAAAATTGTTTTATTCCCTGCTTCATCCGTTTTTTCTTTAACGATTGGAAGAGGACGCAACGACTTCGACAAAATTTCGAACTTTCGTGCATGGACAGAGATCTCTCCCATCTTTGTTTTAAACACATATCCTTCCACGCCGATTATGTCTCCGATATCGAGAAGTTTAAAAGTTTCGTATGAATCGCCAACATCATCTTTCCTGAGATAGCATTGAATTCTTCCTTGCGCATCCTGCACATGGCAGAACGATGCCTTGCCCATACGACGAATCGACATGATTCTTCCGGCGATGGCAACATCGTGTTGCGGATCGGTCTCTGAATAATTGTTTATGATGTTTGTTGAGAAATCGGTTACGTTAAAATTGTAAGGATATGGATTGATCCCAAGTTTCTGAAGCGTATCAAGTTCCTCGCGGCGTCTACGCATTAATTCGTTCAGCTCGTCAAAATGTTCCTGTATTGTTTGATCCTGTTTCTGTTCGTCCATGAATTTACTTTCGGGTGGATAGATATAAGTGTCTAAATAATACTAAAAATGCAGGGAAAAAACAAGAAATTGAAGAAGTGGCAAGATAACAAATATTTTAATTGTTGTGAGATAGCTCGGCTACCGATGACCCTCTCCTCGACGAGTCGTCTATCCACGATTCTATCGAATCGTAGATTCGTAGAACGACCCGACGGGTCGATAGACCCGTGGGGAGTCATCGACCTATAATCCATCTCCCCACTGAGGAGAGAGATTGTAATGCTGAGTTATTTCTTCGTAGTAAACCTGCGATATCTTCTTCTGTAATTCTTAGTCAGAGATCCAAAATGCGTTTAACTTTCAACCTTGAACCTTTAAAAGTAAACCTCCGGTATCTTCTTTCGTTATTCATAGTCAGATACCGGAGGTTTAACAAGTTTACCCGGAAACAAGCGGGATCAATGTCCGACATTTTCTTCAGATCAGATAAGTCAAATGTCGGATATTTGCATTAGCTTATTTTGCCAATATAATCTTCTTCACATCAGAGTAAACACTTGTGTTCATACGGACAAAATAGATTCCGCTTGAAAAGTTTGATCCATCGAAAGTTACTGATTTATATCCCGCAGTCTCAAATCGATCAACTAATGTCGTAACTACTTCACCAAGTACGTTGTATACTTTGACTTTTACGTAATTGTCAATTGGTAATTGATAATTGATAATTGTGAATGGGTTGAATGGATTGGGATA
>PNNN01000071.1 GCA_013824245.1 Chlorobiaceae bacterium | reverse complement strand
GGTATGATTACGAAGTTCAAGTACCTTAAACCAGCTCTTGCTATGGTGCTACTTGTGGTCGGAGTCAAAATGCTAACGGCGAAATGGCTGAAGGAGATGCTGGGTGAGTACTTCAATTTCTACCTTCTCGGTGCGGTACTGATGATACTTGCGCTCGGTGTCGTTGGATCACTTTTTGTAAGTTCATCAGAAGAGAAATCCGGCTGATCACACATTCAATAACCTTTCGGGGATACGAATTGCGAACCAACTTCACATAACAACTTATAAAAGGTTTCCGAAAAAAGAATTCGGGAGAAGCAAACTCACCGCAAGCGGGATCGTTGATAATAGAAAAAGAATTTAACAAGATGGAGTCTTCTTTAGAAGTAGGCTTCATCTTTTTTTAGTTTAATACTTCGTCTCACTCACCTTAAATTTAACTTTGAAGTTCTATACTCATCTACTTCGTGATGGAATAATATCTTATTCATATTTTGCAACGGGCACCTTTTCCGAATAGATATTGTTGTAAATATTAATTGTAAGTTCAAAGATATTGTTTAACAATGTTAGAAAGGTCGGAAAATATTTATGAAACAAATGATTTATAAAAATATAAACGTACCGGATGAAACACGTTCCTTTCCAAAAGGTAAGTTGGAACTTGTTACATTAGACGGTGTAACGTTTGGCAAAATGACATTACAACCGGGATGGAAATGGTCCGAATCCGTCAAGCCGATTGCCAAGACAAAGAGTTGTGAAGCACCGCATACTCAATACCTTGTTTCAGGTCGGTTGAAGGTTAAGATGGATGATGGAACGGAGAAAGAATTCGGTCCGGGAGATGTATCCGTCATTCCACCCGGACATGACGCGTGGGTTGTGGGAAATGATCCGGTTGTAGCAATAGATATAACTGGTATGACCAATTATGCAATACAAAAATAATTAAACTACAATAATGCAAAACAAAATAATATAATTCAAAGTAAATCAGAAAGGAAGTAAATTATCATGTCATATGTATTAGTAAGACACAATGTGGAAGAGTTCAGCAAATGGAAATCGTTATATGATAAACATTCAGAGACACGAAAGGCTGGCGGTTCAAAAGGTGCTCGCGTGTTTCGTAACGCCAATAATCCGAATGAAGCAGTACTTCTGTTCGAGTGGAACGATATAGAAAACGCCCGTAAATTTACACAATCAGATGATTTGCGGCAAAGAATGCAGGAAGCCGGTGTTACCGGAAAACCGGATATATTTTTCCTGGATGAAGTCGAACGAACACCAGCATAAAAACATATAGCAAGAAATACTTAATGGAGCCGGGTCAGTGGTATGATAATGTTCACAAATAGAATTATGATGTCATACTGAACCGGCTTTCATTATTGTATCTTAATCAATTAATCAATCTAGAACAATCTAACAGAAAGGTTTTATTTAATGAAAAAATTATCATCGTACATCGTACTTATCCTAGTTGGACTGATTTTCGTCGGAACTACGGAAGCATCTTCTCCAAAGAAGATGAATAAAGAAGCTGTCCTTCGGGCTGCTGAAGATCTCAAATGGGAACAACTGGCTGGTGCGCCTCCGGGCGTTATGAGTGTAATGCTATGGGGCGACAACACCAAAGGAGCGTATGGTGGATTTACGAAGTTCCCTGCAAGCTTCAAGGCACCATTACATTACCATACCGACGCAACCAAGATTGTGGTAATTAAAGGAGCGTATACATATAACGGCAAGAAGTATGGTCCTGGTTCTTATGTCAGTGTTCCAGCAGGACTACAGCATGAGAGCGGTGGTGTTGAGGATTCTGAGTCGATCTTTTTCATAGAACAGTCCGGCAAATTCGATTTGAATATAATCGAGCCATCGAACGGAAAAAAATAGGAAGAAGGAAGATTCAGAGAACTCGGCAGGACGATACCTCAACGATTCGTACTGTCACTCTTGTGTAGTATAATGAGATGGAGTCCACTTTAGAAGTGGGCTCCATTTTTCTTTCTATCCTTAATGTTTCATCTCACTCGCCTTCAATGTCCCGCGTTTTAATGCCGCTTCCTTCATCATCGAGAAAATTACGGGCGTTACAAACAGCACGTGAATTGCTGAAGTAATAATCCCGCCAATCATCGGTGCGGCAATCGGCTTCATAACATCAGAACCGGTTCCGGTACTCCACATAATCGGCATTAAGCCGATTAGGTTTGTTGCAACAGTCATTGGTTTTTTGAACATTTAATAAATTAACCAACGATAATAACTATATTAAGAAGGGCGGATATGCGCAATTCGTTAATACACTAGTTAACTGCAATTGCCCGTTTACTTTCTAAAATAACTCGTCCGACAAAGACAAACCCCGCACGATGCGGGGCTTTTCAAATTATTCTCTAAACTTTTTGACCGGCTGCATGTCTAATAAACTAGAAAATTGCAGCTAATATGAAAGCACGAACTCGAAAACCGATTATCATCTTTTTTTTCTTGAAAACGCAGACTGCTCTCAAGCTTCATTCTCCTCACGACAGTTGTTTTCAACGTAGTTCTCTTTTTATTACATTTTATACAAAAACCGTAAGCAGAACTGGTCACTTGTGATAGCGTTTAATAAAAACTTCAGTTTATCATAGTGGAAAAAGACTTTGTAGATAAAATCAGATTTGAAAAATCTATCTCATTCGAGGAATTGGTGAAACTCCATCAAGATCAAGTATTGAATACATGTTTTCGATTTGTAAATAACAAGGAGGATGCAGAAGATTTAGCACAGGATGTATTTATGGAAGTCTATCATTCTATTGATTCATTTCGTGGTGATGCGAAACTGTCCTCCTGGATTTATCGGATTGCTGTCAACAAGTCGCTGGATTTCATTCGAAAGAAGAAACGGAAGAAACGGTTCGCTTTTGTTTTAAGCTTAGCCGGTTTTGGAGATGAGGAGCAAGAATTGCAATTGCCTGTGACATCTAATCCACACACGGATCTTGAACAAAAGGAGCGAACTCAGATTCTAAACAAAGCAATCGATTTATTGTCTGAGAATCAAAAAGTCGCTATTACATTGAGTAAATATGAGGGCTTGAGTAATAAGGAAATCGCTGAAATCATGGGAACTTCAGTTTCAGCAGTGGATTCGTTGATCCATCGGGCGAAGAATAATTTGCAAAAGAAATTACATAAATTTATGAGAAGCACTTATGAAAAGTGAAAGATATTTTTACAAACCACGTCTTATTAGTAAGAAAGAGGTTCTAATATGACCAGAAAAGAAAAGATAGAAAAGGAAGTTCAAAAGACGCTTGAGAGTTTTGATCAGGTCGAACGATTAAAGAGCAATCCGTTATTTTATGCTCAATTGAAAACTCGAATTGATAATTTGCATTCGAAAAAACAGAATATCCGAGGTTGGGAGTTCGCAGGGAGAGTTCTCAAGCCCGCTTTGCTTTTATTAATTATTGCACTGAATATTTTTTCAGCGACATTGTTTTTTAAAAATCGAAACATCAATTATTCCAGCCGTGAACAACTGTTGGACGCTTTGGCAAAGGAATTAGCTCTGGATTCCAATCAATATAATCCAAATATTTTAATGAATGAATAGGAGTGTAGCATGGATATTTTTACCAAAAATCGATTTACTTTCTGGACGATTGTCATTCTTGTTATTCTTAATATTTCTACGATTTCGATGTTATGGTTCAATCAAAATAGCCGGATAGGAGATTCGCCACAGCTAAGAGAGCCGAAACAGGATCAACGAACATTACAATTTTTACAAAAAGAACTGAATCTCACCGATGAACAAATTCATCAATATGATCAACTCAGGCAGGCTCATGGTGAACGAACCCGTCCTCTGGTAAATGACATCCGCTACTCAAAAAAAGAAATGATGGATGAGATATTTAATGATGAACCGGATACTATAAAAGCGATGCAAATCTCTGATTTGATAGGGAAGAAACAAACAGAGCTTGAACGGATTACATTTAAGCATTTTTTAGATCTGAAAGAATTATGTGGGAAGGAACAGCTCGGTAAATTACAGGGATTGATGGATGAATTTTTTCGCAGAAATCCGCAGCAAAGGCAGGAAGGACAACCGACACCACACGAACGACCGATGAAACCACCACCGAGAGAAAACAGGAAAGGTATGTAATGCAACAAAGAATGTTGTATACTCAAAGCCCTTCATAAATAAGCGATGAAGGGCTTTTTGATATGATAATGTATTTTTTTTTCAAATTTGGTGCAAGTATAATCACTAAATGACGTCTTAATGAATAAAGGCAGTTGATGTTAACCTTGAAATAACGACTCAACCAGACACATTAATTAAATACGAGCACAATTTATTGAAGGATATAACTATGAATTCTGCATACTCGGCAATAAAATGTAAAGTGAATGTTTATGTTTTTGCATTCTCTTTTCTCACAGCTTCGGTAGGGATTATATTTGCACAAACTGACACCACGTACAAGGTTGTTGATACCGGACAGATCTTATATTACAACAACAGCACCACGATAACAGCACCCTCATCGGGGCAATCCTTCTACGGACAGGATGCCCATTACACCGGAAACACACCATCTTACACCGATAACGGCGACAGTACAATTACCGACAATGTTACCGGGCTGATGTGGACAAAATCTTATGATTTAAATGGAGATGGAGTTAAAAACACAGATGATAAAATGTATGCTGACGATGCTAAAACCGCAGCGTCATCGTGTAATACGGGGGGATATACCGACTGGCGACTGCCGACTATCAAGGAGCTTTACTCGCTGATTTTATTTAGCGGGGCAGAGATAAGTCCTAATGCTACATCAACAGCAGGTGTAATTCCGTTTATCAATACTACGTACTTTGATATTGGTTATGGCGACTTGAGCGCAGGCGAGAGACTAATCGATGCTCAGGTTGCAACATCTACGATATATGGAAGCACAACAATGGGTGGAAATAGAACTATGTTCGGGGTTAATTTTGTAGATGGACGTATCAAAGGTTATCCGGCCGATGCACCTATAAAAAAGTATTACGTGCTGTATGTTCGCGGCAATACAGCGTATGGAACAAATCAGTTTGCGGACAATAGTGATAGTACGATTACCGACAATGCTACCGGACTTATGTGGATGAAGAACGATAACGGGGTAGGCATTCTGTGGGCGAATGCGTTGAGCTATGCCGAAGGTTTCCAATATGCAGGTCACACGGATTGGCGATTACCCAATGCCAAGGAGTTGCAGAGTATTATTGACTATACCCGTTCTCCTGCGACATCCAGTTCTGCTGCCATTGATACAATGTTTAACTGTACGCAGATTACCAATGAAGCTGGCGCTGCAGATTACCCGTGCTATTGGACAAGTACAACTTTTAGCTGCCAGACAACATCGGACGGAAAAGCAGCAGTTTATATCAGTTTCGGAAGAGCAATGGGTTATATGAGCATCTACGGCGGTTGGGTTGATGTGCATGGCGCCGGTGCACAGCGAAGCGACCCCAAGATGGGGGATCCCGCACAGTTCCCTTACGGATTTGGACCTCAAGGGGATGCTATCCGCATCTACAATTATGTCAGATTGGTTCGAAGTGGAAACGGAACAACTGATCTACATCAAGATGGATTCGGCTCGGAATTCATGCCGGATAATTTTATGCTTAATCAAAATTATCCAAACCCGTTTAACCCAAGTACGACGATCAGCTTTGAGTTGCCTAGTGAGTCATTCGTATCTCTAAAAATATATAATGTTCTTGGAAAAGAGGTAGCTACTCTTGTGAGTGATAAGCTGGCGGCAGGACGCTATGACGTTACATTCAACGGCTCTGAGTTGACAAGTGGCGTGTACTTCTATCGTTTACAAGCGGGGAAATACACTAAGACCGCTAAAGCCGTGCTACTCAAATGAACGGGCATCTGTAGCCAACAGCAAAAACTACGGCACTCGCTATTTTCATAGAAGAATTATAGTGCACATTACATGCCGTTGCTTCACAAGAAATTTATCTATGGGGGTTCGCAACGGCACGTCTTTTTTACTAAGCACGTTAGTATTTAATATGTGCGAAATCTTAATTTATTTAATGCTTCATCTCGCTCATCTTTAATGTCCCGCGCTTTAACGCTGATTCTTTCATCATTGAAAATATTACTGGCGTTACAAACAGCACGTGAATTGCCGATGTAATAATCCCGCCAATCATCGGTGCGGCTATTGGCTTCATAACATCAGAACCAGTGCCGGTACTCCACATAATCGGCATTAAACCGATAAGGTTTGTTGCAACAGTCATCAACTTCGGACGGAGGCGGAGGACTGCACCTTCAAGGGTTGCCTGTGTGATATCCGCATTTGTGATTGTTCCTTTTTGCAAATATTTGTTAAGCGCTTCGTGGAGATAAATCACCATAACAACGCCAGTCTCTACAGCTACACCATACAAGGCAATGAATCCAACCCAGACAGCCACACTAAAGTTATATCCCAAAAAGTAAATCAGATATACTCCACCGATCAGCGCGAATGGAACCGAGAGCATAACCATCGATGCTTCCAATGCCGATTTGAAAGTGAAATACAGCATCACAAAGATAATGAAGAAGACGATTGGAAGAACAAGCTCCAAACGTTTCTTTGCCCTGATTTGATTTTCATATTGACCGCTCCACGCAACGTAATATCCGGGCGGAAGTTTGAGATTTTTGTCGAGTGCTTGCTTGGCTTCGTTTACAAATCCACCCATATCTCTCCCTCGAACGTTTAGGAACACGATGGATCGAAGGAGACTATTCTCGCTGTTGATCATTGGCGGACCAGGAGATTGTTTGATGTCTGCAAGTTGAGTGAGAGGAATGAAAGTGTATTTCGGATTGCGGATTGCGGATTGCGGATTGGAACTGGTAGATGCTGATGAGGTTGTTCCCATTGAATTCATACCTGAACTCGAAGTTGGTTGACTTGTTGGACTTTCCATAGTTGTTCCACTCATCCTAGGTACAGGAACAAGCAATCGCTTTAGCGCATCGATATTATCACGATAATCTTTTGCAAAGCGAACACGGATTGGGAAGCGGCGTCTGCCTTCAACAGTTGTTGAAATATTTTCTCCTCCTATTGCAGTCTCGATGACATTTAAAACATCTCCCACGTTAATTCCGTACCTTGCAACTGCTTCCGGTTTTACTGTGATGTCAAGAAACTCACCGCCAATTACTCTCTCGGCATATAAGTCGACGGCACCCGGAACATTTTTCAAAATACTTTCTGCCTCGATGGCTAATCTCTCGAGCGTATCGAGATCATCGCCGAAAACTTTTACGCCTAAATCCGTTCTCACACCTGTCGAGAGCATGTTTATGCGGTTGATGATCGGCTGTGTCCAGCCGTTTCTTACACCGGGAATCTGGAGTTTCTGATCGAGTTGAGAAATAATGTCATCCTTTGTTATTCCTTTTCGCCATTGCGATTTTGGTTTCAGCAAGATGATCGATTCAATCATGCTGATAGGAGCGGGATCGGTAGAAGTTTCTGCGCGTCCAACTTTTCCAAGAACTTGTGCAACTTCGGGGAAGTCTGCAATAATTTTATCCTGAACTTGAAGAATTCTTTTCGCTTCGGTGATTGAAACATTCGGCAGAGTTACCGGCATGAAGAGCAAACTTCCTTCATCAAGGGGCGGCATGAATTCAGAACCAATGCTTATAATCATCGGAATTGTAATTAAAAGTGCCAGCAAGTTTAGTGCGAGTGTTGTCTTTCTAAACTTCAATGCTTTCTTCAGAATTGGTTCATATATCTTCATTACGAAGCGTGAGACGGGATTCTTTTCTTCCGGTTTGAATTTTCCCCGCATCAACATCGTCATAAGCATAGGCACAAGTGTTATTGAGATAATAGCCGATGCAGCAAGCGCAAATGTTTTTGTGAATGCGAGAGGGTGAAAGAGCTTGCCTTCCTGTCCTTCTAATAAAAATACCGGAAGGAACGAAACCACAATGATTGCAAGCGAGAAAAATATTGCTCTGCCGACTTGTTGTGCAGAACGGATAGAAATTTCAGTATAATCGATGATACCGCCTTCATGTTGGGCGTGGGCGATGTTGCGGTAGGCATTTTCCACCAGAACAATAGACGAATCAACGAGAACTCCTATCGCAATAGCTAATCCTCCGAGACTCATGATATTCGAGGTGATACCAAATTGTTTCATTAAGATGAATGCCATCAAAACCGATACCGGCAACTCGATGAGGATTCTGAGCGCACTGCGGAAGTGGAAGATGAAAACCATAACCACGAGACTCACAATTAGCGCTTCTTCGATGAGTGCCCGCTTCAATGTATCAATAGATCGCTCGATCAAATCTGAGCGATCGTATGCTGTTTTAATTTCAACACCTTTTGGCAATCCTTTTTGAATCTCTGTAATCTTTTCTTTCACACGCTCGATGACATCTTTGGCGTTCTCACCATACCGCATAACGATGATGCCGCCAACGACTTCACCTTCTCCGTTTTTATCCATCATCCCAAGCCGGATATCGTTGCCGAGTTGAACCGTACCAACATTCTTGATGTAAATCGGGACGCCATTTTTACCTGTGCCTATCGGAATCTTTTCAATATCCTTCACGGATTTGACGTATCCTTGTCCGCGAACGAACATCTGCATAGCATTTGATTCGATTATCTTTCCGCCAACATCACGATTGGTATTTTTGATTGCACCTACAATCGAGTTAAAGTTTATATCATAAGCAACAAGCTTATTCGGATCAAGATCGACTTGGTATTGCTTTACGAACCCTCCGACACTCGCAACTTCTGCAACACCGGGAACGGAATTGAGCTGGTATCGAATGTACCAATCCTGAATTGCTCGAAGCTCGGCAAGATCATAATCCTTTCCTTCTACGGTGTACCAGTAAACGTGACCGACTCCGGTCCCATCAGGACCAAGTGTTGGAATGACTCCAGGCGGAAGGAAGGAGGAAGCATAATTGAGTTTCTCAAGCACGCGGCTTCGCGCCCAATAAATATCGACGTTGTCTTCGAAGATGATGTATATGAATGACATCCCGAACATAGATTGCGCACGAACCGCCTTGACTTTCGGAAGTCCTTGAAGATTGCTCACGAGAGGATAAGTGATTTGATCTTCCATTATTTTCGGTGATCGTCCCATCCATGATGTGAATACGATGACCTGATTATCTGAAAGATCAGGAATCGCATCCACAGGCGTATTATACACCGACCAGATACCCCAACCGATAAGCAAGGAGTAAATTAAAATAATGACGAATTTATTTCGTGCCGAGTACTCAATTATTTTTTCTATCATGACGACCTCTGTTGCTTTGCGTTAGACCCTCACCCCGTTCAGATAAATCTGAACACCCCTCTCCCATTTTGGAAGAGGGGACTGGGGAGAGTGTTTATTTTTTATTTCTTTACCTTCTCTAAATTCATCCCACACTTAGAACACTTGCCCGCTTTGTCAGACTTTTCATCCTGGTGCATCGGGCAAGCATACATTTCTGACTTGGTTTCAATTTTTGTTTCGGCTTTCTTCATCGATTTCTTCTCTAAATTCATACCACATTTCGAGCACTTTCCTGTCTTATCAGAGGTAACGTCAGGATGCATCGGACATGTGTAAACATCTTTCTGAATTTTCGCCTGTGTATCCATCTTAACAACTTTCTTTTCTAATTCCATTTTACACTTTGGACATTTACCCGGTTTATCGGATTGAACTTCCGGATCCATCGGACAAGTGTAAACAATTTTTTGTTGATGTATTTGTTTCTGAACCTTTACTGGTTTCTTCGATTGAGCTTTATCCTGAGCATAGCTCGATGTTCCCAACAGAAATATGCCAAGCATTAAAGCTGCTATATAAAATGTGAATCGTTTCATTGTGTTATTCCTTTTATTGTTTATTTTATATATTTATTTTACTCTTTGACGACTAGCGTTCCTTCGATCATGTTCATGGGACATGCGAAAGTGAACGACCCGGAAATATCGGGTGTAAATTCCACCTCAGTGATCTCGAAGGGTGTAAGCAATTTCTTAACATCAAAGTCCTTGAAAGAAACTGTAGCCGTGCATCCTTCCTCCTGAAGGTCAAAGTTGAGATGCAAAGGGATTCCCTTTTTTACAATGATAGTGTTTGGGTGATAACTATCTTTTATCGTGATCGTTGCTTCCTGCATACCATCATCATTGATAAATGCATAACCCTTCGATGGAGTTACAACTTTATGCTCAGAATGTGATTCGGTGTTCTTTGCGCTATGTTGATGTCCACTTGAACCCATAGAACATTGAGCATAAATATTCGCAGATGCGATAAAGATACTCAAGATGATAATAGTAATATAAAATGTGTATTGCTTCATTGTGGTACTCCTTATAAATAGTTGTGATTTAATGCTTATATTCCGATTCACCGGTAGAATCATGATCGCTTTCATGCTCATGCTCTTCGTTCGCTTCATTTTGCTTTTGTGACTGCATCGACTGCTGTACCGCGCTTCCACCTACACCAAACTCGTAGACTAACTTTCCACCTAAATGCGCACCATAGAGCATCGTAACTACGGCAAGAATCCCCATTGCCAAATAAATGGTTTGATAAGAGCTTTTTGTCGGTAACGATGTCTTCAGGAAACTTCTCC
>PNNN01000027.1 GCA_013824245.1 Chlorobiaceae bacterium | reverse complement strand
TCTTTAATTTTTCAGATGTCTCTTTCATTAATATCCTGCATTAGTTTAATATATTGTAACCTTTTTATATTAGATTTGCCAATAGTTGTTTTTCAAGATTGTAAGATATATCTTTTATTTGTCATGAGCCATAATTATAAAATCCAGGAAGTTACATCACTCGATCTGCCGGAGCTTCAACCCTACCAGACACTCCGCAGACCGCTCGAACATATCCGTGATGGTATCTTTGTCGCTGAAGGTGAAAAAGTCGTTCGCCGATTACTCACATCCGACCTAATAATTATCTCGATGTTGATGACCCCGCAATGGCACAAGAGCTTCTTCCCCAACAAATATCAGACATCAGACATCGGACTTCCACCAGATGATCATTCCAAAACTCCAATACTCCACCATTCCATCCCGGGGATTCATTCAGCACAGCAACCTACTGTCTTCATCGTTGAAAAAAATCTCATAGAGACGATTGTCGGTTTCAATCTCCATCAGGGAATAATGGCAATTGCGAAAGTGCCGGAACAGAAGACGTTAGATGAAATGATTACAGAAATTACAAAACCGCATCTGCTTATTGCCTTGGATGGATTGGTAAATTCAGAAAATGTCGGAGTCATCGTAAGAAATTGTGCTGCATTCGGAGTCGATGGAATTATTGTCGGTGAGAATTCGAGCAGTCCGTATTTGCGACGTGCAGTGCGAAACTCTATGGGAGCGGTATTTGGTCTTCCGGTGGTGCACAGTACGAACCTCGTTGAGTCTCTTTCAATGATAAAGAAAAATTATAGCACTAAAATTATTGCGGCTCATCTCGGAAAAGATAATTCCATACATACAACCGATTTCAACGGGAATATTTGCATAGTGTTAGGAAACGAAGGTGAAGGAATATCAAAAAAAGTTTTGGATGCTTGCGATATGAGCGTTACAATCCCGATGATGAACGGAACAGATTCGCTCAACGTAGCAAGCGCGAGCGCTGTGTTTTTATATGAAGCCAGAAAACAAAGAATGAATCCACAAAATAACAGACAAAGAACCAATAACCATGAAACATTCTGCTGAAAATAAAATAATCATCTATTGCGACGGCGCATGTTCCGGCAATCAATTCGACCACAACTCCGGCGGATGGGGCGCTGTCTTAAATTTTGGGAACATCACAAAAGAAATTTACGGCGGCGAAAAGAATACTTCGAACCAGAGAATGGAGATTACAGCTTGCATCAAAGCTTTGGAAGCGATTAAAAAGGAAGACATTAAGATAAGCATCTACTCCGACAGCGCGTATTTAGTAAATTGCATGAAGGAACGTTGGTTCGAATCTTGGCTGAAAAACGGGTGGAAGAATGCGAAGAAAAAACCTGTCGAGAATCAGGATTTGTGGATGAGATTATTAGAGCTTTTGGAGAAGTATGACGTAACTTTTCATAAGGTGGTAGGACACTCAGGAGATAAGTTTAATGAGCGGGCAGATAAACTCGCACAGCAAGGCATCGATACTCATGGTAAATAAAAAAGCCGACTCT
The DNA here is from genome assembly GCA_013824245.1 of Chlorobiaceae bacterium. Classification (GTDB taxonomy): domain Bacteria; phylum Bacteroidota; class Ignavibacteria; order UBA10030; family SZUA-254; genus PNNN01. The sequence goes on along the minus strand of PNNN01000027.1, from coordinate 9,451 downwards.
GTTTAAGAATCGGCTTAAGTTGCATATCTAAAGCTTTTCAACCAAGCTCAATAAGTTCCTTTTCAGAAAAGAAATAACCGATTTCGATCTTTCCATTCTCCGGTGAATCGGAACCATGAACAATGTTCTCGCCTTTATTATCGGCAAAGAGTTTTCGTATTGTTCCTGGCGCTGCATCTTTCGGATCGGTTGCTCCAATCAGCGTACGATAATCAGCTATAGCATTATCTTTCTCAAGAGCTATCGGCACACATGGTGCGGAGCTCATAAACTCTACCAATCCTTCGTAAAAAGGTTTCCCCTTATGGACAGCATAGAAACCGCCAGCAGTTTCTTTAGTTAATTTTATTTTCTTCATACCAAGGATTTTAAATCCGGCTTTTTCGATTCGGGCGATCACTTCACCCGTTAAATTCTTTCTGACACAATCAGGTTTCAATATTGCCAATGTTCGCTCGATCATTTTTTACTCTTTCCTTTACCTTTTTTGCTTTTTATTTTTGACTTTTTAATCTTCTTAGAGATTATAAAAACTTTCTTTTTTGCTACCTTTTTCCCTAAAACTTTCTTCACCATTTCGCCTATCAGGGCTGGACTTTCGACTACATGAATCCCTGCTTTCTTCATTGCAGCCATTTTTTCGGCGGCAGTTCCTTTACCACCGGAGATGATCGCACCTGCATGTCCCATGCGTCTGCCGGGAGGAGCAGTTCGTCCGGCTATGAAGCCGATAACAGGTTTTTTAAAATTTTTCTTTATATAATCAGCCGCTTCTTCTTCAGCAGTTCCACCAATCTCGCCGATCATAATAACGGCTTCGGTTCCTTCATCATCCTTAAATAATTTCATGGCATCGATGAATCGCGTTCCGATAATAGGATCGCCACCAATTCCGATGCAGGTAGATTGTCCCATACCAAGCTGTGTAACTTGCCACACCGCTTCGTAAGTGAGCGTTCCACTTCGTGAAATAATTCCAACCGTTCCCGGTTTATGAATGAATCCGGGCATAATTCCAACCTTTGCTTTACCCGGAGAAATTATACCGGGGCAATTAGGACCGATCATCCGCGCACCTGTACTCTGAAGATATTCATACACCTTCACCATATCGCGCGCAGGTATTCCTTCTGTAATCGCAACGATAAGTTTTATTCCGGCTTCAGCCGATTCCATAATCGCTTCAGCGGCAAAACCTGCCGGTACGAAGATAACAGAGGTATTCGCACCTTCATTCTTAACGGCATCTGCAATAGTGTTAAATACAGGCACCGGTTTTTTGAAGGGATATTGATCGCTGCCGTTATATACCAAGCCGCCTTTACCGGGTGTTACACCTGCAACAACCTTGGTCCCGTAATCGATCATTTGATATGTATGAAATGTTCCTTCGCCGCCTGTAATTCCTTGAACCACAAGGCGTGTTGATTTATCGACGAGTATGCTCATAGTTCCTCAATGAAAAATTAAAAATTAAAAATATTACTAAATATACTCCAGACTACAAGAAATCTTGGTGAGACTCTTAATTCCTTCCAAGAGATTTTATTCTGGTGACCGTGGAAAGTGGCTATTATTTATTCTCTATCTTCTTTGATTCTTCAGGCGGTTTATTTATATCTTCCTGAATATCTTTCGCGGCTTTCCGAAATTCTCTTAATCCTTTGCCTAATCCTTGCGCAAGCTCCGGGATTTTCTTCGCACCGAAGAAAATTAGGATGATGAGAAGTATCAGTATTATTTCGCCTGTGCCTAAATTTCCGAACATAAATTAACTCCTTTCAACTAAATTTATATTTTTCAAATTGTCATTTTCAATTAAACTCTTTATTACCGAACTGAATATTTTTTTTCCGTCTATTCGCCCAAGCACGGGGTCTGCCGCTCGCTCTGGGTGCGGCATTAATCCCATGATATTTCCATACTCATTCATAATTCCGGCGATGTTGTTTATCGATCCGTTTGGATTCGATTCCGGCGTGATAGACCCATCCGATTCACAATAACGAAACAATATCTGTCCGTTGTGTTCAAGCATATTTATCGTTTTATCGTCTGCAAAATAATTACCCTCGCCGTGTGCAATCGGTATCCGCAGCACTTCGCCTGCAGAACACTCAGCAGTAAACCGCGTATATGAATTATCGACTCTTAAATTAACATCTTTGCAAACGAAGGTTAGACCCTCGTTCCTTAACAACGCACCCGGCAATAAACCCGACTCGCAGAGTATTTGAAACCCGTTGCAAATTCCGATAACGATGCCACCATCGCGCGCAAACGTTATCACTTCTTTCATTATCGGCGAAAAACGGGCAATTGCGCCACACCTTAAGTAATCGCCATACGAAAATCCGCCGGGTAAAATTACAACATCAACACCTTCAAGCGATGCATCTTTATGCCATAAGAACCTTGTATCCTGATTAAAAATATTTTTCAAAACGTAAAAAGCATCGTGATCGCAGTTCGATCCCGGGAAAACAACCACGCCGAATTTTTGTTTAGGATAAGACATTATGGATTTCGGATTTCGGATTTCGGATTTCGGATTTATGATTTATGATTTATGATTTATGATTTATGATTTATGATTTATGATTTATGATTTATGATTATCAAATCTGCACACATTTCAAATCTCATATCCCTCAGGAAATTTTTCAATCGTGTATGAATAATCTTCCATCACCGGATTTGCTAATAATTTTTTACATGCTTCTTCGGTTATTCGCTTTGCATCATTCTCGTTGTCTGTCTGAATTAACATCTCAATAAATTTACCGATTCGAACCTCAGTAACAGATTTCAACCCCTGGCTCTCAAGTCCGTGATGAACCGCTTTCCCCTGTGGATCCAGAATCGACTTGCGCAATGTTACATTGATTTTTGCTTGATACATCTGAATACCTTGTCAAATATCTACACTTGTAATCTCAGGATCTTTACTCTCCGCTATCTTTTCTGATTCGCGGAGATGGTGTGAAATAAAATTTATAACATATCTTATAGGTCCGGTAGCAAGGAAGAATACAAAAAACGGAAAAAGCGCCGCTCCTTTTGTCATAATAATCACAGTCAAACCAATAATACTGACTGTAAAACGGAGCGGGTGTTGTTTGATTCCCCTTTTTGAAAACTTCGGCACCGTATCGTATTTAATATTACTGACCATCAATAGTGATAAGATCACAACCATGTACGGAAGTATCGATGCAGCTAAGGATGGAAGCTGATTTGAATCGTTTATATATTGTAAAACGAAAGAAACAAAAGTGATAGCCATTGCAGGTATGGGCAAACCTTTGAAATAATCTTTATCATGCCCAACTAATTGGACATTGAACCTCGCCAAACGAAGAGACCCGAATATCATCGGCATCGCACTCAGCAACATCCCCCACCCTTGCAGCGTGTGCAGGTGCAGGTTGTAAAGCATAAAAGACGGTGCCGCACCGAATGAAACTACATCCGATAAAGAATCTAACTCTACACCAAAGTCGCTCGTTGATTTTGTAATTCTCGCCATCACTCCATCAAGCATATCGAAAACAGCGGCAAGTATTATAAACCATCCTGCCAGAACATAATCGTTTTGAGATGAATGAATGATAGAACGAAAACCGCAAAAAATATTCAGAACGGTAAACAAACTTGGCACTACAGCACGTGTAATCCTCATTGTCTTGTCCCTTGATATGATTTAGGAAGCCGGCCTAAAATTGTTTCACCGGCACGAACTATGTCGTCCAATTGTACGGATATTGAAGTACCTTTCGGCATGATAACATCGACTCTTGAACCAAATCTAATCATCCCGAATCGCTTCCCTATTTCAGCTTTATCTCCAACTTTTGTTTCGGCAATTATCCGCCGCGCAACCGTACCGGCAATTTGCTTGAATAATATCTTAATCCCATTTTTTTCCACACCGATAAGTGTACGTTCATTTCTTTCAGAAGATTTATCGTCAAATGCTACAATATATTCCCCTTCGATGTGTTTGAAATAGCCAACCTCGCCGCTGATCGGAAATCTATTCACATGAACATTGAGCGGAGACATGAAAACACTAACCTGCAACGCTTCGGATTTAAGATAATCGGGTTCATAAACTTCTTTTATTAAAACAACCGTACCGTCGGCAGGCGAAACGATAATATTTTCTTCTGTAGGTGTTTGTCGCTGAGGATCTCTGAAGAAATTCAAAACTAAAGCAACAAAAACAATTGTTGTAACTGAGATCAACCATCGGAGCCAATCTCGTTCGATATAGAGGTAACAAAGAACTAAAATAATCGTCGCAATCACCAGAGTTATTACGACGATATCGACACCGTATTTCGTAATCACTTCGGGTTACGCTTTCAGCATAATTCTATCTGCCAATTGTGAAATCACAATATTGGCATCGTTTTGATCCAACTGGAACCTGTCTCGTTTAGATTTACCTTCAATCGATCCATCAAGAAAATGGCAGGTAATTGGAGATAATTCATCGGCAAGGAATATTTGAGTTTTAGCTCTTCCAAATTCGAACTGCGCGTCGGCTAAAATCAATTGTCTTCTCTCACACAAACTTTTCAAGATCGCATTTGCTTTGGCTGCAATTCGATTGATATGTTTGAATTCATCGGGCGTGGCAATACCCAACGCATAAATATGATGTTCGTTCAGCCACGTGCCATTCCGCTGACCGTTTCGGAAATAATGTTCAATAATCGGAAGATCAATATTTGCAGTTTCTTTTATCCCCAAACGTTTTGTCAGTGAGCCGTTAATCAGATTATGCACTTTGAGAGTTATTGCGACGGGCTCGGTTCTTCTAATCATCATTTCGGTTGCAGAAACTTTCGCAATGAAGTGAGTAGGGATATGGAATCCATCTAAATATTCGAAGAGATAAGAGGAAATCCGGTTACGCAATTCATCTAATTCGCCGGTATTTGCAGTTTGCAAATTTTTGTCGGCACCATTGGAATAAAATTTTTGAACCGCTATATCGGGTCTATCACCCTTTTGTATCAACTTACCTTGATGTTCGAATAAAATATTTTGATTTTCAGATTTTATTCCCTCGGTTAGTGTTCCATCGGGAAGAGATTGATTTTGTTGTTTCATAAATCGATTTTAAGAACATATTTCGTTTAATATATAACAAAATTACTTATGAAAGTCAAACATCGATAATAACCTTGACAATCAATTCGATCCTAAAATTGAATATTTATGATCTAACTATTTGTCGCGGATATCATATCATTCAATAGAGGCGGGCACCGGATTAATATTTTATCCTACTGAAGGAAAATAATTATTTTGATTTCCTCAGCTTATTCAATACCTTCTTCGGTAAGATATTTTTGTGATTGAAGATTTTCGGTCTATCAATTTCATCGAGTATAGAATTGAATGTATCAAGTGCAATGTTGATTCCGAACTCTAAACCGACTCGAAATGCATCATCAGCAACATTGAACTCCTTCATTTTTTTCAAGCCGGAAAACTTTATCGACTTGACTTTACAATAGTTCATGCTTTTACCGTTGATGAAATCGATACGACGCGAATTCAACTTTGCTAAATCTTGACTTCCTATATCGAGTAACTTTCGCATGAACTGATTTTCTAATTTTTCTCTTTGCATAACTTATTTCACCAATCAAAGATTAATTCTAAAAGGATTCTATCTAAGATGTAAATTAACGGTTATTTTTGCTATAATCAAATTTGAATCTTTTACGTTTCCTATGAAAATAAACAAATTAAAAAATGAAATGGTTGCAGAAATAGAAAGTTTTTCGTATTTTTGTATACTGATATACGATTTTTTAAGTTCCATGAAGATCGATAACAAATGCAATTGCCCGGTGGTGTAATTGGCAACACACTTGACTCTGGATCAAGGAAGTCTAGGTTCGACTCCTAGCCGGGCAGCAAAACCCCTCGAATGAGATATATCATATATGCAGACCGGAGAAGATAAGAAATATAGCTATTCTAATAAGAACCGTTCACTTTTTTTTCTAATCCTCTCTTGTTCCGGTGGTGCAGGACATATCCGTGCAGCAGAATCTTTGCACCGTACTTCTCCCCTAACAGGTCTCCCCATTTACACCAAACATTATGATGTTTTGAATTTTACATCAAAACTTTTCAAACAGTTTTATGCTGGCTCGTATATGCAAATGGTAAACCGAGTTCCAGAATTATGGGGTTACTTGTACGATCAGTCAGAGAAGAAGGCATACAAAAAACACGGTCTCATTAAAACATTCGACAAATTTAATTACAGTAGATATTTTCGCATGTTGAAAGAATTAAATCCTGATGCAATTATTTGCACGCATTTCCTGCCTTACGTTGCAATAACGAAACAGTTGCGTGCGAAAGGCATTACAGCACCTGTCTTTGCAGTAACAACCGATTTTGATGTTCACCAGCTTTGGGTTGATCCAATTGTTGAAAGATATTTTGTTTACCATGCGGAATCAGCTTGGCAATTACATGCAAAAAATATCCCATTAGAAAAAATCATAACAACGGGCATTCCGGTAATGCCAGAATTCCAGTTAAAATCAAACCCAAAAACAATACGTACAACATTGGGTATTTCACCTGACCAATTTACGATATTAGTTTTATCAGGCGGATTTGGAATGGGTCGTGTTAGCGATATTGTAGAACGGATAAATACAACACTTTCTGAAATGGACAATAGAAAGTTTAACTTATTGATAGTGTGCGGAAAAAATGAAAAATTACGATCTGAAATCGAAGCGATTCAATTTCCGCACAATATTTTTCCAACGATATATGGTTTTGTAGATAATATACATGAACTGATGGATGCGTCTGATCTTTTGATTTCTAAATCAGGCGGTCTTACATCATCAGAAGCAATGGCGAAATCATTACCGATATTGATTGTTGAACCGATTCCTGGACAGGAAAGTCGTAACGCCGATATTATTGTAGAACATGGCGCTGGGTGGAAGTCAATAAATGTATGGAATCTTGGATACAAGCTGAAACAAATATTCGAAAGACCATCGATGATAGCCGAAGCACGAAAGGCAACTCAACTTCTTGCAAAACCAAACGCTGCTGATGAAATTTTAAAATATGTATATAAACATTTAACTTCGAAAGTTGCTTTAGACTCAAAAAATAGTTAATTTTTTAAAGTAATGGCGCTATCGTCTAACGGTTCAGGACGCTGCCCTCTCAAGGCGGTAATACGGGTTCGATTCCCGTTAGCGCTACTTCGAAAATTTCACACGTTAGCAAACGCAGTGCAGCTAACTTGTCCGAAATTTTCAGAATCTCGCCGAGCGAAGTGAAACAGGATATTCTTTCCCTTATTCATATTCCGGGTTCTCCGCCGGAGGCGGACAAGGATTCCCGTTAGCGCTACTTCGAAAATTTCACACGTTAGCAAACGCAGTGCAGGTAACTTGTCCGAAATTTTCAGAATCCCGCCGAGCGAAGTAAAGCAGGATATTCTTTCCCTTATTCGTAATACGGGTTCTCCGCCGGAGGCGGACAAGGATTCCCGTTAGCGCTACTTCGAAAATTTCACACGTTAGCAAACGCAGTGCAGCTAACTTATCCGAAATTTTCAGAATCCCGCCGAGCGAAGTGAAACAGGATATTCTTTCCCTTATTCGTAATACGGGTTCTCCGCCGGAGGCAGACAAGGATTCCCATTAGCGCATCTTCATATCTACCCTCAGAACAAATGTCCTTATCTCACCAATAACATCTTCTTTATCTCGGTGAAATTCCCCGAATGTAATTTATAGAAATATACGCCACTCGAATATTTTGTTGCGTCCCATTTTACATTGTAGGTACCGGGATTCAATACCTCATTCAATAAAGTTTCAACTTCCCTTCCCAGCACATCATATACCTTCAAAATTGTCAATTGTGAACCCGCCTGCGTGCCGCGCACTCCGGCAGGCATGTTGGCAATTGAAAATTGAAAATTCGTTGTCGGGTTGAACGGATTGGGGTAATTTTGTTCCAATGCAAACGCGTGCGGTACAGCGATACGTTTTTTTAAAATTAATGTGATGTCATCGACTTCATCTTTCAAAATAACTTCTCCTGATTGATTCAATGCAACCTTATCTGAACCAACCAACAGTTCCCCATCAACCATCCTATTGACAATTTCCCATGACATTTTTAGCGGAAATTTTGCGCCTGATATATTAATCGGATATTTAACATCAACTGGTTGAAAGACAAGCGCAATCATGCTTCCATTTTTAAATTGAACACTGAAAAATTGTTCAGGCGGTGGCGGTGGGATTTCGAAATAAGGCAACACATCTTCTATCGCACCTGTATAATCGGTGAAATACAATTTCCGTTTTTCTCCATCTCCATTTTCAACCAAAATAGAATTTGCTCCAGAGAATAAATTATACGCGGGTTCAAAGTGGTTTTCTTTCTGAATAATTTCATTAGAATATGAATCAAGGATTATACTGCCATTACCATTTACTTTTATCCAATATCCTTTCCCGGGTTTCAATGTATCTACCGGAGTATAATAACCTTCGTACCCGTAAATAATCCCCAGCTTAAGTGTCGATGGTTCAAATTTTATTTGTTGGATAGAGATCGGGTTAGTTAACGCTCCGATGATATTCCAACCTTCCCAAGTGGATAACGTATCACAATTACGTAGACTGCCGGTCAACAAATCTGAGTTAATCTGTCCACCGCACTTCAGCCAATATCCCATTCCCGGTGTTAAAGTACTTGTTGGGTTATATCTTCCTTCTGATGTAAATGAGTACGCTATATCACTTGATGGAGAAAATAAAACACGTGCTCGATTATCGTTTGCAATTGAGGGTAATGAAACTAATCTCCATCGCGAAATGGAGTTTTCATCCAACCGCGGCGATCGTGCAATAATAGAAATATAATAAACTGAAGGATCTGTTATCACATAATTATCGACGGTTTTCATATCAATCCTCGTGCTTCCCTTAACTATCATCAACACAGAATCAACATAACAGTTCATAATCTGATTACTCGACCATCTGAATGTCATGGGATAATTACCACCAAACAGATATCCCGGTTGAAAGAAAATCCGGTATGTATCGACTTGTGTTGTCGACCTAAAATCTCTCATATCGGTATATGACCCCAGTCCAAAATATTCACCGCCTCCTCTCGGATCTTTCAACCGAACATCGAATATACCGCTCATCAACGGCGGAAGTTCCATTTCTCCTTCCGCAAAATCATAAATGGTTGCAGAACTTGAAACTCCAGAAATTCCATACGATGCACCGGGACGCACACCCCACCAAAGTTGATTAGATAATCCGATACTATCGGTAGCCGATATCCATGATTTGATTCTTGGACGAATTTTGTGAAGTGCAAAATTTAAATTGTTCCTCGTAACACCATACTCGTA
>PNNN01000003.1 GCA_013824245.1 Chlorobiaceae bacterium | reverse complement strand
TATACTAATTTTTCAGAAGTCTCTAAAAGTAAATTGAATTCCGTTGAGGTACCATCATAAGCTACTTCCCAGCTATCACTATTTTTGCGAAGAAGATAAGTGCCTCGTTTATTATTAAAATAACCGCACGCCCAAACAACACTCCCATCCGGACTTCCCCATACATCTGTTAGATTTACATCTGTCCCGCTCTCTAGCTTTTGCCAGGTTCCAAAATAATACTGCAGTATAGTTCCATTTCGTCCGACAACATAAAAATCGTTTTCTGATCTACCCCATATTTTTAATAACTCACCGTTGGTTATCCAGTTAAGAATACAAGGATACTGAGTTAATGTAGCACCATCCCATTTTGCAACCGAACCGCCATCTGATATTAATATGCTATTCGGATTAAAACCAAATATTGTTGTCGTCTTTGATGCTAGATACCCTGCTACTGTACAGTCATAGTTGTATAATGGAAACTCTAGTTTTAATAATTGCCATTGTTTACCGTCCCATCGAGCAACATTGTAAGGTTGATATTCGTAGTTTCCTGTGGAATCCTTTTTCTTAATCTCACCAACAGCGTATGCAAGTGTGTCATTTAAAATTGCTACATCATACAACGCACTTGAGTGACCATCACCAAGTGTATCTATTTGCCAAGTGAACTCATGGCTCGTCGTGTCCATTGTAACTACATCTGCATAACTACGCTCTTGTAGGTTTAAGAAATTATTTACAGTCAGCGCATATCTGTAACTGTGCTTTGGTAAAAGCCCTTCGTCAATAATTAAAGTGTCTATGAGAAAGTGGTGAGTTGCTTGCCCGCCTGTGGCGGGTGAAAGTGGTGAGTGGAATATTGTCGTTGTGTCTCCCGCCTGTTCGGCGGGCAAGCGCTTAAGTATAACGCTTCTGCTTTTAAATCCTCTGGGTACCCGTAATCTTATAACTGCATCAGTTACTCCTACATCTTCCACAATCAGCATACCGTTGTTTACTATTCCGTTACCCGGCTCGGGCGGTGTTTCTTTGCAGGAGAAAGAGAAGAACAGAAATATAATCGTTAGTGCAACAAAGTTTTTTATTTTCATAACCTCTATTATTTAATAAATAAGTTAGGAAATTTATTTCATCATTATTACGTCTCAGGAAGCACGGCAGCCACCCAAGCCGCATTTGAATCTCGAGTATGTTAGAGATATTTTCTCATAATGTCAAGCGAAATTTTTTAATCGTCTTTTTTTGCAAAATAAGCGAAAAACGGTAATTATTTTTAGGAAAGGGGGCAAAAAAACCTTCCGAAGGTTACTAATGTATAATCAGGACCACCTTCGGAAGGTTCAAAAAATAATTCTTACCGTAGCAATATCATCTTCTTCACACTTGTGTATGTCTGATCAGCAACTCCTTCTTCTTCATCGCCCAACCCGTTTGCAATTAAACGGTAGAAGTACACACCTGACGGTAACGCGCTCGCATCAAACTCTACTTCTTGTACACCGTAGTCCATCATCTGGTGATCGACAAGTGTTGCCACTTCTTGCCCAAGCATGTTGAAGATTTTCAGCGTTACCAAACTATTAACGGGTAACTGATAACTAATAACCGTAATTGGATTGAACGGATTTGGATAATTTTGATCCAACGTATAACCGCTCGGTATCTCGGAATCGGGATGATTGAAAGGAACAATTATTGCCGGCGCTTCAAGCGGATTTGCCCGCAGGAAAGGCACTTCGATAAGTCTTTTGGTCCCTTTAAATACCAATGAACCTGCAAACGAAATTGTATCGAGTTTTCCCTCGAACGCAGAGTTGATGCGTTCCAGTGTTTCACCAAGATTGATAAATAAAGATTGATCGGCAAACAGTTTTTTACCTAAAGCATCGTCATAATTACCCATCATCAGTTCATCGCCGTAATCTCCAATCTCCTTCAACATTAATCCATTCAAAGAATTAGATGTTCCGTCGTCATATATCAATTCACCCAAACCACGGGGTGTAATTCCGAGTGCGCTTGCTGTGATGTTCACCTTGAGCGCGATCATCTCTGCGAGCAGTGAGTTGTTATGTTTTTCCGGAGACAAATATTTATATGCGCCGACTATTTTCCTTCCATTATTAACTTGATCGAATCCCCGCGCAATACCGGTATGCAACTGGCTTCCTTTTCTTGCGGCAAGAGATTGTATAACATTTTTGTAACTCTTGCTCTGCAGCCAACCGTAATACCGCGAACTGTCTGTTCCATTTTTTCGATTTAATCCTACAAGCAATCCGCTGGTAAAATTATAACCGCCCAGCTTAAATGCTTCATACAACGCATTGACTCTGTTCGGCATAGATAAATATAGTTGATTAACCGGATTTGTATTCTCGTCGTAGTGTTTGCCACCGGCGAAAATCTTCCATGCATATGAAATTTTCATTCCTCTTCCTTTATCTCCCCATCCGGTAACTTTTATTGATTCTCCCGGTAAAATACTATCTCCCCAGACAACATTCAATATCGTATTTGGTTTTACGAACGTCATGCTTAGTGGTTCAGGAGTTATGGTGAATGGATAATTCACATTACCGCCGATAAGAACCGGATTGAAATGAATATGAAAATCGGTTTGCTTCTTGTTGGTGTTATTTGGAATAGTGCACTCAAAATATACTCTAACCGGTTTTTTCAACACATATTTATTGATCTTTCCTTTATCGTCTTTATCGAGCGCAAGACTGTCAGCCGCGAAACTTCTGTACGATATGAGATAGAGTGAATCTTCAGCGAAGACCGCAGTGACAGATTTATTTCCATCGATGGTGAGCGGGTATGGATTGGCGGTGCCGGTTATATCTCCACTCCAGTGAGAAAACTCCCACCCAAATTCTGCGTTCGCATGTAATTGAACCACACTTCCGTATGAATACCAAGAATAATCGGGCACTTTTGTTACGCTCCCGCTGCCGATTGTATTAACTGTAAGATTAAATAAATCGATTCCAAACACCGCGCGAATTGTATGATCGGCAATGATGTTTGTGAAAGTGTAATTAGAAATGGCGCCTACAGGTACTCCATCTACAAAAACTGTGTCGATATGATAATGCGGATCTGGTGCTATGGTGAATGTTTGACTTTCGCCTTCATCAAGAGTAAGAATTCCGGACGGCGAAATTGTTCCACCTGCCCCGGCTGTTGCATTGATAATGTAGGTTGGCGGTGTTGGGTTTGGCAGGAATACGGCAGTGATTGTTCTATTCTGATTCATTGTAACGGTTAGCGGATTATCCAGATCGTGTCCCGCCGGAAAATCTCCTGTCCAATTATTAAAATGGTAACCCATTGCCGCCGTGGGAATCAATTGCACTGAAGTTCCGTAATCGTATGTAGTTTGATCAGGAATTTTTTGAACCGTGCCATGAACGGCATTTATTGTCAGCGTATATATGTTGATCGCAAAATTTCCGGTAATGGTTCGATTCTGATCCATCAGTACACTTAAAGGATTATCAGTTTCATGACCGGCTGGAATGTCGCCCGTCCAGTTTATAAAATGATATCCTTCATTGGGAGTCGGTGTGAGTTGAACTGACGTACCATGGTTGTATGTTGTTTGGTTCGGGATATTATCAACTACACCATTCGATGCAATTATAGTTAATGTATAGATAGATAGATTTGTTTTTCCGGCATCAAGATACCACGGATTGTAATCTATAAAAGTCGACGCACTATCTCCGGTTCCGGTAATATTATTGTAATTTGGCATGTTCGGTAATGTTTTTGGATCTGCGGGACCTGTGGATGAACCCCACCAATTTTCTTTTGCATCTTGTAAAACGCCAGTTTGATCGAGCACTCCATATTTATTACCGGTAATGGAATTTCTTCGGAGTGTGCTATTAAGCGTTGCACCGGTTTCTTTATAGAGAACAAAGCCGGTCCCCCAGTTTGAAACGGAATTTTCATTAGCGCTGAAATTCAGCGTCTCTGTCCCTAACGCGTCCGCTTCAATTCCAACTCCGTTTTCACCATCTCCGATTAAGATATTGCTATCAACCGAGGTGGTCAATGCTGTTCTCGATGATAATGATCGAACAATTTTTTCCGGTTGTGAGGCGATTAAATCAAATGGCTGAACGCTAACGCGCTGTTTATCTCCGGGGTCGGCGATAATTCCCCATAACGATGTTGTGCCAACTCCGACAGCAGTTGTAGTGATATTATTATTTACTATAGAACCACCAACGTTGATATAGTTAATACCAACCTGTGCCTCGCTTACCGTATTATTGGATGTGAGGATTGTTCCGCCAGACTGGTACAACAACATTCCGCACGAAACATCTGTGCTCGGTGTATAAGAAACATTACTTACATTGTTGTTGGTGAACGATCCTGTTGCCCCAAAACCGATCTGCAAACAATTTTGTGCGATGAAGTTCACTGCACCTGCACCGGTTATGGTGTTATTGTCGGCAAATGCCGTTAGGTTTGCTCCGTTAAATGCGGTTCCATTCTTTTGGAATCCATAAATTGTATTATTTGTGGCATATAAGGTGCGCGCAATTCCATTATCTGCATACGCATAAATACCAACGCCATGCTGCATGCCGTTGATGGGAGTTTCACGAACATCTTTTATTGTGCAACCGTCAACTTTTCCGCCGGCGTTCCTGAAACCGATACCCTGAAATCTGTAATTCCCATTACCTCTGCCGGCACCATCGATTGTAAAATTACTTATCTCAGGTGAACCGATATCATGCACATAAACTATCGGAAAATTATTAACCGATGTTGTGAAATACTTCGTTAGTGTGATGGGAGATTTGATAATTGTTCCAGCCATCGATTCGCCGCGAAGAATAATATCTTTGGTGATTTCAACCTGCTCTTCGTATGTTTCATTCGAGACAAGCACGCTGTCGCCGGTAAGTGCGGCATCAACTGCACCTTGAATGTTCGCACGCACCACGATAAAATCTCCCCACGAGTACGATTCAACACGATAATTGCCGGCATTTCTGATTACAACTTTCTTTGTAAATATATTCGATGCGATTACAGCATCGACATCGACACCGGATAAAGTGTTAAAGGAGAGATTGTTGACTATCCCCTGGAAATAATTTCCAGTGATTGTATTATTTGCCAATTGACTCAACCCAAGACCTGCCGCTCCTTGGAAATAATTTTCAGAAATCTCACCATCTTTCGAGCTAAGCGATAAACCGCCGACGGTGGAAACAAAAGTGTTGCCGATAAAATCGATGTTAGTCGAGTGTACGCTGACATCCGCAAAACCATTCACGTAAACTAAAAAGCGCGGCGCTGCCATGCCGTCGAAAATGTTGTTTATAAATGTTTGATTGGTTTGTCCGCCATCTGTAAGCAGAGCGTGACTCTCGTTATTCCCGGGATTTCTTGCGGCAGCAATAAATTTATTTTCTTCAATTCTAATATTATCCCTCGCGCCGCCGATGTAACATGCGGCAAGCATAACGCCGCTCGTACTTGTTTTACTGTTGAATGTGAATCCTTTACCGGCTCCGCCAACAGTAACGTTCGAAGAATTAATTCGCAGTGCGCCGCCACCCCAGCCCTCGGCTTGTCCGTTGACGATAGTATTTAATCCCCCCTGTGTTGAGAATAAATTTAATCCTTTAGTTATAACAACATCTTCATTGTATGTGCCTTTTTCAACAAGTATTGTCCCGCCGACAACAACACGAGGAACAGCAGGTGCGATTGTTTGATATGGTTTTGTGATCGTTCCATCTCCACCTGCGAAAGCAGCCGAATCGACATACACTATTGAAAGAGCCCAAGGAGTTAGTCGTTGATCTTCGATGTTCGCCTGATTGTTGACATTGCTCATCGCAATAATATCTGTATAATACGCGGGGTTCACCATTGCAAGAATTGCGATGTCAACATAATTAGCAGTTGCGCCACTTCCCCACGTGTTCCCAGTAAAATTGAAATTCCCATCTTCGATCACCCAGCCGCGCGTTCCATACACAAAATTGTTGGTGATGCTTCCAAACGAATTACTAAAATATGCCGGCTGACGAAGAGCGTAAATGGTGTTTCCTTCAATGGTTAAACCGGTCAGTCCGCCTGCCACTACCATTGCCCGGCTCACATCTCCATCACCCATTACATATTTTCCCCAGATCAGATTATCTCTTATTGTTACATTACTTGCGTTCACAAAAATAATATCTTGAACGCCCGTTTTATCTGTCTTTTCAATTTGGAGATTTTCTATGACCGTTCCACTTCCGGTGATACTGAAAAGATTCCCGACCGGCTGAGATGTTTTAATTATAGTCGATGATGTTCCCGCACCTTGCAAAGTAATGTTTGATTTGTTCAATAAGATTGTACTCGTTGGCGTGTATGTTCCAGGTGCAATAAGAATTGTATTGCCTGTCGATGCGAGGTTATAACCTTGTTGAATCCCTAAATTATTCGGAGTTACAATGATAGATCCCGATTTGAATGATATAAATCCGGTTGCGTTGTCATCCATTTGATGATCGATCTTATCTTCCAGTACTGCTAATTGTTCAATTGTAGCGCTGGACGGATTAATTCCATCAAATATATTATTATCAGTTGCAGTAACCACGCCCACACCCATAGATGCAAGATAACGCTGGACGCCTGTAAAGATTGTATTAGAAATCGTTACTGCATCTCCGCTTGAAATTATGCCGGAAGCAGTTGTACCGGAAAGCGCATACTCAAGATTTGAGATTGTTGTTCCATTAACCGTGCCGCTCACATGTCCGCCGCTTCGGTTCCAGAAGAGAATACCGTTTTGCGCGATGGCAGATGTTAAGCCAGCGCCGGAGATTGATCCGCCTGTTATGTTTACGGTGATATTCCCGGGATTGCCTGTGAGTGAATTTCCATCAACCGCATCGATTGCGTTTTTCTGATAACCATCGATATTTGTATTTACAACATCTAAAACTGTGGTTTGTCCTAATCCTGCATCAACCGCTAAACCTTGCCCGGTTTGACAACCGCTTATAGCGTATGTTCCGTGAATTGTACAATTATTAATAGTGCCTGTCGATGCATTCCAGAAGACAATTGCATTCGGTGTTCCCGCTCCGCATGGCGTAACTCCGTTATCCTCAATCTTCATATTTTGGATCGTGATGTTGGTAGAATTATTTACGAAGACAGAAACCGACATGTTCACATCATATTTATGTCCAACACCTGTGCTTATAAGAGTAGTTGGATGAATAAGAGTTGTATTTCCCGCGCCTCTTATTGTTAGATTTGTTTTGCCTGATACAGAAAAACCTTCGTAGGTTCCTTCTGCTACATTGATTGTATCTCCATCCGCCGCGGCATTAATTGCCTCCTGAAGTGTCCAGTAGAAACCACCGTTGGTTGCATAACCGATTGAGTAGACACCTGTGGCACTCAAACCTGTGTAGTACATTTTCCAATCGAAATTATCTTGAATAACATACGGCGTGTATGTTCGACTGGTTCGCCACGCAGGCGGCGTACCGCTTGTTGAGAAAATTGGGTTGGCATCACTCTTGGTAAAATTCTGTCCGTCAGTCGATGTTGCCAATCCGATTCCCTGGTTACTGCCTGTTCCGCCGCTTCCGTAAAACATTATATAAGTATTTTGAATTTTGAAAACATGCGGTGATGTATAATCAGACTCCCACGTTTGCATGATTGGTCGGAGAATATCATGAGCAGCGCCCGTCCAGTTAAGTCCATCTGTCGAAGTCCAATACTCCACATCTCCAGAACCGTTGTCGGCGTATGCTTTCCATGTAGTAGCATTTTCGTATACTACATCGAAATTGTAAACAGACAGATTCGATGAATAAGAGTTCACACCCGTGCATGCGCCAATATCAGTCCATGCATCTCCATCGGCGGAATGTGCCACGCGCGGCGCAACATTCCAATCGCTACCTGTTGTAGAGTACATAAGAAACGGACCCGCATAATAATTTCCACCAATCGTCCAGCCGCTCGCGTTGTATAACACTCGCGGATGATAGGCCCCCGCAGTTAATCCTGAAACTGTTGATGCCGGAAATGTAACATCGCTGAAATTGGGGTTGACGCTTGTTGCATGGCGTGTGTTTGTCCCGTCGCCGTACCAGAGGTGATAAGTTGAACCAACTTTTATTACTACCGGGTAGTATGCTCTGGTTGTACCGCTTGTGGTACCACCATAAATTGGATTTGAAATCGCTTCGGTCCAAAGATTTGTGTCGTCAACCGGAATGGATAATTGAGATAAGGATGTTGTTAAGTAAACAAGAATAAACAACACTGCGGTAAAAAAACGTAAAAATAATTTCATAGAATTCCCCATCATGAAACGTTTGGATAATTATTTTGAATAGAAAAATTGTTTTTATGAAGAACTTTTCTAAATCGACGATTAATATAAATTCAATGAGATGTGCGGTCCCTCCCCACAGGCATTGAGCTGGTTTAACTACAGAAAATAGTACTAACTCTAAAAAAAATATACAAAAACGGTTTGGAAATGTCAAACTCGAACTTCAGAAGCAAAAATTAATGATATTGGGGAAAATACAGCATATTTTGCCAAACATACGCTTGAAATCAGCATTTCATCTAATTTGTTCTGGAGAATCAAATTATTTTCATTTTAGGGAAAACCAGATAGTTATTAAAAAGCCCCGTCCGAAATCCAGACGGGGCTGCATTATTAAGGATAAATACATAATCCGTGAATCTGTTTCCAGCAATTACGGAGTACTAAGAATAAGTGCACCATCCTGACTTACCTTTACCCAATAAGCTTTGCCGGGAATAATCATTTCGGCTATTTTATATCCATCATCGAATCCGAAATACTCCGACACTACAATGTCCGGCGGTATCTGGATAATCCCGATCGTTGGAACCGAATTTGAAATTGATCCTATGAGATTCCATCCTTCTTTCACCTCTATCGCATCAATTGTATTAACAACTCCGGCAATGTTGAACTCTTCATAAGAATTAAATTTAATCCAATAACCGTTCCCGTTTTCAACTCTTGGAGATTCCTGATATCCAGAACTCTGATCATATCTGTAAGTTTTGGATACAGCCGTCGGAAAAAGGATGTGACTTGAATCGTTTTCTGCCAATTGTGGATTTGAAACAAGATTCCATTTTGCGTTAACTGTAACTACATTAGTATCATAATCGAGCGCGGTTCCTTCTACAGTTATTGTATCCGGCGGTGAATCAGTATTATGAAGGATAACGATCCTGCCATTTCTTATTCCTCCACCAACCGGAGAAAACAAAACAGAAAAAGAATCAGATTCTGCAGGGGGGATAATAAGATTGTCCGGTGCAACTGAAAATTCGGCATTATCCGATATGATGTTTGAAATGATGAGCGTATCCAGCCCGGGATTAGTAACAATCACGCTCAACGATTTTGTCGTTGTGTCTACCACATCGCCAAAATTTATCCCGGTACTTGAAAGACTGCACTGTGCAAACAATCCGTATTTCAGGATGGTGCCGTTCTCTCCCACCGCCCAACCATGAGTGGGATTGTTAAAAAATATTTTCCATAGATTCTGAGTTGCGCCGCTTGGCATCGACGACCAGTTTGTTCCACCGTCGGTAGTATGAAGTATTGTTCCGCCGTTCCCTGCAATGTATCCCTCATTTGCCGACAAAAAATAAATACTCGTAAGTTTGTTCCCCGTACCGCTTGTTTGTGTTTGCCACGATTGACCGCCATCGGTTGTTTTATATATCATTCCCGATGCACCCGAGAGAAAACCGATTGATGTATCAATAAAATGTATCCCGTAAATTTTGGATGATACGCTGTCGAATATATTCCAGTAACTCAGATTGGAACTATCCCTCAACCATCGAAAGACACAGCCGTCCTCCGACATGGCAACACAAAAATTTGTGTCAACAAACTCACTATTAGTTATTATCTTATTTACTTCTCTCCCGTCGATCACCGAATGATATGTCTTCCATGTCGCCCCACCGTCGGTTGTGCGAACATCGTAAGCGATAAATATTCCCATTGTCCAGTAGTTATAGTGAATAACAGAAAAAAAACAAAAGTAAAAATGAGCCTATAGGTTTAAAATACATACTTACCTCCAAGAAGTAATTCGTTTATAGTATCCACCGGGCATTTTCATATAATATAATTACCCCCACCCCATAAAAGTCAAGTAAAGAAATTATTTCCGTTCATTTGGAAGAATCGGGTAATATCTATACAAAAAAACTCTCCCTCTTTCAGCGGGATCCGCATTCTGAGGAATTTCACCCGCGGTAATAAAATAAGAAAGCCCAACTCTAATAAAAAAATTGGGCTTTCAAAAAACTCCTGGCAACGACCTACTCTCCCATACAGTTACCCGTAAAGTACCATCGGCCCTGCGGGGCTTGTCTGCTCTGTTCGGAATGGGAAGAGGAATTTCACCCGCGGCATTGTCGCCAGAAAAATCATAGAAGAGTCGATGAGCTTTTGAGTATGTAATTATAAGAGATTTTTGTCTCAACTACTTTTACTCATATACTCAACTACTTCATAATCATAAAATGTTTCAATATTCAATCTAACTTAGAGATACATCTATCGAACAACTGTTCGAAGTATATAACTTTGGGAACGAGTGAGATTTGTGAATCAATAAAAATTAATGGTTAAGTCTCACGATCTATTAGTACCACTCGACTGAATACATTACTGTACTTACATCTGTGGCCTATCAACGTAGTAATCTTCTACGGATCTTAAGAGGTCTTACGACCTGGGACATCTAATCTTGGGCCGGGTTTCGCACTTAGATGCTTTCAGCGCTTATCCCTTCCGGACATGGCTACCCAGCGTTTGCCACTGGCGTGACAACTGGTACACCGTCGGTCCGGTCACTCTGGTCCTCTCGTACTAGGAGCGACTTCCCTCAAATGTCCTTCGCCCGCATAGGATAGGGACCGAACTGTCTCACGACGTTCTGAACCCAGCTCACGTACCGCTTTAATTGGCGAACAGCCAAACCCTTGGGACCTTCTCCAGCCCCAGGA
>PNNN01000063.1 GCA_013824245.1 Chlorobiaceae bacterium | reverse complement strand
TTTTCAGAAGTCTCTTAATAATTATTCTTGACGGTTCTTTTCAACCCAGTCTTTTACGTATGCAACAATATCCAAAGTTGAGGCACCGGGTGTAAATAACTCGCCTACACCTACTGACTTTAGACTTTTAATATCCTGCTCAGGAATAATTCCACCTCCGAACAACAGCACATCCCCGATTCCTTTTTCTTTCATCAAATTAAGGATCTTCGGGAAAATTGTCATATGTGCACCGCTAAGAATACTTACGCCAATAGCATCGGCATCTTCCTGTAATGCCGCCTCCACAACCATTTCAGGAGTTTTTCTTAAACCGGTGTATATGACCTCCATCCCGGCATCACGCAGTGCGGCTGCTATAACCTTAGCACCTCTGTCATGTCCATCGAGACCAACTTTGGCAACAACAACTCTTATTTTATTTTTCATAAGATACCTTTAGAGTAAACCTAATTCTTTCTGGAACTTTTCTATTGCAAGATAAAACTTTGTCAGTGGAAATCCAACTACGTTATAAAAACATCCGTCAATCTTCTTCACAAAAACTGCTCCATAATCATCTTGAATACCATATGCACCGGCCTTATCTAACGGAGAACCGGATCGGACATATTCTTTTATTTCATCAATGAAGATTTTTCTGAACGTTACATCAGTTGTCTCATAATCTGAATATATTTTATTCGAAGGTCGGTCGAGTATCGTGAACCCTGTGAACACTGTATGTGTCCGATCGCTCAGCAGACTCAACATCTCAATCGCTTCATTCTCATCTTCTGGTTTTCCCAAAATTTTTCCATCAAGAACCACTATCGTATCTGCGCCAATCACAAATCCATCCTCCACTTGCTTCCCAACCGCAATAGCTTTTCGCTGTGACAATATTGTTACGTGTTCAATGGGGATTTGGATGTGGTCGATATCCTCATCAACACCGCTTTCAACGACATCGAATTTTAATCCTAATTGTTTGAGTAAGAGTTGACGTCTTGGTGAGCGTGATGCAAGAATAAGATGTTTTTTGATTATCATATTTTTCACATTAAAAAAAAAGAGCGGGATAGAAATCGTCGCTCTTCATAAATATAAATCTATTTTGTCTTGTTATCTGAACATCGCCTTAATACTGCCCCAAGTTCTCCGCACACCTGAAACGTTATGATCAACAGTTATCGGCGGTTCATTAAGAGCGGGGAAATAACTCTCTCCATCGCTGAATTTTACTTTAATACGATAACAATAAACCGTTGTTATCTTTTTAAAAGCAGTGTTATCTATGAATTCATAGATAGCTGGGCCTGTAGGACTAAGCGCTGCAATGGTAGCAAATCCGCTATTGGGATTTGTGCTTCTGAGTATTTCGTAACCGATTACATTTGACTCGTTTTCGCTTACCCAACGGAGAGTAACATTAACACCATCGCTCACCGCGTACATTGAACCGGATTTAATTACATCGGCGATAGTAATACTTGCAGCGACTATCAGTAAGATGAAAAGATATTGGAAATGTGATATTTTCATGACATTCAAAAGATAGGAAACAAGCATCACAAAGTCAAGCATTATTTTATTTAGTTTGTGCGCGAGGCGAGACTTGAACTCGCATGCCCTTTCGGGCGCCACCCCCTCAAGATGGTGTGTCTGCCAGTTCCACCACTCGCGCAGAACAATGCAAAAGTAAAAATGTAAAACTCAAAAATACGTTTAAACAAGCTATATTTTTTATTTTTGCCTTTTGACTTGATTTCGTGAGCCCGGTTGGAATTGAACCAACGGCCCTCTGCTTAAAAGGCAGATGCTCTACCCCTGAGCTACGGGCTCAACACAACCCATTACTTAAAGAAATTTTAAATGGGCTTAAAAATATAAGAAAAATATTCTGAAGTAGCAAGGAAACAGGTTTGGAAATGTAAGTGAATTTGGCGAGAAAAACTACCGAAAAGACCGAATTGGGGTTGGGGAAATTTTCAGTGAGGTATCATTAAATTAAGGTGGTTTATAAAAAGGTTGCCAATCGCTGAAAAACTGCCACCAATCTGCGCCTCATCTTCCGTTCTTTCACTTTTGAAGATGAAAGATAATTCAGAAGAAAAATCGGTACATACCAATATATTAACGATACGATTGAGACGATCAAAACAATTATCAGGACATCATTCATAATCACATTTGAAATAAATATTATGGGAAGACAACTATATAACTGAAATATTTTAAAGATATTTGAGGACTCAGAATGTGCGCCAAACCACACAAGTCGAACTTAAAGGAATGTTTTTCCCATTTTTACATCCACTTCAATCCCGCTTTTAGTTATGATTTTTCATCATGTAGTTTGATTTCTTTGACCACGATTTATTTAACATATAATCTTCAGATTCAAGTAAACTATCCAGAAGCAGGACGTGTAGGCAGATTAAATACAATCAACTCGGATATAACGATAGGATGAAGACATTCAGAGACATATTTACTATAAGACAATTTTATCTATTCATCACTTGACAAATAGACATTTTTGTCGTATCATAGAATAGAAAACTCGAAGTACAAAATCCTAAATACAAAACAATATCGAAATCCAAAACTTCAAAATCTCAAATCCTGTTTAGAATTTTATGAACTATCATCAACTACAAACTGCAGAACTTCAACCGCCCCCTGACTTTAGCAGTGTTGCTCAACAATTTCAAAAACAACCGGCTAAGCTTCACTTACTTCACGGGCATTCGGGTGTATTTACCGTTGGACTTATCATCGGCAGTGCGTCGCAACAGCCAATTGCTGTTATTGATGGAGCAACACGATTCAACAGCTACACTCTATCGAAGGTTGCGGCGTATCTCGGAATTCCGGCAAAAGCTCTGCTGCATCGAACGCACGTTACCCGCTCGTTCACAGCATTTCAAACAGAAGCGGCAATCACAACAAAGCTACCCAGCTTCCTTGCAACTCATCAGTGCAGAATTGTGGTCATCTTAGGATTGTTGGATACATACTACGACGAGCAAGTGAAACCGTACGAATGCCTTAAAAGTTTGCAACGCATCGTAAACACACTCAAAGAATTGGTGAAGCAAAATATCCATGTCCTCATTGCTGATATTGAAGTGGCTGATCCGCCAAAAGGCAAAGAAAACCTTTTTAAACTTGTAAAAGATGCAGCGGATGATGTAGCAATTTTAGAGATAAATGAAAACGGATTTCGACTGAAAGGAGAAAACAATTATGGGACGAAACAACGATACATTCACGCTCGTCATAGATAAAAACAGAGATGCATGGAGCAAATTTCGTAGAGGACTTAGAAAAGAAGACCAGCAATTATTCGATGAACTGTGGCGCGCACCAAAACTTCATCTTGCCGCCGGTGCCTTCATAGCAAACGAAGTTCCGATGGAAACAATTTTGCTTGCAATGATGCTTGAAATGTATAGGAAAGTTAAATTGCTTGAAAAAAAAATCGGAACTGGAAAAATGGATTGTTGGAGTGATGGAGTGGCTGAGAGATGTCAGATATCCGATGTCTGATGTTAGCCAATAGCTTAGAGCGTAGAGCACCAAGTTCCACAAAAAGTACCAAGGACAAAGTACAAAGAACAAACAACGAATGACAACTGACCAATGACATTAAAATCTCCTCAAATCTCAAATCACAAATCCCCGCCTGACGGACGGGCAGGTCAAATCTTGCACGGTTTTTTCTTCGACCTCTACCCCGTCCGCAACGGCATGGTTATTTGGATTATTGGAGACGACGGAAAAGCATACCATTGCTTCGATCCATTCCATCCCTCATTCTACATGAAACTTGAAACATGCGACATAAAACGAATTGCGACTCTTGCCCAGCGTTTCAAACTTCCGGTAACAATCAGAGAAGAAAAGAAGTTGGAATTATTTTCCGGTGAAGAATGGGAAGTTACAAAAATCACCGTTCACGATCCGCTTCAACTGAACAACTGCGTGTGGACGTTTCAGAAATTCTTCCCTCATTTCGTTTTCTACAACAGCAACATTCCCGTTGCTCAAATGTACTTGTACGACCGACAGGTCTTCCCTCTCGCACACTGCGATTTTCAGATCGACGAGAACAACATTCTGCAACAAATCATTGTTGAAGATAAATTTGATGCCTGCAATTATCATGTGCCTGAACTGCGGATCATGAAATTACATAACACAAAATTTTCATCAAAATTTTCCCGCTCCTTGAATCTTGAACTTAATTATGAAGGTAGAACTTATGCAATTGAATCAAATGATCCGGTGGAAGTTCTTAACTCTATCAACTGGCATCTCTACAATTACGACCCCGACCTCATCATCACCGATTGGGGCGATGCAACTCTTTTTCCAACTCTTTTAAATGCATCGGTAAAGTGCCATATTCCGCTTTTATTGAACCGCGATCAATCGCAGGGGTATTTCCATACCAAAGAGCGAAGTTATTGGACGTACGGGCAGGTAATACACCGCGATGCCGCGTTTATGCTTGCGGGACGATGGCACATGGATGCGGAAAACAGTTTCATCATGAGTGAATCGGATATTGAAGGCGTTATCGAGCTTGCACGACTTACACAACTGCCGATGCAAAAACAATCTCGTGCGGCTATCGGCACAGGATTGGCAAGTATGCAAATGAGTTATGCGTATCGAAACAATATTTTAATTCCTGCCGAGAAAAAAGAAGGTGAGGATTTTAAAACTGCCGATGAATTATTGTTGAGCGATCGCGGCGGACTTATCTTCATGCCCGAGCTTGGTTACCACGAGAATGTTGCCGAACTTGATTTTGTCAGTATGTATCCGAGCTTGATGGAGATACACAATATAAGTCCGGAAACGATTAATTGTCGGTGCTGCCATAACAACAAAGTACCTGAGCTTGGCTACACAATTTGCGAGAAGCGGCGCGGGATTGTTCCGACAACGCTTAAGCCCATCCTTGAAAAACGTGCTTATTATAAGGCACGTAAGAAAGCAGCAACAACGCTTGCCGAACATCAGAAGTATGAACGCCGCCAAAACGCGCTAAAGTGGATGCTGGTTACATGCTTCGGTTATCTTGGATACAAAAACGCACGCTTCGGTCGGATTGAAGCGCATGAATCTGTAAATGCTTTTTCGCGTGAAGCGCTTCTCACAGCAAAAGAGATTGCTGAGGCAAACGATTTTCATCTTGTTCACGCCATCATCGATTGTATCTGGTTGAAAAAACCGGACGCAACTCACGAGGATTATGAAAAACTTTCCAAGCAGATTAAGGAAGTAGTCGGAGTGAATATTTCATTGGAAGGAATTTACAACTGGATCCTCTTTCCAAGTTCGAAAATAGATCCCGGCATTCCGGCGGCACAAAAGTACGTTGGTTGGTACGACCACGGTGAAATCAAAATGCGCGGTATCGAAACAAGGAGAAAAGATTCGCCGCCATACGTTAAGAAAATGCAGGCACGATTGTTGGAAATGCTTTCGAAAGCGAAAAGTATTAAGGAAGTACATGGACTTGTACCTGAGCTTTTGCAAGAAGCAGGATTCTATCTTCGCGAACTGCGTGCCGGCAATGTTGATACAAGAGAGTTGGTGCTTAGGCGAAGAGTTCAAAAAGATGCCGGCAAATATGCAAACAATAATGTCAACGCAATGGTGGTACGCGAGCTTGCACAGTTTGGTGTGAACATTCAGGCAGGTGAAGTCATTGAATATGTCATTGTCGATCAAACAGGAAAGCGCGATCCGCAAAAGGCAAAAAGTCTCCTCACCTACCAGCACGAGGATGGTTATGATATTGAAAAATACACCGAGCTATTAGTGAAAGCGGTGGAAACACTCCTCTCTCCTTTTGGATACGATGTTGAGAAGTTGGAAAATTATTATCAAGTTGGGAAGATACAAAAACGAAAGCCGGGGTTATATTTAACCACGGATTGTAACGAATCAACACAGATAATTATCCGTGCAATTTCTGTGTGATCAGTGGTTAATTATATTACCGGCTCAATACACGCCTGCGTATCATCACGACTGTTATTTACCGCAAGTGAAACGGCATATGCTTCCATCTCCTCATCAGGATATGGGCGAAGTTGATCTGAAAGTCCATTGAATGATCTTATTTCCGGATTAAGCCATGCCTGAAGATCATCATCATTCAAAATCACAGGCATCCTATCGTGAATCGGTTTCATCAATTCGTTCGGATTTGTAGTGATAATTCCGGCAGTTACAATTTTCTTTTCATCTATATCAATCGATCTCCACAACCCGGCAAGTGCGAATAGCTCTTTATTCTTCATTATGATTCGATAAGGAATTTTCTTCACACCTTTCGGTAATTTTTCTCCCCGAACAAGATGCTCATATCCTCCAGGTTTCTTCCATTCATAAAAACCATCAGCAACAAAAACACAACGATTTGTTAATAATCGTTCTTTGAAAAATTTATTCCGTTCAATTGTATCGTCTCTGATATTTGCCTGAGATATTGTTGAGCCGTCATTCTTTTCACCCCATGGCGCCACAAAACCCCAGAACATATTTGTCAGATACCTTCTACCATCTTTTGATACAATAACAGGAACTGATTGCCCCGGAGCCGCATTGTAACGGGGTTTGTAACCGTCAAAACCGGGTGCCAATTCGGCTTTGAATTTGTCGAGTATGATCTCAACTTTGTCCGTTGTTATAGTAAATCTTCCGCACATTTTTTATGGAGGAATCGATTTATGGAGTATTTGATTTTTGGAGATAATCATATTAATAGAACGCTAACCTGACCTGGATTCATTTTACCAATCAGGATATTTTGTTCTATGATGAATGTCTTTCCGGAAAGCAAATCATCGAGCGATTTCTTTGATGTTTCAACCTTTAACTCTAATTCGATTTTATCCTTCATATTTGAATTACCGATGATTAAAAGATTGTGTTTTACATTCTCCGATTTTCTGATGAAAGCGATCAGATCTTTAGATTTTGTTTCTATCCACACGAATGATTGCGGTGAAGAATCTGAAATCAATGAATGATATTTTTTTCTAATCACGGATACCTTTTGTATCCAATCGACCAATTGATTTTCGTTAAACCAGTTATAACTGTACTCACTGAATAGTGGCAGCTTATCTGACGGATATTTTTTCAACTCCTCTTTTTTAAAATCCAGACCGGTATTGATTGGATATTTTTCGCCTAATTCGAATCCGGAATGTATGAACGGAATTGCCGGAATAAAATTGCTCATCGCCCATGCATACTTAGAATATACAACATCACCATCCCGCGCTGCCGCTCGCGGAGTGTTGTGACTTTCCGGTGTGGCAAAAAAAGGCAACGCGAAACCCTCAGATGAAAATCTTCGAAGCATATTTTTAAATTTATCCCGATGATGTTGATCGCTCCATTGATATCCTATAACAGCATTATATCCTTCTTTTACACTCTTTTCATCGACAGAAAAATTTTCATCCCAAAATGCAAAATCTGGATCAATCTCTTTTGCACGTCGGATCATATCTTGTTTTAGGTCCATTGGCAGTGCATGCCCCATATCAATCATAACCCCATCAATACCAAAAGTATGTTGATAGTATGGAATAACTTCCGCAATTTTTTCCCATAATTCTTTATTAATGTTTTCAGTCTTTGCTAATCGTTCATCATACATCCGTATTGTGTTATACGCAATATAGTTGAAGTCTGGATGATCGTACATTTTCAAATAAGTCACATCACCCCAAGGCGGCTGTGAATCGTGGGGGGGCCAATCTGCAAAAGCACCCGGAATGCGCACATCCGTTCCATCTTCAAGCTTCCCTATCAGTTGACCACCTTTGAGCGTAATACTTTCCGGTTTCGGTGGATTGGTAAACATATCAGAATAAATTTCATGAGGTGGAATTAACTCGTTATACCTTCCTGCTTCAACATCTGAAAGAATCTTTTTTAATTCCCCTTCTGTGAAGATGGGATTCCCGTATTTCGTTTCATCATGATGATGTGGTTTTTTATCCTTTATCTTTTCTTTAATCCAGTAATACCATTCAGGATGTTCCTTAATCCAATCAGCATCCTTTGATGAAGTGCGGAAAACAAATTCAACTACCACCCTGATGCCGAAATGATGCGCCGCGTGAACAAATAGTTTGAATTCTTCGTCAACGCTAAGTCCGGCATTCGGTTCGTGCAACAATTCATCCAACACATATGGGTTCTTGATTGCATAAGGCGAGCCGAGATTTCCTTTGTTCCCATCTGAACCAATAGATGTGATTGGTAATAAATGAATTGTATTAGCACCCAAAGATTTTATATACGGAATCATCATAGTGGCTTTAAGCAAAGTACCTGTTTCCCGCCACCCGTCCTGATTTAAGGGGAGATCCAATTTTCCGCTTTGATTATGATCGAATGCGCAAGTGGTTCTTACAAACATATTGTAAATGATAGCGTCTTTTGTCCATTTGCCGCCATTATTTTTTGTGAATGGAATATGTTTTTGTGAAAGAATAAAATCTAAGGCATTGAGATAAAATGTTGGCGGATTAATTTTAATTGGTTGAGGTTTTGAGAGATTCTGCTTCTCCGGGATCCACAAGTTAGGAACTGCATATCGGCTCCCCTTTCCTTTTTGAGTAAGAAAATTTTGAGATAATTTTTCTCTGATGTTTTTTAAATATTTCGCATGTTCCATACTTTTATCCTTTAACACTCCCTAAAGTTAATCCCGATACTAACCATTTGCTTAGTATCATAAAAAGAAGCACCACCGGCACCATAACGATTAACGAAGCTGCTCCATATAAACCCCACTCTGTTGACATGTTTGCCTCAAATGATTTCAATCCTAATGGCAACGTCCATAGTTGTGTATCTTGAAGTATCTGAGCCGCAACTATGTATTCAGACCAAGCAGACATAAATGAAAACAACCCTGTGATAACCAAAGCAGGGGATGCCAATGGTAAAATTACTTTGTAAAATGCCTGAAATTGATTACACCCATCGATACGTGCCGCTTCTTCCAAGC
Source organism: Chlorobiaceae bacterium (assembly GCA_013824245.1). Classification (GTDB taxonomy): domain Bacteria; phylum Bacteroidota; class Ignavibacteria; order UBA10030; family SZUA-254; genus PNNN01. The sequence goes on along the minus strand of PNNN01000063.1, from coordinate 2,124 downwards.
TGATAGGAATTGTATCGTAGTATCCTTTCATCGTCCAGATGCAAAACGGTAATGCAGTTGCTGAGTAAGTGATAATAATTCCTAAATAAGAATTGATCAGTCCTAAATAAATCAACATCAAGTATAAAGGCAATAACAACATGGTTGCCGGAAACATTTGAGTTACCAGCAAACTTAACAATCCGATTTTCTTACCGATGAAGTTGAAGCGCGAAAAAGCATAACCTGACATTGATGCAAGCACAACTCCTGTCAGCGTAACTGTTAATGAAATAAGCGCGCTGTTCCGAACCCAAAGCAAGAACGGTTGATCTATGAATAATGATACATAAGATTTCAAGGTAGCATTTTGTGGAATTATCTCAAGCGATGTTGATAACAGTTTGTCTGACGGTCGAAGTGAAATTGTTACAACCTGAAGCACAGGATAGATTGCAATCAATGTAAAAATAACCAACACTAAGTGAGTTAGAACCCGAATAAACAATCTTTTATTTTTTGAAATCAATGTAAAAATCACTAATACTATGTGTGTTAGAATCCGAATCATTCTTTTATTTTTTGATGATGTCATTTGTCAGTGGACACTAGTTCTTGGTTCTTTGCTCATATGAGTTTATTCAAGATAGAACTCCGACTTCTATCTAAGTATATTCTGAGTCAGAAGTCGGAGTTCTGACTTAGCTTCACTTAATAAGCCGCTTCTGTGGCTTTTGTTTTTTTCATGAACGATAGACTGAATATCAATAAAATAAAGAAAATAATAATCGATAACGCAGCCGCATATCCATACCGATACAAGTTGAAAGCCGCTTTATACACGAATGAAACAAGTATATGTGTGGTGTCCGATGGTTCACCGCCATTGCTCACCAGCCATACTATGTTTAGACTATTAAACGTCCAAACTATCCCGAGCGTAATCGCCGGTATCATTACCGGCTTGATAAGCGGGATGGTTATGTTTTTAAGTTTGTGATACCATGAAGCTCCATCAATATCCGCCGCTTCGTATAATTCGTGTGGAATACTTTGGAGCGCTCCCAATGCAACCACCATCATAAACGGAAAACCGAGCCAAATATTGGTTAGGATGCAGGCAAGAAACGCTTCAGTTGGATTCTTGAGCCACTCGACTGCCGGTAGGTGGAGATATTTTGTCAAAACAATATTAATCGAGCCATACTCATAATTAAACATACCGCGCCACGTCAATGCAACTATGTATTGTGGAATCGCCCATGGGAGAATAAGCAGTGTTCGATAAATTCCCTTCCCTTTTATCTTTTGATTCAAAAGAAGCGCAAGAAAAACACCGAGAACTACATGGAAGAATACATTCACAAACGTCCATATGATTGTCTTTAGAAAGATAACGTAAAAATTCGGTTCGGTTGGCTCTGTGAATACTTTTACATATTGTATCGGACCAACCAATTGCCAATCTTGAATATGGCGGAGGTTCATGTTTGAAAATGAAATCACGACGTTATAAATAAAAGGATAGAACACAACGCCTATAAGCACAATAAACGCCGGTGCGACGAATGTGAAGATGAAGATATTTTTATAGAAACGATTCATAATATTCAGTGATAGAACTCCGACTTCTATCTATGATTAAACTGAGTCAGAAGTCGGAGTTCTGACGCAGCCAGAAGAGAGTTCTGGCTCAGCTATCCAAACAACATCTTGTTTATTTTCAAATCCATTTTTTGTTCTTCAGCAAAATCCATTACAAATATCTTGTAATCCTCGGCTGAACCGATTAATATTTGTCGCAAGGATAGCTTAGATAAACCTCCGACTTCTACATGGTCTAATACTTTGACAGAAGTCGGAGGTTCACCTGAAGTCCACTCGCGGTAATCCGAGAATTCCCATTCTTCCGGTAGTCTAACGAGTTGTGCCTTAACCGGATTCAGATGAATATATCTGCATAAATGTGTTAAGTATCCTTCTCTCTCGATTTCTTTATACTGAAAATCTCCTTGAAAAAGATGACCGGTTCTTCCGTACCATTTGTTATACGATTTAACATACGAGCATGTCAATGAACGCATGATGTTCGAGAAATCGACTTCACGATCAAAATAAATCAATAAATGAAAATGGTTCGGTATT
>PNNN01000013.1 GCA_013824245.1 Chlorobiaceae bacterium | reverse complement strand
ACTCACCCTATAGTCCCTCTCTAAAATTAGAGAGGGACGGTTCACTCCCCTTCTCTACTTGTAGAGAAGGGGTCGGGGGATGAGTCCGTGAGTTAAAATCTCTTCTAATCTCTTCAACACACTCGGCAAATCATTTTCTATTTCACTGTTCCTAAACCGGATTACAGCTATCCCAAGCGCGTTAATTATGTGTGTGCGGAGTTCGTCGTAATCTTTTTGATAATCATGGCTCTTCCCGTCAATTTCGATAGCAAGTTTGTGTTCGCTGCAATAGAAATCTGTGATGAAGAAAGAAGAATTATGAACGTATTCAAAAAATAGCGGGTGCTGGCGAAGGAATTTCTTGCCAAGGAACTTCCGGTTACGTAAAACAGTCCAAAGCTTCTCCTCGCTTGCGGTTGAACGTTTACGAAGTTCCCGGCACGCCTCAGTTGCCTTCTGATAAATGATTTTATTCATAACATTTTGGGTATGATGTAATCCTTGCCATTATAGGATGTTCCCGATTGCTATGTAATCATAAAATCTAATCTCGCAAATATTACGAAAAGCTCAAATCAAAGTCAAACTTGTTTCGGACTCATCCCCTCTACGAGTCTGCGCCTCTCGACTCGTCGGGCTGTTACAGAAACATTTTCTTTTAGCTATTGCTCATCCGGAACAATTATCTTCACAATATCAATCGGTGTCATTCGATATTTATCAGCTAAATCTCTTAGATTATCTTCTAACGTCGCTTCAATAGATTTTTCTTTCAATCTTCGCATTCCATCTTCAAGCGGTATATCATACTGCTCGCAAATTTGCGAAACTGTTTTCCTGCCAAAGCCCATACCGTCAGCGATTACCGGTTTCGTTTTAATTGGAGAGATTATTCCAAATAATTCTTTCGCAGTCATATCATACTTATCAGCAAGGTCGCGTATTTGAATTGTATTACTGTCCGGCGTGATTCCTCTTGCGTGTAAACGTTCAAGAACCGGGGATAATTGTAATTGTAATTTAGTCGTCAGATCGACGAGAGTAAGCAATTCGGCATGAGGAATCGGTGGTTCTTCTTTGGGAGAAACCCACGAATTCGCTATCTCTTCGCCAAAATCCATGACAGTTTTAAATGGCGGTACATCTACAATTGTGAACACAAGAATTAATCCTGCGAGCGTGGAAGAAAGCATCAACTCCCTTTTGCGCTGCATACCTTCGTGCAACTTTGTTCGCAAGTAAGTAATTAAGACTTTCCAATTAAAATAAATATGAAAACTTGCACCCACAACAAAGAGAAACGTGAAAATTGTATGCACCGACTGCCACTGATATTTCGTTAAACCGACAAATTTCCACTCAGACCAATTTGCCACCCGTCCGGGCGGTGTAATGTAGAGTATAATTCCTGATAGCGAGATAATTAAAAACGAAATGACGATATAGAATGTAGTGAACGACCGCCATTGAAATTTCTTTTTATTGTTTGATTTCATTAATCATTTTCCATTTTTGGGTTAAAACATTATTGTTAAAAATACGCTCGCATCCACAACTCAATTTTTTGCTCAACCTGACGCGATCCGAATTCACTCGCATCTTTGCCAAACATCGATGTGTACCAAATAATAAATTCAAGATTCGTTTCAGGTTTATAGGTGAAGTTTGTTGAGAGCAAAAAACTGTTGTCTTGCAGATTGTAAATAGTGTAAACTGATGGGGTAAAATAAAGCAAGTCAAAAGGTTCCGGCTGAGTTATTTTTACATAGAGATAATCGCGCATTAATGTGTTGCTCTTAAAATATGCCTGACTAATGCCAAGTGTTTGCTGAATTGCAACAGGTGTTCCAATAGTAAGACCGTTTAAAAGATAATTATAATACGATTCGTATTCTGTTTCACTCAGACCAAACCCGTTCCGATAATATTCTGCAATCACGGTCGTATTCCACTCATTAAGATATCTTATTCCGAAAAGATAACTGTAAACATCGCCATGCTCACGGCTTAAAACTCCATCGCCAATGAAATATCTGTCGGCATTTCGTGTCAAACCGAATTCAGTGTGGAATTCTAAATTTTCCATTATGTTCTTCGAAAGATCAAACCCATATCGCTTAGGATTCCGGCTGCCCTGGTAAATCATTAAATCAATATCGGTATCCAAAAATAAAAAATAAAGTTTTGCCGCAACATCCGTGTATTTTGCTTCACCGAAACGTCCGTTTATAGGATTGCTTTCAGGGATTATTATCGCTTGGGCTGCAAAGGATTGAAGCGCACCCGATGAAAAACTTTTTATATACTCAACATTTGCCGAGAGAATTCCCGCCTGAGCAAGTTCCGGGTTCTCAGGATCCTTCAACGGATTTACATACCCTACCGGATTGAAGGCATATCCCTTTCCCCAGCTAAACACGCTTTTACCGAGTTGCATAGTAGTGCTCAATGAGGGATTGTATCTTGCGTATGCCTCAAACAAATCAACACTCGCCTCATCATCGCTAAAATATGTTGCGTGGGTTTTCATAAAAAACCCTAAACTTCCCGATTTATATTCGGCATTCAGATACGGCTCGATGCGATACTGCGATAGATAACGCGAGATATCTTTCGAACTATAGAATTGAAGTCGATATGCCGGTGAAGTTTGAGACATCTGTAAAAGAGAATACTTTACATCAAGATTGCCGCTCCATTCAAGTTTCTTTTCATCGGGAATCGGAGATACCTCTTCCTCTTGCGACAATGAAAGAGTAGGAATGTATAGCGTTACAAAAATGTACAATAGATGCCGGACTGTTAAAAGTTTAAAGTAGTGTTTCATGATTTTTTACCATTCCCATAATTTTATTAGCAGGCGTGCTTGAAGCGACAACAGCGATATTTGCACTTCCGAGATGTTGTTCCATTTCACTTCAGCTCCGACCTTGACGGCGGAACTCAGCGGGTACGCGTAGCCCAACGCCACCATATATCCGAAATCCCACTCGCTGCTTTCGATGGTTGACTCAAAAACGGTAGCAGTAGCAGAGACCCGATAATATCCAAAACCGCCATGAAGCTGCACATTGTACCTTTGTAAAGCTACAATGAAAAGGGTAGGAACAGCGCTGAGCGATGCTTCGATATCTGTCGTACCTAAAGCAGTTGATGCGCCCGATGCCGAGAGAGAAGATATGGGAAGAAACCCTGTTTCAACTCCGGCACCGAAGATATTGCCTGAGCCCCACTTTACGCGAACATTGGCAGCAAATCCTCCGCGCGTGTAATTACCGGGTAATGTGTTAGCTGTGCGCAGTCTGTATGCATAGCCACCCGCGAAGTCAACTCCAATACGGAACTGAGCTGTTGTATCTTTTGAAGGTTTAGTCTCTGCTTCAACAACCAGCGGTGTGAGTAAAATCCATGCGAGGAAGATTATTTTCAATAGCTTACCGGACATAATACTCGAAAGAAACGATTGAGGGATAATTTGTAACAATTCCATCGAGGACTCCTTCATCCAAGAAGACACGAATGTATTCGGGTCCGTCCAATGTCCAGAAGAACACTCTGCGTCCCTCGTTATGCATTGCGATAACATTCGGCGTCATCGGTCCGCGTGTCCACGCCGGCGCCCACACAGCAGCATTCGTCTTTTGAACATCGGCGATATCCAGTTCGCATATTACAGGCGCTGTTTCGCGTGATGGCTGTTGAAGATAAAGGGAAACAGCTTCTTCGTCCGGAAGACCGATTAATAATTCTATTGAACGTCCGAGTTCCGATGCACGCTGCATAAATTTGCTTTGCAGTGTAATCATAGCAGGAATTGCTTCGGGTACTTTCGCATCCATCCAGACCAAAGAAATTCCGGTCTTAGTGATAATGGTTTCAAGGGCTTCGGTAAGTGTTGGAATCGGTTCACCGTTCTTCAACGTACATAAAACGCGCAGATGAGCGTAAGTATAATTTGCAATAGGTCCGATACAATATTCACCGGTAATAAGTCGGGGGCTTAAATTTTCGTCATGAAAAATAATAGGCACGCCGTCCTTCGTGAGCCGAACATCAAGCTCGACGGCATTTGCACCGAATCTTTCGGCAATTTGAAGAAGACCTAAACTATTTTCCGATTCAGGTAAAGCGTCGGAATTCCTTCCGCCGCCCCGATGCGCGATAATCCAAAAGGGCCGAACCGGCTGACTGAGCGGTCGAAGATAACGTATCACAAACGCGTTGCCCGACATTGAAGCGCCATCACCGAAACTTCCACGAAAAACAAAAGACGCGGTTTCCCCTCGAAGCAATTCTTTTCCACCCTCATCAGGATCGAGTTTCAACTGTGTAAGTCCGGTATTTTCATCCTGCGCGTAACGCCAGTAACCTTCAAGGATTATAGTCGAATCAATTCTTCCTGCCTGCAGAACGAAATAGGCGAAATTTTTTCCCGTAAAAATTGAGAACGTATTTCCGCTCCATTTTCCTACAACAGTTCCTCCGAAATTATCTGAGCCGCTTTCAACACTGTAAATACCGTTCAGTTTTGCCTTTACACTATCATCTATTGGAAGACTCTGAGCGAGTAAACTGCCGCTCTCGAATTCAGGAACAGAAACAGTATTATCTCCTGAACATGAGAGAAACATAACGGTGATAACAACGAAGATTAAAATATTCGTTTTCATAACTCATACCCGATAAAAATTTCCGGGGAAACTAACCAACGGTTGTAAGTAGAAAACGCAAGCCAGGTTTGGTACATCGGTAACGCATACTGGATTCGTGTACCGAAAATAAAGTAGCTGTTATGCCACACTTGCTGTTCAACCGCAAGTGTGAATGCGAAACCTGTAAGTTCCGGTTTGATCCGTCCCACAGAAGCGCTCCCGAATGTAGTGTGCTGAGAAATTCTGAACAGTGCATCTGTACGAAAACTGAGGTACAAATTATCAACATCAGCGCCAACAATGATGTAAGGATAATTCGTCAATCCCATTGCGGTCGCGTCGAATCCTTGAAAATCGGCAAATCCAAACCAATATCCAACATTATCGCCAATTGCAAAAGAAAAATTGCCTACCGAGTACGCCCATCCAAGCCCAAGCGACACTTGATTGGTTACATAGACCAAGTTAGCTTGTCCTGTTACAAAGATATGATCTGTCAACCAATACCGGCTGCGTCCCTCAAGCATAGGTAATGGAAGAACTCCTTCCTGGACTATAGCACGCGGAACGATTGTCATTGAAAGACCAAACGATACATTGAATGTGCCGGACGGTAACGGTTTAGGGAATAATACAAACGGCTGGGATGAATCGCTTGGCGAGGATAACAACGGAACAACAAAGAAAAATATCAGCACCGGAATCACTAACAAGCGATAAAAAATATTTTCAGTGTAGCGATTGGATTTGTGTAAAATCATCGCTTATTTTTCCTCAAAATTAATTTCATATACCGAAGTGAAAGATCGATAATCCGGATTGAGCATTTTCACTGTCAGATTTAGAAATTCTCCGCGCTGCTCGCATAAGATATAGTGAAACATTCGTCGTTCCGTTGCATTGGGGAACAGATCAACCCAACGACGTTCGGCACCTAATAAAAGCGGATGAAGCAAACCGCCGCCGCCGCCGAGAACCACGAAATCTTTCCCACCTTTTTGGAAATGTTCGAACGCATGAGCATGTCCGCTAAGAAACAGTTTGCACTTATTACATTGCAGAAACACCGGCACAAATGCTTCTTGCACTTCAGTGGATGGATCTACAATTGTGCTGTTCGTGAATGGAGAATAGTGAGTTCCTATTATTATAGATGATATTATTGAATCTTGTTCTAGAGTTAAGATTTGAGATTCAAACCACTGCTGCTGTGTTTTGCGCTCTTCTTCTGAAAGACGTGAAAAATTCGAGTTCAACAGTACGACTGCAATGTTTCCCTTTTTAACTACATACCACGACGGCTCACAGAAGGAAAAGCGTTTTAAGAACGCTTCTCTACCTCGTTGAGGAAAAATATAATAGTCGTGATTCCCGGGTACAGGGAAAAAAGAGATGCTGGAATCTTGTAGCAAAGATAAATAAGAATCAATTGTTTCCCATTCGCTTTCGAATGACCCCATAGCAGTAATATCGCCAAGATGAAAAAGCGCGGCAACATTCGGCTCTGAGAGAATTGAATGGAAAATGGCATCTGTTGCATCGTTATTGCGGTCGCTCTTGAGTTTAAGAGTTTCTATCCACATTGGGCTTTGTGTATCGCTCACGAAAACAAGAACAGGTTGATGAACTTCATGCTTAGGAATTTCTGCCGGAGAAGCGACATAGATGAAAAGTAAATTTAGCGCAAGCGCGATTCCACCCAAAAAGAAATATTTTATCTTTGTTATGTTATATAAATGGCGATTGCTCATCACCTTAAGTCGCCCAGCCGGCTCATGTACGTTAGTGTAAACACCTCATCAGGGAACTGTCGTTTTTTGATTTTTTGGTACACCATCAACGAGCGATAACCTTTATAGAGCGGGCTGGATGTTTCAATAACCGATGAACGAATTAGTCCGCCACCAAAATTTTTATCCTCTTTAAATTCGAGTGTCTTAATCAACATGTTGGATGCTGAGTATGCCTCAACTTTGAGGAGATTTTTTTTGTCTTTACTAATCCACATCTTCAATCTGTCGTAAGCAACAGTTTTGTTCTTTGCTTTCAAGTCGAGGATATACACTTTCTCAGTTCCTTCAGCATACGAAGCGTTGTACTCGACAGCATACTCCAACTGCATAAGATCGGCATTGTTAAACACACCGCCAATAACCGATTGCAAACTTGTGATGCGGACTGGTTTGTTTACATTGGGAACGTATAACCACATATTATCGCCCAAACGCAGCGTAGCGCGTCCCTTCTCACTCGCCGGTGTAATGTATAGCATCGCAATTTTATCTTTCCCTTTTTTTATAGTGTAAAAGGTGTATTCCTTCTTTGAACCATTGGGTTCTTCATTAATAATTTTGCGTATTGCTTCGTACGAATCAGGCATCAGATTTTCGTCAACCGTTTTTAGTAAAACATTCGCATCTTGTGCCTGAAGAATTACACTAAATAAAAAAATTAGAATGAATGATGTTATGGTTTTCATATATTATCCTTTTTATACATGTCCCAAGGCATCAACCGGTTCCATCCTGGATGCCTTATATGCCGGTTGCAAGCTTGCAAAAACTGAAACAAGCATTACTATTAATGTTGTTAATAAAATCTCGCGGGTGGGAATATCCGGGGCAAGCGCAACATTCATCTGTCCGAATACAAAGTTGATGCTCGTTGTATTCATCAACAAAAGAATTCCTACACCCACTAATATTCCTATAATGTTACTCAACAAGCCCATCGTAAAACCCTCTACCAAAAACATAGTAAGAATCCGGCTCGGTCGCGTACCGATAGCGGCTATTGTTCCAATTTCGCTGATACGCTCATATACAGACATAGTCATAATGTTTAAAACACTAACTAAAACAATTGAGATTAATATAAACTTCACGACAAGGATTAACAAATCCACAATCCGCGCTATGCTTGCGAAAGGAGAAAGCTGTTCCCACGTGTGAATTTCTTTCTGTGTTGGCTGTTGGCTGAGAGTTTTTTTTAAGTTTTCATACACTTTACCGAGTTGATCGAACTGTTTAAGCTTGATAGCGACTTCGATGATTTCGGGTTTTTCCATTCTCAATAAAGTCATAGCATCGGCAATATGAATGTAGCCGTCTTTACCTGATGGTCCGAGAACATTCTCCATCATCGCTGCAATGCGAACCGGAATTCCATTAACCGATCCGTCTTTATTTGTTGCGATAAGAACTATTTCATCGCCGACCTTAAGCGAAAGTCCTTTCATCAAATTTTCAGGCACTAATATTTCACCCTGCCTCAGATAATTTTTCTTATCCTTAATATCGCTTTTAATTCTTTTAATAAGGTCGGGTAAAGTATTGCTTTCTAAATCTGGGTAAATTGCGGTTAGCCGTATGTTCGAAGTCTGTACGTAATTGCTTATCATCGCTCCGAACTTAATGCGTGGACTGAAAGCTGCGATTTCAGGCACAGCATTCAATGCGCGCTCTACATCTGCATATTCGGAATCTGAAAGACTGATATTAAGCGGAAGGTTATCGATTGATTCAACGTATCCTTTTTTATGGATTTGCAAATCTCCGAGGTTGGTGTTTGTAATCATCCCAATCATCTGCGTCTTAAACGATATAGCCAAACCGCCAAAAACTATCACCAACACAACCCCGAAGGCAATGAGCGATGAAGTTAATATTGTTCGGCGTTTATATCGGAAAAGATTGCGAACGGCTATTTTAATAAGATTAATCATAAATGCCTCAATCTTTCTGTTTAATTTCTTGATTCACGATTGCACCATCCTCGAGCGTGTAAATAATTTCAGCTTCACCGACGATTTTTGGATCGTGTGTGGAGAATATAAAAGTTGTCCCCAATGATTTTTGCATTTCATGCATGATAGTAATTACTTTAAATGCAGTTTTATGATCAAGGTTAGCCGTTGGTTCATCGGCAAGAACAATCTTTGGGTTTGTTACTAATGCGCGTGCAATTGCTACGCGCTGTTTTTGTCCGCCCGATATTTGATTCGGATATTTATTTCTATAATCAATCATACCTACTTTTTCGAGGAGAGAATCGATTCGTTCACGCCTTTCTGAAGCGGGAATCGATTTTATCAACAAAAGTGGATATTCTACATTTTCATAAACCGAGAGAACGGGAATCAAATTAAAGTTTTGGAATACGAAACCAATCGTACTACCCCGAAACTTTGCCGCGTCCGAACGGTCGAGCATTGCCACATTTACATTATCGACAATAACATCGCCGCTGGTAGGTTTGTCTAACGACCCGACTAAATTCAGAATTGTAGATTTACCACTGCCCGAAGGACCTATGAACGAGACAAAGGTTTGCCGCTCGATAGTGAATGATATTTCATTCAAAGCGGTAACAGGAATTTCACCCGTCTGATATATTTTTTTTACATTCTCAAGTTTAATTAAACTCATTCTTCTACCCTTTCTTAAAACTGTGCCGATAATCCAATAATAGGTGTGATTCCAAAATCATACCGAGGTGTTTCGGTAATGGTGCCGTATGGATCGACTTTATATGAATAGGAAAGAACATTTTGCTGATCATAAAGATTCCACAGATCAAGATACGCAGTTAATGTCCAGGAATCAAATACGAATTTTTTATCGAGCCGGACATCGAGTTTGTGGTAAACAGGAAGCCGTGCCGAGTTGTAATCACCATCAACCACATAATAAGTACCGTTATTTTCCGTTATGCCCATAACCGGTGTAAAAGGATTGCCGGAAGCATATTGGAACTTTGCACCCAACTGCCAACCCTTACCAATTTCCATACCTGCAATCAGGTTGAGTATGTGCGGTCTATCGAACTCGAAATAATATTCGGCTAATCCATCCGCATCGCGTCGATTCGACACTGAATATGAATAGGAAGCTGTTCCAACAAACCCATCGACAAATTTCTTCTGGAGAGAGAATTCAATTCCTCTCGCATAACCGCTGCCGGTATTATATAGTATGTCGGTCGTATCGGTTCCAACAATAACATTGGATAGATCTTTATGATACACTTCAACAGTTGCCTTTATATCATCGCGAACTATTTGTTCTATGCCAAATATATAATGAGTCGCACTGCTGCTGCGAAGCTGTTGATTAAGTGGATCGAGGGCAATCTGGTATGATGCGGGGGTTTGATAATACTTACCATACGCCATGTTTAAAGATGTTCTATCTGTCAGATGATAAGAAGCAGATAAGCGTGGGCTAAAGGTTCCTTCTTTTGTGAAGGAGAAATAATCATAACGTCCGCCGGCGGTTAAAGATAATCGCACCCATGGACTCCAAGTGCTTTGCAAAAATATGGATGCTTTATTACTTAAATCGGGTAGATAAGAAATTGACGATGCCGGAATTATTTGACCGATTCGCGTAGTATCGGCAGGTTTCCATGTTATATGTTCCGATCCGATAAATCGAACATGAACTCCGCTTTTAATATCAAGATTAGATTTTATTTGATATGTGATTTCATTTTTCAAGGTATAACTGTTCTCAAGAATATCTTCACCAATTAAATCTCTTTCAGTTTCGGTTCCTCGAAGAGTATTCCAGCCGTTACCCGAAAATGACAGAGTAGTTAAACTATAAGCTTTCGGTGATAATAGATAACGCCAATTGACACCGAACGCAGTCCCATAATCATCGCGCGTTAAGTAATTATACTTGGCGGTATCGGTAGAACTTTTCATCCTCACTGTTCCTTCTCGCTCTATCTGATCGAGATAATAAAAGCCAACAAAACTCAATCGGTTATTAGCATCTAAATCGTAAGTAAATTTTCCAACGGCATCATAATAACTTGGAGCCGCCGGTCGATTGAAAACGGATGTCAATAGGTCAAATAATCCACGGCGCGCAGAGAACACCATTGTGCCGTTATCCATCACAGGTCCATCCACCATCACTCCGAAACCGGCCACATTTGCGTTGACATCGATATTGTATAATTCCTTATTACCATCAACCATTGTCATATCGAACACAGACGACATTTTATCGCCATACTTAGCCGGAAAACCGCCCGTCATAAAGTTTACTTCTTTCAACAACGAAGGATTTATTATGCTGATGATTCCCATCGATTCACCTGTACGTGCAAAATGTATCGGATTATATATTTCGATGTTATCGAGAAGTGTGAGATTTTCATCCGGACTTCCACCGCGAACTATCAACTGAGCGCTTTTACCACCAGCAGTTGCAACGCCCGGCAACGATTGCATAACCCGGAATATATCTTCTGCCGAACCGGGAGAACGTCGGATCTCTTGCGACGAAAGCGTTCGATAGCTGACGGTGCTTTCCGTAGGTTTCTGAAAATATCCTCCGGTTACTACTACCTCATCAACTTCTACCTGACTTGGTACGAGTTCAATCTGAATACTCGTGTTCCGGTTTAATACAACTTGAACATCATCATTGATGAAAGTGTTGTAACCTATATATGATACTTTTAATTGGTAAACACCGATCGGAATATTTTTTATTACGAAGTATCCCTTTTCGTTAGTTGATGCACCAGAGGCAGTTCCCACAACCGCAACATTCGCAGACGGTAATGGCTGTTTGGTTACAGCGTCGCGCACTTCACCGGAAACACTTCCGGATTTCTCTTCCGAGTATGCGCTGTGAACACTCGTAACAATTATAATGAGAGATAAAATATAAATTAAGTTTTGTTGAAATATTTTTTGCATGAAAATTGTCCGATCCGACATTAAATGTAAGAGACTTCTGAAAAATTAGTATAAATATT
>PNNN01000075.1 GCA_013824245.1 Chlorobiaceae bacterium | reverse complement strand
TTGAAGCCGGACGGGGACAAGATGCCCGTCTTTGTGTATGTATTCTTTTTCATAAGGACCATAGCTGCCGGTTTCTTCCAATGATTTTAATTGTCGCTTCTCTTGTTCCTCGTATTTCTTGGGTGTGATATCCCAGTAGGTTAGTTTTAAAGTTTCCTCGATAGTCCTCCCGATAATCTTTGCATAAGAGGGATTAACATCGACGAGCGAGCCGTCCATTTTACAAAGCGCCAAGCCAATTGGTGATAAATTGAAGAGGAGGCGGTTGTACGCTTCGCTCTTGCGTAGATTTCCTTCGGTGCGCTTTTGATCTTCTAAAATGCTTAACAGCGCTAACCGCGATCGCTCCGATTCTTGTAGTAGTTGTTGTGTGTTCATAGTTATACCTTCTAACTCACCTCGCTGAAGTCCTGCCCGACACGTTAGGTCTTAACAGGCAGGCGGGGAGGTGTTAATGTGTTATACCATCATACCTAGATTAACACCTGACTTCAGTCAGGTGTTATGAAACTTAGTAATGTTATAGCCAACCGTTTCAACGGTTTAAGCTTTGTAAACTGTTAAAACAGTTTATCTGTTTAGTTTTGTTTTTCTTTCACCTCGATAAATCGAGGTGTTAATTTGCACCTCGCTGAAGTCCTGCCCGACACGTTAGGTCTTAACAGGCAGGCGGGGAGGTGTTAATGCTTTTTTCACCTCGTCGAATCGAGGTGTTAATTGCGATATCTATTTTCTTTTCCTAATTGTTTCAATAATTCATTCACTTCTTTCTTAAGTTCAATCACACGGTCTTCTCGGTTCAGCATAAGTTTTTGCCAGCGAACCAGTTCGTCAAGTTGAGATTTGATTTTTTCTTCGACAAGTTTTCGCCCGGTATTATCCCGAATGATGTGCACAGCACCCATCAAAGTACCGTCATCATTCAATAGCGGGTCTACTGCAATGTCATACCAGCGATCACCGATAGCTAACTCAAAATTTTCTCTTTTTAGAGTTTCTTTCATTCGCAGAACAGGACATTCCGGCAGCGGGGTTTTTCTGCCGTGAACAATTTCCCAGCAGTGCTTTCCTATCATCTCAGATTCTTTTTTCTCAAAAAGTTCGCTCATCAATTTATTTGAACGAAGTATTTTATTGTTGATATCTAGAATATACATTGCATCGCCAACTGCATCCATAGTAGTTTGCCATTGCATGGCAAACTCTTGTGCTGTTTGTTCAGCATGCACGCGTTCTTCGATTTCCTTTTGCAGCTCACGTGTCCGCTCCTCAACTTTCTTTTCAACATTTGTATATGCTTTTTCCAATTCAGTTTCTGCTTCATTCCGTTTCTGTTCGCTTTTATTTATTCGAACATATCCGATCATTAATCCTGCTAAACCGATTATCCATATTGTTGTGTGGATAAGCGTAAGCCGCCAGGTTGCGGCAGTTGAAACATTCCACAATGGAGTCATCGGAATAGAAACGCTTATACCGCCGCGAATATCATTTTCTTTATAACCCTGCTTCGCATGGCATTTCAGACATCCTTTTTCAGTATAGAAGGGCATCATGAAGCGAAAATATTCTCGTCCTTCGATACTATCAAGGGAAGCAACTTCTTTTTCTCCACGCTCAAAAGATTCAAGTGCTTTTCTCTCCCATGGGTCGGGTGTGTTTTCGGGTTTGATAGGTTTTAAACTTGTAAGATGACTGCGAACGTCTGAAATATCAGATTCAAGTTCATAGACTTGACGTATCATATATGCGGGATTCATCAGCGTTAATAATTTACCCGCCGGGGTTGTAATTTCTCGCTCTGGAATACCAACCAAATAAGGATTGGGTTTTGTTTTTTCAGTGACGGGCACATACACTCCGCTATGATCAGTATTCCAACGTCGGTAGATAAGATCTTTCTCGTGGGCAACTCTCGCCTGGATGTGTGCGGTTTCAAGTGTTTCTAGTTTTACCTGTGACACGTTCCAGATGAGTGATGCAACCATGATTAATGTCCAACCCATTGCCAGTGCAAATGTATATTTTTTCAGGTTGAGGTTTTGTCGAGTTTTCATAGTTTTACCTTTGTTTTTTACCACATAGGCACTTAGTGCACTAAGACACACTAAGTAATTCTAAGTGATTCTAAGTGTTCTTAGTGCCTGCCTGCCGCAGGCAGGTCTGAGTGGTATTTATTTTCTTTACCAAGTTGCTTCAATAATTCATTCACTTCCTTTTTCAATTCAATCACACGGTCTTCTCTGTCTAATGTTACATTGTGCCAGCGGCGGAGTTCATCGATTCCTTTTTGTAACTCGTGCGTTCGTTCCGTTACACGAACCTCAAGACTATTCCGTTCCTTCTCAATTTCAGTTTTCGCATGATAAAGCTTGATGTTAGTTTTCTTCATATAAATAATAATAAACGCACTAAGAATTATTACAATTATCCATAGGGCAATTAAATACCAGTACTTTTTTAGCGCACCCTCGAGAGTCAATTTACCAAAATCCTTATAATGCCCAATCCGCAATTCCATCATAAGTTCATGAACCGCCATATAGTCAAGAGGAACTGTCCAACCCTCGATTGCTGCAGATCTTGCAGGTTCGCTTTCATAAGACAATTTCAGGAGTGCAATAATGACTTGCTCAGCTAATTCATCCGGTGTATGCTTCGTTTTTGCAAACGCCCATTCAGGATATAAGCGTGTACTCAGAAGTTGCGGAAAATCTTCACGCACCTGCTGGTTCAGGATGCGAAAATCCGAGAGGTTTATCTTTCCCTCAGCCGCCATACTCTCAAGTACACCGGTGCGCACAGTGCCAACATCGGCTTTGCCATCCCGTACACCGTAAACTACAAGGTCGTGTGGAAAACCAGTAAATTCAAGTCCGGCAAAATCGTTGAATGGGTCAATTCCCTTATCATTAAATTCGCGCCAAGCGCTTTGCCAGCCGCCAAGAGACCCTTTTTCTACTGCCATGAATTTCTTTCCTTCGAGGTGGCTCAAATCCGTTATATCATTTCTTTCCGCCCTTGTAAAAATCACACCCCCATACATTTTTAATGGGTTGCCATGAAATTGCATTTTCAATGTGGCAATTCTTGTTGTACCGTATGCTGATTCCAGTTCTACATAGTCTGAAGGATTAGTGATTACAAAATTTACTTCTGCGGATTCAACAACTTTCTGTAGCGAATCGTAACCTAACGGTAAGATTGTAAAAGAGTGCTGTGGAATTTCTGCCGTTAAATATTGGGCGGTTGAGTTCCAGCGGCTTAATGCTTCTTCTGTTCCCATATTTGCAAGAACACCGATTTTTATTTGCGTTTGTGTTTGGGCGTGTGGATTATTGAACATGAAAAGAAGTATAACGAAAACAGGAAACATGGAAAACATTCGTTCGGTGATATTTTTAACGCTTGACCTTAAGCAACGCTCTTTTTTTTGTAGTTGTTGTTGTGTGTTCATAGTTTTACTTTCTAATATTTGTAAACTATTAAAACAGTTTAGCGTAGTTATTTCGTATTATTTTCACCTCACTGAAGTCCTGCCCGACACGTTAGGTCTTAACAGGCAGGCGGGGAGGTGTTAATGTGTTATATAATCATAGCTAGATTAACACCTGACTTTAGTCAGGTGTTATGAAACTAAGTTATGTTATAGCCAACCGTTTCAACGGTTTAATCTTCTTTGATGAATCGTAATCCATAATGCTCTATGAATTCTTGATACTCTTCAGAATAACTTTTCTTCTTATGATGTTCCTCTTGATTTTTGATATAATTAACAACTTTATCTAAGTTGGATTCGGATATAGAAAAAGCAGCATATCCTCTTCCCCAAGCAAACTTAGTTGGAATAAGATTATTTTGATTTATCCAATGAGAAGAACTTCCTTTAAATAATTTCATCATGTTTTCTATTGTCATATTAGTTGGTAAATCTACTATCGAGTGAACATGGTCGCTGTTAACATGGTTTATTTTCATGAAGATGTTATTATCTTCTGAATATTTATAAAAGTATGATGAGACGGCTTTTCTGGTCTCTTGAGTGATCAGGAGTTTCTCTCGTTTTAGCGTGCCCCATATCAGATGCAGCCAGCATTTTGTGTATGAGTGCAACGACATTGTGATTCTCCTTTCTGAAATCTTGTTGTAAACTGTTAAAACAGTTTATCTGTTTAGTTTTGTTTTTCTTTCACCTCGATAAATCGAGGTGTTAATACGGTATTTATAATTTAATACTACCTCGTTAAACCCGCAACGGCAGGTGGGTCGAGGTATTAATATTATTTATTTTCCATTTAGAATTATAACCAACTTCTTTCTCGCCAAATGCACTATGCATCATTCTTTGTGAGAAACTTTTTTCTTTCCCGCTAAGTTAGCCACGAACCTCTACGTGTTTATCGTTGTGAATATTGCGATAAATTTCCTTATTTCGTGTCTGAAATATAATAAATTGGAACGAAGAGTCAATATTACCACTCTCCTTTCTATCATTTCTATTTTCAGAAATACTGTGGATATCACTTATATACCAGAATAATTGTATGATTGAGGCATTTTTAATGTTGTTCTTGACTTTAATCCCTATTTTTCGCTATTATAAACCTTCTAATAACAGATCACGGTTTATGGAAAATAAAACTAAAAAAAAGATTCACTTCAAAGATGCAATATATCATCAATTGCTTCAAAGTATGATGGATGGATTCATCTTTACCGATATGGAAGGAATAATATTAGAATCGAATAAAGCTTTTCAACAAATATTAGGTTATACCGATAAAGAGTTAAGGAATCTCACTTATAAAGATATCACACCCGAGAAGTGGCACCCTGCAGAAATCAAGATTATCGAAGAACAAATATTATCACGTGGTTATTCCGACGTTTATGAAAAAGAATATCGGAAAAAAGACGGCACAATTATACCCGTCGAGCTAAGAACTTTCTTGTTTAAAAACGATAAAGGTGAGACCGAAGGAATATGGGCAATAGTTCGCGATATTTCCGAACGTGATAATTTAATTAAAGCTCGTAAAACGAGTGAAATAAATTTTATAAACATTGCCGAACAAGCATCGGACGGAATTTTCATAGTTGTTGACGGCATTATTAAATATTGCAATCCCGCACTTGCGAAAATGGGTGGATATACAATCGATGAGCTAATCGGCACATCGTTTCTTGATTACATACATCCCGACTTTATTCCCGTAATAGCCGAGCGCTACAAGAGGCGGCTTGCCGGTGAAGATATTGAAACTTTGTTTGAAACCCAGCTCCTCTATAAGAACGGAACCTACGGCGATGCTGAGATAAATATTTCATTCATCGGGTATAACGGCGGCAAAGCTATAATGGTGATGGTACGAGATATTACTGAACGCAAACACACCGAAGAAATTATTAATCAACAACATGCGACGCTTCAGGGTATTTTAGAAAGCAGTTCAAGTCCCATTTTTTCAGTCGATGTGAATTATCGATATACAAGTTTCAATAAATCCCATGCTGAGATAATGAAACAAATTTACGATGTGCAAATCGAATTGGGTAAATCGATTTTAGAGTATCAGAGTGTAGAAAAAGACAGATTGATTGCGAAAGCGAATATCGACCGAGCATTGAATGGAGAATCACATATTCAGGAAGCATATTCCGGCGATGCCAAGCATGCGCGGTTATACTTTGAGGTGTCGCACAATCCGATAATATATTTGGAACATAACATTGTGGGAACAGCCGTAATCGCCCGCGATCTTACCAGTCGCAAGCTTGCCGAAGAAGCATTGAAGGATAATGAAGAACGACTTAACAATTTAATCGCCAACCTGCCAGGGTTAGTTTACCGATGCAAAAATGACAGGAACTGGACGATGGAATATTTAAGCGACTCGTGCAAAGCATTGCTTGGATATGAAGTTGAAGATTTTATCGAGGACAAACGCCTTTCTTATAACGATATAATCCATCCCGACGACCGTGAAAGAATTTGGAACGAAGTACAGGAAGCGATCGGCAGGAAAGATAAATATGAACTCAACTATCGTGTAAGAACAAAAGATGGAGTTGAAAAATCTGTTTGGGAGAAAGGAACCGGGATTTATTCCCCCGACGGTGAATTGATTGCTCTTGAAGGATTTATACAAGACATCACCGATATCCGGCAAGCCGAGAAAGCTCTTCTTGAGAGCGAAAAGAAGTATAAAGATATCGTTAAATGGGCACCGATCGGAATTTACCAATCAACACCCGATGGCGATTTTATTACCGTGAATGCAAGTCTCGTTTCTATGCTTGGATACCAATCGGTTGATGACTTGATTAAGAATAACATCAAAGATTGTTACTACAACTACGATGAAAGAGAAAAGCTGATCACTCAGTACGATAATCCCGCCCTTGGAAGTGTGACAAACTTAGAAGTGTATTGGAAGAAAAAAGACGGTAAACCTATCTCCATCCTTTTATCCGCCCATGCAATCAGAGATGATGAAGGCAACACGAAGTATTACGAAGGTTTCGTGCTCGACATTACTGAACGAAAATCGTTGGAAGTGCAACTGCTGCGAACACAACGATTGGATAGCTTGGGGACATTGGCGAGCGGTATTGCGCACGACCTTAATAATGTTTTATCCCCTATCTTACTTTCGATCGATATGCTGAAAATGTATTCGCCAGAAGAAAAGATGCAGAAATTATTATCAACATTGGAAATAAACGCAATCCGCGGACGCGATATCATCAAACAGGTTCTAACTTTCGCACGTGGATTCAAGAGCGAGTTTGGAATACTTCAACCGAAGCATATCATGAAGGATATTTTGAATATAGCTCAGGAAACCTTTCCAAAAAATATTCAAATCATTTCCGACATTTTTCCCGATCTTTGGACAGTGAAAGGAGATGCCACCCAATTGCATCAGGTTTTAATGAATTTATTTCTAAATGCACGTGATGCCATGCCAGTTGGCGGAACTCTCGAACTGAAGGCATTAAACTTTATTTCCGACCGGCAATTCGCTAAAATGCAGTTACAGGCACACGAGGGGGCGTATATAATAATTTCTATCCGAGATACAGGGGAGGGAATTCCTTACTCCGTCATCGAAAAAATATTCGATCCTTTCTTCACAACAAAAGAAATTGGAAAAGGAACTGGTTTGGGATTATCTACTTCACACACAATCGTTAGAGGGCATGGCGGTTTCATCGAAGTAAAAAGTGAAGTTGGAAAAGGGACTATATTCGATGTCTATCTCCCTGCCGTTGAAGAAACCTCGCAAAATAATAAACCGATGGAAAAAATTAAACTTGTACCCGGTAAAGGTGAAGGAATTTTAATTGTAGACGACGAGGTTTCTGTACTCGACATTATAAAACAAACTCTGGAGTTATACGGTTATAACACTTTCATCGCTAAAGACGGAATTGAAGGCCTAGCTATCTATGCACAGAACAGAGATAAAATAGATCTCGTGATGATCGATTTGATGATGCCGGTTATGGATGGAATTCAAATGTATAATGCGTTGCGTAAATTTAATGCCAAGATACCGGTAATCACAATGAGCGGCGAGAAGTTAGATATTTCATCCCTTGCTTCATCTCTATCAGGAGTTGGTGCGCATCTGCAAAAGCCATACACAGCAGAAATTCTTTTGAAAACATTAAGAGAAGTGCTGGAGAAATAACCTTATTTATCCATCAGCATTTATTCAAAAATCTCTATCGCGAGGTTTTATTTTCTGATGGTTTTTCTAAAAGTCCTAACCATTTCTCGCGCCAACCTTTTTTATGTTTTTTTTCGTTCTTCTCTTTGAAGCTCGACTCTTTCTCGTTTTTGGGATGTTCAAATTGTTGATGCGGTTGTTTACTTTTTTTCACAGCACCGTCTTGATGCTTGAATGTTCTATTTTTATATCCTTCTTCGGATTGCCCTTGAGTTTGCTTACTTCTCTTCCCTCTATCATCGCGATGCTGAAACGGCTTTCTACCCTGCTGCCTCTGTCCGCCGCCGCCGCTCTTCCTTGCTTGTTCGGTTGGCTGGATAATCGCAGGTAAATCGGTTTTGTTGAAACTTTTCAATGTGATGCTTCCGCCGTACTTAAACAAAATCTGCTTGAAAAATTTCTGCTCATCCCCGCTTGCCACCAGCGAAATTGCTTCGCCTTTTTTCCCCGCCCTCGCTGTTCGCCCAACCCTGTGCGTGTAGGAATCAACATCTTTCGGTATCTCGAAATTATACACATGCGTTATATCTTCGATGTGCAGACCGCGAGCGGCAACATCGGTTGCGATCAGTACAGAAAATCTCTTACTTCGGAAATCGTTAGTCGCACGCTCTCTCTGCGATTGCGACATATCTCCGTGTAAACATTTTGCGCTGACACCCTGCCTCGATAAATTTTTGGCAAGCTTTGCGGTAACATGTTTTCGGTTGCAAAATACCAATGCCAAATCTCTTTCATGTTTCAAAAGTGAAACAAGAAGCGGTAACTTTAATTCCTGTGTTGTTTGGTAATATGTTTGTCTTAAAAATTCTGGTTTTACCGCGCTTGCGAGATGCACATACTTTGGATTATCAAGATACTTCCGACTAAGCTCGGTTATTTCTTTTGAAACCGTCGCGCTGAACAGCATAGTTTGCCGTTTCTGCGGCATCCGTCGAAGAATTCTCTCTACATCTGGAATAAATCCCATATCTAACATTCTATCCGCTTCGTCAAATACCATGTAATTGATCGTTGATAGTGTCAGCACCTTTCGATCGAGCAAATCTAAAAGTCTGCCCGGTGTTGCAACTACAATATTCACTTTTTTTAATTTTTTTATCTGTGTATTTATCGACACTCCGCCGTATACAGCAACAATGCCTAAGTGCTTGCCGTGTGAGAATTTCATAAACTCATTTGTAATCTGGACGCATAATTCACGCGTTGGCACAAGGATCAATGCCTGCAATCCGTCATTTCGTTCGATTCGTTCTATGAGGGGGATAGCAAAACTTAATGTTTTTCCGGAACCGGTTTCTGATTGGGCAAGAACATCTGTTCCAGCCATAATTGCCGGTATAATTTCTGTTTGAATCTGTGTAGGAGTTGTTATTCCATGTTTCTCTAACAAAGCAATCATTCCCTTGCTCAGTTTAAGTAACTCTGATCTCATGGTAGGTTTCTTTCTCTATAGTACTTGATATCTTCCGCTTTATCTCCCGGAAGCTTTGTGTTAATATAAGGTTTTATTTCTGGCATTCCAATTCTCAACCGTTGGTATTCAGATTGTATTTTTTTATATTTTGATAATAAATGCCTCTGAAATCTTATGATACGATAATTCTCAAACTGTTTAAACAGTTTGTTTTCTTTTTTTCTTCCTGTAAGGGGCTGACTAAAATGTTCTCTCGATACACGATTTCTTCCCCCGACAAGCTCGTGGCAAGTTGAAATCGTACTCGTGAACCAGCATGTGTAGCCGGTTTCCCGCCTGCACGCCGACGCTTCAAGAGCTTATGCGTGCAGGCGAGTGTCCCGTTCCGAATTAAATTATTTGGAACGGGATGTAACGAGAAAACAAACTTATTGGTCAACCGTTTAATTAAAATCTTTTTACCTTGCAACCGTTTCAACGGTTTGTAAATATTATTTCAGATGTCTCAAATATATAACTTCTACAAATAAGATTTCAAACTATGACGACCAATCGAACAATACAATCACCATATATGCGTTGGGCTAAATCTAATTTCCACGCGCGGTACAATCTTGCCAACAGCGGATTGATGAGTTATAAATTATCACAGCTTCCGGTACAAATTAACGACCTTGAGTTGACCGGCAGCCATCATTACGGCTACGAACCGCTTCTCTACGAAATTGAAAAAAAGTACAATGTACCGAAAGATAATATTTTTACAACTCTCGGCACTTCATTCGCCAATTTCATGGCGCTATCAGTTTTGTTTGAACCGGGTGCGGAGATACTTATCGAACATCCAACATACGAACTTATTATCTCTGCGGCGGAATATATCGGGTATAAAGTTAAAAGATTCTATCGAAGGTTTGAAGACGGTTTTCAAATCGATATTCATTCACTTAAGAAAGATATTACACCGAAGACAAAATTGATAGTCTTAACAAATCTGCATAACCCAAGCAGTGTTTATACGGATGATGACACTTTGAAAGAGATTGGCAAGATCGCTAAATCGGTTGGCGCATACGTCTTCGTCGACGAGGTGTATCTCGATTCTGCATTTAATCTCTCTCCCCGCTCTTCATTTCATTTAGATGATAATTTTATAGTAACGAGCAGCTTAACGAAAGTGTACGGCATGAGCGGCATTCGGTGCGGGTATGTATTTGCGGAACGGGAATTGATTAAAAAGATGTGGCTTCTGAACGATCTGTTTTACGTGAAGCATGCCTACGCGGCAGAACAATTAGCCGTAATCGCATTCAAATATTTAAGAGAGATCACTGAATGGTCGAAGGATGTACTCTCAAAAAATCATGCCGAGCTGAATCTGTTCATGCAAAAACAGAACGAACTTGAGGCAATCACACCGGGGTATGGAACAACCCTTTTCATCAGATCAAAAAATGTAGATTCGGATCAGTTATCCGATATATTAATCAAACATTACGATACAGCGATTACACCAGGACGTTTTTTTGAGATACCGCAATTTTTCCGCATCGGTTTGGGTTGCGAACCCTGCGATTTTGCTGAAGGTATAGCACGCGTTCGACAGGCGATTCTTCAACTTAAAACTTGATGCGTGGTGATCATGTTGACTTTTAAAAAAATATTTGCTAAGATTCTATAGCTGAAAGAATAGATTTCCATTCCATTATTTTGGAGGTTTTATGAGAAATAAGATATTTTATTTAGCTGCATTGTTTCTGCTATATTCATCAGACTCAATGAACGATTTGTTAGCTCAATCAAATGAGTTCAACATAGACGAGTACAAGCAATTCGTTTCAAGCCATCAAAATCTAACAACGGCCCAATTATACGAATTATATCCTACCGATTCGTTCAAAGTAAAAATCACTGCACCAACATCCGATATTGTTTACCTCGACAGCATCTATACGAAATATCAAATAACCGATGATGAGAAATCTCTCTTAAACAGTCACGGATTTGTAGTCACGGAGCGACTTTCGTTTAATTCATTCGGTAAAGCCCTTCAAGATATTTGGCATAAAGATTTGCCGCTCTTCATATCAACAGACGTGATATTGCACGCACTTCATATGTCGTACGATAAAATATTAATCGAGGTTGAACGGAGGATCCTTATTGAACGATTAGATTCGCTTCTCACGCTGCTTCATTCAACGCTGCCGGTTCTCGATTCAATTTATTCTTCCAATCAATCTCTGCTGCAGATGTTGAAAGATATTGATGTATATATTACAATCCCAAGAAAATTACTTAATAATGCTGTAACTCCTTATTACTCAGAAAACGGGACAGCCATCTCAGAGCTACTTATGCTTATTGAAGCAGAACAACCGGCAGTTTATAAACTTTTCGCGACTGTTGGAAGAACAATCGATTTCAGTCAGTTCAAAGTTCGGGGGCATTATACTAACCCCGATATCCCTGAACTGGCGAAATATTTTAAAGCAATGATTTGGTTGGGTAGAACAGAAATTTATTTAATTGCACCGCAAGCTGTGGAAGCACCACCGATTCCA
>PNNN01000037.1 GCA_013824245.1 Chlorobiaceae bacterium | reverse complement strand
GTAAAACTAACTTTATCTTTAATTTTTCAGATGTCTCTAACAATGAATCTTCATCATCTACCGGTCTCAGAATTACCAGAAATGGCGCGCCAGTTGCGGCGCGATGTACTAAAAATGTTAATGATATCAAAATCTGGGCACTCCGGCGGACCCCTTGGATCGGCAGATATATTCTCAGCGCTTTATTTTAATATCCTGAACATCGATTCAAAGAATCCATCTTCGAATGATAAAGATTATTTTTTCTTATCCGCTGGTCATTATTGCCCAGTATGGTATGCCGCTCTTGCGCGTGCCGGATATTTTCCGCTCAGCGAACTTACAACACTCCGCAAAATCAACAGTCATCTTCAAGGACATCCTGCGCCCGCCCATACACATGGAGTTCCGGGAGTTGAGCTTGCGTCCGGTTCATTGGGGCAAGGATTATCAGTTGCAGTCGGTTGTGCGTTGGGTTTGCGGCTTAATAAATCTTCGAAAAGAGTTTATGCTTTCCTCGGAGACGGAGAATTAGACGAAGGACAAATATGGGAATCTGCAATGACCGCCGCTCACCATAAAGTTGATAATCTTATTGCTATCGTGGATAGAAATAATTGCCAGATCGATGGTCCAACTGATACGGTTAAGAATCTGGAGCCATTAACCGATAAATGGAGAGCATTTAATTGGAACGTGGCTGAATGCGACGGTAATAATATTGAGGGCTTTATCAATACAATGAAACAAGTTCAGTCGATAAAAGGTAAACCAAGTGTGATCATTGCCTACACGAAAATGGGTAAAAAAGTTTCATTCATGGAAGATGATTACAGGTGGCATGGTGTTCCGCCAAGTGATGAACAGGGGAAAAAGGCATTGTCGGAAATAACTTCAACAAAGTACAGAGATTTTGTGGAGTTTGAATGGGAAAGATAGTTTATTGGATTGATGGATTGATGGATTGATGGAGTGTTCGAGTGTTGGTTAGATGGAATGATGGATGGATGAAATGATAGAGGATGGAATTGCGATGGTATGCTTATGGTCTATCGCAGATAAAATAGAAACCAATTTTTTTAATTTTAATTTTTTACTTTTTAATTAATATCTATGGTTAAATATAAAATAACAGATAATAAAGCAACCCGTCTCGGTTTTGGCGAAGCCCTGGTTGAATTAGGCCAAGAAAATAGTGATGTCGTTGCATTAGGCGTCGATGTTACTGGCTCTGTGCGAACCGATTTATTTATGAAAGCTTTCCCCGATCGTTTCTTCAGTGTCGGCATTGCCGAGCAGGATATGATTGGAACAGCCGCCGGATTGGCTGTTGCCGGGAAAATTCCGTTTGTTTCGGCTTATGGCGAGTTTGCCGCGGGCAGACCATTCGATCAGATACGCCAATCGCTTGCGTACAGCATGTTGCCTGTAAAAATATGCGCATCGCATTGCGGCATCACTGTTGGTCCCGATGGCGCTACGCATCAGT
This sequence comes from Chlorobiaceae bacterium, assembly GCA_013824245.1. Classification (GTDB taxonomy): domain Bacteria; phylum Bacteroidota; class Ignavibacteria; order UBA10030; family SZUA-254; genus PNNN01. Next base: position 10,322 of record PNNN01000037.1, on the reverse strand, counting down.
CGTTAGAAGATATTGCAATTATGCGTGTGCTTCCCAATATGATTGTAGCATCGCCGTGCGATTATCATGAAGCGAAGAAAATGCTAAAAGCATCGATGCATTTGAAAAATCCTCTCTACATGCGATTTTTCAGAGGTAATTCCCCTGTTTTCACAAATCCGGTTTCTCCGTTTCAGTTCGGCAAAGCCGATACTCTGATTGATGGAAAAGATGTAACAATTATCGCCTGCGGATTGCAGGTCTGGGAAGCAATACTGGCAGAAGAAATTTTAGCCGGTGAAGGAATAAGTACACGGGTTATCAATATGCACACTATTAAACCGATCGATGTTGATGCGATTGTAAAAGCCGCGAAAGAAACCGGAGCAATTGTTACTGCTGAAGATCATCAAAAGCACGGCGGGCTTGGTGGAGCGGTTGCAGAAATTCTTGCTCAACATTATCCGGTGGCTCAGGAATTTGTCGCTGTCAACGATACTTTCGGTGAATCAGGTATTGGTAGTGAGTTGATGAAGAAATATGGAATTGATAAAGATGCCATTGTAAAAGCTGTTAGGAAAGTTATTAGTAGAAAAAAATAAGTTTGAGGATGTTGGCTATGAAAAAAATTATTATCGTTCTTGTTGTTTTATTAGTACCACTATTCGTAGGATTCGGACTTGGTTACGGTGTTGGACAGAGTTCGACCGGTAAATCAAATGGTGATGAAGATATATTCAATGCGAATGTAAGCACTGCCGGTTATCAGCAATCTAATGATAGCAAACAGTCAGGCGATCAAATATCCGATCATAGACAAAATGCGATAACAAGGTCTGTCGCTGTTGCAAGTCCTGCAGTTGTTGGCATTAATGTTACTGAAGTTCGTGAATACACTTATCAAAATCCATGGTCGCGGATGTTCGGCGATGATCCTTTCTTCCGGCAGTATTTCGGTGATCGGACTTATAAACAGGAGGTTAAAGGACTTGGTTCGGGATTTCTTATCTCTCCCGATGGATATATATTAACAAACGATCATGTGGCTGGTAACGCTTCTAAAATTACGGTCACTATGACCAATAAAGAAAAATATGAAGCTCATCTTGTTGGAACAGATTTAGTGTCTGACATTTCGTTATTAAAGATTGATGGAAAAGATTTTCCGTACATCAAACTCGGTAATTCCGACGATGTCATTATCGGTGAGTGGGTTATCGCGATGGGTAATCCGTTCGGTCTTTTTGAGATCGCGGATAAGCCGACCGTAACAGTTGGTGTTGTGAGTCAGACAGGTATGAACTTAAATGCTGAAGGCGGACGCATTTATCGCGGGATGATTCAGACCGACGCCGCTATCAATCAGGGCAACAGCGGGGGACCGCTTTTAAATTCCGACGGAGAAGCGATCGGTGTTAACGCGGTTATTTACACACCGAACCAGGGAAATATCGGACTGGGATTCGCCATTCCGATCAATCGCGTTAAAAGCATAGTCGCCGAGCTAAAACGGAGCGGAAAAGTTCAGCGCAACTTCTGGACAGGGTTGGAAATTCAAACGGTAGACGCACGCGTTGCTCGTTATTTTGATTTGGCGAAAGCAGAAGGTGTGATAGTTACAGATGTTAAGCGAAGAAGCCCTGCTGAAGATGGTGGTTTTAAACCGGGCGATATAATTATTGAGGTGAACAGCGAAAAGATCATCAAGGATGACGATATTATAGGCATCGTGCAAAATTCGAAAGAGGGTGATCTGCTGAAAATTAAAGTGATTCGAGATAGAAAAACTATCAACTTGAGTTTAAAACTAGAAAAGAATCCATCATGATTCCACGCTATACACGACGTGAAATAGGAAAAATCTGGTCTGAAGAAAATAAATTCCAGACATGGCTCGATATAGAAATCCTTGCATGCGAAGCGCAGGCAGAGCTTGGTGTTATTCCAAGAGATGCTGTGAAAGTCATTCGCGAAAAAGCAAAATTTAATGTCAAAAGAATTGATGAAATCGAAGCCGAAGTAAAGCACGATGTTATTGCTTTCCTCACAAATGTCGGAGAGTATGTTGGAGCTGAATCGCGCTTCATCCATCTCGGTATGACATCTTCAGACGTCCTCGATACCGGGCTTGCAATCCAGATGAAACAATCCGCCGATTTATTATTGAAAGATATGCGAGAGCTTGAAATAATTCTTGCCCGGCGGGCGAAAGAATTTAAATATACACTCACAATCGGTCGCACACACGGTGTACACGCCGAACCAACAACGTTCGGATTAAAACTCGCACTCTGGTATGATGAAACTAAACGTAACATCAAAAGATTAGAGAATGCGAAAGAAAATATTTCATGCGGGCAAATATCGGGTGCAGTGGGTACGTACGAACATCTCGATCCGTTTGTAGAAAAATATGTTTGTGAAAAATTAGGGTTGAAGCCGGCGCCAATATCAACACAAATATTACAACGAGATCTTCACGCAGAGTTTATGACAACTGTTGCAATCATTGGAAGTTCGCTTGAAAAGTTTGCCACGGAAATACGGCATCTTCAAAAAACCGAAGTGCTGGAAGCGGAAGAATATTTTTCGAAGGGGCAAAAGGGTTCTTCTGCAATGCCGCATAAGCGCAATCCTATTACGTGTGAACGGGTTGCAGGACTGGCACGAGTGCTTCGTGGCAATGCTCAGGCGGCGATGGAAAATATTTCGCTATGGCATGAACGGGATATCACACACTCTTCTGTGGAACGTATCATCATTCCCGATAGCTGTATTCTTCTCGATTACATGCTCGGACTCTTCACCGACATCGTTGATAAGCTGATTGTCTATCCGGAGAATATGAATAATAATCTTGAACTAACGCATGGACTCGTTTTCTCACAATCAGTTTTACTTGCATTAACTAAAAAGGGTATGAAGCGTGAAAATGCGTATGCCGCAGTTCAAAAATCCGCGATGGATGTGTGGCAAAATAAAAAGAATTTTAAAGATGTTTTGAAATCTGATAAAAGTATTACAAATTACTTGAGTAACAGTGAGCTTGACGAACTGTTTGATTTGAAGAAAAGTATTCGTAACGTTGATTATATATTTAAACAAGTTGGTCTTTAAAGTAAACTTTGTGGTCTCAGCGTCTCTGCGGTATATTTTTCACCGTGGAGCCACAGAGATCGCGGAGAGGATACAAACAGCATTTTAATTTCAGGAGAAATGAATGAAAAAATATCAAAACTTTATTAACGGCAAATGGTGCGACGCAAAATCGGGCAAAACGTTCGAAGACCGTAATCCTGCTAATTGGAGCGAAGTCGTCGGAGTATTTCCTAAATCCGGTAAAGAAGATGTTGAAGAAGCCGTAATGGCGGCCCGCAAAGCATTCGAAAAATGGCGGCTCGTTCCGGCACCGAAACGCGGGGACATTCTAAAAACAGTCGGCGATATTATGACAACTCGCAAAGAGGAAATCGCTAAACTAATGACACGCGAAATGGGAAAAGTTTTGACCGAAACAAAAGGTGATGTACAAGAAGGAATCGATACGGCTTACTATGCCGCTTCGGAGGGAAGAAGATTGTTCGGTCATACCGTACCATCGGAGTTGCCGAACAAGTTCAATATGGCTATGCGTGTACCGATTGGTGTTGCGGGGATTGTAACACCTTGGAATTTCCCGATGGCAATTCCGACGTGGAAAATTTTCCCGGCACTGCTCTGCGGGAACACGGTTGTTTTTAAACCGGCATCCGATACGCCCGCAACCGCAACAGCACTGGTTGAAATATTGGCAGAAGCCGGTATACCTGATGGCGTTGTGAATATCGTCCATGGCGGCGGCGGAGAGGTTGGTAATGCGATCGTTGGTCATACGGAGGTGGATTTAGTCAGCTTCACCGGATCAACCGAAATTGGAATAAAAATTTCTGAAATGGGGAGTAAAACTCTCAAACGCGTTTCACTTGAGCTTGGCGGGAAAAATGCTCAGATCGTGATGGATGATGCCGATTTGAACCTCGCGCTCGATGGTGTGCTCTGGGGTGCGTTCGGAACAACGGGTCAGCGATGTACGGCTACAAGCCGGTTGATATTACACGAAAAAGTTTTCGATAAATTCATGGCGATGCTTGTTGACCGTACAAAGAAACTCCGGCTTGGTGATGGACTCCTTCCAACAACCGATGTTGGACCTTGTGTAAACGAAGGCCAGCGTCAAACCGATCATAGTTACGTGGAAATCGGATTGAAGGAAGGCGCTAAGCTCGCATGCGGCGGTGATATCGGAAGAGGCGGTGATCTTGATAAGGGTTGGTTCTATCAACCAACAATCTTCACTGAAGTAACTCCGAATATGCGAATTGCTAAGGAAGAGATTTTTGGTCCGGTGCTTTCCGTTATCAGAATAAAATCGCTTGAAGAAGCGATCAATGTTCTGAATAATACAATTTACGGATTATCATCTTCCATCTATACAAAAAATGTGAACGATGCATTCACGGCGATCCGCGATATTAAAGCAGGCATCACTTACATCAACGCACCAACGATCGGAGCCGAGGCACACATGCCGTTCGGCGGAGTGAAGCAAACAGGTAATGGTCACCGCGAAGGCGGTTGGACTGTGTATGACTTCTTCAGCGAATGGAAAACTGTATACATAGATTACAGCGGCGGATTACAGAGAGCGCAGATTGATACATAGCATCTGTTACCATTCTCTATATTGTAGGGTGAGAGAAGTAATATATTGTTTCTATTCCATTAATTCAGAAACCCTCTCCAATTGCTGGAGGGGGTTTTCTATTTATGAATAACAAGGGTTCTCTCACCATTCACGTTTTGTAGGATGTTGCTTTAGAACAATTTATTGTAAAAACCATAAGTGAATTCTCTTTTTGACTCTCATGCTGAGCTTTTGTATAATTACATCATTCGATCATAATTAATCGTTATTGCAGCGTAAATTTCCATGAGTCGAAATGTCATGTATTGATAAACCCGGCAATATCATCATGTCCCTGCTCAGATTATATTGTATTATCTTTGTACTGTCGTCAGTTTTTCTCAATGAGATTACAGCGCAACATGATCTCTTCAACGAATCGTGGCGATGGGCACATTTTACAACCGAGTCAGGCCTTCCATCCAATAATATCTATAACATAATTGAAACCGCGGATAGCACACCATGGGCGTTGAGTGATGCCGGAATTGCGTGGTATGATGGTTTTCAATGGATTAATGTTCCGATTGTCAAATCTATGCTTGCAAATTATTCAGGACAAATTTCTGACTATTGCCGGGATAGTGTTATTTATTATTTCGGTGGAATCTGTAAAGGTGGTAAGTCGGATTTCTCGAATATTCTTATCTCAGACAGTTCTCACATTCACAATGCTGTTTATCTTTCGGGCGATACTATCCTTGTGCATGTTAACAACTCATTATATTACTTGAATGATAACAAGCTTCAACCTCTCGATGTATCACAAAAAGTAACAAATGGAAAAGTTTTTAAAATTCTTCGTACGAAAGCCGGTAGAGTTTGGGTTATTACGAAGGAAGGCATTTATAAATGGGAAGAAAGCAACTGGCATCTAATCTTTCGAACAAATGGGGAACTACCGTTTCCACCCTACATTACTGAAAACGTAAATGGTGTCGCGTTAATTCACATTGAGTTGCCTATGAAGTATCGGGGGCTTTGGCAGTGGTTGCCAGATCGGCAAATCGTTCAACGATTAGAGGGAACCGCAGAAGGCATTCGAAATATTGCCATGGCACAGTCGGGTGATATTGTTGTGGTCTATCATTCAGGTGAAGTTCGTACTCGCAGTGGTTTATCATGGTCAACATCTCCAATTTTGCAATCAAAAACAAAGCATGTGAATGATATTTTCTACCGAAAGAACGGCGATCTTGTGATTGCCACTGCCGATGGTATTCATTATTTCAGAGCATCATCTTCACGTTGGCGTGTTCTTAGGTATGGAGTGCCCACAACATGGGAAGCTGTGAACGAAATTGTTGCATCCCGAAGCGGCGATATCTGGTTCGCTACCGGAAATGGAATTGTTGTTGAATCCAGAGATGGAACAAAGAAGTTTATAACACACATCGAGAAAGTACCGATGGTTTCCGTTACCGGTTTGGCGGAAGACAGGGATGGATCGGTTTGGATTTCGAGCGGCGGATCGTTTAGCGGCGCATATAGATGGGACGGAAAAAGATGGAAGCATTTTCAAATCGATAATGATTCTGTCGAAACGAGATTTCATAAAATCCGCAAAGATCAGAATGGAAATCTCTGGTTCCTCGGGATCTCAAAATTAGCTAATCTACCGGAAGCGCAGAATCCAGGTGCATTCATGTACGATGGTAAAAGGTTTACGCTTTGGGGAACCGAGCAGGGACTCATCCATGGACGTGTGTACGCGTTTGCTCAGGGTGTCGATGGTGCGTTATGGTTTGGTACTCATCTGGGGATATGCAAATGGAAGGATGGCGAATGGAAACACTGGACAAAAGCACAGGGTTTGCGCACCGATCATATTTTTACTTTAGCTGTTGACAAGCGCAACAATGTTTGGTTTGGGCATCAGGTCTACGGATTTGGATTAGGATGTATCGATTCTTCAGGTAGAGTGAGATATTATACAAAAACGGCTGGACTGATCAACGATTTTGTTTGGGAAGTGAAAGCCGATTCGCAAGATGTTCTTTGGATTTCAACTGAAGGTGGATTGGCGAGTTTCGACCGTGGAGTATGGTCGAGATTCGATGAGAATACAGGTTTGCATTACAGTCTTCTCTGGCCCATACTGCCTCTTGGGCACGAAGTCTATGTTGGAACTCGTGGTCAAGGTGCCGCAATTCTCAATCGACAGGAAAGCGCAACAGCCCCTCCAAGAATAATCATTGATAAGCCTATTGTCGACCGGCAGAATGTTTATTTGAAATGGCGGGCGTTTTCATATCATGGAGAAATGTCGGAAAATGAGATATTAACACGTTGCCGCCTCGACGATGAAGCTTGGTCTGAATGGAGCAAGAACCACGCACTGAATCTGGATAATTGTTTATCTGGTGATCATAACATATTTGTAGAAGCGCGGGGATTATTCCGGGATTATATTGGGGAAGGAAGCAACGCTGCTTTTAATGTTCCTCCTCCGCTCTATCTTCATCCATTTATTTTATCTTCTGCGGTTTTTGTTTTTCTGGGTTTGATTATTTTCACAATTGTTTTCGTTGTCCGCAAGAGAAGACACGATTCTGAACTTCGACAAAGGGAATCTAAATTTCATGCCGTAACGGAAATGACCTACTCCGCTATTTTCATCTGCAATGAAAACCTATCGATCATATTCTCCAACAGTGGAATGGAACGCTTGACCGGATATTCTAACATCGAGCTTCAGACCATGAAGGCTACCGATTTATTTTCACCTGAGTACAGATCGGCATTTATTATCAAGGATCGAAATTATACAAAGGATATTGAGGTACCCCATCGCGCTGAGTTTGAGATCTTAAAAAAGAATAATGCTAAACGATACATTGATCTCTCATGGGGATTGGTTACATTTCAGGGAATACCGGCGATAATCGGTACTGCATTTGACGTCACCGAGCGTAAACGTGCCGAGATACGAATCAAGGCGCTCGCTTCCGAGTTAAGCTCAACCGAGCAGCGATCACGTAGAACGATGGCGGCATTTCTTCACGACAAGATTGGTCACGCTCTTGCATTGAGCAAGATGAAAGTTGAAGCGCTTCTCCAAGTGTCCCAGCAACCAATCGCCCGGCAATCGGCAGAGGAAGTGCACGCGCTGCTTCGAGATGCGATAAAAACGACACGAGCGTTTACATTTGAACTTAGCCCGCCGATTCTCTACGATCTCGGACTTGTACCTGCTATCGACTGGTTGATTGAAGAATTGCAGAAACAGCAGAAGATTTCAATATCGCTTCACAAGCCGATTTCGAAATTCCGGCTCGCAGACGAGGTGCGGAATGTTTTGTTCGAAGGAACAAGGGAATTACTGATCAACTCTGTCAAGCATGGTCGGGCAAAAGTTATTGATGTCTCAATTGCACGGCAGGATTCAATGGTAACGATTGTGGTGCGCGATGATGGTGCTGGCTTCGATGTTTCAAGGATAGATCAGGTTCAGACGGGACATAAGAGTTTTGGTTTGTACAATTTAAAAGAACGACTCAAAGATATTAACGGCAGGATGGAGATCGAATCATCCCCAAATGCAGGAACCACAGTTCGGCTTCAAGCACCATCAATAAATCAAGAAGGAACATCTCAATGATAAATTCTTCAGTAAAGAAACGAGTTCTTCTCGTCGACGACCATGGGATTGTTCGTGACGGTGTTCGCAGTTTGCTTACACGCGAACTTGGAATGGAAGTAGTAGGCGAGGCATCTGATGGCAAACAAGCCATACAACTGGCACGCGAACTGCAACCTGACCTGATCATCATGGATATTAATATGCCCGGCATGAATGGGATCGAAGCGGCTCGAACCATTTGTCGTGAGATGGAAGGCGTGAAGATTGTTGCGCTCTCGATGTATTCCGATAAACGCTACGTGATGGAGATGTTGAGCTTGGGTGCGTCAGCATATTTGCTGAAGGATTGTGCGTTCAAGGAACTGGCTGTCGCGCTCGATAAGGTTCTTCATAACAGGACATACATAAGTCCCGATGTTGGTTGTGAAGTTATCAATGATTGTCTTAAGCAATTAGGAATGAAAGACTCGACATCATTCTCTTCGATTTCACCGCGGGAACGACAGGTACTTAAGCTCATTGCCGATGGTAGCCACAATAAAGATATCGCCGAGTTCTTGAACATGAGTATTAAAACGGTGGAAGGTCACCGCCAGAACATCATGCAGAAGCTCAATCTGCACTCAGTTGCAGAGCTGACAAAGTACGCAATCCGTGAGGGAATCACCAGCTCTGACAAATGAAGAGGCACCTGCGTCATCCCGACAAGATTTCTAATCCGTCATTCCGATACGCTTCTGTTCGGAATCTAAAAGAAGCTGCATGGGCAACGTTCAGATGCCGATCAGTCCCGCTCTGCGAGAGGGATCGGAATCTGGACTGGGCAAACAAAGATTAGATGCTGATCAGAAACATATCAGCATGACAAATGAGTTGAATATGAAAAAAGGTTACGTTTACATTCTCTCTAATTACAGACGGACTACGTTCTACATTGGTGTTACAAGCAACCTTGGTCAGCGTCTTGAACAGCACCAAGAAGGAGGCGGCTCTAAATTCGTTGAGAAGTACAACCTAAAATATTTAGTGTACTATGAAGAATTTGATCAGGTTGTTGATGCAATTAGGAGAGAGAAGCAACTGAAATCATGGCATCGTGATTGGAAGATACGGTTAATCAAGTCGGTGAATCCTGAGATGCGGGATTTGTCAGCGGAAATCCCTTGGCATAGGTAAGCCAGGCTCAGTTTACCGATCATCCCGAACTACCCAAAACCCGTCATCCCGACATGCTTCTGGTCGGGATCTAAACGAGTTGGCTCAGTATAGATGCCGATCAAGAGCGTATCGGCAAGACGGGGAGGGCGTACCTACATCACCCTGAACCACCCACAATCCGTCATCCCGACACTTGTCCTGAGCGGAGTCGAAGGATGCTTCTGGTCGGGATCTAAGGGCAGCATTGATTCGCAACGGTTGGATGCCGATTAGAATCATATTGGCAAGACTGGGACGGATCCGTCATCCTGACGTGTTTCTGGTCAGGATCTGAACGAGTTGGCTCTGCATAGATGCCGATCAAAAGAATATCGGCATGACGGGGGCAGCCCACCCCCGTTCCTTCCCTACCCATAAACAGGGTAAACACCCTATTGATATCGGTGAAGTGTAATAGTAACTTACATTCGACTTTTTCCAATGTATTTGTGACTGACAATATTTCATCCCGACTTATTTATCCCAATCCCTTCCAGCCGACGGGGATTGAGTTTGAATTACTCGAAGCCGCAGTTGTTACCGTGAAGATCTTAGACGAGACAGGGCAGGTTGTAGAAACGCTTATGAACCACAACAATTGCAACGCCGGTGAACAAATAATACCGATAGACCATGCGAAGTATTCAAACGGAAAATTTTTATACCAGATTTCTGTTGAGGCGGGTGGAAAAAGTTTTGTGGATACAAGGCAAATTAAGTGATTCAGCAGCGTGATTAAACGTTATACAAATTTCTAACACTTGAAAGGTACAACAATGAAAAAAATTCTCTTTCTGTTCCTCCTGACACTCTTCATCTCATTGCTGGCTGTGGCGGGAG
>PNNN01000002.1 GCA_013824245.1 Chlorobiaceae bacterium | reverse complement strand
CCTGGAAACCATCTCTTTCTTGACTTTTTACACAGTTGATCCGGGATTCTCGTTCCTGGAAACCATCTCTTTCTTGACTTTTTACACAGTTGCTGCGCGGTATTCAAAAAGCGAATAAATGTTATAAATATTCTCTCAGGCTGTGTTCAACCGCATACGCTGCGGCTTCAGCACGATTGCTCACGCCTAATTTCGATAGTATGCTGCTGACATAATTTCGAACTGTACCTTCGCCCAGAAATAGCGCCTTGGCAATTTCGCGATTTGTCCTTCCCTCAGAGACTAACAATAAAACATGTTTCTCTTGTTGTGACAAAGTTGAGAATGCTGAGGCTTCTTCTTCTTTTACTGCTCGTCGTACTTCCTGAAAAACGCGTTGAGTTACCGCAGGATCGAGTAACGCTTCGCCGCGTCCGACAGCCTCAATCGCTCGCATTAAATCCTCTGCACCAATTTGTTTTAAAACATATCCTGATGCTCCAGCTCGTATCGCTGAAAATAACATGTCGTCTTCAGCATATGATGTAAGCATAATGACTCTAATCTCTGGAAAATTCTTTGTAATTTCTTCACATGCTTCAATACCTGATGTGCCTGGCAGTCTTATATCCATCAAAACAACATCTGGTAGTAACCGTTCTACTTGTTCGAGAGCTTCTTTGGCAGTGCCGGCTTCACCAATGACCTCAAAATGTGGGTGCCGTTCCAGCAAGGACTTAAGTCCCAACCTGACAACTTCGTGGTCATCTACTATAATGATCCGCTGTTTTGCCATATCTCTCCTTCTAAATATTTTGCACTGTTGTTGAGGCAATTATACTCGACTACAATCAATATTAAATAATCTCCAGGGTTACCGGACAATGGTCAGATCCCTCTATATGATCGTGTATCACCACATCTTTTACGGAATTTATCAATTCTTTTGAAACTAAGTAATAATCCAAGCGCCAGCCAATTCCTCTTTTTCGCGCATTAAATCGGTAAGTCCACCATGTGTATTGCACTTTTTCAGGATATAGACTACGAAAAGCATCAATAAACCCATTGTCAATAAATTTACTAACCCAAATTCTCTCTTCAGGTAAAAAACCTGAATTTTTTTCATTTTCCTTGGGATTTGTTAAATCAATTTCTGTATGTGCAGTGTTAAAATCACCGGTAATTATTATCTTTTTACCCTGGTTACGTTCTTCCTTACATATATCTAATAATTTTTCATAGAATCTTAATTTGTATTCAACGCGGTCATATCCTCGTTGTCCATTTGGAAAATAAATATTGTAAAGCAAAATATTTTTATAAGAAGTTTGTATCACGCGACCTTCCCGATCAAATTCATCAACGCCAAAACCAGTTTTTGATGAAGTCAATATATCAGAATTCAATATATAAGTCGCAACCCCGCTATATCCTGGTCGTATTGCAGAATTCCAAATATGTTTGTACCCCGGAATGTCGATATCGACTTCGGCCAACTGCTCTTCTTTAGCCTTGATTTCTTGTAAACATAATATATCGGGGGATAATTCAGCAATAGATTTCAAAAAATCTTTTTTTATAATTGCACGATACCCATTTACATTCCAGGTTGTTATTTTCATACCCTAATCCCATGTCCCTATGTGGTAAACTTTGTATTCCTTCAATCAATTTTACTTGGTTTATATCTAATGACAACAATAAATATTTCAAATCTGTCTAATCCAGGGTTCTCAATTACTGCACAACTTGCCCAATCATTTCTTTCTAAATTCTTGGGATTAATGTTCAAAAAAGAATTATTAATCAACCAAGGCATCGTTTTAGCAGAAAATTATGAATCCAAATTTAGTGCTTCAATTCACATGTTATTTATGAATTTTGATATTTGTGTTGTTTGGCTGGATAAAGATCTGCGAGTAATTGATGTAAAACACGCAAAAAAATGGCATTTTGCTTACTTTCCTAAAAAAGCTGCGCAATATGTCCTTGAATTACACTTTTCCAAAATTTTTGAATTCAATCTTGGCGACCAACTTCAATTTGAATATGAAAAAAATATTTAGCGTTGTATTTATAATAATATTCCATTTGTTTATGCTTTCCTCGCCTGTCAAAGCTCAAGACATTTCAGAGCTTCCGGGTTATGTAATCCAGCCGGGCGATTCATTAGAAGAAATAGCTGTAAAATTTGGGGTCTCTATTTCAGATTTGATCCAAATAAATAATATCCCTAATCCTGACTTTATTTCACCGGGTCAAATATTAAAGATTCCCGGATTAACAGGAATCAGTGGAACAATTACACCCGTTGTCGTTGGGCTTGGTGAATCTGCTGCTCGACTGCTTATTAAATACCAAGCTGATAGCACAGCACTAGTTAAAATAAATCGGATCACAAATTTATCGGAAATTTATGCCGGTTCGAATATCCTGATACCTATCGTTGAAACAACAAAAATAATAAGCCCGGTTGCCATCCTCGAACAAAACATGACTGAATTAGAAGAAGCTGTGTTCTTAAATGCAAATCCGTACGAGCTTCTCTTCTTGAATCAAAAACCTGCCGACTATTTTGTTTTTTCTGGCGATTTATTATTCAAAATTCTTCTACCGGGAGAAAAACCTCTACATCAATTATCCGCCTCAATTGAAGAAATAAACGTAAATCCACTTCCATTAAAACAAGGTGCGACCGCAACCATTCGCGTTAAAACAGACCTGCCTTTAACTTTGGAAGGTCAAATAAATGGACACAAACTAAACTTTTTTACAACTGATAACAAAAATTATTATGCATTACAGGGAATAAATGCTATGGCAACGCCTGGTTTGACTGAGTTCAGACTTACCGGAATTGATGGAACAAAAACAGTTTTCTTGTATGAACAAAATATTTTGTTAGCCCCCGTCATTTTTGAAACAGACCCGCCTCTGAGTGTCGACCTTGAAAAAATTGATCCTAAACTCACAAAACCTGAAGACGAATTAATATTTTCCCTTACCTCACAAGTAATTCCAAAAAAATACTGGGAAGGTATTTTTATTAGCCCGGCATTTTATCAGGAATATACTTCCTTTTTTGGCAATCGTCGAACATACAATAACAATCCTGAAGTCACTTACCACACTGGGGTTGATTTTGGCGGCGGAATGGGATTACCAATTGTTGCTCCTGCTCACGGCAAAGTTGTATATACCGGCTCATTATCTGTTAGAGGAAATGTCACTATTATAGATCATGGATTAGGAGTATTTAGTGGATATTTTCATCAAAGCAAGATTGATGTGAATGTGGGCGATTTTGTCACAAAGGGCCAAAAAATAGGCGAGGTGGGGAATTCTGGTCGTGTCAACGGTGCGGATGAATTTCAAGGCGCAGGCGCTCATCTTCACTGGGAATTATGGGTAAATGGAGTACAAGTTAATCCTCTTGATTGGTTAAATACTGCTTACCCATGAATAAAACTTAAGGTATAATTATTATGTTAGGGAATATTATTTAATGGAATCCAATATGGCGATTAATGAGAACTTTTGGATAAATTACCAAATTTCTGAAAACAACCTCGATTTAATTTACAACCACCTTTTAGAATCCCAGATTCCAGCAAATAAAAAAGAATTATCTTTTTTCTTGATTGGCGAAATCATTGACCAACAAAAAGTAGCTTTAAAAAAAGATCGCCTCTCTGGTGGAGATGTTTACCTTCCAAAGGAAAGATATCGTCCAGGTCAATCTTTAGTATTTCCTCTAAGAGATTGGCAAAAAGGTGAAGTGACTAATGTCAGAAAGGGCAATAATCCCGAGTATGAAGGGATGGAAATAATTAGAGTTGAGTTCTCCTCTTCAGATATTAAATATTTCGCCTCGAATGTTTCAAACCACATCCTTAATAACCCTGCCGCGGTGGATGAAGCAGAGTTTCTTAATAGCAACCACATTATTGAAAATTATGCATCCTCATTAGCGAACAAGCTTGAAACAATATTGTCAAAAAATGACGATTTGGTGTGCATCGCAGGAAGTTATTTCCCGCGTTCCTTGCTTGTTGATGTCAGTGTCGGGCATCTCAATTTATGTGAAGCAGTCCTTGAAATGGAAAGCGGAGGTCCGCTCACAACCCAGGAATTGATCTCCCAAATTGAATTGCCGACCGATGTAAATGCTAATTTAACCGAGTTCTCTCTAAACTTGGCTCTTCAAGAGGATACGCGCTTTGACGAAGTCGGCCCAGCCGGAGAGACACTATGGTTCTTAAACAGGTTGGAACCTGAAGAAGTCCGGTCGACACCTGCAACTCTGCAATATACAGGTCAAAACGTAGATTTGCCAAAAGAACTCGAAAAATATAAATCCTTGGGCGCAGAGATTTGTGATGAATTAGATTATGAATGCGAATGCGAAGAAATTGACGAAGTAACTGTGAGTCTCACCTATCCTCATTGGCGAGCTGGAACTCTTCCTCTCACACCAAAATTACGTCAACTTTTCCCGACTGCATACGAAACACCTCGGGTAAAATTTGATTTCATAGATGGCGATTCCCAAATCACGTTTTCCGGATGGGTAGTCCGTCCTTCAAAATATATATTTGGGCTGAGGGAATGGTTCATCAAAGAAGGGTTTATTCCGGGCAGCTTGATCCATGTTTCCAGAAGTAAGAAACCTGGTCAGGTCGTGATAAAAGCAGAAAAACAACGAAATATCAAGGAGTGGATACGAACTGTCCTTGTCGGAGCAGATGGCGGTGTCGTTTTTGCGCTGCTTAAACAAGTCGTAACCTGTACTTTTGACGAAAGGATGGCGCTTTTCATTCCCGATATTGCCGCAGTTGACAAGCTTTGGGATTCCAGATCGCGCCAACCAATTGAAAAAACTGTCCAAAACATCATGCATGAATTATCCAAACTTAATCCTCAAGGTCATATTCACGCACAGGAAATCTATGCTGCCGTAAACCTTATTAGACGGTGCCCACCTAGCGTGATAATTAGTATATTATTTACCCAATCATGGTCTTCTCATTTAGGTGATCTATATTTTCGAGTAATTGATAGCTGACCGGACAAGTGATTTAATGGCTGAACAAAAACATTTTAGTGTAATAAGACCTACAATAGATACTCCTTATCATATTGATTTCGATTGGTGGAAAGAACATGATAACAATTGGCGCGTCTTCCTTTTTAGTTGTCTTTGTCCTGAACATCAATCTACTTTTCAAGACCATTCAATCGAAACCAAAATTGATTGGGTGGATCCATATACCGCAGAAATTAGAGAAGTCGATGGACTCCAAACTACTTTAATAAATCATTGTGTAAAAGAACCTGGTTTCTTAACTGCAAATACTGCCATGGTAGATGCGATTTTTCGCGTTTTTTTAAGCAACGGAAATCACCCCATGAGTCCTCTAGAGCTATCTGATAAAATTGGCAAATCGGCTGATACAATTCTCAGGACGATATCTGGTTTACAAGTTTATAAAGGGATACGTCCAAACAAGTAAGATCCATGCCCTCGTAGCTCAATGGACAGAGCACCGGACTTCTAATCCGATGGTTGTGGGTTCGAATCCCACCGAGGGCGCTCTCTATAAAACTTCTCTTTGTGATTTACTCCAATTAACTTTTCAAACAACCTTTGAAATATGCTCATCTATTAAATGATACAATAATGATAGGATATGTTGTACTTTCCTCTTCATGCACAGGCTTGACCTTTTCCCTTATTCTACAATCGGTCTTCAGGAAAAATTAATGAATATCAATAATCGCACAATAAAAAAGAATAGACAGTTCTATGCTATGGATATTCACGTCCATACCCCTGCATCCCTTGATTATCAGACCCCTGAGGTCACTAATTTGGAAATTTTACAGAAAGCAGAATCTCGCGGGTTGGAAATTATTGCTTTCGCAGACCACAATACAATTGCAGGCTATCAAAAACTTAAAGACGAGATTGAACAACTTGAACTCCTCGAAAAATTGAACCGTCTTTTACCTGAAGAGCGCTCAAGATTACTTGAATATCGTCGCCTTTTAAAGAAGATTCTGCTTTTGCCAGGAATTGAATTTACTGCAACATTTGGTTTCCATATCATCGGGCTCTTTTCTCCTGAGAAAAATTTGAGAGAAATTGAACATTTATTACTTGATCTTTCAATTCCACCCAATCAATTGGATAGAGGCGATCCTGCAATTGGATCATCCGTTGATGTCATTCGCGCTTATCAACTTATCAACGACGCGGGTGGGATAGTTATCGCAGCACATGCAAATTCAACAAATGGTGTTGCCATGCGCGGCATCAATTTTGGCGGACAAACAAGAATCGCATATACCCAGGACAAAAACCTCCATGCCCTTGAGGTTACCGATCTTGAACTAAAAGGCAGCCGCTCAACTGCTGATTTCTTTAACGGTACCAAACCTGAATATCCACGCCGTATGCATTGTATTCAAGGTTCTGATTGTCACCGCTTAAATACTGATTCCACCAGAAAAAAGAACCTTGGCATCGGTGACAGGGTTACAGATGTATCTTTACCAGAGCTATCTTTCGACGCACTTCAAGAATTATTTTTATCGAATGACTTTTCACGCACTCGCCCTCACCGCCACACAGAAGAACCAGCTTTTGATTTTGTTCAAGCTGCTCGAGATGAAGGCTCAAATATCATTCAAGATTTTCATGAATCTATGTCGATTCGTTCTGGTAAACTATACGCAGTACTTTCTGATATTTGTGCATTTGCAAATACAAATGGCGGCTCTCTTTTTGTTGGTCTGTCTAGCGATCCTCATACTGACCCCGTGGGAGTACCTAATCTTGAACCATCCATAAAACAACTTGAAAAAGAAGTGCAAAACAGGATTAGCCCGCCATTAAAACTTACGATTGAGACACAAAAATTTAAAGGGTTGGATATCATCCGAATTTTAATTCCCAGAGGCGAAGAAGCTCCATACGCGCTGGATGATTATAAGATCTATGTTCGTGATGAAAATGAAACAAATATTGCAGTGCGAGACGAGATCGTTACTCTTGTGAATCGCGGGCTGCAATCTCACTCTCAACTACAATTAATAATTACTGACTCATTAACTCCACTAAAAGTCGAAAATACAATTCCACCATCCCAACAACCTGAAAAAACAGAGTCTGAAGACCCCCGGACAGGCGTTGAGGTAATAACATCGGTTGTGCGTGGAGGCAAAAGTTTCTTTACCGTGCGGGATTTGAGAAATGGTAACATTGTTAAGAATGTCACCCAAGCCTCTGCGCGAAGATTATGGCATTACGCAATTACACGTTACGGCGAGATAATCTCATCAGTTGCAAGTTCTGATATACAATGGCGTGGAAATTATGGTCTATTAAAGCAATATGCACAGGGAAAAACCCAACACTACGATTTTATTCTCCGAAATGGTGAGAGTTTCCGTTTCTTCTTTGGGGTGACACCAGACGGGATTCATGGAAATTGGAAGGTTTTCGCTTCTGATGAGGACACAATATGACGTTGAGGGTTTCAATTTTAACAATCTCAGATCGATCTTTTTCAGGTGTACGTGATGATATTTCTGGGCCTGCACTGACTGATTACGCTCAAAAACTGGGTTGGAAAGTAATATATACCAAAATACTCCCGGATGAAGTTGAGAAAATAAAACAGACATTGATAGAACAAGCATCTTCAGGTGCAATCGACCTGATCATTACTACAGGCGGTACAGGATTCGCTCCGCGTGACAATACCCCCGAAGCTACTCTTGCCGTTATTCAAAAGAGAACTCCCGGCTTGGTTGAAAAAATGCGCATGGAATCATCTATCAGGAATCCTCATGCCATCTTATCGCGGTCTGAAGCGGGTATTCGCGATAAATGCCTGATAATTAATTTACCCGGCAATCCAACTGGAGCCTTGGAAAGTCTTGAAATAATAACACCTGTCTTACCTCACGCCATTTCTCTCATGCGTCAGTCAGTTGATTCAGAATCTGGACATAAGTTGATGTAAATTTCTACATTACTTTTTTGTGCCAGGCTTTCACTCAAACTTTTTAGAAGTAACCTATATTCCTGCCCCATACAACTAATTTACAGAATCTTCATTCCCAATCAGAGCTCTTAATGTTGGCGTGTTACTACTAAAAAATATTATTGAAATTTCCCGTTTTTTTTATTTTTTTCCAACAATTTGATTTTTTTTGAAGTAGTGGATGATACCATGATGACTTAATATCTATTTAATAATTTAACAAACCTATGTTTCAGTAATTCGTATAAAGTATTGATTGATTCTTCATGTACAAGTACTAGCGCTTCCGTTTTTTTCTGGCATTTTCCAAGGTTGTAAAAATACTTTTTGAAAAATCCTTACTCGTCTTGCTATCTCCTGCCAAAATCCGCTTCTGGTTTTAGTAATTATGTACAACCCGGCATTACTGTAATTTACCAAGAAAATATTAGTCCATCATAAGACACATAATAGTTCTCTTTCGTATATAATTTATTGCATTGATGAATTGAGGTTTTTGTGGTTAATCCAAGTTTTCATTTATACCAACTTCAAAAAATTGATCTTAAAACCGATACATTATTTCGAAGATTGAGTGAAATTGATAAAATTCGTAATGACAATTCGTCACTTAAGGCATTAGAACAAATGCTGTCTGTAAAAACAAAAGACCTTAATGTTGCCCAAGCGGCTTATGCGATCACAGTAGAAAAAGTACGAATCAAAAAACTTAAGATCGAACAATCAGAGTCTTCCTTATATAGTGGAGCGATCAAGAATCCAAAAGAATTACAGGATCTGCAAACAGAAATTCACTCTCTCAATCTTTCCGTTGCTAGACTTGAAGATATTCAACTTCAACAAATGGTCGACCTAGAAGAAAAAGAAATAAATCTATCGGTGGTTAATCAAGCCTTAGAAAAATGTACGGGAGAGTTAACTATTAAGTATTCGTCATTATTATCTGAGGAAAACGAAAAGAAAAATGAACTCGACCGCCTTATTCAGGAAAAAAAAGTAGTGTTAGATCAAGTCTCAGCAGTCAACCTTGAAATGTATAATGTTTTACGAAAATCTAAAAATGGTATTGCAGTATGCTCCATAGAAGATGGTTGTTGTTCAGCATGTGGCGCTACGCTTACTCCATCTGATTGTCAGGCGGCAAAATCCCCTATCCAAATGGTTTCTTGTCATACCTGCGGCAGAATTTTATATGCAGGATAGATGATTGTTCAATAATATTCCGCCCATTGATTTACTTTCCTTTTGGATTGGCTTTCTGTTGGCCACACTACTTTGGTTTGTTGTCAACCGAATTATTAAGCTCTCTCCCCGTCTTAGAGAAGCGATAAAACATAACAGGGAGATGCAAGAATTACACAGAAACCGCAGCCTGGACCTCCTGATCAGGAAACAAATACTTAGAAGGTGTGAATCTTCACATATCGCTTTTAGTCTTTTTCCATTAAATTCGATTTATGTGGATATTCCCTTAATTTCACCTCCTTATTCGCAAGATCCATTACAAGAACCCTTTGAAGAAGCAAAAATACATCAATTGATTCCCTACATTCCTGAAACACCTGAAATTCTTATAGACTTTCCCTTTTCGACGGTATCACTACCCAAAGTTCTCGAAACAAATAGAAATATTGCAATTATGGGTGAAATTGGATCGGGTAAATCCTCTCTTCTTGCAGCGTTTGCTTCTCAAGTTATTGAAAAAAAAGTTAATACTGTTAGTTTCCATGAGTATTTGCCGCTTCTTCTCCACGTCTCAGATATTGACCTAGAATCAATCGAAGAGTTAGATTCTATTCAATCAATTCTAAGTTCATCTATTTTTTCGACTCTAGGAATTGATTTCAATGTAATTAAAGGAAAGATTTCAGACTATGCCAGAACTAACCATTTGATTATTATGTTAGATGGGATGGACGAACTAAACCAAACCCAATTTCAGAGAGCAGTTCAATGGGTCAATAAATTCCAAAACTCTTACCCGAATAATTATTATGTTGTGGCAGCCGGTCCTTCTTATTCTGATGGACTGGAAAAATTGGGTTTTTCACCCTATTTTATATCTCCGATAAATTCTGAAATTCAAGAAAAACTAATTAGTAACTGGGAATCATCATATAGAAGACTTCCCGTTGTTCAAAGTACGGGAAAACGCTCTAATGCTGATCTATTAATAAGATGGCTGAACCAGGAAACATTATCTAAAAACATTTTAACCTTAACTTTGGAGGTATGGAATCACCTCTTTTCCGATAAAACGTCAGGAAATCTAAAAGTTTTGATAAATGGCTATCTTGAAAGAATATCAAATAACAAACTTCCGATTGAATTCATGGTGAATATCGCCACAGAAATGGAATTTTCTTCCAATAAAAGTATCTCTAAAACTAAACTTGAATCAATGTTGCATGAGATTGCGTCTTTAGACAGAGGCAGAAGAGACTCAGATAAATCCAACGATTCGATTGATATTAATTCCAATCCTTCCGAAGAATCTTTTTCTGTTTCTGAGTTAGTAAAAAACGGATTGTTAATTGAAAGAACAAAAGATTCCTATCAATTTGCATTTCCATTTATTTTTGCTTGCTTACTATCGTTCTCCATTCCGAATGACTTTAATACCGATTGGCAGACTTTGTTAAGGTCGCCAATGAAAGAGCTCAGAATTCGATTTAGTGATAAAACTGATTATCTCCTAAATTGGATCAATTTGGATGACGAACCTCTTTTTCGCAATTTATTTTGTTTCTCCAACCATCTTGAAAAACTTCCCGACTCTAGTTCAGTAAAAAAGAAACTTTATCAGGAAATTTTAAACCTTCTCCAAGATGATTCTCTCCCTTTTCCACTGCGAATCAGATTATTATCTGCTTTTTCTTCTTCCGAAGAGAATTCTATACAACAACTTCTTAACTACTTATCGAAACACCCTGGTTCAAACATCCGACAAATTGCTGCTTTTGGATATGGTATATATCAATCGGACAAAAGTGTCGTCAGATTGGAAGAGTTACTAAAAGATAACTCCAGAGATGTTAGATGTTTTTCTTGTTTATCACTTGGAAAAATTTGGAACAAAAAAGCACAAAAAATCCTGGTTGATAATTTTCTGAATAATAACGATGAATTAAGACAAATTATTGCCGAGATATTTTCACATCATTCAAAAGAAGGACACGAAATTCTTAAAGAACTTACCACTATTGATGATATTGGCAGTCGCAAATCAGCGATTCTTGGTTTAAGCCTGATTAAAGAATCCTGGGTGAAGGAATTGCTCGAAAAAATTAGTACAACTGACAGTCAATGGATTGTTCGAGACACTGCTGTGCATGCCCTGGAGAACTTGGAAGTTTCACGAATTAATAACAATATGTCTAATACTTCTCCGTTTGAATCACCATGGTTGTTGCGATTTGCCAGTAATATGGGCTTAGGTATTCCTGCAGACAAATTTCCATTTGAATTACTTTTTAGAGTTCTAGAAACTGGCACTTTAAACGAACAAAAGGCTGCCATTGATTTTCTTACACAACAGCCCAGCGTGGATGCGAAAAACAAATTAATAAATCTTACTCGTGCTGAAAATCCAGTTCGTGATTATGCTTTGGACGCATTATTTAGAATTTCGCGAAAAGGGATAGATAAGGAATTATCATTTTGAATTAATCTGGCTTGATATTCTCCGAGTTACTTCCTCTGCATTCAAGTTAAGTATTGAAACCAGTTTGTTTCGGCTTGTATGCCCTGCGACGATCTCGATCTTTGAAGAAGAAACCTCGAGTATTGTTGAAAGAAATTC
>PNNN01000036.1 GCA_013824245.1 Chlorobiaceae bacterium | reverse complement strand
AATAAAAAGATAATTAATACACTCTTTAAATGAGCGTGCATGGAAAATGTCTTACTTTGTTTCATTGGAACCTCCTTTATATTATTGTTTAACCAAGGATAATTACCATATATTATCAGCGGACAACTCAAATAAAAACCTCTTGGTTAAGATACAATTATTTTTTCTGCATGTCAATCAGGAAATTCCTGATGCCCAGAATTTGCAAAATACGCAACGAATTTTTATTAATTTTGGCGCTCATAAAATATTTTTAGATAAAGAGGTAAAAAACAGGAAATTTTATATAAATCCGGAAAAGATGATATGAAATTGTCTTCCTTCCAAGGTGAAACCTGTTAGCGACAGTTCAGCAGTGCATCATGCAAAGTGGATGATAATCGTAGTAGCAGATCGCCGATCCGCGATTCTGATTCCCGAGTAGCAACGATCTCACCGCAATAAGATTGTAGAGTGAACTTCAGTTTATTTTTTCTCTTAATATATTTATCGAACTAAAGTTCGATTTACATATGAAATATATTTTTGAGACTTCTGAAAAATCTCTCCAATTGTCACCCTGAACGCCCGCCTGCCAATGTCCGCCATATCGGACGGCGGGCAGGAAGTGAAGGGTCTCAAATACTTTAAAATCGAGATGTTTCGCTCCGTTCAACATGACAAAAAAGAATAATTCAGAAGTTTCTTTTTTTAAATCAGTAAAATTATTTTGAAGTCTGTACGAGTCTCACGACTCGTAGACCCTCCCAGTAATCGGATCAGTGTGAAATAAAAACGGCTCACGTTGTTGCGCGAGCCGTTGTGCTAAGAAAATCAGTTTACATCAATACAGAAACATCGGCTTGCCAAGGAGGTGAGCTACTTTTGGTTTGTATTGATCGATGTCGTATAACTCATCAACATCAACACGTTTTTTACCTTCGGTAATTATGTTCGCAGAAACAGTTGTATATTTTCCGTCGCGCAAAGCTACCATTCTGCCCGATTGCTTTTTCAATATTAAATCGGTTGCAAGATAACCGTAGCTTGTTGAAACCATCAGATCGAGAGCGTCGGGTGCGCCGCTGCGCATCAAGTATGCAATCTGTTGGTAAACAGTTCTAACGCCTGATCTCTGCTCAATCTCTTTGGCAAGGTAATCGCCAATGCCGCCGAGTTTTTTATGTCCGTACGCGTCGGCTTCACCCGAAAGAATCATTTGTCCGCCTATCGGTTTTGCTCCTTCCGAAATTGTCATGATAGCGTACTTGCTTGGATTGCCATTCCTATCTTCGATCAAATATTTAACAAGTTTATCTGTGTCAAAATCAATTTCAGAAATAATCGCGCGGTCAACACCTGCGAGATAAGCCGAGATGAGAGATGTTTCGCCGGAGTATCTTCCGAATAATTCCACAACCGCGATGCGCTCGTGAGAGCCGGTTGGTGTGCGCAATGCGTGAAGGAATTCTACGCTCCGTGTAACTGCCGTTGAAAAACCGATGCAGTAATCTGTTCCGTGAACATCATTGTCCATTGTTTTTGGAATGCAGACAACAGGGAAACCTTCTTTATGCAAACGCACGGCGTAACTCAATGTATCATCACCGCCGATTGCGATCAGTGCGCCAATCTGTATGTGTTCGAGGACG
The DNA here is from genome assembly GCA_013824245.1 of Chlorobiaceae bacterium. Classification (GTDB taxonomy): domain Bacteria; phylum Bacteroidota; class Ignavibacteria; order UBA10030; family SZUA-254; genus PNNN01. Next base: position 11,173 of record PNNN01000036.1, on the reverse strand, counting down.
CGGAGAATATGCTTCGTGCAGTCGACGGTTTTTTCATTATCGGCAACTTGATAAGATGATTTTAAAAATTCAGGTACATCTTTCGGTTTAACTTTCGCGGGATTTGTCCGCGAGGTGTGCAAATATGTCCCACCCGTTCTGTCAATCGTTCGTGTGTTTGTTCTTGTTAAATGGATGAGGTTCTCATTATAAGTCGTAGGATCTTCGGGGTTAAAATAAAGCAAGCCAGCCCAGCCGCGGCGAAGTCCGATCATCTCATGACCTTCCTCAGCCGCGCGGTACACTGCCGCTTTTATGCAAGGATTTAACCCGGGAACGTCGCCACCGCCCGTTAATATGCCAATTTTCATTCTTTATCTCTGCTATTGTTTGAAAAGTATTCTAATTTTAATATAAATTTAGTCAAAACGGAGCTATTATCAAAAAATCAAATTTCTTGCATTTTGTGAAAAGTCTCACTATTTTCGGACTGCAATAAATATGGTCAGATTCAATTTCTATATGAGCGATTAATGGAAATCAATGAAAATCCATTCTTTCTTTTTGAAGAAGAAGACAGAAAGCATTTTGAAAAAATTGCCGGTCATGATGAGGAAGCATTTTTTTCTCTATATGAACATTATGCACCTCTTTTGTTCAGTGTCTTGATGCGGATGATGAGATCGGTGGAGGATGCAGAAACGATTATTCACGATACATTTATCGAAATCTGGAATCGGCAGGAGAAATACGTTAAGAGCGATGATATCACTCTTTATGAACATCTATTGAAAGTAGTTCGGGAGCGCGCGTTATCAACCGAACGGTTGAAACATTTAAAAAAGCAAAGTCAACAGCCGGGGCATCTAATTCTTCCAATCTATTCCGAACATGTATTATCGCAACCGCCGAATATTTCTATCCGAACCGATTTGTTGCAGAAGTTAATAAATATTTTCGAACTATTAACCGAAGAAGAACAACAAGTGCTTGCAATGGCTTTTTATGAGGGGTGGACACAGCAGGAGATTGCAAAGCGATTATCAATACCAACATGGACCGTAAATTGGAGTTTGCGTAAAAGTTTAAACTCGATAGCTTCTGTTATCCTTGGCTCAGGATTGTCCGATGATGAAACACATACAAAGAAATACACCGAAACGTGTGCCGGTTTTGTGGTGGGGATTTTACCTGCTGAAGATTTAAAAGATTTTGTCGACCATCGAAAAGAAAATTGCGCGGTTTGCTCGGCAGAAATAGTGCGGTTGAGAAACGCGATTCTTTTGCTTCCTTTCGGTTTACCGCAAGTTACGGTTTCTCAGGAGTTACGAGACCGGTTACAATTTTCAATTCAACTTGTTGAGGTTGTAAGAGCGAGCAATCAACCGAAAGTAGAAAAATCTCAAGACCATAATGAGATAGTTACTGTAACGGATGAAATAAAAGATTCTGATGAAATCAAAAGTGATAAATCGGGTTTGAATAAGTGGATACCGATTATTTTGGCGGTCGCTCTTGTTGCGAGTGTTGCACTGAACATATATTTCTTTTCGAAGAGAAATAATAACATTCAGCCGCCGGATAATGATTCAACAAAAATCATCCTGCAACACGATTTAGAAAAGAAAAATCTATTTCTTGGAGTTCTTGAAAGAGAGAATATCGATGTCGTATTCCTCAAAGCCCAACGTAAAATTGATAATTTATTCGGGAAAATAATTTGGGATACCAATACAAGAGTAGCATTGCTTCAAGTGTCATTGTCGCCCGTGAACGTTCAAGATTCGATTTATTCTCTCTGGTTAGTTACCGATTCTCATCAAATCAAAGTGGGCAATTTCGGTATAAGAGAAAATAACAGTAAAGAAAAGTTTTTCCGCCTTCAGCTTCCTACAGATGTGGCAAGAAATGAAATAAAAGAATTTTGGGTTACTCTTGAGCCGGATGAAGGATCAAGCAAACCTTCGCGCAATCTGTTGCTCAAAGGTCATTCAAACATAAAATATTGAATTGTTTATCTGCTTTACGAGTCGTAAACTATCAACGGAAAGTTATTCTAATACTTCCTTGTCAGCGCTCCGTCGCTAAAGCTATGGATCGTAAGCGACCGGAGCGGAATGTATACATTAAAGTTGGACGCGTAGGTAGAACGCGAAGGCGGATTAGCGCACAAAATAGTTTATCATTTTAGAAACCAATTTTGCCGCTGTTAAATCGGGATGATGAAAACGTTCAATGGGCGCAAGCTCTACCACATCGCATCCGACAACATGTTTCCGTTCTCCTATTTTTGCTAACAGCCGCATTGTCTCATCCCAAAGTAATCCATTCGGTTCGGGAGTTCCGGTGGATGGCATGATAGATGGATCGAAGCCATCGACATCAAAGGTTACATACACATGATCGGTCAGTTTTTCAATCGGGAAATCATACCAATATTTCAGAAGCTTAGAATATTTACCGGCGCGAATTTCATGGGCATATAGTGTGGTTATTCCACGCTCTTTAATGAATTCAGCTTCTTCGATAGATTGGGCGCGTATACCGACTTGCACAAGCCGTGGTGGATCTAAATATTCGCACACCCGTGCCATCACAGATGCGTGAGAAAATTTTGTCCCTTGGTATTCATCCCGCAAATCGGAATGCGCGTCGATATGAAGAACGGAGAGATCGCGATAACGTTCTGCATATGCCGCTATCGATGCCTGCGAAATAGTATGTTCCCCTCCTAACATTACCATGAACTTATTTGCAGAGATTAATTTTTTAGTCGTTGAATAAATTAGTTCGAGCGCGTTTTCGGGCGATCCGGCATTAACGTTGAGTTGCTCAATTGTTGCAATGCCAAATTGTCGGTGCACTTCCCGACCTGTTTCTTCATCATAAAATTCAACGAAATGTGAAGCATCCAAAATAGCCGATGGACCTTTCAAAGTGCCTCCGCCGTAACTTACAGTTCTTTCGTACGGAACGGGCACAATAACAACGCGCGAATTTTCGAACTGGGAAAATTCGTCTTCAATTCCAAGAAAATTCTCTTCAACAGGTAATGTCTTCCACATATAGATCATCCAATAAGAATGGTTTCAACGGATGAAATATAATTGAATCGGGACTGAAAAACAATTTTTTGCATATCATGAAAATTTCTCATAACTTCATTGAACTTCATTTTCAGATGCGAGTAACTAAAGAATACATACTCATTATGACACTGATCTTCATCTGGTGTCTGCTTATAACGGTTCCGCCGGTTTTTGCCTTCATTTTCGGAGAAGGTAACTCGACGGTCAAAATTCTTTATCATTTTTATTCACCGATCTGTCATCAATTCGATTCTCATTCGATTCATATCTTCAGCCATAAACTGGCGGTTTGTGCGAGGTGCTCGAGTATTTATTCCGGCTTTTTTATAGGCGGGCTTGCTCTTCCACTTATCAAACGGTATCGGGTCAGGTCGAACATAAAATTGTGGATAATCGCGTCAGTCCCGATGGTAATCGATGTGGCGTTAGATATGGTGGGCATTCATTACGCCACGCTGTTGTCACGGATCTATACAGGATTTGTATTCGGTACAGCCGCGGCAATAATACTTATTCCAATTCTTCGCGAAGCAATCAATTCATTATCGTTACAATTATTTTCATTTCGTAGGAGTTCATCATGAATCAAAAACCAGACAAGTTGATTCCCGCATTGTATGGCGGTGTTATAATGGCTCTCATTTCTGCCATCCCGTTTATCAATTTCATAAATTGTTTTTGCTGTGCAGGAGTAATGTTGGGTGGATTTCTCGGTGTGTTTTTTTATAAAAATAATTTCACGCCAGATACTCCGCCGTTCACATCGGGTGATTGTATGGGCATTGGCGCTCTTGCCGGTGTATTCGGCGCCATTATGGGAACCGTGCTAACGTTAGCGTCTTTAATGTTGTTCGGCAATATTATGGGCGAATTCATTTTTAGCATGATTAGGAATATGAATTTAGAACTTCCCCAAGAAGCTTTGGATGCTATGGAAGAATCTATGTCTGCCGGCATGACATTCATCTCAATGTTCATTCAGTTGATCAGCAATCTTGTTATCTATACAATATTCGGTTTGCTCGGCGGCTTAATTGGGTACAGCGTTTATAAACCGAAAGGTGTTGTAATACCACCGGCTCCAATGCCGCCGCCTCCACTGCAATAATTAGATGAAGTTCGTCGTTTTATTTTATTGTTGTTTGTTACTTTTCATTTGCGACGCTTCTGCAAATTATTTTAACGTTGCAGAAGCGTCCGATTCTTCATTCGAAATAATAGGTCGGAAGTCGTTAGTTAGAATTCTACCCGATGAGCAGCGCGTTGAATGTATTGATACAATGACTCTGCATCGTAAAGATGCCGGCGAAAAATTTGTTGCTCGATTCATACCGATCTATCATATCGATGCAATATCTATCTCAGGTGATCTTACAGAATTTAAATTTGAGAATGGTTTACTTGCCATCGAAGGAATGCCGGAAGATTCTATAATCGAAGTTATTTTACATTATCAAGGAGAATGGAAACAACGATCTGAATTCTCCACGGTAACAAAAGGGTCCGCGTTGTTAAGGGATGTGGAGTTATTTCCCATTATCAGCGGAATCCTGAGAACTGTTAGATTGACCATTGATGTCCCGGATGGATGGAAAACGATTACTGTCGGTGAGTTGAAGGAAGTCCGAACAGTTTTCGACAGATCGATACAGCGTTGGGAATGCGATCAACCGTTATCTGAGATAGGGTGGATTTGCGCCGGTATGTTTTGGTTGAAGGACTCTCAATCGGGGAAAATAAATTACAGTTGCTACGGAAATGAAAACGATTCATCTCTCATTTCATCTGCGATCCCTTTAGCGCGTGACGCGATTGAATATTATAGCTCACAATTCAATCCGTACAGATTTAAAAAGTTATCCATTGTTGAAGTTGAAGATTGGGTCGCCGGTAGCAATGTTTTGGCTATTGCCGCGCCATCATTCATACTTGTAAAACAACTGGCGTTTACCACGAACGATCAATTCAATCGGATTGAGTCTATACTCGCTCATGAAATCGCTCATCAGTGGTGGCCCCTGACGGTTTTCATAGATCGTTCAGATGCGGCATTCCTTGCCGAAGGTATGTGCGAGTACTCATCTATTCTCTTCCATAAAGAAAAAGGATTAATGACAGGTCGCGATTCGTTATCGCATCATCCGCTATTGCGTCCGTTGTTGATGCGTGCCCAATCAGGTCAGGATATACCGTTACAGCGGCTAATAGATTTACGCACTCTCACCACTCATTACCTCAAAGCAACTTATGTGCATCATATGCTTCGGTCGGTTATGGGTGATTCGGGATTCATGAGATTGTTTCGGGCTTATGCTGAACGATTCAAGTGTAAGAAAGTTCGGCTCGAAGACTTTGAATCGCTTGCCGAATCGTTATCATCAAAATCACTTGAATGGTTTTTTAATCAGTGGGTGAGAAAAAGCGGAATACCGCGAATGAAAATTTATAACGTGCGTTCAGTGCAATCCGATTCCGGTTGGAGAACAAAATGCCGAGTGAGAATTTTGGGATACGATAAATTTTCAGTCGCCTGTAATATCGGTGTGACTACGATTGACGGATTAGAAATAAGAAATGTTTCGCTTGGATTAGATTCGGGGGGAAGATATATAAACGATGTTCCGTTCGAAATGATCACGAACAAGAAACCTACCCGAATTCAACTCGACCCAGCGGGTGATTTTTTGAAAATGCAAAAGCTTCCGGCAAAAATAAGCGATTTGCGCGAGCCATCTGATGGTGTTATGATAATCGGAACTCAATTACACTCGCGCGAACTTCACGAATTGGCGACGCACGATTCAAGTGAAATGCAAAAAGCAGGTTGGACATTGAGAGTTAAACCTGACAGCGTGGTAACTCTTCGCGATTTGCAGAGTGAGAGAGTGTTTATTTACGGCAAACCAAACGAGAATAAAGTTGCAGCGGAAATTAAGGATAAGTTTACGCAAAAATTCCGGAATGATTCATTGATAATTAATAATGAAATGTTTTTTGATAGTTCATCAGCGCTAATCGAGGCGATAGACAATCCCTATTTTGCTAACGGATTGATTATCAGAATAGTGCCGTTTAGCGAGAATGCAAAGCCAGAGTTGATGCCGTACGATTATTCATGGATCATCGTCCGCGGACGCGATAAAATAGAATCAGGTGTCTGGGATGTTGTGGATGATGATTTGGTTGTGGAGATAAAGTGATATGTATAAATTGTTATTGAAACTTAAAAAGAAATTGCTATATTATTGGGCAAAATAATTGCATATAAAGATTTGAACTATTAATTCAACAGGGATTCGATTAGATGCCCATTAAATACAAACCAGTCGGTGAAACACTAACTCCACATCTTTCCAATATTATTAAAGATGGGGCTAGTAAGGGATACTTCGCAGTAAGTGAAAATAAGGTCTCATATATAGCACAGAGTGTTTCGGACAATTTTTCAGATCCCGAAGAAAAAATTCGAGTAGGTTTATTTTATGATTTGATTGAAAAGTATGGCTATAAAAATGACAAAGCAATTATTGATTTGGAATTTAACAGAACGATTGGTCATCCCGATAAGATTAGCAAAAGCCGAGTTGATATAATCGTCTATCGTCCGGATAAAACGCCATATGCAATTTTCGAATTGAAATCTGAACAAGATTATGAAAAATACTTTGAAAGCTCAATCAAAACTCAACTATTTGAACGGGCTGCGAACGAGGACAAAGGTCGCGGTATTCTCACATATCTTATCTATTACACTCGTTACTATGAAGATGGCGAGTTAATAGAAAAGTTTCAAACTATTGATTACACACAGTCCAAGACGTGGGAACAATGGGATGAAGCTGGTAGACCAAATCTCAGGATTATTCCGGCGAAGTACGGAGTTATTGATAAGCCACCACAGTTTATGAAGGGGAGTGTAACGCCTGAGCATCAACTACGTGAGAACGTTAGAAAAGAAGAGCTTGATCGCATTGCAAATGATCTACATGATGTTCTTTGGGGTGGTGGCCAGCATCAAAACGAGTTGTTTTATAATCTGATCGGCTTGTTCCTAACCAAGATTTATGATGAAAAGGTGAAGGCAAATGACGATCCTTACGACTTTCAGATTATCTTTGAGGGTAATGAAAGCGAAACACCAGAAACGACGTTTCAAAGGATCAATAAACTCTATAAAGGTGAGTGGGATACAAAGTTAAAAAAGTTCTCCCAGTGTGCCTTGAATTACCTATTAGGGTTCTCTGATGAACAACTCAAGAAAACTCCAGACATTGTGTTCAACGCCAATAAAGTTAAATACGTTGTCGAAACACTTCAGAGCATATCATTCACTACAAACAAGTACGATGTACTTGGCGACTTCTTCGAAAAGATTGTGAGAGCAGAACTTAAACAAACGAAAGGGCAATACTTAACTCACCACAACATTGTCGATTTCATTGTGAAAGCATTGAGTGTAGATGATCTCGCGATTGCGTTGATAAATGGCAAGGATGGACGACCAAGACTTCCTTATATCATCGATCCTGCTTGTGGCTCCGGAACATTCCTCATCCAGTGCATGAGGGAGATTACTAGTCGTATTCTTGAGGAAAAGAAGACATACAAGAATTTAAAACGTACTGATGATGTCGAAGAATTTGTAGAAACACGTTTCCCTGAGAAGAAAAGGAACGTCTGGGCGAACACTTTCATTTTTGGGATTGAGATTTATCCTGATCTTGCAATGGCGACAAAAGTTAACATGGTTGGACATGGCGATGGATCTGCTAACATTCAACCTGCTGATGGACTTACTGATTTCAGTAAGTATGCTAACGCAAACCTTCTCAATATCAAGCGTAAAAACTTGGTATATGAAAAATCTGTAAATGAGCAATTTGATATTGTAATATCGAATCCACCATTCAGCATTACTGTTGATCGAGACACAGCAAAGCAATTTCCTGAACTGTATCTCCAAGGCGATAAGATTGCTAAGGCTTTGAAAAAAGAAGCTAAGAAGGAAGTCGATACAGAGAATTTATTCATCGAACGTTGGTATCAACTTCTCAGACCCAAGGGCAGACTGGGGGTGGTTCTCCCTGAATCAGTGTTCGATACCACTGGAAACCGACCCATCAGATTATTTCTTTTTAAATATTTTTGGATAAAAGCTGTGGTTTCTCTTCCTCACTTAGCTTTTGCGCCCTATACGATGACAAAGACAAGCCTTCTTTTTGCTCAGAAGAAAACAGATGACGAAGTACAGGCATGGCAAGAAAAATGGAATGAGTACAAAGAAGAATTTACCAAACTTAAGAAGGAATTTGATAAGGTGCGCAAACAAAAGCGCAAGAAGAATGAGAAAGAAAGCTATCTCAAACTTTTGAAACAGTATCTTCGCACATTATACAACTCTGAAGACGATGAAATAAGTGTCGCGGACTTAGAAGAAAAATATCTTGATGATATTGATCAAATTGATTGCGATTGGTGGGTTTTCAGCAAGATAAGTGAAGATTTTAATTATTCAATTTTCATGGCACACGCTGAAGAAGTTGGCTATAAGAGAGGGGCAAATAAAGAAGAAATACGACCAAATGAATTGTTCAATGCTAAAGAGGTTGATGGAAGAAGGACGGTATTTGTCAACACAAAAAGTCCTCAGAAGATTCTAGATCATCTTTTTAAAGAGGACGTTTGGAAATGAGTATTTCGCCTTTTGTAATTAAAATGGAAGATATTACTCGAACACCCTGGTTGGGTGTTCGACCATTTACTTGTTACTTTACAAAGCAAGCGTTACCCGATTTCATCAAGAAATATTCGGCGAAAGGGTATGAACGTCTGGGTAAATTCGTCTTGACGTTGAGAAGCGGTGAATACATCCCCAAGGATAACTATGCGAGTGCTGAAACTAATTACGTCTATCTTTCTGTCAATAACTTCTCTAAAGGTTATTTAAATCTAACAGAATGCACTTATCTTGAAACAGATGCTGGAGAAAAGTACTCAAGTATGAAAGTTGAGGATGGTGATATTATAATAACCCGATCAGGCACAGTAGGTAGAGTTGCTGTTTTTCATGTCCCAGAAAAAATGATTGAGAAAACCTTCATTCCCTCACATCATCTTGCTATTATCAAGACTTCGACACCCAGAGATCACTTATTCCTCAAATACTACCTGAGTTTTTCTTTTTGTAAAGATTTTTTCGATGCTTTGTCTACGGGAAAGGTCCAGAAGGAAATCACCAATTGGGCAATAAGGAAAATTCCTATTCCGCTATTACTTAATAGGTCCCTTTTAAAAAAAGAATTCTCGAAGATTGACAAATGGATTGGTGCTTTAGAGATCAAAAATGTTTCTCTCCAGACAATCGTAGATGAGGTCTTAACCCAATTCAAATTAAAAACAAATGCAGAGTCAACTTACCGTGCAGAAACATTGGTGCCCTGCCTTAAAGATGTTGCGCAAAATAGAGCGATAAGATTGGGAGCGCAATACAATGCATTCTGGCTAAATCATGATGGTCATCTCTTCGAAGGCACTGATAAGAAATGGCAGAATGCTCCGCTTAAGCGCACTGCGAGGATGGCACAAAAAATTGTTTTGAAGAAAGGTGTATTGCCGCAACCGAGAACATTAATCGATTTCGATCAGGTTGAATCTCCAAATGGACGGATTACAGACTTTGAGAATATAGTGGCGGAATTAGGTTCAGGCAGAATTGAGTTTGGAAACTGTGATTTCTTAACAAACAAACTTCGCCCTTATCTTGGCTATACTATATTGAATAAACCAGAAGATAAACTAATCGGAACGACAGAGTTTATTCCGTTTGTCATTCGAAACAAATCAAAAGTGTCAGTTGAGTATTTGAGATGTTTGTTGCTCTCGACAGAGTATTTAGAAAAGAGCAAATTCCTAATGAGTGGAAAAGAACACCCACGAATAAATTCCATCGATATTCTTAACATTAAAGTTCCCCTGCCAGATATCAAAACTCAGCGTGCGATAGTTAAAGAGATTAAGAAGCGAGAAGCAAAATCCCAAAAAGCACGTGAAATAATAAAGAAGTTGAGAGAGCAAATAGATAAATTAATTTTAGAAGCATTGTCAAAAAATGGAAATTGAACTGTGTCGATAACAATTGACCGTTTGAGGAATTTTGATGTGATGATAGTTGTTTTTTTATTTGAAATCGTATTCTTGGCAAGAAAGTAAATCTTTATTTATATTATCATGAGGTCTAAATAAAAATAATTAAAAAGCACTTGAAAAATGGCACGGTCAATACCAGCATTAATTAATCCACAAATGCTCGTATGGGCACGGAATGAAGCAGGTTTTACTGATGAAGAGGTGGTAGAACAACTCAAACGTTCTGTCGGTGAACTGCGGGCTTGGGAATCAGGCGAAGAAAAACCAACATTACGCCAAGCGGAAAGATTAGCCAAGATATATAAAAAACCTTACTCAGTTTTTACACTTTCAGAACCTCCGAAAACAACTCCATTGGCAACAGAATATCGCCGGTTACCTAATGTTACACCGGGTAAAGAATCAACTGAGCTTCGGTTTGCACTACGCGACTTGCTATATCGCAGGCATGTAGCATTAGAACTTTTCGAAGAAATAGGTGAACTACCGGAAAAATTTTCTTTACAAGCAAAGCTATCTGAACAGACTGAAGAGTTATCGCGACGTATTAGAAAACTTCTGCAAATTACTCGCGAAAACCAATTTAGTTGGCAAAACGATTCTCAGGCATGGAAAGCGTGGAGGAATGCTGTTGAAGCCCAAGGAATACTTGTGTTATTATTCTCGGATGTTACACATGAAGAAGTACGCGGCGTATCATTATTCCACTCAGTTCTACCTGTTATTGGCATAAACACAAAGGAGATAGCGGCATCTCGACCGTTTACACTAATGCACGAATTTATACACATTATTTTAGCAAATGGGAACGAAGAAAAACCAGCTATTGATGAAAGACGCACAAGTGCTGAATGGAAAAAAATCGAAGAATTCACCGAACGAGTAGCTGGTGGAATTTTGATGCCGGAAGAATTACTTAAACAAGAACACTTAATACAAACAAGAATGCCATCATCAAT
>PNNN01000047.1 GCA_013824245.1 Chlorobiaceae bacterium | reverse complement strand
AAAGCTTTCCATAACGGTATTGAGATTTATCACCCATAATTCATAGTTGCATCAATTATTATCAGGGTAGATACGAAAATAATTTGGTATATTGAGAGAGTTACAACATAAAAAATGTAATATGGACATCAAAGTAAAGCTAAATCATCGAATTTATATTCAGATACTTAGGAAGCTTACCCCTGAGCAGCGTCTTCTTAAAGCTATGGAACTTTCAGAATTGACGAAGGAGCTTTTTAAAATAGGATTGCGCAAACGGTTTCCAGATCTGTCTGAACAAGAATTCCATCAACTTTACATCAAGAGATTATCGAAATGTCACAACAAGAATTATTGAAAAAGATTGTTCGATTCCTTGAGGAAAATAAAATTGAGTATATGCTCACAGGATCATATATTTCCAGTTTGCAAGGTGAGCCACGCTCCACCAACGATATCGATATAGTTATTGCACTTGAAAAAAATGATATAGCAAGATTTCTTTATTCGTTCCCTAAAGATAATTTTTATTTCGAAGAGCAAAATATAAAAGAAGCAATTGAACAACAAACCATGTTCAATGTTATCGATTTGCGTGAGGGAGATAAAATAGATTTTTGGATTATTACAAATGATCCGTTCGATCAATCGAGATTTTCAAGGAAAATTAGTGAGGAGATATTCGGTACAAGAATTTGTATCTCCACTCCCGAAGATACTATCTTAATGAAACTTAAGTGGGCTAATCTTTCAGGCGGCAGTGAAAAACAATTCACCGACGCATTGAGTGTTTATGAAATTCAATATGAGAAACTCGATATGCAATATATTAATTATTGGATCGACAAACTTCAACTTCAGGATTTATGGAATCGAATTCAACAAGAAGCATTACTCCCCTAACAACATTCACCATCTTATAGAATCATTATGCACACAAAACATTCCAATACTCCATTACTCCATCACTCCATTATTCCATCACTCCAACAACCCATGATTAGAATATTTATTTTATTCATCTTATTTTCCAATGTAAATCTGTCTATTGCCGATGAAGGCATGTACCCCCTAAGCGAGATTCACAAGTTGAATCTCAAAGCGAAAGGTTTAAAAGTTTCACCTAAAGATATTTACAATCCCGGCAATATCGGGTTGATCGACGCGATTGTCAATATCGGCGGCTGTACGGGTTCGTTCATTTCAAACGATGGATTGATAATTACAAATCATCATTGTGCGTTCGGCGCCGTGCAAGCTGCAAGCACAACAGAGAATGATTATGTTACAAACGGTTTTCTTGCGCAAACACGAACGGAGGAAATAATTGCTAAAGGACTAACGGTTCGGATTGTCGATTCGTATAAAGATGTTTCAAAAGAAATCCTAAGTACACTTACCGATACAATGGATTTGACCGCCCGAACAAAAACTATCGACAAGAGAATTAAAGAAATTGTTTCGGAGACGGAAAAAAATAACCCGGGCAAGCGGGCAGAAGTTTCGGAAATGTTCACCGGCAAATCGTACATACTTTTCATTTACACTTTTCTGAAAGATGTCCGATTGGTGTATGTTCCTCCCCGTTCTATCGGTGAATTCGGAGGCGAGAACGATAATTGGGTTTGGCCCCGTCATACCGGAGATTTCTCTTTTATCCGCGCATATGTAGCGCCCGATGGTTCGCCCGCCGACTATTCTACCAATAATGTTCCGTATCATCCAAAAATATTTCTTAAAGTCAATCCAAACGGAGTTGACGAAAACGATCCGGTTTTCATCCTCGGTTACCCCGGAAGAACATTTCGGCATCGAACATCTTATTATTTAGGATTTGAAGAAGATATTCGTATGCCGTACGTTGCCGATCTTTTTGAATGGCAAATTGCGACACTGGAAAATGCAGGTAAAAATGATCGCGCCGTTTCGCTGAAACTCGATTCAAGAATTAAAAGCTTGGCGAACACGATGAAAAACTATCGAGGCAAGCTTCAAGGAATGAAACGGCTTTCGATTGTTGCAAAGAAAACTGATGAGGAAAAATCTCTTCAGCAGTTTATAGATTCGGATCTTAAACTGAAGAAACAATATGGCACTGTGCTTTCAGAGATTGCGTCAATCTATAATGAAATGCGCGCGCAATCAGGATATGAAATGACTTTCGATTATCTGCGGCAAAGCTCTACATTGCTTTCTTTTGGATTCTCGGTTTATGAAGCTGTCCGTGAACTGAAAAAGCCTGACCTTGAAAGAGAATCTGCGTACATGGATAGAAATTTTGCCCGAACGAAAGAATCGATCATCTCCTCGTTAAAAAATTATTATGAACCTGTGGACAAAATATTTTTCAAAGAAATGCTCATGCGTGCTTCACGGTTACCGAAGAATATGAGAATACCTATTGTGGACAGCTTGATCGGTTCAGTTGAACCGGAAGCAGCGATAGACAAATTAATCAACGATATTTATTCTTCCACTAAACTCAAAGATGAAGCTTTCTTGCTCAATACCTTTTCGAAAACTCCTGAAGAAATCGATCAGCTTCACGAGCCGTTTATTGAGTTGGCAAAAACCATCTACCCCGCCGTAAAACAATTACGCGAAATAAGACAACGACGTGAAGGCGCGCTTTCAAAATATTCCGCTCTTTTTGTCGAAGTAAAGGAAATGTTTCAAAAGAAAAACTTTATTCCGGACGCGAACAGCACCTTACGTTTGACATTTGGAAAGATTGAGGGGTATGCACCTGCGGATGCTTTATATTCATCTCCGATAACAACCATGAAAGGAGTATTCGAAAAAACAACCGGTGTGGAACCTTACGATACTCCAAGGAAATTGATTGAGATGTACAAAGCGAAAAACTTCGGGCGTTACATGCACAAGAAAAAGAAAGATGTGCCGGTTGCATTGCTTTATAACCTCGATACCACAGGCGGAAATTCTGGGAGTCCTCTCCTGAACGCGAAAGGTGAAGTCGTTGGAGTAAACTTTGACCGCGCTTTCGAAGCAACAATTAACGACTATGCCTGGAGCGAAGATTACAGCCGCTCTATTGCGGTCGATATAAGGTATGTTTTGTGGGTAACTGAGAAGTTTGCAGGGGCAGAACATTTATTAAAAGAGATGGGTGTGAAATAAATTTAAAAATGGAGTAATGGAATATTGGATTAATGGCATAACATTATAATACATAACTCAACTCCATAGAAAATTCTCTCTTGATAATACGTTACATATCAAACCAAATATTATATTTTAAATTGAAGGATAACATTTATGTTGAATCTGATTTTAATCTTAATTCCGTTAATATTCCAACAACCAAATACTGAACAAATATCTTTTTACGGTTTAGCCACGCTTGACGATAAAACTCTTATTGCAATCGGTGATGATGGTACGATAGCAAAAACAAACGATGCCGGAGCTACATGGAAAATTGAACGAAATGTTCGCAACATAAAGGAACCGCTGAACTCCATTGCTTTCAGTGATTCTAAAACCGGATGGGTTGTAGGCAAACAAGGATCAATATTGAAAACTACAAACTCCGGCACAACGTGGAATAAATCGATCGGGAATTTTACCCGCGATTTGAATTCAATTTTTTTTATTAATCCAAATGTTGGCTGGATAACCGGTTCAAGCGGCTATGTGCTTCACACAACCGATGGCGGTGTTAAATGGGATAAACAATACAGCAATACCTTGAATGACCTTACTTCAATATGGTTTACAAACAGTTCCAACGGTGTAGCTGTGGGAGCGAAAGGTACAATTATTCACACTACCGATGGCGGTCTCACATGGAAGATCGTACAGAGTAAATTGAATAACTTTTTCAAGTCGGTTTATTTTGTCGATTCTCTGAACGGCTGGGTTTGCGGTGGATACGGCACGATCCTTAATACAACGGACGGCGGTGCAACGTGGTCCAAACAAAATGAAGATGAGGATTACCAGTTCTTCAAAACAAAAAGTTTTAACTTTAAGGTTCGTTTTGCAGACAGATATTCAGGTTGGATTGTGGGATCAGACGGACTCGTACTGCACACTACCGACGGCGGAATCACATGGAATGTACAAAATAGCAAAACAGAAATCCCGTTAACCGACATTGCCATAACAAAAAATATGAATGTATTCATAATCGGTTATCATGGCACAGTATTATCGACTAAAGATGGAGGCAAAACGTGGAATCAAATTTTAGTGAATAGAAAGCAAAATAAATGAAAGAGACATCTGAAATATTATTCTAGAAAAAATACTGAAACTGTTGAAACAGTTCATAACCATCTCTTTGTATCGGTAACCCACGACTTAAGTCGTGGGTTAATTAATCATTTGCTCATCGAAAAACCGTTTCAACGGTTTGTAAATATTTTTCAGAAGTCTCTGAAAAATATTTTTACAGTTCATCTGCTAATTTTGGTAATATTATCCGGGTGCAGGAAAAATTCTAACTCAAGCTATAACTTCAGCGCCGGAGATAGTTTAAAAATCGTTCAGGAGATTCTTCATCACAGAGCCGAAGTTGATTCTGCATTCGGAAACGAACCATCTTCCCCTTTCAAACAAGATTCTTCAATACATTTCAGTGGCATTAAATGGTTCCCGCCCAATCTGCAATGTTACTTTTCGTCCAAGTTGAATCGTTATCCCTTGACGGAAGTTGTAACCGTTCTCGGAACAAAAGGAGATGAGCGTGAGTACGCAAAATATGGTTACTTCACATTTTCATATTCCGACAAAGAGTATCGGATTAATGTTTATAAATTCACATCCAAAGACAGTGCAAGGTATAACACATACAAAAACTACTTGTCGGTTTGGTTCACCGATGAAACAACCGGAAAAGAGACATATCATGTAGGCAGATATATCGATGTTGGAGAAGAACAAACCGATCCCAATCATTTTTACATATTAGACTTTAACAGCGCATATAATCCTTATTGTGCTTACAGCGCTCGCTACTCTTGCGCAATTCCCCGCAAAGAAGATCATCTTCCTTTTGAAGTCCGTGCCGGTGAAATGAAATACCACGATTGATTTTGTTGCATTTCTCCTATTTTCAAGGTAAATTTGATTTGCTTTTATATATGAATGTGAATCAATGCAACTTAGAAAATTATACAGAACAATTGAAAAAATCGCCTCCCGCCCTTTTACAACTGAGGAAGAACTACTTCAACATGTCATCCGTGAGATCGTCCAGAACGAAGAGATAAATTTGAAAGGCGGACGCATTTGGAAGTTTGATTCCAAAACCGGCAGTTACGAATTATTGTATCAGGAAGGCGACATTGAACTGATAAAAGAACGGTACCGGATTAAACTGAAGGATTATCCTCTCTTTCTTGAATTACCACGATTGAGAACGGTTCTCGGCAGTGAACAAGATTGGTACTTAAAACAGCGCGGGATTTTAAAATATTCGGCAACAGGTATCGGTGAAAAAATTCAGTGGCGCGGTAATACGCTCTATCGATATGTTATGGCATTCAACGCCGATGATCTGGATGAGAGTTTAACCAACACTCTGAATATCATAAGCGCGGCATTAAGCACGGTATTGCGCACTAAAAAAATTGAACGCGATGCCAAAGTGTTGGAGCGCGACCTTGATAAGGCAAGTGAAATTCAGAAAAGCATCTTGCCACAGCACGAAATGAAATTTCATTCATTCGATCTGTACGGAGTATCGATCCCGGATCGTATTGTTGGCGGAGACTTCTTCGATTATCTACAATCAGAAAAAGACGACGAACGTATTGCCGTTGTGATAGGCGATGCCGCAAGTAAAGGATTCTCAGCCGCTGCGCAAGCGCTTTATACTTCGGGTGCTCTAAGAATGGGTTTCGATTATCAAACTAAAATCTCATCCCTTCTGCAACGCATTAATAAACTTCTGAATAAAACTTTTTCGGAAGAACATTTTGTATCTCTCTTTTATGCAGAATTGACCGACGATACGAACGGTTTGATCATTTATGCAAACTGCGGTCATAATAACCCCATACTTCTCCGGAATAATTCTAATTCAATCGAATATATTGAAACTACAGGTCAAATGTTAGGACCCTTTCCTAATGAAAACTTCCGAACAGAAAATTTCCACATGGATCACGGCGACATCCTGTTGCTGTACACAGATGGAATTGTTGAAGCAACAAACGAACAGGGTGATTTTTACGGTGAAGAACGCCTTATCGAATTGTTGACTGCGTCACGTTCTCTTACACCGAAAGAAATTACATTGAAAATACTTGAAGAAGTTCAATTATTTAATAGTTCAGGAACACATACGGATGACAAAACTTTGGTTGCTATCAAGAGAAATTAACCAAAGGAAGGAATAAAATATGACTACACAACAAAAACGTATTGCAACCGTTGCAACCGTTACAAGCGGGAACATCACTGCTGTATTCGCGGATGATGCCGCATCGCTTGCTTCTCCGAATGAACAAATTGGAAAATTGGGATCGTACGTTATGATCCCGAGCGGTAATTATTTTATCATCGGTACAATTTCGTCAACACGCTATCACGATTTAGCGGCGGCAGAAGACAAACTCTCGCTTAAGCCGGCGAAAAAAATTATTGAGATACAACTAATCGGCACACTTTGCGACGGCAGGTTTACCCGCGGAGTTTCATCATTTCCTATTCTTGGCTCGCCGGTTTATCTTGCGGCCCCGGAAGAATTAAAAAATATTTTTGCCACATACCGGCAAAGCAATTTCTCACTCGGCTCGCTTTCAATCATGGGTGAGGAAAGATTATACCTTGAGCCGAATAAATTCTTCGCAAAACATATTGCTCTTTTCGGTTCTACCGGCTCCGGTAAATCTTGCACCACAGCATCTATCATCCAGAAAATTCATAAGTTCGAAAATTCGCACGTTATTCTCCTCGATCTTCACGGTGAGTATGAGCCGGCATTCAAAGAGCAGGGCAACATAATCAAAATAACCGAGCTTGAGCTTCCATACTGGCTGATGAATTTTGACGAACTTTGCGAAACTTTCGTTGATGAGGATGATCCTCATTCGCACAATCAGATGATGATTATGAAAGACGCTGTACTCGATTCGAAGCGCGGCAAGAATCTTAACCTTAAAGAATTTTTAACTATCGACACGCCCGTATATTTCGATTTCCTTGAAGTTTTCGCCAGAATGCGCTCACTCGATACCGAAAGAACACTCAGCGGAAAAGAAGGTCCGTTCTACGGACAGTTCACCCGTTTCCTTGTGCGGCTTGAAAGCAAGATTCAGGATAAACGTTATGAATTTTTATTCAAGCCAAAAAAATATAAATCGTCTGAAACATTTTCCGAGTTGCTCACACAGCTATTCGGGATCGTGAATAACAAACAGGTAACAGTTTTGGATTTAAGCCGCGTGCCTTTCGATGTCATCAATGTGCTTGTTTCATTATTGGGGAGGATTATTTTCGATTTCAATTTGTGGAATCAAAACAGACAGAACTTCCCGGTGCTCATTGTCTTTGAAGAAGCACATACATATTTATCTTCACAGGGGCGAAGTGTTGCCGCGCGTAAAACCGTTGAGCGGATTTCTAAGGAAGGAAGAAAATACGGCGTGAGTTGCATGATTGTAAGTCAGAGACCATCGGAAATTTCAGAGACAATCACCGCGCAATGCAATAATTTTATCGCGTTGCGTTTGTTGAACCCGAACGACCAGAATTACGTCCGTAAGCTTGTCCCCGACGCGCTTGCAAGTTTGATTGATGTGTTGCCAACCTTAGGACAGGGTGAAGCATTCGTTATTGGCGATGCCGTTGCGATACCTGCACGCGTTCAAATTGATATGCCCTCACCTGCACCCGCAAGCGGTGATATAAAGTTCTTCAATAAATGGTTAAAGAAAGAAGCCGATACCAGTGTTCTTGATGTAGTGAACAATTGGTGGAAGCAGATTAGATCGTAAGATTATATTGAGCTCCGATTTCTTAGCGTGCAAGTAGAGACCATATTACCATTTCGCAACTTCTTTTTGTAAGTCGCTTGTTGAAATGATTTCACCACGACTCACAGCTTCTTTTCCTTTTCTAATCTTATCGATCACATAAAGTCGATACATTATATCATCGATTGTTGCAGATTCGGGAAGTTTTGCAATAGCTTCTATCGCATCATTTTTTAAAGCTTCCATTATAATCGATTCCTTTTGTAGTTACTAAAATGTAGTAAAGGGATTCATTCATTTCAAGTGTTCCAGATTTCGTAAACAATTGGTGGAAGCAGATTAGAACATAATAACGGATAGAACCCTAACTTGTTCACTAATTAACGAAGTAGTATGCTCTTGTGGAGGGTTTAACTTGGGAGGAAGGAAGCATTTTTATTCTCGTTTTAGATGACCCTTTTTGTGTTTTCCATCCCTGCTTTCAGCGGGATGTTCCATTTCACATGTGGTGCGGTCCAGACACAGTCGCGCATAACAGTCCCATTTGCATAGGGAAACTAATTGTTAATCGTAGTAATGCTCTTGGCGATCTCCTTGATGAGTGTGCCATCAGTGTAGGCATAGTTGGCAACCTCTAAGCGAGTGTGAAGAGCAAGTTTCTCCATGATGTTATGGACATGACTTTTGATAGTGTAGGTCGCTATGTGGAGCCGATGGCATATTTCCTTATGGCTTAAACCATCGCTGATCAATCCAATAACTTCCCGTTCGCGCTTGGTCATCCGCACAGCTTCTTTTAGCTTTGTTTTTCCTTGTTTAATCGCATGTTCGATAATCTGAGAGAAGAGTGTTCCTGTTAGGTGAGGTGGAAGGGTTTTTGTTCCTTTTGCAGCCGACCGAATTGTGATGAGAAAATCTTTAGGTGTAATGTCTTTCAGGATGAAGCCGGACGCTCCTGCTTTGACGTATTGTATAATATCTCCTTGTACAGGAGCCAAATCCATAACGATCACTTTGGCTTTGGGGAACTCCTTCTTAACAACTTCCACTATGCGTAAGCTATTTTGACTCCGTAAACCTATATCTAAAAGAATCACATTCGGTTTAAGTTGACTAATTTTGGAGATGGTATCCTTACTGTTTCCTGATACAGCAACGATTTTAATATCCCGCTGAGATTTGAGCATAGCATTGATGCCCTCTCGGAGAAGGTAATTATCCTCAATAAGAAGCAATCGGATTTTGTTCATATAAATTCCTTTATTATATCATATATTATGGTGCGATCAATACCCAACAACCGAGAAACGTGAAACTCTCTTTAGAACCCAACAACATCACCGATTCCGCTGCGAAGTGCAAACCACGCATACTCAAAAAAAGTTTCATCGCTCTTCCTCATGTATTTCACTTCACCGATCTTCATCGAATCTAATTTATCCGGTATATTGGTCGTGCGGAGCTTCATATTGTTTGCGATGAATGAAACGATTGTGTTGCCCACACCGGACTCACTACCTGTACTGCTGTTAATTGATATAATCTTCATATCCTTGTACAATGCACGCACATTACCTTTCGCAGATCCTGAAATAACTTGAACATCAAATACTGCCGATTGAAGTGATCCGGTTTTAAAGCGCTTGTGTTCGGCAACCTCGATGAACGGATTGAATTCGCTAAGATTCATTCCACTCAAGAAACCGGAGTATCGAAACGAAAATTCCGGTGATGCAACCGGTATTGACATCCGCAAGCTCATCGCACCTGTATTCATAAGCATTCCTTGCGCACAAATAACAGCCGTATCGCTAATGTTGCCATGATTATCAATCCCGCATATCGACACCTGCATACTGTCGAACGTTAGCACTGCCGGCTCCAAGCCGACACCAAATCTTTCGTTATATATCAACCGCCCATTCATGATTCTTATGCTATCGATTTGTATAGATTCCTTGATTGATGAAAGAACAACATTTGGCATACGGGGACTTAATGAGTTACTATTAACTGGCTTGTCTTTGTTAATGAGAACAGATAGAGACGCATTGTATATTTGTGCGGCACGAGCGCGGTAGTTCTTCCCGTTCAGCAGTTCAAGACAGGACAAACCCGTCGCGCGGCATTGAGGAATAACGAGACGGTATCGTGTTTTTCTGAACTTGCTCTGAGCAAAGAATTGCTCATCGTCCACAGGAGGTTGAAGCTCCAAAGCGTTAACTACAATCTCTGAATCCGGCATCGATATATGCAGCGATTCGCAATTAAGTTTGTACTGGAACTGCGGGAAAGCTATCACGATATCATGCACATCTACGACTGAGTTGGCAAAATCGTTAAATGCAAGACTTCTTCCCCAGAGAAGATGTGTCCAGCTTACCCCGCTCACGGAGAATTGACCCATAGTGCTCAAGAATGTGCCATCGTCTGCCCTCAGTGAAACAGAATCAAACCCAAATCGGTTTTTTAAGATACTGTAATTCATGTTGGTAATGTGTATCGAGTATGTGGGATACGCATCAGCAAAAGCCTTTGTAATCCTGGGCTTGATGAACCAGTTCATGAAGGAACCTGTAAAGAGCAGGAGAGCCAGCGCACAGACGAGCACCACTGCCCCCACTGCAAAGCCCGCATACGACGATATCTTCAGCGACGACAGCTTTCGTCGGTCCGTTTGTGGATGTTTATTCTTCATATGCTCTATCACCTAGCTTTCTTTGTCATGATCGCAATGCGAAGATTTATAGTTGTACAGGTCATATCAAACTCACTAAGGCAGCAACCCCAGATAAAATGATCAAGATACCTGCAATCCTATTGACTCCTCCGAGCCCACCAGAGACCAGCTTTTTTCTGAATAGTGTAGCAACGTAACTGAGAGTCAGAAACCATAGACATGAACCTGTAAACACTCCGAGGACAAGAATGAACGCTGAAATGATATTAAGCTTATGTCCCAGCCCAAAGGCAGCGAACACAGCAAGAAAGGCAAAAATGGTCACTGGATTTGTAAATGCGAGGAGAAAGGCGGAAACATACGATCTCAACAATCCTTTGTTGTCGAAGGGGATTATAGTATCCTTGCGCTTAGCCCGAAATGTCCTTACTCCAAGAAACAAGAGTAATCCTCCTCCAACCATACTCAGCCAAAAGTGCTGGCTGGCTATCACATCCGAAACAAACGTGAGACCGAACGCTGCGATGCTGCCATATAGTGAATCTGCTGTTGCTGCCCCAAAGCCGATGATCATGCCTCGCGAATGCCCATCAGTAAGGGTCTTGCGGATGCACAATACTCCGGCCGGTCCAATAGGCACCGCCATCGCAAATCCAATAATCAGTCCTTTTATGAAAAAAATTGGCTCCATGCTCTTATGTTCCGATCAAATTGTTGTTGTTGACATAGTTAGGATTTGTGCTGCGATCTTTTTAAAGATTCTCATGATCTATCAAGCCAGTTCAAACATTCTTCAAGTTTCATAATCGATCCCTTTTTTCGACACTGGTGGAATGCTCTCGGTGTACTTCTCCGACCCGAGCAAGACTGCAATCCATCGGGTATCTTTATTGATCTCAAGTCCAAACTTCAGGGTCATGGTAAGGGGTATGCATAGAACCACGCCAATTGGACCGAGCAGGCTTCCCCAAAAAATCAGAGAGATAAAGACGACCAAGGTAGAGAGTCCAAGTTTGCGGCCCATAAGCCGCGGCTCAACAACGTTTCCGAGTGTGGTGCCAACGACAAGATAACCGGCAGCGGCAAGCGCGGCAGGTCCCATCCCAAGTTCAATGAGTGCCAGGAGGACCGCAGGAATGGCGCTGATGATAGAGCCGAGATTGGGTACGTAGTGCAGCAGAAATGCCAGAAAACCCCAGAGAACGGGAAAATCCACGCCGAGGATGAACAACCATAGCCCTATTATGACCCCGACGGCCAGACTGATGATCGTCTTGATGACCATGTAACGCTTGATATCATTGACAAACTTCGTGAACTGAGGAAAGGCTTGGCGAGGATCGCCGAGCACAGAACGGATCTTGATGGGGAAACTTGAAGCCTCAAGAAGAATGAATGTTACCGTGAACAATATGAGAACGATGTTGGAAAGCGCTGAGCCCATCCCTGCGAATAAACTGGCAGCCAGGCCTATCACCGGCCCCGGATTGAAGTATTCAAGCAAGACCTTGTTAGTAACTACAATATGCTTGCTTGCCAACAGGGGTTTGAGCGCCAAGACTTGCTCTTGTAGGCGTTTCTGATAGAAAGGCAAGGCGTCGGAAAAGATGTTGAGAGACGTTCCTACCACTGCACCGATAATCAGCAGAAAAGTAATCATGCCTACCATTATGATCATCACTGCTACAATTGAAGGAACGCGTTTCCGTTCTAACCAGAGTACCGGCGGCGTTCCTATGAGAGCGAGGAAACCAGAGACAAGGAACAATGCAACAACCGACTGCGCCTGATTTATGCCATAGATGATAACCACGAGCGCTGCCGCAATAACGAGGAAACGTGTTCCGCTAAGAGTATTACTTTTTTCACCCATAGAAATTTGATTATTTTTTCCATTCTCAAATTGACAATCATCGCAACGGTAGAAATATAATAGAAAACCACAATCAAACCGAACACAACTGCTGTGGCTTCATTCCATTTACCAACATTCCCATGTTAATCTTAATTGTCTTGTCTATTATTTTTGTCCAGATTTTTTGCCGCGACTTTTGCCTTTACCATTATCGTGCTTTTGTTGCTTTTTCCAGTTATTATGCTCGGGATGTTTTTTGTTTACAAAGTATTTTGAATCACGACTATCACGGATCACCTGCTGATCGTGACGACCTTTATATGAGGAATATTTTTCTTTATAAGTTTTATGGTTTCGATACGGTTCCCGCTCGTTCACTACTACTTTATAAGAATTATAGAAGTCAAAATTACTATAGCGTGAAGGCAAGTATGACGAATATCTCCAACGTCCTCTATCATAATAGTAATAACGATGTTGAGGGACATAGTAGTAAACCTCAATATCCGGCAGGTAATAATATTCAACATAATCATAACCGGTGGGACCCCAAACTGGTTGGCGATCTAAATTGACATTAAGATTGATACTTACTTGTGCTTGTAATGTGCTCACCAGGAGCATTGTTGCGATCAATATACAAAAGTAACGCATGATGTTTCTCCTTTTTTTATTCCGCTGTTTCATTCGACTACTGTTAGAACGAACAGCGCAAATTTAACTAATTGTTGATCATTAAAATACTCTTATTAATCCGAAGCGCATCTTTCTCCTTTGTCTTTCACCTTATTCTATTCTCGATTCACTCGCAACGACGGTGGATTACCCGTTTGGATAACGATTAAATAGCGCGCGTCCTTCGCGGCAAAGAACGTCGTTGT
>PNNN01000022.1 GCA_013824245.1 Chlorobiaceae bacterium | reverse complement strand
AGATGTCTCTGTAATTGATAGTTATTTGATTAGATGCTTGTAAACGGGAAAAGATTAGAACAGCTTATATATTGGATCAATACACGTGCCAATATAAAATTTGTGGTTTGTTGCCAAATAATGATGGTATTACAGAACTGCAGTGAGATTTATCGACGATTCTGCCGAAGACGTTCGACAATAGTGCCGATAACAAATGATTGCTGAAAGATAAATCAATCTTTCTGGTCTAAATTCAATGATTTTACGATTGGCACACCACTTGTAATGAATACGAACAGAAGAAAAAATAATTCAAACTAATTCATCAAAAAAATTTAAAGGAACAAACAATGAAACGCACAATATCTCTCTCACTTGCACTTCTGATGCTCGGATTTTTTAGCTTGCTAACTCTCGACAGTGCATACGCACAGCAAGTCGGCAATCAGTATGGTAAAAAGAATATGGAACAATATGGACCGCGCGATGACGACGGTGATGGAATACCGAACGGTCAAGATCCCGATTATGTAAAACCGAAGGATGGTACCGGAAAGAAATTCGGACAAACCAACAAAGGCGTTACAAACATGAACGGTAAGGGTAGTGGTGTAGGTCCAAAGGATGGCACAGGTAATGGCCGTAAAACAGGTGTTGGAACAGGCACTTGTGATGGCACAGGTCCAAAAGGTCGTGGATAAGAGAACAAACATAAAGCTGGGGCCTAAACAACTCCAGCTTTTTTTATTTTGAAGATGAAAGGAATAAAATTATGAAACTAACAAATACGATAATGTTTACAGTTCTTATGCTGTTTTCTCTGTTGCCGGCTTTTGCACAAACAGGAAAATCAAGCGGCTCGGGGAACTCAGATAAGGATGGTGTAATGTCGGTTAGTGGGATAATAATAAAAGTCAACCACCCGTACGCCACATTGAAAGATGAGAGTGGAAGAGAATACGAGATACACTTAGGACCATATTGGTATTGGCATCGTGAAAAGTTTGAGTTGAAAAAGAACGTCAAAGCCAGAGTCCGAGGTGAAGTTGAGAATGTAAACGGTCAGTACCATTTTTATCCGTGGGAAATTGCTCAAGACGGTAAGTCGATCTCGCTTGCCGATGAAAATGGCATTCCCAAATGGGCTGGGGTTAAAAATAAAGCAAACAAGATGCAGGGTAAAGGACAAGGACGAAGCAATCGCTGGAAGTGACTAAATATTTTAAAATTTATATTACTATATTGGTAACTATTAATTTTAATATTGGAGAATGACATTATGAAAATAATTTGGATAATATTAGCAATCGTAATCTTAACGGCTGGTGAATCAGCCGCGCAAGCGGTTCAAGATTCCGGCGCCGTACATCGAGAACAAAAAGAGAAAAGATTACGGCAGCACCAGATGGTTGATGAAAACGCTGACGGTATCGATGATGCGCAACAGCAAAAAGGAAAAAAGTTTAAAAACAAAAAAGATAAATTCATCGATCGAGATGGCGATGGAATTTGCGACGACCGTGCAAGCGGATTAGGTTGGCGATTAGGCGAAAAGGGTTCTATGAAACAAGGCGGACAACTGAAGAGTCCCAGAGGACGACAATGAAATTATTTCAGACTATAACCGTACTTTTTACATTAGCTGTGGTTACTTCCAGCGGATTGAGTCAATGGAGTTTGCAAACTGGCTTGAGCGGTAAGTATGACGATAATATCAATAATAACTACCTCCAGATGAAAGATAAGATTACATCCCTTTCACTCACCGGATCATACACGTGGGAAACCGATAATAGTGCGACAGAGATGTTCTACTCGGGTTCTCTGAATTATTACAGCACTACTATAGATAGAACTTTCCACTATCATTCAATCGGCATTGATTATAATCATCTGTACGGTGAAGAACAGGATACATATCTCAATCTTGGTGCTTCATATAGTACAAGAATCAACAGGAATGATTACACTTTATACGACCATAACCAATTGAATTTATTCGGGACTATAAAATTCCCGATCTCTGAACGTTTTGCCGGAATGTCCGGTTATTCATTCACTTATTTGAATATGAAAGAAGTACCTGATTTTAATTACATCGAACATGCGGCTTTTTTTCAATTAAAAAGCTTCTTGCCGACTCGAACGACAATCATTTTACAAACCGATTTGGGATATAAGATGTATACGACGCCAAATATCGATACAACCTCCACCGGAAGTAGCGGAAGATGGGGAGATAAAAATTCTTCAAGCACTTCTTCATATCCCGGTGTAACACAATTAATTGGAATGATGCGGATCGGTCAGGCAATAGTTGATGGAACAGGTTTAAGCTTATCCGGACAATACATTTTAAATCTCCAAAGCGAATCACGCTATATATTGTCGTATGATGGAATCGTTTCTGGAGATGACATCTTCGACGACCAATATTCATACGAAGGACCATCAGCAAATATTACGCTAACACAGTTATTGCCGGCTCAAGTTGTACTCAAGTTGACTGCGGGAATACAGAACCGCAATTACCTTCTACGACCGGCATACGATCTTATTGGAACTGAAATTGCCGACAAAAGAGTTGATACACGTAAAAATATCTTTTTATCTACGGAAAAAAACTTTGAGGATTTAGGTATTTCGTTGGGCTTATCGTACGAATATCTTCAAAACTCATCTAATGATGAGTACTTTAAATACAGCAATAACATTTTTGGTATAAGTTTGATGTATCAGTATTAATAATTAAATTAATTAACCGAATAATTAACAATATAGGAGAAATATCATGAAAAACTTACTACTTTTTCTTATCGCCATCTTCCTGATAATCACAGGATGCGAAAAATCGGCTGTTGAAGCGACGCCGGGACCTGGTGAATTGAAGTTATATCTAGTAGATTCTCCGGGAGATTACGACGAAGTGAACATCGTAGTTAACCGAGTCGAGGTTCATAATTCAGACATCGATACTACTACAGGTTGGTCTATAATAAATAACACACCAGCCACTTACGATTTGCTCACGCTCCGTAACGGTGCAAGTTCAATATTAGGCACAGCAAAACTCACTCCGCAACATTATACACAATTACGTCTAATGATCGATAGCGGAAGCAATGTTGTTGTGAATGGTATAAAATATAATCTCGTAATACCAAGCGGGATGGAGAGCGGTATCAAACTAACACACGCGTTCACAATCGAAGCCGACAAACTATATGAATTAACACTCGACTTTGATGCGAATAAATCGGTTCAACTTATCGGAAGTAATACATACAAATTGCAACCCACTATCCGAGTCGTTTCTAATGTCGTATCGGGAACGATCTCCGGGAAAATTCTTCCGACCAACGCAAATGCGTTAGTTCAAACCACGGTTGGTCTCGATACGGTTTCAACTATGCCGGACACATCAGGGAACTTCAAGCTTATGGCGCTGCCCGAAGGAACATACACTCTTAAAATAATTCCTTCGAACACAGCATACAAAGATTCAACTATCTCCAGCGTTGCTGTCATAAAACAACAAGATAGTAACATTGGTACAATAACACTACAGGCAAATTAAAAGTTTGTAGTAACCCCCTTAAGCCCTCCAGACGTTTTTAATGTTTGGGGGGCTTTTTAGTATAATTATTAATTTCCACATCGTTGCGATAATAGGTTGATAATTTGCCGGCTCATGTAAAGAGAAATAATTCAGTGTTTCATATTTCATAAAAAATCTGTAGATTATCGGGAATGAAATTTTTATTTAATATTCAACCGCGATATATTGTCGCTATTGCCATTACCGTCATGCTTGTGATGGTAATTTCAGCATTTATCGAGTTGAGTCAAAGTCGGGAAGAAATTTTCCACTTGCTTCAGGAGGAAGCGAATTCGATAGCCGAAACAATCGACCGTAGCGGGATGAATAACATCTTAGCAACACAGGAACTTGAAAAATCAATCGCTGATCGATTATTTAATAACGCCGTTTATATAGCACGGTTCGACAGCATCGGAATCCTTACTCCAGAAATCTTACAAGAATTCTGCTCCCAGAATAACATATTTCGAATTAATATTTTCGATAAAGCCGGGAGACGAACAGTTGGCAGTCACAAGAAAGATATCGAGCACGAACTACTACCCGAAAAATACTCACCTATCCAATTTATCAAACCGATTTTAGAGGGTAAAGTTAAACATCTTACAATCGGATTAAAAGATGCGCGATATGAATCGGGTCAGCGATACGCAGTTGCCATCAGCCGCACACATAAAAATGGCGGCGCGATTGTGTTAAATATTGACGCTGCCGATCTACTTGAATTCCGAAAACAAATCGGGATCGGAAAATTGATCAAAGATATTGGGGATAACAGCGGTATAGAATACGTGGCACTGCAAGATGATCAGGGCATTGTAGCGGCAAGCCGCTCTGTAGATGAGTTAAGTGCAATCGAAGACGATTCGCTCCTCGCTAATGCTTTCGATAATAATACTACCTTAACAAGGACTTCGATCTTTTTAGACCATGAAGTTTTTGAAGTTATAAAGCCATTTGTAATCGACTCTGTTACGGTCGGTATATTTAGAATTGGATTTTCGATGAACGAGATACGCTCCATCGACGACCGCATGCAGCACCGCATAGTAATTATGTCGATTGTATTAGGGATATTAAGTATTCTGATCGTTATGGCAATAGTTGCCACACAAAATTATCGCATCTCCGAGAAAAAATATATGACGATTCAGACTTTTACCGGAAATGTATTAGAGCAGATGCAGGATGCAGTTGTAACTGTTGATGCTGAAAGTAGAATTACAATCTTTAATAAACAGGCAGAAACTCTTTTCCGCTTGAAAGAAAAAGATGTGGTTGGAAAACGCTTTAGCGAACTACCGCAGGTAGCAAGAATTTGTCTTCTGAATATCTTTGGTATACTTGAACCGATCAGCGAACAAAACATTACCTGCGCCGATGGAGGACAGCGAATAATACTTGCCACCATTTCCGATTCGAAGAAAGCCGACGGATCAATCGAAAGCCGTACTGCCGTAATCAAAGATATGACTAACGCTCGACAGCTTGAGCGCGAACTTCAGCGTAAAGATAAACTTACTGCAATGGGCGAACTGGCATCAGGGGTAGCACATGAGATACGAAATCCTATCAATGCCATCAGCATGATAGCGCAACGCTTTGGAAAAGAATTTAAACCACAGACCGATGAAGATGAATATTTCAACCTAACCCGCGTGATAAAATCTGAAGCACAGCGAATAAATAATATCATCAAGCAATTTTTGAATTTCGCCCGACCGCCGAAATTGAACATAGAAAATTTTAATCCCCAAGAATATTTTCAACACATATCGGCGCTATTCGCAAGCCAAGCTTCGGCAAAGAGAGTGAGTTTTAAAATCGAGTTGCAATGCACAAAAGATATATCTATCGACCGCGAACAATTTACGCAAGCCATGCTCAATTTGTTACAAAATGCACTCGATGCTACACCGACAGATGGAATTATTTCACTCTCTTGTATCGAAGATCAAAATGAAACGAGGATTACCGTATCAGACAGCGGTATGGGAATACAAAAAGAAGAGTTAGATAAAATATTCAACCTCTACTATACCACAAAGCATGATGGAACGGGGATGGGATTGGCAATCACACAGCAAATCATAACGCAACATCTAGGGAATATCGTAGTTCAAAGTGAAATTGGAAAAGGTTCTAAGTTTATTATTACCCTGCCTTTAAAGCTCTGAGTTTTAAGTTACATTCTTTATTAAAAAAGAATTCCCTCCAAACACCAATAAATTATTGATTGAAATTTCAACCTTTAAATCTGGTAAGCACAAACATACCGATCAGATTTTAGGGGTTAATAAGTCCAAATAATCCGAAAAATCACATTTTTGTGAGTCAATGAATACTCCATTATGGAAAAAATGAAGAATTTTGAGTTTAAACGCTAAAAAACACTTGACATCATTCAAAGAAATGTTTATAATATT
Organism: Chlorobiaceae bacterium; assembly: GCA_013824245.1. Lineage (GTDB taxonomy): Bacteria > Bacteroidota > Ignavibacteria > UBA10030 > SZUA-254 > PNNN01. The sequence goes on along the minus strand of PNNN01000022.1, from coordinate 7,821 downwards.
TATGCCCGTATATCATCAATTAACTTTACCTAATTCATAAGGAGTTTTTATGAACGAATCACGTACATTGTCCGGCAAGGTATTATTGCTCGGATTATTATCGTTCCTCGTAATTTTGGTAATTGCAGGTTGTCAAAACACCGAAGCACCAACTCAAAACGTAGGAACACAGGAATTCACCACACTCGAAAAAGTTGGATACGACGGCGCTCGCCTCGAATTTGTTTCGGGTGAGTTGATCGTAAAATTCAAATCAGGTGTTACCGACCTCAAACGCAATTCTGCTCTTAGTGCAGTAAGCGGTAAAGTCGGCCAAAAAATTGTTACCTCGGCGATGAAAAAAGCCGGCGATAACGAAGGCATCACGGTTGTCCATACCTCAATGGCAGTGCGTGAAGCTATCAGCGCATTAAAAAACTCTGCCGATGTCGAGTTTGCTGAACCAAACTATTACTACTATCACAATGCAACCTCCAACGATCCATATTATACGGGTAATTTGCTCTGGGGAATGTACGGCGATGCAACTACTCCTGCTAACCAATATGGTTGCCAAGCAGGCGAAGCATGGGCAGCGGGTCATACCGGATTAACGACTGTAATGGTTGGCGAAATTGATGAGGGTATTATGTTTACTCATCCGGATCTCGTCGGACAAATATGGACTAATCCTTATGATCTAGTTGATGGTATAGACAACGATGGCAACGGTTACATCGATGATATAAACGGTTGGGATTTCGATGGAAACAACAATACAATTTATGATGGTCCTGCTGACGATCATGGATCGCATGTTGCGGGTACTATTGGCGCTAAAGGCGGCAATGCTTTGGGTGTTGTTGGTGTTTGCTGGAACGTCCAAATTATTTCCGGTAAGTTCTTAGGTAGAAATGGCGGAACTACCACCAATGCGATTTTAGCTCTCGATTATTTTACAGATCTTAAATCACGGCATGGTTTAAATATCGTAGCAACAAATAATTCCTGGGGCGGCGGCGCATTTTCGCAAGCACTGCAAGATGCTATTGAACGCTCGAATCAGGCAAATATTTTGTTCGTTGCAGCAGCGGGTAATTCAACGCTTAACACCGATGTAACGGTAAGCTATCCTTCATGCTATCCTAATGCCAACATCATTGCGGTTGCTTCAATTACATCTCTTGGCGCTATATCGAGTTTCTCAAATTACGGTTTAACAACCGTTGATTTGGGCGCTCCCGGTTCATCAATTTATTCTACAATACCAAGTAGATCAGGTGCAGCGACCTATGCATCGTACAGCGGAACTTCAATGGCTGCACCCCATGTAACCGGTGGTGTTGCATTGTATGCGGCTTATCATCCAGGTTCAACTGCCGCCACTATTAAAGCTGCTGTTCTTGCCAGTGTTGTACCAACTACTTCATTAGCGGGCAAGTGCGTAACAGGTGGACGATTAAATGTAAGTGGTTTCTGATCCCACAAAGTATCTAAAGTTACAAAACTTTAGAATTCAATTAATTCTTCAAAAAAACCCCGTATGCTTTGGCTGCGGGGTTTTCTTTTTGAGGTTGGAGTTTTTATTTGTAGATGACTTTTATTATTTTGGAAAGCATCCTTAATCGCCAACATCATATTTATTTTATCACCGAGAGGAGTAATTATGTTTTTAAAATCTTTTTCCATTAATCGTCTGATCGTATTGATAATTGCCGGGGGATTTCTTTTCCTCTTTGTTGAAACATTGATAGAACACCAAGATGTTTTACCGAAAGAACGCCCGGCGTTTATACCGATAATCGTCAGCATAATCGGATTTATTCTTTCGCTACTCGCTGTACAAAGCTGGAAAGATGGATTAATCCGTCTGCTGCACTTTTACCTCATGCTCACAGTTCTTATCGGCATTGGCGGACTTTTCTTTCACAACAAAGAACGATTCGAGCGTGAAGAAAAAGAAACCGAAACTATAATCAGCGAGAAAGATGCTGAAGAAGTAAAACCGCCAATTCTTGCACCGGCGGCGCTCATCGGACTTGGCGCTATAGGATTGATTGGAACCGCGAGAAAGCGACAAGCGGAAATTAGGGAGAAAGTTTAGTATTGCGTAAATTTGAATGATGTATTTGAAGACTTGAACAACCACCTTTCATGCGGGGAAAGTGACCACATAAAAATGTGGACCATGACACCGGAGTAAAGTAAAAAGGTGACCACTCGGTCACCTTTTTATTTACCACTCACAACTCACCACTCACCACTCACCACCCACAACTCACCAGATCACGTTCCGGCACTGTAATCATCCATATATTTTTTCTGCTCGGGAGTTAGTTTGTCGATTTTCATACCCATCGTGGCTAACTTAACGCCCGCAATTTCCTGATCTTGCTCCACGGAAATATCGTGCACCTTGTTATCGAGCCGCTTCCCTTTTTTATGAAGCTCGGCAAGTCGAAGCTGAGACATGAACTGATTTGCAAACGACATATCCATAACTTCCGATGGATGCCCTTCTGCCGCGGCAAGATTAACCAATCTGCCTTTAGCAAGAACGTAAATCCGGTTTCCATTCTTCATGGAATATTGTTCGTTATTGGCACGGATTTCTTTTATATTTTTTGCAAGTTTGCCAAGATGATTTAGATTAACTTCGCAATCATAATGACCGGTATTGCAAACGATTGCGCCCTCTTTCATCACTTTAAAATGACGATCAACTATTACATCCTTAACACCGGTAGCTGTAATCAAAACATCTCCAATCTTGGCGGCTTCATCCATTCTCATAACGCGCATTCCATCTAAAGTGGCTTTAAGCGCGGCTGTCGCTTTTACTTCGGTAACAATCACGTTTGCGCCAAGTCCTTGAGCTCTCATTGCAACACCTTTGCCGCAATGCCCGTACCCGGCAACCACGATATTTTTCCCCGCTAACAAAATACTCGTTGCGCGAAGTATTCCATCCAATGTGGATTGACCTGTACCATAAACGTTGTCGAAATCCCATTTGGTTTCGGCATCGTTCACAGCAATGACCGGGTATTTCAAAGCGCCGTCTGCCGCCATTGCGCGCAAACGATGAACTCCCGTTGTTGTTTCTTCTGTTCCACCGATAACATATTTTTCGGCAAACTCAGGATGTTTATTGTGGATTGTGAAAATTAAATCCGCTCCGTCATCAAGAGTTAAGTTGGGATGAATTTTCAATGTCTCTTCTATGCACCAGTAAAATTCTTTTACAGACATACCGTGCCATGCGAAGATCGAAACTCCGTCAGCCGCAAGCGCGGATGCAACAGCATCGTTAGTTGAAAGTGGATTACAACCGCTCCAACAAACTTCGGCGCCTGCTTCAACAAATGTCTTTATAAGCACCGCTGTTTCTTTTGTTACATGCAAACAACCTGCAATGCGATATCCTTTAAACGGTTTAGTTTTTTTATATTTTTCGCGCAGAGCAGTTAAAACCGGCATTCTCGATTCTGCCCAGGCGATTAATTGCTTGCCCTCTGCCGCAAGCTTGATATCTTTAACTTTGTATTTTCCTTTTTTGTAATCCATAGCTTTGTTAGTCGTTAGTAGTGAGTGGTTAGCTATTAGTCATTTGTCAATGGCTAATAGGTGGTTTATAATATTATTGAATCGCTCTCACATCATGTATCTTGCATCATGAATCATGAATCGTGTGTCTTAAATCAGATCACTTCCTTTTGACAAAAATCCCAATCATAGTTTATTAAAAAGCTTAACCAAATCTAAATTCTCCCATGAGAATTCTTTTTCAGTCCGTCCAAAATGGCCATATGCGGCAGACTTCCTGTAAATAGGTCGGCGAAGATTCAACCGTTTTATTATTCCTCGCGGTGTCATATCTATCGGTCCGCCTTCAACGATATTCTTCTTGATGAATTGCTCAAGCTCGTAATCCGGAACAATACCTGTTCCGTATGTCTGCACATGAATTGAAACGGGATGTTTCACTCCAATTGCGTAGGCAACCTGTATTTGGCATTCACTCGCCAAACCCGATGCGACTATATTCTTGGCAAGATGCCGTGCGGCATACGCGGCGCTTCTATCAACTTTTGTCGGATCTTTCCCAGAAAAAGCTCCACCGCCGTGGGGCGCGCGTCCGCCGTATGTATCTACAACAATTTTTCTTCCCGTTAATCCGCTATCGCCGTGCGGTCCGCCAATTTCAAACATGCCTGTTGGGTTGACAAAATATTTCGTGTTTTTATCTAACAGGTTTTTGGGGATAACTTTTTTTATAACATTTTCTATCACATCGCTCTTAATTTTCGTCTGTGCAACTTTAGGCATGTGTTGTGTGGATACAACCACAGTATGAACCCTGACAGGTTTCTTTCCCTCATATTCGATAGTAACTTGCGATTTTGAATCGGGACGCAAATAAGGCATTAAGCCATTTTCTTTTTTTCGTATATCTGCTAACCGCTTAACGAGTTTGTGCGAAAACATTATCGGCATCGGCATTAGCTCTGGGGTTTCACTGCAAGCATAACCGAACATCATCCCTTGATCGCCCGCTCCGCCTGTATCAACACCCTGCGCAATATCAGGAGATTGAGAATGCAAAGTGGAAAGAACAGCACAAGAATCGGCATCAAATCCAACTCCGGCTGCGGTATAACCGATATCCTTAACAACATCGCGGACTATCTTCTGAACATCAACATATCCTTTGGTTGTAACCTCGCCGCCAACAAGAACCAAACCGGTGGTTACAAAACATTCACACGCAACGCGCGACATAGGATCCTGATGAAGCAATGAATCTAACACTCCATCCGAAATCTGATCGCAGACTTTATCAGGATGTCCTTCGGATACGGACTCAGAAGTAAAAAGATATGACATAGATTTTCCTAAGATTAATGAAATTCGATTTCTGAAGAATCGCCGATGTTGATTTTTTGAAAATTCCCTCGAACTATTGAGTTATCACCCACGAGTGAATCTTCGAGGAGCGCACAGTGCACCCGTGCATCGTCACTCACTATGGAATTTCGGATGATGGAATCTTCAATAACTGCACCCGATGCGATTGTAGCATAAGGTCCGATAATCGACCTGCTGATCTTCGCATCTTCGGCAATGAATACTGGTGGATTTATTACAACGCCGTCGCGATTTTTGCGGTGAGGCAGTTTATCTAACAAATGCCGGTTGGTTGCAAGCAGCGTTTCGGGCTTTCCGCAATCGTACCATCCCTCAACGTTGAATGTTTTTACTTTTTCACCTTTTTCAACCATCGCTTGCAGCGCATCGGTTAATTGATACTCGCCTTTTGTCTTCTTATTAGTTTTGAACAACTCTTCCATGCATTGATCGAGCAAGAACGGATTACGTATCCAGTACAAACCTACTAAAGCCAAGTTGCTCGTTGGATTCTCCGGTTTTTCAACCAGCTTTGCAACAAATCCATCCTTCATCTCAACAACGCCGAACCTGCGCGGGTCTTCAACTTTTTTAACACCCAGTGAAGAAAGCGGTTCTTTTAAAATCGGTTTTAAATTAACATCAAAAATAGTATCGCCCAAAATTATTAATACCGGTTCGGTTGTAAAAGTTTTTCTCGCCAATGAAATCGCGTGAGCTAAACCTTTCGGTTCTGGTTGTTCAACAAAATCGAATTTAATTTTATAATTTGATCTGGCGAAATCGCGGATTTTTTCTCCCATATTCCCAACAATAATTGTGGCTTCATCAAAACCATCTTCCACAATTTTATCGAGGATATGGCCTATGATCGGCTTGCCTGCAACGTTAAGCAGGACTTTAGGAAGCGTATATGTATGTGGTCGTAACCGCGTACCAAAACCGGCGACCGGTATAATTGCTCTCATCCGAATGGTTTATAATTGCTGTGCACTTTAAGTGCCCCCAACCGGATTCGAACCGGTGTTACAAGCTTGAAAAGCTCGTGTCCTAGGCCTCTAGACGATGGGGGCGAATAATTGTCAATTGACAATTGTCGATTTACAATTGAAAATTGGAAATATTTTTGGGTGTCCAGTGGGATTTGAACCCACGACCTCCAGGGCCACAACCTGGCGTTCTAACCAACTGAACTATGGACACCATGGTTTGGCGCTTATAAAGATACTTAAAAACCGTAAGATAATCAAGAATAAATTTAGCAATGTAGATTTTTGATGCAGGATAAGTATATAATTAGCAGTTTCGACGCTGATATGAATTGTACGATCTCGCTCAGAGACACCTTGACAGCGATGTTATTGATTTAAAGAGATTCATGAGCGGGTGTTTATACTGTGCCCGATTGCTTTTGTGCAATCTTTTGTACAGTTCAAAGACAAAACGCTTTAATTCAAAAGGAAACGCCGATAAACAATAGTCTGTAAGATTGTAGTTAAGTGGATAGTTTTAGTTTTGCTTATGTTCAGAGTGTTCAGCGGATTTGCTGAAATATATAAGCGTACTCAGGTCAATCGCTTACAGTATTTATATTGATTGAAAAGGAATGACTATAAGAATATGAATGACAGATTATAAAGATACTGAAATGCTTTTGCGTTATACGTGATGCTCGAAAGAATAATTTGTAAAGGAAAGAGTATTGTCAGCGGGTTTTGCTGTTGATTGAGAGCGTACCATCGCTAACCGTTAGGAAGTGCGTAGTGGATATTATTCGCTGGAACCATATTTTTAGACCCTGCGATTTTTACAGAAAATAGAATCAACTCAGACGCTAACCGAAAATCCTGTCCGGTATAAAAATAGCAAGTTGGTTAAATTCCAGAACGCTAGTTTATTCTTCCTGAATGGGCTGAATTACACGTTCAGTATATTGAAAAATGCTAAAGATATATTTCTTATTCTCGAATAACGCTATAACGTTTAATACTATTATCAGGCAGATTGGAATCCATTCATATAAATCCCAAAGTTTATGAATATAATTTGCCAAAGCTAGCAACACTAACGAAAGAATAATTACAGATATTGTCCAATAGAAAGGTTTTTTCAATGCATCAACTATGCGAGCATTATTGTTTTTTAGATTTATATGTTGAGTTCTAATTCTTAAATATGCCGCATCATTGTTGAAACTTTTGATTAAATTGATAGACTCCACTTTATTGTTTTCACTCACTTTCATACCACCATTTTGGATATAATCTATTCTATCTAATAATCGCTGTGGGTCAACAAACCATGAATGCAACCATTGACCCGCAAAATGATTATGCTTGGTTCGCTCTAAGACAAAACTGATTAGTTTTTCTCCGTTACTATTAAGTTTCTGTAAGTTTTGTTGTAATACAAAGGTTGCAAAAATACCAGCTAATGCAATTAGCGCCATATTGCCTTGAAAGACAGCACTATAAAAATAAAGTGCAGTATTATTGCCAAAAAAAGAATCCATTATTTATTCTCCTCATATTAAAATAGAATGACAGTTACTTAATCGGAAAGAAATATTGAAATATTGCAATCAACGCATAAACGACTGTAGCGGTAGCCATAAATATTGTTGCTCGTGTAATAGTTTTAGAATATCATTTTTGGTCGGCAATAAGTTCAGTTTGTTCTTTAAAATATATCGTTGCTTGTTCATGATATTCTTTTTGTGCCTTTAGATAAGGTGCGTTTGCATAAGCCCTATTTATAGCATCCGTAAAAAGTGCATCATCAATTTCACCCATAAAACATCTCCTTAAATGTTTTTAGTTTGAAGCAATATTACTTCATCGTCATGAATATACTAAGTGTGTACGCAGAACGCAAGAATATTAATTGACATTTAAAATATTAATGAGACTTCTGAAAAATTAGTATAAATATTTT
>PNNN01000020.1 GCA_013824245.1 Chlorobiaceae bacterium | reverse complement strand
GAAGAAAACGCTTTCCGAACGCTTTTTGCAACATTATTTACAGAATTTGCACATTTAATGTACATATTTTTTGGTACAGTATCAAGAATTTTAAAGGTTGATTATTGAACCGATCTCTTCCACCGATTTAACTTCAGCACGAACAACACGACGCTTAATCGGCAATATCAACAATTGTAATAGGAGTTATGTTTTGTAGATCCCCTCTCAAGCAAAATAGATAAAATAACCGAAAAGCATGCTTAACATTTAACCTCCGACTATAAAACTATCCAAACAAATCAGAATGTGAACCATTACGCACAAGCATAAGATCGTTTCCTTCAATTTTATAAATCAACAGCCAATCAGGCGTAATATGGCATTCTCTATAATCTTTAAATTTTCCGTGAAGAGAATGGTCATAATATTGTTGGTCTAGCTTCTTTCCCAGAGCAAGTTTCTCAATGACTTCAAATAATTTTTCTATATCACGACCTTGCTTTTTAGAGAGCTTAAAATCTTTCTTAAACTGCTTTGTCCTTATCAGCGAACGCATCAGCCCTCAAGATCTACCTTTAATGCTTCAACCGTATTGAACTTCTTAACATCTTTTCTCTTTTTCGCATCTTCAATGGCTTTCTTAGTTTTTTCATTTGGTATATAAATTTTAAAAGGTATACCATTAAAGTTTCTAACAGTCGAAAGAAATATCGTTACAGCTTGGGTTGTTGTCAATCCCAATTTTCGTAATATTACATTAACGTCTTTTTTGAGCTTCGGTGCAACTCTCGTGCTTAACATAACTGTTTTCGGCATATAGCTCCTTTCGTTTAATATAAAGTATTACAATTGCAGTACAAATGCAAATCGTCTGAAATAAATGCTATACAAATTTTTAAAGGTTGATTATTAAGTCGATCTCCTCCTTCTTAATCACTCCTTCCCGAACTACTGCCGGCGGTTCTGCCGTAACATCAACAATCGTTGAGGGCGTTACGTTTTCCAAATCGCCGCTGTCAATGATAAGATCAACTTTCCCAAAAAATATTTTCTTCAATTCTGAAATCTTTCCGCTGGTTTGGATGCCTGAAAGATTTGCGCTTGTTGAAACAATCGGGGTATTGCATTGTTCAATAATAAAAAGACAAAATTGATGGTCGGGAATCCGGATGCCAATTTTATTATCCTCCGATATTAAAAGGCGCGGCATTATCTTCTTCGGCTTGAATAATAATGTTAAGGGTCCGGGCCAAAATATTTTCATGAGCTGGATAGCCAGCGGGGACATTTCAGCGACTAACGATTGAACCATTGCCGCCGATGATGCGAGCATCAATGCAGGATTCGATGCACTTCTTTCCTTTATCTTGAATATCTTCTCTACCGCTTTTTCATTGAAAGCATCACAGCCAATTCCATAAATTGTATCGGTCGGATATAAAATGATTCCCCCTTCTTGAATCCAACGAGCCGCTTCTCTTGCAATCTCAAAATCGTTTCCTCCCCGTTCAAGTGTCAGCACTTTTGTCATCGACTCAGTAATTTTAAATTCCTCCGCTCGGTGTTTTTTCTAATAGTGAAATAACCGTGTTAAATACTTTTTCGGAACTGATTTCTTTCATGCAGTCGAATGTGCCAATCGGACATTTTTCCCCGCCATGTATACTGCACGGTCTGCACGATAAACCATCGGTTTCAACAATCCGGTGCAGATCACCATAAGGACCGAAACCAAACTCCGGTGTGGTCGCACCGAAGATTGAAACAGTCGGGACTCGCATTGCCGTTGCGATATGTAACGGCGCCGAATCGTTTGTAACAACAACCAAACATCGCTCAATCAACTCTGCTGATTGGAGAAAGCTCAACTTACCCGCCATATTGTAAATATGTTTTGATGGAACAGCATTATCGATTCTCTTGCACAGTTCAAAATCCTCGGAACCTCCGAGCAACAGTATATGAAATCCTTTCCCCGTCAGTTTTTCTATCAACTCGGCATACCGCTCTTCGAGCCAACGTTTTGTTGCCCAAACAGATCCGGGGGCAATCCCGACCAGTGTATTAAGGTGCTGTACTCCAATCTCAGAAAGCACCAATCCCACTTTTTTCTTGTCGTGAAATGAGGGATATAAATGGGGTATTTCTTTCGGAACGTTATTGATATTAATGGCGGTTAATAGCGAGATATTTCTTTCTATCTCATGAATTTTAGAATCGTATTGGATTTTATGAGAATAAATCAATTTTGCTTTGCTTTTATCGAAACCTACCCGCAACGGAATTTTAGAAAGCCACACAAGAATCGCAGATCGAAAAGACCGATGCGGTATGAAAGCAATATCGTATTTATTGGCTCGTAAGGAGTTCACTTTCCTCATCAAACCCGAAAAGCCGGAATCTTTTCCTCTTTTATCATACACAATCACTTCAGAGATTGTTGGATTGTTGGGGAGTAATTCTGCCGTTTTGGGGATGACAACGAAATCGATTTGTGCTGACGGAAAATGTTTCTTTAAAACCTGAGCAAGCGGTAAAGTAAGAATTAAATCACCGGGGAAAGCGGTTTGAACAATCAGAATATTTTCGAATTGCTCCATTATCAGTTATCTTTAGTGTGCTTCCACCTGCGGTGCATCCAGAGCCAGTGATCGGGATATTGCCGGATATATTTTTCAAGTATAGCAACATGGCGCCGCGTTGCCTCGGCAATGTTTTCCTCTGTGGCTTTTCCCAAATCGGAGAGATCAACAGATTCTACTGTGAGGTTATAAGTCATGTCGATATTTCTTGTTAGAAAACCCATCAACAACGGTGCGCCACTTCGTAGTGCAAACGCTGCGGGTCCCTGGTGCGTAGCGGTTTTGCGTCCAAAGAATTCAAGATACAAACCTCCTTGCCTGTCGCCGCTCTGGTCTGGTGCAATTGCAATTACACCTTTATCGTTCAGCGTGCGTATTATCTCGCGCACCGACATTCCCATCGATACAACCTTGTTCCCATACCAACACCTGTGCCTATTGATTGCCTCATCCACCAAACGGTTGTTCTGAGTTTGAACGATTATATTAAAAGGAATTTTAGAAAGATACGCGCCGCCAAATGCGGTTAATTCCCAATTTCCAAAATGTCCCGATAGTAATATCAGCCCCTTACCTTTCGCATGAGCATCCAACAAGCAATCAAGATTTTTGGGCTTCACTAAACTTCGCATGATTTTCGGGGTAATGCGTGGGAACCAAAGCAATTCTAAGAATGCTATGCCGAAATTTTGGAAAGACCCGCGAGCTATTAATTTTATCTCTGTTTCTGTTTTTTCGGGAAAAGCATATCGCAGATTATCAAACGCGATCTCCCTGCGTCGAGGCGATAGTTTGTAACCGAGCGATCCGATGAAAGCGCCAAAACGCTGAGCAGATTTTAGCGGCATCGCCTGAACGATAAACCTCACCAATAAAAAAAGCAAATACTCTAACTTATTTTGCATTCAATTCCATCAGTGCATTTTGAGCGCATATTTTTCGTACCAAAGCTCTTCGTGCAGTTCATCACGGTGAGTTGAGTGCATGAGCATGTAATTTCCAATCCCTTCCCGATCCACAAACACAAATATTACACCACCTTGAATATTATGATACTGCCATACTTCATACGGATTGCTGTCTGTGGAGTTTGAAAATCTTTCTATCTCATCATACATACCGTACGTAATAAAAACGCGTCCGCGGTCGCTTTTCCACCCGCTTCGGAACGGTGTTGTGAACAAATCATCTGCTTTTTTCACACGAGCATAATATGCCTCGTCGCTGATCGCGTTAGCGCCGGAGCTTTTTCTTCTCCAAAATTCATACAATAATTTTTGCTTTGCCTGCAGATCGGTTAATTGTTCGTACTGTTCTTTTTCTATATCTGATGAAATATATTTCGCATATTCAAAATATTGATCAACTTCTTCCTCACTCATCACGGAATATTTCGATTCAGACACAGGCGATAGTCCGGAGGTTAAGGAAGAATCCAAAGGTGAACCATGCTTGTAGATAAAGAATTTCTTTTCGTTTTGTGCGAATACTTTATTCAACGAATCGGTAATTATAATCCGGAAAAGATATATACCTGTTCGCAACGCCGAGATATTCACAGTTCCAATCTCAACGCTTGCATTATACAGACGGGGTTTGATTTTATCTTTTGTTATCACTTCTTTTCCAACAGCATCCGATATGGATGTACGAACGATTACACTATTTGAATCGCCCCGCGTGCGCAAATTATAGGCGATTGTATAATAATAAAGAACCGGTAATCCGGTGCCGTAAAATTTACTTGGATTTGGAACCACCTCAAGTGTGTTCTTATAAAACAACGATTGTTTATTATTTGATGATTGAATCGATGTGCATAGTTCAATATCGCTTAGATATTCCTGATCGACCGGATATTTTATTATAAGAAGCGACAACGAAACACTGTCGCGCCTCGTATCATCATAATTATCGGATGCTGAGACTGATAAAGTATATTCACCGGGTTGAATTGCAAAAGATTGCAAGCCGACAAGCGATTGGGATGATATTTGCTCAGTTCCGGAAATGGTGTGCGGCACTATCCATTCTTTCCGGTATTCGATTGCGCCGGATTTTTTAATCTCCATCTTAAAATTTATCTGACCTTTAATTCCCGCTGTGTCGTTTTGGTATATCATCATCGATTCCGAAAAACCATAATACAGTTCTACAAATGTCTGAGTTGAATCACCAAAGAACCGTGCATAATCTACCATAATTTTCAACGGTTCAATTTTCGGATCGTTTCTGCCAGTTTGCGACCATAAAATAGATGTAACAACTATCGACGTGATTATCAGATAAGATATCCTTTTCATAATTATTCACCCATCACTTTCACAATAACACGCTTTCTCCTCATGCCATCGAACTCTGCGTAATAGATTTGCTGCCACGGACCAAAGTCGAGTTTGCCTGCTGTAACAGGCACGATTACCTCATGGTGTATCAGCAAACTTTTTAGATGAGCGTCTCCGTTTGATTCACCCGTTCGATGATGCAGATAATTGGGATTGAAAGGCGCGAGTTTTTCGAGCCATTCATCGATATCTTTGATAAGTCCCGATTCTGCATCGTTCACATAAACGCCCGCGGTGATGTGCATTGCAGAAACGAGAACCATCCCCTCTTTTATACCGCTGCGATTGAGGATCGCTTCAACATCATCGGTGATGTTCAGATATTCACGTTCCTTTTTTGTATTGAACCAAAGATATTCAGTAAGAAATTTCATTATTTATATTTTCTGATGTTGATTAAGATTAAGGGATACTAAAACTACTGCGTCATGCCGAATTTATTTCGGCATCTAACATTAGACCCTGAAACAAGACTTCGTCGAGCTCAGTCGAAACGTTCAGTGTGACTCGGTTGTTTTGTTTAACATATCAAAAAAGTTGAACAAAGGCAATTATCTTCAAGATAAAACTCCGACTTGTTCTTTTGATTAGCAATATCACAAGTCGGAGTTTTGACATTGATCTAAAAAAAGGCATCCCGTCTCGCTCTTATAGCGGGACGGGATGCCTGTATTGTGGATTAGTGGAAAATCATTGCCATCATTGCCTAATTGCCGTCCCTTTAAAGGGACGGCAATCGATGGCAATAAACAATGACAACTTATTACTTCATCAAGATCATCTTGTGAACTGAATGGAATGTGTTGGAGGTTGTTCCTTCTTCGCCTATTCCTTCAGCAGATAATCTGTAGAAGTACACGCCTGATGCAAAGCTCGATGCGCTGAACTCTACTTCTTGCGTTCCTTCACTCATTTGTTCGTGATTGAACAACGTTGCTACTTCCTGTCCAAGCAGGTTGTATACCTTCAATGTTACAAATGCTTCTTCAGGTAATTCGAACTGTATCATTGTTGTCGGGTTGAACGGATTCGGATAGTTCTGATGTAGCTTGTATGCTTCCGGTATCTGTTCTAACTTTGTGTAATCCGGTACTATCTTTGCCGGTATTACACTTGAACCCTTCAAATATGGTACGTCAATCAGCTTCTTCGCTCCGGTGAATACTAATGAGGAAGCAAAGCTGGTTGTATCTAATTGACCTTCGAACGCATTGTTGATCTTGGTTACTGCCGTATTCAGATATGCCATTATAGCAGGATCATGATAAAGACGGCTGTATTGCGGTTTAAGCTTTATGATTGTATCAACATGTGCCCAACCCATCATCATCGAATCGACTAATGGGGCTATTTCCCTCACCATCATTCCGTTGAGTACGGGTGCTCCTGTTGGAGGTATTAACGATGCATCGTCGAATATCAACTCACCAAAGCCAAGCGGTATCATTTCCATATTACTGGCTGTGATGTTTAACTTCAACGCTACCATCTGTGCTAACAACACGTTGTTGTACTTATTCGGAGACGCAGATTTCTGTCTCTTCAAGAACGGCTTGCCGCTGGTCCATGTGTCGAAGCTATGGGCTAACGCTGTATGCGTTACGTTCTTATCATTCAACGTCTTGGCTATATCACCTGGTTTCGGTGCGTTTAACCAGCCAAACAGCTTCGTGCTGTCCGGTACGCTCTTATCCATACCTACCTGTAATCCGGTCGGGAATCCTGTTAACGCGAATGCGTCATAAACTGCATTCAACCTGTTCGGCATTGGTAAGCGTGGTTGATTCATTATGTATGCGGCTACATTGCCTTTGGTCTTCTTCGGCAAGGTTGACCATTCATATCCGGTCTTTACCAATGATCCTTTATAACCCCAACCGATTACAGTTAATACATCAAACGTGTCAACTGCTGATGTTGTAACTATTTTTGCGTTTGTCCATGTTCCAACTGTATCAACTCCATTCAATACTACTCCGCTTGATACCATTGAGAATTTGAATATCGCAGTAACTTTACCGGTTGTATCAGTGGTTGCTGGTGCAGTTATATCAAACACAAATTCATTGGCAACTGCTTTGCGGGCGATGTATTTGTATTTCAGTTTTAGATCTTTCGATTGCGCTATGCTGTCAGGATCAAATGAGCGGTACATATTGCTATAGATCGGAGGAGCATTGACGAAATCAAAGGTTGCGTTCATACCATCGCTAAGAACGATTGTGTAATTGTTTTCGATGCTGGCATGATCAGTTCCATTGAGTGCGTAACCGAGGTTGATCCAATTCGCGCTGTCAGATTCGACAATTACGTATGTATCATCACCAAGGTTTGCTACATCCAATGATCCATTGTCACTTGAGGCAACGAGAGCACCGCTGATGGTACCACGATGGACTTCGAGGTGCCACGGAGCAAGAACGCGATCATTATTTGTTGAAAGTTTACCATCGTTATCTTTCACTTTCCGAATAGTTAATGAATTCGGTTTGAAGTTAACGAATGTAACTACCGCATCATCGCCGCCTGCAACAATAACTGTGTCGATGAGTCCAAGGTTTCCATTGATGCGTTTCCACGCGGTTCCCTTGTCTTCTTCAACAACGAAATATGTTCCGGCTTGGATATCGTTGATTGCAATATCACCTGTAGTTGTGGAGGTAACGAGTGTTCCTTCGCTGATTGTTCCTTTATAAATCGAAAGACCCCATTCTATTGCAACTTGATCTGCAGTTGTTCCGGCATCGCCGTCGTAATCGCGATATTTCTTCGCAGTTAAGCTGCTTGCTTTCTGGTTATAGAATATAATTTCACCGGGTAAACCACCTGCAACTGTAACTTCAGCAGAATTAATTGATCCGGTTGTTAAAACACCATTCACACGAACGCCGAGATGCAACCAACCGATACTATCTTCTTCGGTTGCAGTGTATGTTCCCGCCTCAAGGTTTGGTGTAACCATTACACCGCTGTTGAGGTTTTGTGAATTGATAAGTGTTGTGCCGCTGTAAAGATTCAAGCGCCATTTTTTGGCAACCTGATCTGCCGTTGTGTTAAGATCGCCGTCTTTATCTTCTATCTTCATGACTGTGATGACATGAGAAACAAAGAGTGGACTATTGTACGATCCGGCAGTCCAGCGTGAGAATGAATTTACGCTGCTTGCTGTAATCTTATTCAATACGGAGTTGACGGTTCCTGCTTTACCAGACCATGTAGTTCCGCCATCTTCAGATTTGAAGAGCATTAATGTATTCTCATCAAGCCCGTTCAATTCCGATGTTGCGTAATCGAATGTCATAGTTGCATTCAATCCCGTGTTAACAGTCGGAGTAATATCAAAATACCGTTCGATCGATTGATTACCGTTACCTGTTGATACAACACCGGTTTTGCGCGTCACGGTGGTAACTCCGGGGGCTGCGGCTAAACCGTTGATACCAACTCCGATATTACCAAATAGTTCTTCTGAACCGAGATTGGCTGTACGTGTTGCTGTTATGTTGCCCAGAATTGGATTTTCGCCTTCATTCAAAGCACCGGCGGGATTCAGATAAACCATATTCGCACCGGATGTGATAGTGCCTGCGCATGTAAGTGCTTCAAAAATTGCGCCGCCTTTATCAAAATTATATGTACCTGTGGTTTGTACTGTACCACCGGTGACTGTAAAGTCGTTTCCGAGTGTTAATCCGGCGGCATTTGCCATTACCATTCCGTTTCCAATATAAACAGGATTACCTGAAATGGTTTGTGCACTGCTACCACGCACAACTAATGGCGATGATGTAAATGCCATTGAGCCGTTATTGATGATATTGCCGAATATTGCTACTCCATAACTACCTGTAATATTCATCGTATCTGCGATGCCTGCGTTCACGGTGATATCACCTTTTACGTACATCGGACCGGGTGCAGAGCTTGTGTACAGTTTATATCTTGTTGCTCCATTTACGCCGCTAAAAATAAGATGCGGATACCAAATCATAGATGAGGTAATAGATGGTGCAGTAGCAGATGCCGGACACGCCCATTCAAATATTCCATAATCGCCATCCAACCGTGTGCTTAATGTTTTTACAAAGCTTGTAGTTGCTAATGTCATATGGAGATATTTTCCGCCTGTGCGTATCAAGGTTGTATCGTTTGCCGGTGTATAACCTCTGACAAAAAGGTTATTACCACTGGTACGTGCTGTATTATTCTGAAGCACTCCACCTTCGTCGATAAGGAGATCGATATTACCAACTAATCCATCGCCATATCTGAACGATGTGCTTGCCTGAGTTAAGCTTACATATGGAATTAATAATTTAATCTGATTTATATTTCCGGGATAACCGATTTGCATTGTATAGAATGAATCGGAGGTTGTCATGTAACCAATCTTCACAACGTAATTGCCGGATTTATATTTATTGTCGAGAATAACATTATCGTTATCAGGGATATTGTCGGCATCGCCGGCGCCATCTTCAACTACCCATATCGAAGGATCGCGCCACATCAATGTGTCTCCGATAACATTCGCAATGCGGAATGTTGCAGATGGTGATTCCATTGTAAATGTGTTCGATGTTGCCGCCGTGAGCGGATCTGAACTTGCCGACAGTGTGTAACTTCCGCCCGCATCAAGTACGAGATCTGTTGTTGTGGCAACACCTAAAACTGCCGCAACACTCGTTGTTCCGGTTAATGTACCGGGACCGCTCGCCTTTGCAAATACAACAGTACCAACAAAATCTAAATCGGTAAGGTTGTTTGCGTCTGTTGCCTTTGCCGCTGCTGTGAATGCAACACTCGGCTTGCCGTTCAGAATGTTTGTTGTGAACATTAACTTAGATGCAGCAACATTCAATCTGTTATCGTCACCGGCAATTGAGCTTGCCGCTCCGCCGCCGTCTGCTGCTGCAAATCCGGAACCTGCCGGATCGGCTGTTACCGATGAAACCGCAAAGCTGAATTGCTGTTTATCGGTTACTGTGTTATTGAAAACTACTCGCACTACTAAATCTTTAGTGCCGCCATCTGCTGCTGAAGTTGAGAAACCTGAGAATGCTATCGGTGAACCTGTTACCGCAACTTCTGCAAGTTCTGTTGTTCCATCGTACAAAGCTGCACGGCTGATTGAGCCAACGTTGGTACCTGTGAGCGTTAGAGCAACCAATTCTGTTGCTACTGCATCCGCGTCTATGCCTGTGCCGCCATCTCGAAGTGTCATACCAAAAGCCGCAACCGAGTTTGCATCAGTTATATCGCTGATGCCGGAGTAGCCGATGTATGGTATATTTGCAGTGTATGTGAATCCACTTGTGGCAATAACATCAGATTCACTGCTGAGTGTAGTTGCATTTGCTGTTGGTATGGGCGCGCCGGTTTTGTAATTATATGTTGCGGCATTCGCACCATCCCATGCAAACGGCATAATAGAATAGTGATATTCTGTGCCGCCTGTTAAACCGCTGATCGTGGTTGATGTTCCCGTAACAATAGCCGCCACGGTTCCATCACCCAGAGTATTGCCAACCGAGTAACCGGTTGCTTCTACTGGAATTCCCGTTGGGTCGCTTCCAATTTTTTGCAATATGATATATCCAGTCGCGCCTGTTCCGGCTGTCCATGAAAGATCTATTGCGCTTGCAGAAACTGTTGTTGCCGTAAACGCGCTTGCATGTGTTGCCGGTTCGGTTGACAATGTATAGAATGTTCCGTCACTCGTGTATCCGGTTCCGATTCCATTAATTGCATAACCCCGATAATGGATGAGAGTGCCTGCGGGTAAACCGGTTACAGTTGTTGTAAATACACCTAAACCCGTACTACCTTCAACTTCTTTGTTGTCGGCTGTTGTTGGGTCAACTGTTAATGCCCATACAAAACCACGCTCGGTAGTTGCCGAGTTGTTTTCGTTTAAAACTTCGGCGCTCATATCGGCAACATCTTCACCGATACCGCTTGAAGATAAATTGCCAACTGTTGGCACTGAAGCCGATATTGTTGTTGCTGTTTCTACATTTGAGTTTGCGCTAACGCCTGTTGCGTTTACTGCACGAACTCTGTACCAATATTGTGTGATCGATGAAACCGGTGAAACTACCTCGCTTGTTCCGCTAACCGATTTTGGGTTATACCCAGAAACAAATGTGGTAAAACCAACATCTGTTGCAACATCAAGTTCATAACTTGTTGCGCCAGTTACCGAACCCCAGTTTGCTGTAAAAGCAGTTGCGCCAATAGCTGTTGCTGCTGCCGCTACCGGTGCCGCCGGTAATGTGAGTGTAGTAATTGTGCTTGAGTTAGCGCTCGATCCGCCAACATCAACACCGCGGACTCTGTAATAATATGTGTTGCCGCCTGTTAAGCCGGTTACACCATATGTTGTTGATAGAAGTCCCGTTACGGGATAGCCGGAAATTATAGATGTAAATGCAAGATCTGTTGCAACATCGAGGTCATAAGTTGCAGGCGGATTGCCCGTGCCGGCAGCCCAGTTAGCTGTAAAGCCGGTTTCACCAACAGATGAAGCGGCAGATGCAACCGGTGCATCCGGTAATGTTGTAAATGTTGCTTCCAACCCGTTGGTTGTTGCAACACTGTTTGTTCCGTTAACTCTGAAATAATATAATTGATTTGCTGTAAGCGTTGTAATTGCCGCGCTTACTGCTGTGTTTGATCCGCCTGTAACCGGACTTGGAGTTCCGGCAACGTTTGTACCGTAGGCATTAGTAAGACCATAATCAAAATTTACAGTTGTGCTTGCCCAATTGGCGTTGATTGTGCCATTGAGTGTTGCTGTTGTTGCGGCAACTGCTGAAGCAGAACCGGTTGTGGCTGTTGGAGCTGAAGCAGTTGGTGGGAATATATCTGTCCATGCCGTTCCAACTCGAATGCCATCTAAAGACAATCTTGGCATAGTTGTATTAGTTCCTTGACGTAAAGCTACAGCATTAAGTGTCGAGAAATCTGCATCAGTTGATCCAAACCGAAGATCAGGCGTTGGCTCTGTTATGCCAATCGGGGGATTAATAAATAAATAAACTGAGTCATCTGTTGCTGTTGAAGTATTGAAGGCGTATTTTAGAACAACTAAATGAGTAGTGTTTAACGCGTAGGTTGCGGTTGTGTATGCAACTGTTCCGGTAGATCCCTTCATTAAACCAAATGAAACATTTCCTCCACTTGATTTTGCATAAACTCTACCACGGAAATTAGTAGTCGTTGCTTGAGTAAAATGTGTGAAATAATCACCAGTTGTAGTTACTTTAGATATGTTAACCATGAATGATGAATATACGCTACCTGCAGTAACGCTGGTGAAGCTCTTATAAAGATCTTGTCCTGTAGTGTCGATCTTCGCAGCGTTTCCAAGGACTGAACCATAACCTGTATATGTCAATCCAGGCGAAACAACTTTTATGGTGTTGACATACGAAGCGGTTGATTGAACAGTCCATCCGTGCAAGATGTTCAGCGAATCACCTGCCGGATAATCAAAATTTTCTTCAAGCAATAACGACTGTCCCAATGCCATATTACCCAGCATCAGGATCGAAATTACTACAAGAAGAATAGTAAATATTTTTTTCATAAATCCTCCTAAAGGATTATGTATAATTGTGAATTAATTAGTGATTAGTGAATTTTTCAATGAATCTGTTTTTATTTTCTGTATCCAGTTAAGAGCAAATAGCTAGTAGCTGTTGGCTGTTAGCTTTTAGCTTTTAGCTTTTAGTTTTTAAATTTATTGCTGGGAGGTAGCTTCGCCAAAGGCACCACCTTGTGGCGCTACCGACCAATCGAGCTTGCATATCAATTTGCCGCACATAATTCTTCAAGCGATAAATATTTAGCCGCGTAAAGCAATGCCGCCTTAATATCATCTTTTTGTAAAAAAGGATACGATTTTATAATCTGATCTTCAGTTTCACCATACGCCAATTTTTCCAAGACAATCTCAACCGTTAATCTTGTTCCGCGTATCACCGGCTTGCCAAACATTATTTTGGGATCGCTCTGGATTCTTTCCAACAGATTATTTTCCATTCTATCGTCTCATCATAATTTTATAATTCGAAATTTATCTTTTGCCAAAACAATAAAATGATTTTCTATTTTATCGCCATGATTTTTCAACAATTGCAACATAAGGTGAAGTTTTAAATCTTCATCCTGTTCTTTTACTCTAAAAAGGATAACACCTGATGTTTTCATTTTTTGTCGAAACACTATCTCACCAAAATCTTTATCGTTTGTCAATAGAATTCTTTTTTCGTCGCTCGATATTTTGAGAATTTCCGTGTCTGTCATACACATATTCACTTCGGTTATCCATTTAACATCATGGCCCAGTTTTCTTAATGTATCTACGATGAGTTTTTCAATATTTACATCGGCAACGAAATTCACTATCGATAAATATTTTTAGAATTATTTCTCTTTCTTGTTTTTCAACCACCCTTTCGTCCCCACCTTACAAAGGAGGGGATCGAGGGTAGGTATCTAAAACCTATTTTTTTATTTTCTGTTTGACCCTCACCCTTGCCGAAATCAGCCCTACATCCCTCTCCCAAATTGGGAGAGGGATTACAGGGAGAGGGTTTTAAACTTCTACTGGGAGGTAGCTGTGCTACCGACCAATCTGACAAGTCGGGAGTATCACGAAGTGATCTGCCGAAGGCATTCCTTCGGAATCTTCGGGAGAACTCCCTCCTAGCAAAATGACAGAACTACTTTTTACCTTTAACTTTTGACTTAGTTTTTGTTTCTTTTTTCGGCTTAGTTTTCACTGCCGTCATCTTTTTTCCACAGCATGCCATATAGGATTCCTTGTCGTTAGTTTTTAGTTATTGGTCATTAGCTGTTAGTCGTTGGCTCTTGGCTCTTGGCTCTTGGCTTAGAGACATCAATTCTTTCTTGATTCTAAAATTGTTACGCGTTTATCGAGATCAATGATCTCACCAACTCTTGTTTCAATTAATTTAACCAAACCGTCGGTACGAACATCGAGTTTTTTATCTAATTTCTTAATATCGATCCGTACCTCAGAGATTTCGCCTTGCATCACCAACATCTGATGCTGCAACGAGGATATCTGATTTTGTATCGGGCTTATCCTGCTATCAACATACTCTTTAAAATTTACAGACGTATCGTCAATCTTATTAATCAAACGGCTTTCCATGCCGTTCAATTTTTCAAGTATGTATTCTTCTAATGGAATCTTTTCCTTCTTTTGTTCTTTTATCATACTAATCCTCCGTTATAATTATTAGTTTCTAAATCTCTAAACAAAAAACGCCGTTCAAAATAAAAATGAACAGCGCAGATTTATATTGCCGATTGATGACATAAACATATTCCAATCCAATTGCATATTAGACCGGTAATTAAAAAACAATGTACCTTTATCAACGGGCATATCAACTAATATGAATGATCTTTTTGATTTATCTTTTTCCGATTATGGAAAATGAGGACCTATTAAAATCTATTTTAAAGTAACAAAAGTAATAGTTACTGTCAAGCTATTTATGTTATATAATTGTTAATTTTCAGAAATTCTGACCCCTTATAGATTAATAAGGGGTCAGCTTCGCCTATATTTTTATTTCATCAGCATAATTTTACGAACCGCGCTGAATGCATCTGCGTTCATGCGGATAAAGTAAACACCGCTCGCTGTTGACGATGCATCCCACTCAACCGCATGATAACCGGCTTCTCTTGCTTCATCAACAAGTGTTGCTACTTTCTGACCTAACAGGTTGTAAACAACAACTTGCAGTCGTGCAGATTTCGGCATGGCAACCTGCAACCGGGTTGAGGGGTTGAACGGGTTCGGGAAATTTTCGCTTAGCGAAAATTCTTTAGGCAATGTTCCGCCGTTAAGAACTTTTATATTTAACTTACTGTTTCCGGTTTTTGTGAATTGAACCGAACCGGATCCGACAAGTTCTTTCGACTTCAATGTTTTGCCGTTATTGTAATCGGCAAGAACAAACGACTTTCCGGTTTGATCTTTTATGTTCCAGTTGATCGAGAGCGGACTGTTTTCGGTGTTGATTGTTATCGGATACTCAACCGGCTCAACAATATTTTTCGCGTATGTTGCAACAATTCCACCTGTGCCAAAGCGCGCATCGAACGATGTA
>PNNN01000021.1 GCA_013824245.1 Chlorobiaceae bacterium | reverse complement strand
GGATTTAATAATTCATTCACCAGCGTTTCCACTTCCCTTCCCAACACATCATAGATTTTCAAAATTGTCAATTGTGAACCCGCCTGCGTGCCGTGCACTCCGGCAGGCAGGTTGGCAATTGAAAATTGGAAATTGGTTGTCGGGTTGAATGGGTTGGGATAATTTTGCGATAACGAGAATGAGGACGGAATTCCATCGCCGGTTTCAGTTACACCGAGAACGATAGTGTTCGTTCCGCCCGCTTCATAATAGCGCGCGGCAAACTCTTGCAGGTAAAGATTGGCAACCAGATCATCTTTAACTATTACAGTGTTCTCGTCGTTCTTGGTTTCAGCCGAGTTCGACCAGTTGTGCGAGCCGGTAATAGTGTATGACATTCCATTCATAACTTCCGCATCAACAAGTGCATATTTATGATGCAGAAAACCGCTACCACCCTTCAACAATACATCGACTCCGTTAGATAGAAGGTATGCATATTGATTGCCGGTATCTGTATTGTTATCCAACACAACACGTGTTGTTTTGCCCACTTTCTTTTTGTTTACAATACTATCGGCGAGGTCTTGTCGGGTAAAAGTGAGAAGCGCCGCATTTATTGATTGTTGCGCTTTGCCTAATGTTTTTCCTATTTGTGCTGTTGTGCGGTCGCTCGGACTGAAATAGCATTCCACATTTTTACCGCCTATAATAAATTTATGCGGAGTATTATTTGTCTTTCGTGCACTAAAACGTGAGACGGATGAATTTGGTGTTTGTGTATTGCTTCCCCACATCTCCTCAAACTCAACTGTGTAAGCGCCGGCAAGTGCAACATCCTGAAACTCGATGACATTCTGACGATCAGAGGTAGTGCCCGGATCTGTTAAGTTCCAAGAACCGGTCCAAACCCAGATACTTTCAGGCGCGCCGCCTTTGTAATCAAAGACAATGAATTTGTTATGCTGTAAACCCGTTCCATCGTTTGCACCGTAGAGATCATAAATCACAGGTATACCGTTACTCGATAATATTGACCAAGGAACTGTTGTTCTGTTATCATATTCACCGATCACACGAACGTTAACTCCATGATTCTTTGCGCCAACAAGCGCGTTTGCAATTGTTGCGCCAACCGTGCCGCTGAGACTATAAATTGAAGCATCTATTGAACGTTTCGCGTTATTAATCCTTGATATAAGCTTTGAAGATAAATCGAAATTACCCAACGCGTTTTCACCGGCAGATACGGATATATCAATACTCTTATTAAAGTATACATTGATCGCGCCGATTGTCGGTGCATCAGAAGTTGTACTAACAATAAGATTACCTGCAAAACTTGTATCGGTTCCTGATGCAGAGAATGCTTGAATATTATAGATAGTTGCAATATCCAAACTGGTCAATGCCATTGAATGATTCAAACGCAACGAATCATCTAACTTTACAAATCCGAGTTCGTATGCGTTCGTTTTACCGTATCTAATTTCTGTTGATCCGGGATATAGCGTTGCCCAGCTAATCGTTAGTGATGTTGGTTGAAGATTATCTTCTTCAGGTACGGTTGCAATAATGGGACCTGTTGAAATGATATCTTTTGAGAATCTCGGCATCAACTGATAACCGCCGATATACGGGGCAGTGGATTTAAACTGACTGACCACGCCAATTACATCAAAAATTCCTTGCGGTGCAGGTTGGTTTGCAAAATCAACGAGAGAGCTTACACGGATATCGATATAACCGGTCGCATCATGTAAACGATAATTCGTACCTGAACCTGTTACCGCCCAGGTCGGGATAGCTACATTGAACGTATCGGTCACCGTTACACTGTTAATTCGAACAAGCGAACCTTCATATACTTCAACTCCTCCAATACCATCATTTGCAATCTGGGATGTTGTAACAATAAGAGGGTCAATATAATTACCTCGACTCACAACAGAGTGAAGCATCGGATTTACTATTTCGAATAATCCACGGAACGGCTGAACCAATCCCGAAACTATTACCTCATCACCTATCGTCACCAGCGATGAAAATGAACTGCCGTAAACAACCATTCCACCTGAATTATCCTGGATATATGCAGCGGCGCCAAGTTCGATACCAGAAGTTACTACTCCTCGAACAGTGATCAAGGTGTTGTTAAGTAGCGGAATCCCGAGAGAGTCGCTTTCCTTCGCTATCACTATCGGAATGGGTGCACCGTAAACGAATATTTTTGGTTGAGTTGCAATTGCGCTAACCGTATCGCTGTGTAATGCCGTCTCGGTTAGAAATGTAAAATATCCTGTTGAATCATAAGGAATTAGATTTGTGATAGTTAGTTTCATAGTATCGGTACCAATCAATGATACATTCGATACTTCGATCGTATCTCCTGAAACATGCGCGGATGGTGTTCCGCCACCTTCAACGCTAACATCGTCTACTGACTTTGACCATGTCCATGATGAAGGAACCCGAACACGGGCTTTTGTAATTGTATCGGGTGCTTCACCTGCTAATTTTAATGTTAATGTTCCGGGTATTGCTCCTTGGATTGCGGTCGGTTCAATTGTTGCAGATCCTTTTCCAACCGTTCCCCCTCCTGTGCCGGCATCAGTTTCCATTCCTGCTGTAAGAGTCCACGGTCCCACAAATGTTTGAAAATGTGAGCCATCATCATTCAATGCGACAAGTGAATCTATATTTCCTATCGGAACAGCAATTTTAAATCCACCCGATGTGTAGGAATATCCTTCCGCGATAGAATTCTCTTCCGTTCTGTAAGAACCAACAACAGCACCACCGGAATATGCAATTATACCTTTATTAACCGCCGAAGATGTTTGACGAACAATCCACCCACCAGTTGTTGTCATATTTAAAATTGTGAATGTATAGAGAGTGCTTGTTACGCGAACTGTAGAGGTTGCCCCTACCTTAGCCGCTCTGATACTGCCAGAGACGCCGAGATTATCATTGTGTTTCATATAAATCCAACCAGACCAATTACCGCTGGCATCAATATCTACCTTCGGCTGGTTTGCGTCTGCGTATGTGGTTGCGTTACTCCATACACTTGTCGCACTCCACATATACTCATTATTAGTACCACTATAAATTTTGACATATGCCTGACTGCTTGCCGCCCCAGTCCATCCGGTAATTTGTACATACACGGCATAAGGATAACCGATAGTTCCAGCACCACCACCCGCTGCGATTGCGGTGGGAATTTTTACTCCGGTTATTGCCCCTTGCGCAAAAATTGTAGCTGACGGAAATGCCAACAATAGAGCAATGAATAATAAAATAGAAATTCTATACACCTTCATGATACATTCCTTCTAAAATCATTTAAAATTTGGAATTATTTGGGCAATTGTGTTGTTAATGTAAGAAAATTTCATGCAAATTAATAATTTCGCTTTAACCAGTTGAATTCATTCTACTTTATTCGTATTATCATTCAGAGGATTTATTGTCTACGAACAAAAATAACATAGAGACATTTTCAATCAAGAGGCAACTGAGACGGTCCTTTCATGCATTTCAGACTTCCTCACGTTTTATTTTCTATAGAATCTTTCTGGTATTTACCTCAATCACCCTCCTCACCGGATACGCCCGGTCTCAAATATTCTCATGCGATCTTAACTGGAACCCGATAGTTCAGCTTTCAGATGATTCGGTTCTTTCGATCACACCAAAAATTGTAACCGATGGAAACAGTGTGCACATCATCTGGTTTGGGATTGATACCCTGGGTGGTTTATCCGGGACTGGAATTCAATATGTTCAAAGCTTTAACAATGGCTCAATATTTTCTGCACCCAGAACCGTCGTTCCTGCCGACATCGCTTTCAGTCCGGGACAACTCGCTTATTCTGAATTCAATTTGTTTATCACATTTACCGGCTACATCAACGGAACGCTTGGCGTCGGATTTGTGAACAGCAACGATGGAGGATACACATGGAGCGAGCCGCGTATCTTACGCTCGAACGCACAACCTCGGTTGATAGCCGCTCATGACTCAATCGTAATTATCCATTATGCCGATCAAAAGCCAGGCGCTTATGGTCTATTACGAAGTGGAGATTATGGAACAACCTGGCGCATTATGGCTGCAAGCATGCCTGCGGTTAATGATTTTTATTTATCGCAAACGGAATTTCATGCAGTCGGCACAACTGCATCAACTCGTCGAAATGATGTCGGTTATTTTTTCAGCCCTGATGGCGGCGCGCAATGGTACGGACCTGAAATAATATCACCAGAGGATGCTATCTCTTCGCTCTATTCTAAAATAGCAATCGATGAATTGGGTGAACGATTAATAGTTTGGAACGATTCCGGTTCAATCGTTCTGCGGCGAAGCAACGGATTAGATGAAGAAGATAATTTAAGATGGTTAGCTCCAATTAAAATCCCTGCAAGCACGAATGCCGTTTTCCCGGACATTGATTACTCGGAGGGATTGTTAGTTACGGTTTGGGATAATAATTTTGGAGACTCAGGCACAATAATTTTACAGCACAGTACAGAGAAAGGAGAAACATTCTGCCCGCCATTTTTCCCTTCCGATGGTAAACGATCGGGTGAACCATCGTTAAGTTTACAGGAGAATATATTAAGCTTGACTTGGTCGGGGGACGACAGCGGAAACGGAGAAATATTTTTTAGGCGAGGAATTTTCCCCGGCGAAACAAGGCCGAAAGAAGCGGTGCTGAGACAGAACTATCCAAATCCATTCAGCAGAATTACAAATATCGACTATGAAATATCAAAAGAAGGTTTGGTAAGATTGGAAGTGTTCGACTTGCTGGGAAGAATAGTTGAAACCCTTGTGAATCAAAATCAAAAGCCGAGACGGTATCATGTTCAGTTTAATGGAGGAAATTTTGCATCGGGAATTTACTTTTGCAGATTTTGGACCGTGCAATACTCAGAAGTGAAGAAAATGATCCTCCTTCGCTAACTCTTCGGAGGATAAATTTTAGTGAGGTAATATCTGTTAGACCTCCAACTTCTTCTTAGATTGAACATGTAAGAAGTCAGAGGTCTGCTACAGGAAAATTTATTTTAGCTTCTCAATCGTATTGATTTCGCGGAGGAGATCTTTTTTAGTAAACCGCGATTTACTCATAATAGTGGAAATGAATCCCTGCATTTGCTCACGAGTATCATCATCCACATCCATAGATGTTAAAATGATAATCGGTGTGTTCCGCGTTTTTGCTTGTTGCTTCAACTGATAAGCCACGTTGAACCCTGAAATATCTGGCATTATGAGATCGAGAATTATCAGATCGGGATTTTCGGAAAATGCGAGTTGAACGCCATCTTTTCCGTTCATTGTTTTAATAACATCGTAACCCTCGGCTTCCAACATGACCTGAATCAATTCAGACGCATTCTTGTCATCATCTATAATTAAAACTTTCGGATGCTGTTTTTGCGCGGTGGTGCGCATCGGAATTTTCTTTAACGCGCTTAGAAGCTCCTCTTTATTCACGGGCTTCACGAAATAATCGACCGCTCCCATACTGAAGCCGAGTTTCTTTTCATCCGTTATCGAAATTATTATTATCGGAATATCTTTGCATATCGGATGGCGCTTTAATTCCTTCAACACTTGCCAACCATCTTTTACCGGCATTATCATATCGAGCGTGATGATTTGCGGTTTAAGTCGTTTTGCTTTCTCCAAGCCCTCGTTGCCGTCTTTGGCTATTTCGGTACGATAACCTGCTTCCTGCAAATACATCTGGATAAGCTGGCTGGCTTGTGCGTTGTCTTCGATAATAAGAACGAGGGGTTTCTCGCCATCGGGCATCGAAAGCGGTTGCTCGCTAACCACCCGCAACAGTTGATCGGCAGATTCCACAACTTCACCGGCAAGAACCATTGGAATTCGGAAACGGAAAGTTGTTCCTCTACCCCACTCGCTGTCAACCGTAATATGGCCGCCGTGAAGCTCCACAAGTCGCTTTGTGATAACCAATCCAAGTCCGGTTCCTTCTTTCATTCCCTTTGAATTTTTCCCCTGAGTGAATGCATGGAACAAACGTACCTGATCTTCGGGTTTAATTCCAACTCCTTCATCTTTGACGGCAATTTCAATTTCATTCACAAATCGTTTTACCGATACGGTAATGGTTCCGCTTTGATGGCTGAATTTGACGGCGTTCGATACAAGGTTCATCAATATCTGTTTGAAGCGGGTCTGATCTACTACAAGTTGATCGATATCGTGCCCGACCTCAAATTTCAAATTGATTTTCTTTTGTGTAACCTGCTGCTGCAATACCCGTTCAATGCTTTCCGTGAAATAAGAAACGGGATATGCCTCAATATGAAGCTCCATCTTTCCGGCTTCGATTTTAGAGAGATCGAGAATATCGTTGATAAGTCCCTGCAGATGTTTTCCGCTTTCATGTATGTTTTTCATGAAATTGCTGACTTTTTCATGCGGAAGGTTTTGCAGTTCGGTGGTTAATATTTCAGAAAATCCAACGATCGCATTCAGAGGAGCGCGTAATTCGTGGCTGAATGTGGCGAGAAAACGTTTTAATGTTTCATTCGCATCATCTGTGCGCTTCTTTTCGTTTTCTAACTCGATATTCTTAATCGTTATCTCGTCCATCAATCGCTTACGGCTCATTCCGATAGCCAATTCATTCGAAATGATCGATAGTAATTTCATTTCATCACGAACATATTTATCAGCTTTTGGAGAGAGCACTTCCAAAATTCCCTGCAATTCATTCTGAACCATCAGAGGAATCGATATGAGAGTTTTCAGTTTGGATTCTTCTGTCTCGCTAAGGAAATATGCGGCTATTGTACTGCGGGCAAGCTCATCTGTAACTATTGCCTTGCGTGTTAGCGCGGTTTGTACGGCGATAGTGTTTGTTTTCTCATCAACAATTTGATGTTCAACTTCGGGATTAACACGAATGTCAACAAGCGACGGCGCCATTAAATGAAGAAGCGCCGAGCGCTGATCGTACCTGTAGATGCAGACAAATTTTGCCGGGATTTCCATAAACTGGGCGATGCGTTCACCGGCATTCAAGCAGAGATCGTCAAGATGAGGCGCTACATTAATAACATGCGAAACCTCCATCAACATCTCTTTTTGCCGCTGTTCCCGTTTTTGATTCGTTATATCTTGAAAGAAAACAGAAATGCCATTATCGGTCGGGTAAATTCTAATATCATACCATGTTTCGAACCGTTCATCCCTATAGCAAGTTTCAAAACTCTGGAACGATTTTGTTTCCATGGCAACGCGATATTTTTCTCCAAGCTCAGCATCCTTGGCGTTCGGAAAAACCTCGAAGACGTTTTTACCCAAAACATCATCGCGTTTCATTCCTGTTCCGTCTTCTGCGGCGCGATTCCAGTATGTAAATCGATAATTTTGATCTAACGCAAAAAAACCACCTGATATACCTTCTAAAATCTCAACGTATTTATCGGAAGAATCCATGCTACGTTCCTTAATTATTTGAAATATTGAGATATGGGCTTGGGGGTGCCCTTTGGGAAATTTACAAAATGAGGATAAACAATTTTTCAATAAGATGCAAGTCTTTTTTTAAAGAAAGAGTTTAGGAGAAGCGATTAATCCCTGATAATACGTTAATGGTTGACTTATCCACAATTTATCCAGATGTAAAATCTTCTAAATTTTGATAATTTAAACGATTTATCATTTATTGTCCACATCGGTTTTACTTTTATTAAAATTTTTAAAAAAATAGAATCTTTTTAAAAAAAGTGTCCGATTTTGCTATTTTCTTACGAAGATTTCTTCAACCCTTCATTACAGCTAATGGAAGAAGTTTAGCAACTTTAGATGCGATTCCTGCGCCGTGAACGACATCAACAACTTCACTAACATCTTTATAAGCATCGGGCTTTTCTTCCGTTAACCCCGATTTTGTTTCTCCTCGAACTATTATATCTTTCGATTTCATTTCGCGGAATAATTCTTCAACGGAAGTTTCTTTCTTTGCCTGTGTGCGACTTTTCGACCGACCCGCGCCGTGACATGAAGAGCCGAAAGTTTCTTTCATTGCCAGATCTGTGCCAACAAGTACATAAGAACACGTTCCCATGCTACCGGGAATCAGAACCGGCTGACCATATGATCGAAGTTCTTCTGGCAGAGACGCATGATTTTTTGGAAACGCGCGAGTGGCTCCTTTACGATGCACTAAAACCTTTTTCTTCTTTCCATTAACTTCATGATCTTCGCACTTTGCAATGTTATGGCAAACATCGTACACAATATTCATTTCGCCCGAGCCAAGAATTTGTCTGAACGCCTCCCGCGTCCAATGTGTGATCATCTGTCTGTTTGCAAAAGCAAAATTCGCCGATGCCGCCATTGCTTTAAGATAATCTTGTCCCTCCTTCGATTGAATCGGAACGCAAGCAAGCTGCCTGTCGACGACTGAGATGCCATATTTTCTCATTCCGCTTTGCATTATATCAAGGTAATCTGTACAAACCTGATGACCCAGACCGCGCGAACCACTGTGGATTAAAACAACTATTTGATCTTTAGCCAATCCAAAATTTTGAGCAACTTCATGATCAAATATTTCCGAAACGACTTGAATTTCAAGGAAGTGATTTCCCGATCCCAATGTTCCCAACTGGTGATGTCCTCTTTCCTTAGCGCGAGTGCTTACAAGAATTGGATCGGCATTGGGAATTTTACCATACTCTTCGATATGAGCCAGGTCTCTATCATTCCCAAAACTATTTTTCACTGCCCATTCTGCGCCATCGCGCAAAACATCATCAAGCTCTAATTTTGATACATTAAGCAAGCCCTTTTTGCCTGTGCCGCAAGGAATATCACGGAACAATCTATCCAGCAATTGCTCAAGTTTTGGTTTTACATCGCTCAATTCGAATTTTGTGGCAAGCAGTCGCACACCGCAATTGATATCGAATCCAACGCCACCGGCAGAAACAACTCCATCATTAATATCCGCCGCCGCAACACCACCAATGCAAAATCCATAACCCTGATGAGCATCAGGCATAGCAAGAGATCGACCTACAAATCCCGGAAGCGTGGCAACATTTGCGACTTGTTCTTTTGTTTGGTCTTTTTCTATATGCTTGATCATCTTATCATTCGCATAGACCAAGCCCTCAATTAACATCCCTTGCTTATACGATTTTGGAATTAAATATCTGTACTCATCAAGCTTTTTGAACATTTAAAATCTTCCTTTTTTAAAATTCGCGCTGTTAAATATCTAAGAAAACTCTTACTTTTCCTCCATTCATATTTTCTTCCACAACCAATTGATGATATGTAACTGCCTTAACATCCATTCTCATTTTATGTTTTGATTCAGATATAAATTCTCCGGATGCCACGGCTTTCAATTCGGTTTCATTGAGCAAGGATATCCGAAATTCTTTTGAAAGGAATTTTCTTCCATCATACAGATAGAGAATTTCAGATAACCATTTAACTAACAATTGTTCTTTATCATCTGCCACGATATGAATATGTTCTGATGAGATGGAATCGATGGTAGCCGGATCAACAATTATCGAAATTAATCCGTGAGCCGCTTGAATGAACGCATCAACAAGCGACTCTCCGCTCGCCTCGATACCCAGATCTGCAGGATGTTCAATTATTATATAACCTGTCTGCATGAGATGAAGATAAGAATTCAAACGGGGAATAGCAACGGTGATTAAAGCGAGGGACCTACTGAAAAATAGAAGAGAACAGGACCCACTGCTATTGGAGAATTAGGAAGATTTTTCCGGATAAAGAAGCTTTGACCGGCACCGAACGAAGCCGGACCTATCGGTGTATCAAGCGCCAGTTCGGCGCCAATTCCGTGGTGGAAATTACTGAATTTAAGCTCTTCAGGTATCAGCGATATTGTTCCTAAATCATATCTCAATTTAAGGTAAGTGTCGAAAATTAATTTGAACGGGAACCTGAGACGATATTCAATATTGCCAAGGAATATTTGCCGCCCGCGGTTGTCATCATCTCTTAGTCCGAAGAACGATTGAAAGCCGCCCAAACTGTACTGCTCGGTAATCGGTAATGTTTGGTCGGCAAACCCAAAGGTTATTTTTGCCTTCAAAGTATGCTGTGAAAAAACCGTGAAATAATTTTCATACACCGCACCTATCTTGCCAAACCCGACATCGCTGCCGATTTTCTTTGAAGCCGATTCAAAAGATATCGTGAACATTAATCCTTTTGTCGGAAAAGAATATTTATCTTCCGTATCGATTGTGCTTTGCAATCGAACACTCACGAAGCGTTGACTAAGAGGAGAATAACCTGTCCCGGAAATTGATTTTATCTGTTGATGTTCCCATCTCAACGAAGCTGTTACGTTGCCAAGACGCGCAACGTGACTGCCGAACATCATCAAACCTCCGTAGCGGATATCACGATAGCGTCCCGATTCTATTCTTTCCCATCGTTCGGTAGATGTTTCGGTTGCGTATGAGTATGTAAACACATCACGTGATGTTGCATATCCTCGTAGATTGAATGTAAAATAGGAATGAAAAATTCGATTCACGGTATATTCCGTTTTCGCAAACCAATCTCTGTAACCGTATCTGAGAACTAATCCTAAATCTTCCCAGGCACCTCGGAAATTTCCATCGCGAACATCGATCGTACTTACTATTCCGTGTTCATTATCAGCATGAAAACCAAGCCGCACAAGTTCGGAACTATGTTCTTTAACATTTAAAATTATCACCGGTGAATCATCTTTATATTTCACATCCACAAAAACATAATCGAACAAACCCGTACTTTTTATGTTGATAATTCCGCGGGTAGCTTTATCTATATTAAAAATATCTCCTACCTCTAACGGAAACTCGCGCCTGATAATGTAATCGCGTGTTCTCGCATTCCCATCATATTCAATGCTGCTGATTACACCTTCATTGATACGAAATGATAATATTCCTTTATCATCGAGTGATAATGAATCGATTCTGGCTAACGAATAACCTAAATTGCGATATTGACGCAGAAGATTATCGCGACTGTTCACCATGGCTGTATCATCAATCGAAAAACCGATACAACGATTGATACTTTTATGGATGACAGAATCCGGCAATAAAGTATTTCCATTATATCGAATCTCGCGAATGATTTTTCTTGTCGAAATATTGATGGATATTTGGGTCGTATCTCTTGAGCGTGAGATTTCCGCAAACAGGCTGGAATTTTTTACACTTGCCGAAATTCTATCGAGCCAACCGCGCACTTGTGAGATTGAAATATTCCCCGCTTCCGATTCATTTAAGATTGATGATCGCAACAACTCTGGAATATCTTCACCGAAAAATTTCAATGACGATAGTTGAAAGATAGTATCTGTTATTGCAGTTTGCTTCTCCGTTCTATCTTTAATGATTCGAAATATCTGTTCAATACTCGCATCAGCCGCGTGTTCCCCTTCAATAATCAGTGAATCAAGATTTGAGAAATCGGAAACAATCCTCTCACGCGTTTTTGGTGTTATAACTATATCGGCGAGTTTCAGTTGCTCGCGATTCGATTCCTGCATCATGATAGTCATTATCTGATCTGCAACTTCCCATGGCGCTTTCATCTGCTGTTGAGTGCGCATGGAACTTGTGGAGTTAACCACTATCACAACATCGCATCCAAGCGAGCGGGCAATGTCGGCAGGGATATTAGATCTCAACCCGCCATCTACCATTACCATCGAATCTTTTTCGATTGGAGAATAAAGGAGAGGAACAGTAACGCTTGCGCGGAGCGCTTCAGCAATCGACCCACTATCTAAAACTATTCGCCTGCCAGATATTAAATCCGTTGCAACAGCACGGAACGGTATTTTCAAATCATTAAAAGAAGGATTGGGATGATATAACGCCTGCAATGCCAGATAGGAAAAAAAATTCAGCAACCGCTGACCACCGGATATTGATGATGGAATGATCGGCTCCAAACCGTCAAATCGTATCGAAAAAAATCCCTCTTGCTGCGATTGCTTTTGTCCCACGAAAAGATCTGCCCGCTTTGTCTCCTCTCCAAACGACAATAACTCCACCCAATCTGTGTGCAGTGCAATACTTTCAATTTCTGTAGTTGTGTAACCTGAAGCGTACAATCCACCGACTACGCTCCCCAAACTATTTCCAACAATCAGATCGATATGCACTCCGTGTTTTTCTAACGCTTTTAGAACACCGATTTGCGCTAACCCGCGTGCCCCGCCACCGCTGAGCACTAATCCGATTTTCGGTCTGTCGGTTTGGATCTGTGTGCTTTTATTTTCGTTTGAGAGAGTGGTTGGATATACAAGATACTTCGCCTGAGACAGTGCCGATTCTCCGATAAGAATCAAAAATAGAATGGAAGATATTATCAGCGAGCTTATTTTCACAAAAGATATTTCGTTGTTTTCAATTGTCAAAAGTATCTATTTTTGGATCGAAAAGCAAGAATTAACCGTTTAAATTTTTCGAATGTTCTTCCCATTTTATTTCTACAAATAGACCGATTGCTTTTTTAAAAATCTTCCGGTCAAATTGAAACGCGTGCTCACGGATTTTATTTTGATCGAAACTTCGCTTAAATAATTCACGCACACATTGCGCCAAACTTTCTGCAGTTGGATCGTTAAAGAATAATCCTGTTATTCCTTCTATCATGGTATCAAGTGCGCCGCCTTTTCTGAAAGCAACAACCGGTTTCCCGCACGCCATCGCTTCAACAGGAACAATTCCAAAATCCTCTTCTCCGGGGAAAATCAAGGCACGGCAGCCCTCATAATATTTCTTAACGGTATTATCATCAGCCCAGCCAAGAAATTCAATATTCTTTTTTGCCACCGCTTTTAATCTCTGTTCCTGATTCCCGGTCCCGATAATAATTAATCGCTCACGTAATTTATTAAATGCTTCAACGGCAAGGTCGACCATTTTATAAGGTACAAGCGCAGATACAATCAAAAAATATCCATCATCCGTTTTTGAAATGGAGAATCTGTCGACATCCACCGGCGGGAAGATAACAGCCGCATCGCGATTATAAATTCTATTGATCCGTTCGCGGACAGCGTTTGATATCCCGATGAATTCATTGACCCGTTTGGAAGAAGCAACATCCCATTTTCGTAAATAATTCAATGACAATTTCATAGCGAACCGTGTGATAAAGGAAGCACGTCCTTTACCGAAATATTGCTCGTACTGATCCCATATATAACGCATCGGTGTGTAGCAATAACAAATGTGAAGAGCATCATTACGGACTATAACCCCTTTTGCTGCGGCATGACTGCTTGAAATTACCAAATCGAAATCGCTCATATCAAACTGTTCAATTGCGGTTGGAAATAGCGGCAGATAATATTGATATTTTTTTGTCGATGAAGGTAATTTTTGAAGAAATGATGTTTTGATATTCATCCGTTCAATTGCCGGAGAGCATTTACCTTTATCTTGCACCAGTGTAAACAAAGTCGCATTTGGATAAAGCTCACACAGTACCTCCAGCACTTTTTCTCCGCCGCGCATGCTCACAAGCCAATCGTGGATAATAGCAATATTTTTAGGTCGATTCATACGGGAAGAAATATACGAAGAATTAATCTTTCGCTCAAGAAGGAAGGAAACCTCCTATATCTTCTAAAGTAATCCATTGTCAGATGTCAGAGGTTTAACGAATATAATTTTATGGACAGCAAATCGCCATTAGTACTTACAAGTAAAAAGGATAAAAGTCGAAGATTTAACAAGTTGTTATAACGGTACTTCATTGGAATAGAGTGAATAAACTAATCTGGCGGTTTCTTGGCGCGCCTTTATTTATGGTGGAGATCTATTTAATCTGAGCACACTACTTTTATTGTGTTATTTTATATCTATAAATTCCTGAATTTGAAGCAATACCATATGAAACATATAAAAATCTATTTTGTTCATCGATTGAAAGTGCATAGATACGTAAAGACCCGATTTTATTCCACGTGGCACCATCATCCCTGGATGCGAAAACACCTCCATTGTTATCCCATCCGGATCCAACAAATATTGTTGAATCTTTGTAAAAAGCCAATCTATCGATTGATCTATATGGTAAACCGCTTTTTTCTCTCTCCCATGAAATCCCGTGATTATTACTTTTACGGAATCCCCCATCGAAATATCCGAGATATACAACATTAGTTCTCACTGGATTAACCACAATATTAGAAGGAAGACCTTCACTTGTATCGTGGACAACACTGAAAGTTTCGCCACCATCATAAGATTTCATTATATAACCCACCCAATTCAATCCCAAATAAAGTTCGTTTGGATTTTTTGGATCTACAGCAAAACACATAACACCTGCCTCTACAGGCGAAATTCTTCCCTCCCACCTTAGCGGTAAGGTATACCACGAAGCTCCAGCGTTTATCGATTTAAATAGACCTCCACCGAAGTATCCTGAGACACTCGCATACAAAATATTACTATTAGTCGGATCAATCGTTATGCCGGCTCCCTCCTCCCATGTTAGTTGCATCATCGAATCTATCCTAAACCATGATTCACCTGCATCCGTTGATTTTATTACACCGGGCACACAATCATTAAGCGGTCCTAGACTCGCATAAAGTATATTATCATTTTTAGGGTCTATTATTATAATTCCCGACGATATGCTATCAATTACTTTTTTCCACGTACTCCCCCAATCTGTGGACTTCATAATCTTTCCTTTTGTACCGCCGCTAAAATCGCTCATGATCCCAGCAAATATTATCCACGGTTTATCCGGTACAACAAGAATCGAACCGATATCATCTTCACCTGCAAGTCCAACAAAATCCCATGTGCTTTGTTGTACCGGTGGCTGCGGTGGCAGTGATAGTGGGGGGCTTATAATTTGGGTTTTATTGTTACAACTTATTGTGAGAAATGTGAAAGAAGATATTGATACTATGATGAAGGATATAAGTAATCGGTTGAACCATCGTTCAGGTAGTCTTTGCAAGTATGAAAATCTATTACAAAGCTCAATTAGATTATTCTTGAATTTTCTATAACTGTAAAAATCCCATTTGTAGAAATATTTGCACATCCTCTGTCCTCAAAATTGTTATAGAGTTTACTGGTGAAAAATTTAAGTGATTAACACTTCTTTCAATCGCGCTCTAACCAACAATAACGCTCCATTATAATCGGGTAATTTGCAGTGCGGGCGTACTACCCAAGACCTA
>PNNN01000060.1 GCA_013824245.1 Chlorobiaceae bacterium | reverse complement strand
TCTCATACATACAGTATAGCACTTTAATCACTACACCTCATCGTCTGGACTGCCTATCCATCACCAGACAGGAGTCTGGTGTTTTAACGGCTTAATAAACTAATATTTTTTGCTCTTCATCTCCATTCTCAGTATATTTCCAATCACATGGCAAAGCGATTAGACCCAACAACCCCTGAGCGACTTGAGAACGAAGTAGAGTTCGATCAAACACTGCGCCCGCTGCAATTTGAAGATTTCGTCGGGCAACAGAAGATAGTCGATAATCTCAAAGTTTTCATCAACGCGGCAAAGAAACGCGGTGAAAGCTTAGACCACGTTCTTCTCACCGGACCTCCCGGTTTGGGAAAAACCACGCTCGCATACATCATCGCAAACGAGATGGGCGTGCAAATCAAATCAACTTCGGGACCCGCGCTTGATAAACCGTACAACCTTGCAGGCATCCTGACAAATCTCAGCGCAAGCGATGTTCTTTTCATCGATGAAATCCACCGGATGAATCCTTTGATTGAAGAATATTTATATTCGGCAATGGAAGATTTTAAAATCGATATTGTAATCGACAGCGGACCGAACGCGCGAAGCGTTCAGCTTAATCTTCCAAACTTTACTTTGGTTGGAGCGACAACACGTGCCGGGCTTCTCTCCTCTCCCCTTCGTTCACGTTTCGGCGTTACGAGTCGTTTGGATTATTATCCATCTGAATTTTTGGAAAAGATTATTAAACGCTCATCCAAGATTTTGAATATTGAGATCAAATCGGATGGTGCGAAAGAAGTCGCAAGGCGTTCACGCGGAACACCACGCATAGCAAACCGATTGCTCAAACGTTGCCGCGATTTTGCGCAGGCAGATAAGAAACTTGAACACTCCAATAATATCATCACAAAAGAAGTAGCCGAGTATTCGCTTAAGGCGTTAGAGGTTGATGAGTTAGGGCTTGATGATATGGATAAAAGAATACTCACTACGATAATTGAGAAATACAACGGTGGTCCAGTGGGCATCAGCACGCTTGCTGTCGCGGTCGGCGAAGAACCCGGAACGATTGAGGAAGTGTACGAGCCGTACCTGATTCAGGAAGGATTTTTAAAACGAACACCGCGCGGAAGAGAAGCGACTGAACTTGTTTATAAACACTTCAAGTTGTCTCCCGGGAAATTAGCGCCTACTCAATCGACACTATTCAACCAATGACAATTTACAAATGACTAATTACAAATTTAAAAGAACAATCATTGGACAATTCTCACACGGAACAGATTTGCTGGAAGAATTGACACAACTCGTCCAGAAAGAAGACATTCGTAGCGGACGGATTCATGGGATTGGCGCTACAACTCATGCAATCGTTGCTTATTATGATCAGAATACAAAAAAATATAACTCGATGGAATTTACCGGTGGAATGGAAATATTAAATCTGACCGGCAATGTTAGTATCAGAGATGGCAAGCCATTCGTTCATGTCCATCTTCTTCTCGGTGATCCAAATGGGAAAGTTTTCGGCGGGCACCTGATGCCCGGCACGAAACTTTGGGCATCTGAAGTAATCATAGATGAGTTCGAAGGTGAAGAGTTGGTACGCGGACAGGATGAGAAGACGGGGTTGTTCTTGTGGAAAACAGGAAAATTAACTTAATAACTCAGCGACCTCCGCGCCGAAGTTTATCCCGCCGAATGGCGGGACGGTGAATTATCTCTCGCAAAGATCGCTAAGGACGTAAAGGAAAATATTTATGCAACTCGATAAAGACTTACAATCAATTCAGGAAATGCGCGAGCTTGTACAGAAAGCCAAGCAAGCTCAATTAGAATTTCGTGCATACGACCAAACTCGCGTTGATCGCATTTGCAAAGCAATGGCAGATGCCGGTTTTGAAGCCGCGGAAAAACTCGCACGCTTGGCGTACGAAGAGACCGGTTTTGGCAATCCTGACGATAAGAAAATGAAAAACGAATTTTCAACCCGAAGAGTGTGGGAATCGATCAAAGATCTTAGATCTGTCGGAGTAATTCGGGAAGACCGCGAAAAGCGGATCATCGAAATCGCTGAACCGATGGGAGTTGTTGCGGCGTTGATTCCATCAACAAATCCAACATCTACAATGATGTTCAAAGCGATTATTTCTTTAAAAGGAAGAAATTCCATAGTCGCCAGTCCGCATCCTAAAGCTGTGAAGTGTACAATGGAAGCGGCGCATATTATTTCACAGGCAGCCGAAGCGGCAGGCGCACCTCAAGGTTTGATTCAGTGCTTGAGTATTCCAACCATCGAAGCTACAAATGCTTTAATGAAACATAAAGAAATTGCAGTTATTCTTGCCACCGGCAGTACACCGATGGTAAAAGCGGCGTACAGCTCGGGGAAACCCGCTTACGGTGTTGGTCCCGGCAACGTGCCCGCGTACATCGAGAAAACTGCTAACATCAAAAAAGCAGTTGCGGATATTGTTACAGGAAAAACTTTCGATAACGGCGTGCTTTGCTCAACAGAAGCATCGGTTATTGTCGACTCTTCAATAAAAAATATTGTAATGGACGAATTCAAAAAACACAATTGTTATTTTGTGGAAGGAGACGATAAAGCCAAGCTGAGCGGACTGATGTTCGATAGCCGCGGTAACTTGAATCCCGAGATCGTTGGCAGGTCAGCCACTTATATTGCTCAAAAAGCCGGCATTACCGTTCCTTCATCAACAAAAGTTTTGATAATTGAACTTCAAGGCGTTGGACGAGATTACCCTCTCTCACATGAAAAGCTCTCCCCTGTTCTTTCATTCTTCACCGTCGAAAATTGGCGCGAAGGATGCGAGCGTTGCATCGAGTTATTAGAATTCGGCGGCATTGGACATACGATGGTGATTCACTCGATGGATGAAGATATTGTAATGAAATTTGCATTGGAAAAACCGGCATTCAGGATTTTAGTTAATACTGTCGGTGCGCTCGGTGCAGTTGGATACACCAATGAGCTTCTCCCATCGCTCACACTTGGACCTGGAACATTCGGCGGTTCAATAATATCAGAGAATGTTTCCGCGAAACATTTGTTCAACATAAAGCGGCTCGCATTCGAAACGCGACCAATCAATCCGGCTGTCGGTACTGAATTTAAAAGTGAGCATGTCTCACCAAAACCTGATATCAAATCTGCCCCAAAACAAGATATTAGACACGATGTGTCAAAAGCTCCTTCTACAAAATCTTGGATGGAAGAAATCGAAGAACGGATTCGGTTGAAAGCGATGAACGCGCCGCAACCAGCGCATAAACCCAAACAAACTGCCGAAGAAGTTAAACAGGATAAAAAAGCTGAAGCGTTAGGTTCAGGAATATCAGAGGAAGAAGTCGATAAAATCATAAGGGAATTCGCGAAGAGATGACCTCCCCCCAGCCCTATCCTGCAAGGAGGGGGAATTCGCTGAAAAAACTTCCGCGCTCATTTTATCTCCGACCGACATTAACAGTCGCAAAAGAGCTTCTCGGTAAATATCTGATTCGTAAAATTGGTGATCGAACGCTTGTTGGAAAAATTGTTGAAGTGGAAGCATACCTTGGTAAAAACGATCCAGCCAGTCATGCCTATCGTGGAATAACCAAACGCAATGAAGTAATGTTTAAAAAAGGCGGACATCTTTACGTTTACTTCACTTATGGAATGCACTTCTGCGCAAACATTGTTACCGGAGATGAAGGAAAAGGGAGTGCTGTTTTACTGAGGGCGATTGAACCGATCGAAGGAATGGAGGCGATTATGAAAAATAGAGGAATCGAATGGATTGATGGAGTGATGGAT
Organism: Chlorobiaceae bacterium; assembly: GCA_013824245.1. GTDB lineage: Bacteria > Bacteroidota > Ignavibacteria > UBA10030 > SZUA-254 > PNNN01. The sequence continues at coordinate 12,044 of PNNN01000060.1, read as the reverse complement.
AGATGGAGTTATGGAAAATTATTAAATCTTACCAACGGACCGGCAAAACTTTGTGAAGCATTCAATATAAAACGCGAACAAAATGGAACTGATTTGCGTCAGGATGATATTTTTATTGCAAGAGGTGAATTGATTGCAAGAAATCAAATCGGTTCATCAACACGAATCGGTATCACCAGTGCGACAGAAAAGAAGTGGCGGTTTTATATTAAAGAAAATCCATATGTTTCAAAATAAAAAATGCCCCGAATATTCTCCGAGGCATTGAGGAAGAAAGTAATACTCCCATTTACTTTCTCAGTATTAACCTAATCCACAATACTGTCCATTAACGACCCTCCACATATATAATATCGTTACATTTGAATGCCGCTGCGGAAAACAATTTGAGTTTATTTCAAAAAAAATCCCCTGCAGAACTGAATCCACAGGGGAATTGGTGAATACGATTAAAATTCGCGGTATTCTATTTCAGATAAATCATCTTCCGAACCTCTGTAAATCGGGCTCCGCTTCCGTCAGCAGGTGTCGCGATGATCTTGAAGAAATATATGCCTGTACCGGCTGTTTGAGCATTCCATTTTACAGTATGAGTTCCGGCGGCTAAATATTTATTCACCAAAACCTCTACTTCCTGACCGATAAGATTGAATACTTTCAAAACAACCGAACTTAACTTCGGCAAATCGAACCGAATCTGGGTTGAAGGATTGAACGGATTCGGATAGTTTTGATAGAGTTTGAAAACTGCCGGAACCGATACAGCTTGTTCCTCAACCGATGTAGGATCGGACACAACTGAAACGGTGGCGTCAGCAACTTCATAATTGTTTGTTTCATCAACAGTGATTATAGGTTCGCTTACTGCAGTTAAACCCTCTTTGTCGATCACTATTGAATAAGTACCGGCAGGAAGATTTTCAATTGAGTAAGAACCATCGTCTTCCGACACATCATATCCAACAATCTGATTAGTCGCGGTAGAGACAGCATAGACTGTTACAGCTTGTTCTGTAGTTGCAGCCATCAAATTTCCGCCACCTCGATTTACATAACCGGCAATACGCGCGAATCCAAGTCGCGGAACTGGTTTCACGCATACATCTATTCCTGTTACGTCGCCCGTTATATTGATCGTATCAGCAAACCGCCAATTACGCGCTCCACAATCATACTTGCTGTACCATGCCGGCGAGTACGCATCAACCGGGAATGCTTTTACATAGAATACACCATCGACAAGTTGATTGAATTCGAAATTACCAAGCGAATCAGTCATTGTGAATCGTACCGGAATTCTTCCAAATATAGATTTCCGATAGAGTATAACATTCGATGGAATTCCCGTTCCGGACGAATCAACCACCGAACCATTTAGTGTGTTCACAGCAATTGGATTTGAAAGAAGTTTAAAATCGATCCCACTTGTATCGCTCATAAATCTCAAGCGATCTGCAGTAAGAGGAATATATTTGTTGTCATAAAACTCGGCAACATAGCCCGGCTTAAAAGCAAGAGCGATGTACTTCAATCCTTTAATCACACGTGCGCTATAGACACCATTTGCATCGGTTTTACCCATCCATACCACACCGAAGAGACGACCTAATCCGGGAAGATCGACACATTCCATCGGCAAGCCGCCAAACAACCCGGTTACAACTTGCAGTTCACGCAACCATCGATGAGGACGCAAGAATGCTACGAATGTTTGTGCGAGCGGCTGACTATTCAAACTATCGGTAACAATGCCGCTAACGGTAACGACTTCAGGAACGGGAATATGGCGCAACGCAAAATTGGCGATAGAAAGAGAGTCTTCGTGAACATTAACAACCGTAACACTGTCGACATGTAAAACATTATCGAACCATTCGCCGAAGTAATCATATTTATCGGCGCGGAGAATATATTTTCCGGTATCGATTGCTGCCCAGTATATTCCCCCGGTGTCGGTATGAGTTTTTTCAGCCCACAATTTCCCTGGTTGGAAAATTCTAACAACTGCCCCTCTCAACGGAAGTCCGGTTATATCATCTGAAACTCTTCCACCAATAATTCCCTGCCCGGGTAGAGGCGGATGGCGCAACCCATAGGCGAATGTAACCGTATCGCTTGATGTGCTTTCTTCCATCCGCATATCGACCATACGAAACGCGGTAATATAATATTTATAAAGATGATCGGGGAAAACCCACCAATCAATAAAAACGTTGCGGTGAACCGCAGCAATACGTGCAAATGGAAAATTGTCTATTGATTTATGGATAATGTAACCCATCGCTCCACCAACTGTATCCCAACTTAAAAACGAACCTCCATATTCACCTGATTTGACGCTGATGTTCTCGGGTGCATGTAGTGCTTGCGAAAACGATAACGTTCCTACAACAAGAACTAGAAATAGGATCGTAACAACCAGTTTCAAATAATTCATTCATTTACTCCTTTCAATATTTATGGTAGATCAATTTTATAAATTTGATCGATAATGTCAAGAGAGGTTTAACTAAGCGCACAAATCGTGTGATTAAATGCAAGATGGCTTCCCGAGAGGAGAAATAGTTGGTGAATTCTTAAAGAATTATAGGTTTTGTGAGATATTCAATTGGATCTTCGATACCGGCTTTTTTGAACCCACGCAGGCGAAGAGCACAACTATCGCAAATACCACATGCCTTATCTTCACTCTGATAGCAAGACCATGTAAGATGGAACGGAGCTTGCAACTTAACTCCTAATTTAACTATTTCGGATTTGGAGAGATGTATAATTGGTGTTTCAATCTTAATCTTTGTTGATGGTTTGGTGCCAAGGTCTATCACCCGGTTGAATGCATCATAAAACTCGCGCCTGCAATCGGGATAACCTGAAGAATCTTCTTCAACTGCGCCGATAAATATTTTTACAGCACCAATCACCTCAGCCCAACTGACTGCGATAGAAAGTATGTTTGCATTACGGAACGGAACGTATGACGAAGGTATATCTTTTCGCTCAAGATCGGACTTTGGAACAATAAGTGATGAATCTGTAAGACTCGATCCTCCGATTAATTTTAAATGTTCTGTAGATACGGTTAAACGCCGTTCAACTGTATAATATTCAGCGATGTCATTGAAAGCTTTGAGTTCACGTTTCTCGGTGCGTTGACCATAGTTGAGATGAAGGAATGCCATTTCATAATTTTGATTCGCGATAGCGGCAGTTACGCAACTGTCCATACCACCACTGACAAGCACAACAGCAATTTCGGATTTCATTTTTCGATTATTCATCCTTCACAACTCATAACTCATAACTCACAACTCATAACTCATAACTCACTATACTCCTCTTCTTTCAGGATTCCAAATATATTTATGCAGCTGCAATTGAAATCTCACATTCAACTTATCGTGTAATATCCATTCTGAAAGTTTTTCCGGTTCAAGTTTACCAAACACAGGACTCATTAAAATAACAACAGAATTTATCAACCCATGCTTATTAATTTTTTCCCTAGCCCAATCGTAATCTGCGCGATCAGCTATCACGAATTTCACTTCATCACCGGCTTTTAAATATTGCACATTCTCCCACATGTTTTGATTTTCCATACCGCTGGAAGGAGATTTAAAATCAACAATTTTTTTAACGCTTGGATCAACCCGACTAATATCCACACTGCCGTTTGTTTCCAATAACACCTCATAACCATCGCGACATAATATTTTCATCAGATCATTTGAAGATTCCTGCAACAGCGGCTCACCCCCCGTTATCTCAACCAATTTACAATTGAAAGTTTGGATTTTTTCTATAATCGAATCGATTGAAAGAATTTCACCTTTCTCGAATGCGTATTTTGTATCGCAAAATGTGCAACGAAGATTGCAATAAGACAGTCGCACGAACACACAAGGTCTGCCGGCATGTGTTGATTCGCCCTGAATGCTGTAAAATATTTCATTTACATCGAGCATTTTTTAACAATTTCGGATTTCGGATATAAGATTTAAGATATTGACGTCGAATAATATCAACCATAAATCTTATCATTATAATTTTAAATTGTGAATTTATTATTCTTGATTTTCAACAAACCCTTGATGCTTCCGATTACACTGCCGACAAAACAGACAAGATGATCGAGGAATAAAAATGGTATCATCACAATCATGGCAAATAATCCGCGCACCTGCTCTAAATAATTCAAGAATCTTATATTGAGTATGAAATAGAATACCGCCGCCCCGATTGCCCACCATTTGTTTAATAATCCTGACAAACCTAAGATAAAAATTGTCGCTACAACGAATGAAAAAAGCGTTGATATTACAAATTCGGGGTAGACATTCACAAAACCTTTTGTGATAGATTGAGTAGTTTCTTTGAATTGCATTGCGAGCGCGGCAAATCCCATACTGCGATGGAATTCATTCTTAATGAACGAGACGATTGTGTACCTTTTAAGATGCTCGACTTCGATATCCATATTGAGCACAATATTTAACTCGGCTTGTGCGGCACGTTTACCCAATTCGATATCATCATGCCCGTGCTTTGCTAAAAGCTCAACATTGAAACCGCCTAATTTTTCAAACGACTTTCGCTTAATCCCGGATATCGATCCGAACAGCCAATCGATTGCCGGCGGACTTTTGATATATGAATATCTTACCCATAAATTTTTGTACTGACTGACAAACGATTCGTGCCTATGTTTTGCCGTATAAATGCCAACTACAGCATCTAAATAATTTTCTTCGAGTGTTTCAACAATTTCGAGCATCGTCTCGCGCTCAATTACTATATCGGCATCAACGAACATCAGTATATCTCCCTTCGCCTGCGCAGCTCCGATGTTGCGGGCATTATTGGCTCCTTTTCCATTGGCAACTTCAATCACGGTGCATTTATAAGATCGTGCTGCATCCCCCGATCCGTCGGTTGAATGATCATCCACGACTATGATCTCGAAATTCTTATAGTACGAACGTCGCACTGCTTTGAGACAATTTGCCAAAGTTGCGGTGCCATTTTTTACCGGTACGATTACCGAGACAAGCGGATTATATTCTGAGTTCATCATCTTAAAAAATTAATTGTTAAGAATTTTAAAAACTTCACGTGCAATTTCGCGGGAACATGTTAATCCGGGTGATTCAATTCCAATCAGATTCACCAAACCCGGTAAACCTTTTTCACTTTCTTCATTGATAATAAAATCTTTAATATTATCCTCAGAACCTTTGCGCTTGGGACGAACTCCGACCTGATCTGGAGATAAATCATCTAACTTAAGCGATGGAAAATAACGATGTACGGAATTGAAAAATTTTTCCCTTCGTGAATCATCAAACTTATACCACTCCGATTCCGGGATCGAATCATATAAATATTCCATATCAGGTCCCAGTTTCATTCTGCCCGATCTATCTATCGTCATATGAATACCTATACTAACCAAGTGCGCATGCGGAAGCGGATAAATAAGATGCGAAATTATATTGTTCTTTAATCCTGAGACTGAATAATAATGTCCGCGATTATGATGAAGCCGGTATTCCGCTTTGTCGATGTCAATACCGAAACGTTCTGCAACTTTATCTGCAAAAAGTCCGCCAGAATTGATAACATACTTCGATTCAATCTCGACAACTTCCCCGTTCGTATCCTTCATATGTAACTTATACTGTCCTTTTTTTCTCTCACCACCTACGAACTCAATACCGAAGCCAATCTCGGCACCATTCTCCTTTGCTTCAACGATGTATGACTTCATCAGTTGATGTGAGTCTATAATTCCGGTGCTCGGCAAATAAATAGCTGAGAAGCATTTTATTTCAGGTTCTATTTTATTTGCCATCGATTGTGTAAGAAGTTGCAATCCCTCCACCCCATTTTCAATCCCACGCCGGTAAAGTATTTCAAGTTGATCTTGCTCTTCGGCCACAATGGCAACAATCAACTTACCGCATTTTCGTGTCCATACACCAGCGCGATCACATTCATTATAAATGTTATGATTAGCTTCAACACACAATCGTGCTTTAAGAGAACCGGGCGGATAATAAATACCTGAGTGAATAACTTCGCTGTTCCGGCTGCTTGTATCTTGACCGAATGATTCGTGTCGTTCAACAATCAAAGTGGAATAACCACGCTTTGCACTCTCAGCCGCGCAGGCAAGTCCAACAACACCGGCACCGATAATGACTACATCAATTTCCATCAGACACTTTAATAAACTTTTTCACTGATGCCCTCGATTTGGATGTTCGAGTAAAAAATACATTTTTCAAAACTGAAAAAAACAACGCACCTACGAAGGAACCAAGGTAACTATAATACTTTAAACAACGGACATTTCCCCAATAGCGCATAGAAACTTTTTGCATCTCCCTGATATATCCGGGGATCAGTTTATTGGCATTTCTTCCGGATTTCGATTCCGGATACATCCTAAGATTAGCCAATGGTTCAGAAATATATTTAAATGGATAGCGCAATCCCAAGCGGATGAAAAAGTCATAATCCATAGCATAATATAATTTTTCATCCAGATAACCAATCTCTTCGAAAACATTTCTGCGGAAAAAAAATGCGGGCTGAACAAATTCATATTTCCACTTCCAGTACCGTATCAATGTTTCGGGATTTGAATTTGCTGATGAAAGCGGATGGGTAATTTTTCCCACTTCGTCAATTTCAAACCCATCGCCGCATAGCACATTCACTTCCGGGTTTTTAAAATATTCTGCAACCAATTGAAACACGGAAGGACAATATGTATCATCTGAGTTAAGCCACCCGATAATATTACCAGTTGCCATCCGAAAACCTTTGTTCAACGCCTCTGTTTGCCCACTGTCTTTTTCCGATATCCATTTGAGATGAGTATAGCGTTTTAAAATTTCGATTGTTTGATCCGTCGACCCGCCATCAATAATTATATGCTCTACGTTCGGAATGTTTTGTCGCAGCACGCTTTGTATATTCGCTTCAATAAATTTTCCTTGATTAAATGATGGAGTAACAATGGAGATCGAAGGGTCCATTTCACCTCAAAGTTGCCGCGAAGTATACCAGTCGATCGCTCGACGGATACCATCTTCAAGTGATATTTTTGCCTTCCAATTTAATTTTTCCAATCGACTTACATCCAACAATTTTTTCGGTGTTCCATCCGGCTTAGATGAATCCCATTTGATCTCACCTGAAAAACCAACGACATTTTTTATAGTCGTTGCTATATCTCGAATGGTTGAATCAACGCCTGTTCCCACATTTACAAGTTCACCGATATCTTTGTATTCATAATTTTCCATCAGATAGACCGCGGCATCCGCTAAATCGTCTACGAAAAGAAATTCGCGGAATGGCGAACCGGTTCCCCATAAAGTTACTGCCTCCGCTGAAATACCCAACTTATTCATCACCTGAATAATCGTTGTATCATCTTTATTTTTCAATTCAACATCGTAATTAAAACCTAATCGACATCGTTCAATATCTTTCCTGATAATATCATACTTCTTTTCCGATAGTAATTTAGAGAGATAAAATTTTCTGATTAAAGAAGGTAAAACGTGCGCCGTTTCAAGATTGAAGTTATCGTTCGGACCGTATAGATTTGTCGGCATCAAAGATATATAATTTGTACCGTGCTGTTCGTTAAAGTATCTGCATAATTTAATAGCGGCAATTTTTGCAATGGCATAAGGTTCGTTTGTTGGTTCAAGATATCCGCTCAGGAGATATTCTTCCTTCAGAGGTTGCGGCGCAAGTTTCGGATAGATGCAGGAAGAACCGAGGTTGAGAAGTTTCTTCACGCCGTATTTATATGCGGAATGAATTACATTCATCGCTATAGCAAGATTATCGTATATAAAATCGGCTTTGTATGTGTTATTTGCAAGTATACCGCCGACTTTAGCCGCGGCAAGAAAAACGTACTCCGGTTTTTCTTTAAGAAAGAATTCTTCAACATCGTTTTGACGAGATAAATCTAATGACGGGTATTCCATCGTCAGTAGATTCGTATAACTTTTCTCTTTGAGTTTGCGGACAATGGCAGAACCGACGAGTCCCGTATGCCCTGCAATATATATTTTTGAATTATTTTTCATAGACCTCACCCCAACGCTCTCCTCAAAGGAGAGGGAGTTTTGGGTTAGATTTTTATTGATAGATGGCGTTCTTTATTTAGCAATTCAAAATCGGCATCAACCATCAAACGTACAAGCTCTTTAAATGTCGTCTTCGGCTGCCAGCCAAGTTTTTGTTTCGCCTTTGATGAATCACCGATAAGAAGATCGACTTCCGCCGGACGATAATATCGTGGATCAACTTTTACATATTTTTTCCAATCAACCCCTGCATAAGAAAACGCCTCATCGAGAAAATCTTTTATCGTGTGAGTTACACCTGTTGCGATTACCAAATCTTCGGGTTTATCCTGCTGCATCATCAGCCACATAGCTTCAACATACTCCTTCGCGTATCCCCAATCGCGTTTAGCGTCGAGATTTCCGAGATAAAGAGAATCTTGCAAACCGGCTTTGATATGTGCCAATGCCCGTGTGATTTTTCGGGTAACAAATGTTTCGCCGCGTCGCGGAGATTCATGATTGAAGAGAATGCCGTTGCAACCATAGATGCCATAACTTTCGCGGTAATTCACTGTAATCCAGTAAGCATACACTTTTGCACAACCATACGGACTGCGGGGATAAAACGGTGTGGTTTCTTTCTGCGGTACTTCTCTTACCATTCCGAACATTTCACTGCTCGATGCCTGATAAAATTTGGTTTTAATTCCGGTTTCCCTGATTGCCTCCAAGATTCTTACCGTTCCAAGCGCCGTTACATCGCCTGTGTATTCCGGGATATCGAAACTGACGCGCACATGGCTCTGCGCCGCGAGATGATATACCTCATCCGGTTTGAGATTGTAAAGCAACTTAATAAGATTTGTTGAATCGCTGATGTCGCCATAATGAAGAAAAAATCTGACACCGTTCAGATGCGGATCGGTGTAGATATGATCTATCCTTGATGTATTGAATGTGCTTGCCCTGCGGATGATGCCGTGAACTTCATATCCTTTTTCCAATAATAATTCAGCGAGATACGATCCATCCTGACCGGTTATGCCTGTGATTAATGCTTTTTTCATTTTGATTTTCTTATGATCTTTTTATGTTTAAAAAATGTTCAATTCATAATTGAGTTTTGAGTTTATTGAGATGATTATTCACCATCACCCCCACCATCTCGGTAAACGAGGTGTTCGGTTTCCATCCCAAAATATTCCTTGCTCTAGACGCGTCGGCAATGGTGGGTCCGGTTTCCGTAGGTCGCACAAAACGCTGATCCACCATAACGTAATCTTCCCACTTCAAACCGACAAAAGAGAACGCTTCCTCACAAAATTGTTTAATTGTCCTTGCCTGACCAGTACCGATAACGAAATCCTCAGCTTGCTTTTGTTGAAGCATCAGCCACATGGCTTCTGTATAATCGGCGGCATAACCCCAATCCCGTTTCGAATCGAGATTGCCAAGAGCGATCTTGCCATCTTTCACCATCGGTTCACCAACTTCATTAAGTACGGTTGAATTTTTTATACCCAACTTAGCACACGCGGCACCATATGTTACCTTTTGAGTTAAAAAGTGCATGCCTCGATGTGGACTTTCATGATTGAACAATATACCGCACGATATAAACATGTTATAACTTTTCCGGTATATCTGCGCAAGATTGTGAGCGTAAACTTTCGAAGCGGCATACGGGTTCATCGGATTAAAAGGTGTAGATTCGTTTTGAGGAACCTGTTTAGGATCGCCGAACATTTCGGATGACGATGCCTGATAAACACGGCAATCAGGTTTAATATGTCTTGCAGCTTCGAACAAACGGTGAGCGCCCAACCCAGTGATCTCTCCGGTTTCAATAGCGAGCCGCCATGATTCGCCGGGATAAGATTGCGATGCGAGATTATAAATTTCGTCCGGTTGATGCTTCTTAATCGCTTCCGCCAGTGAAAAAGTGTCGAGCAAATCTCCATAAATGAATTCGATATTTTTCCCATACTTACTGAAGATATTTGCCTGATCGGAAGAAGTTTTACGGCGCAAACCAATGACTTTATATCCTTTGCGAATCAGCAGATCGGTCAAATAAAAGCCATCTTGTCCCGTGATTCCTGTGATAAGGGCTGTTGCCATTTGTATATGTTGAATTGTTAGTAGTGAGTAATAATTTATGAGTTATGAGTTTTAATAAGCAAATAATAATTCATAATGGATGATGATAATATAAAAAAAGCGGCATTAAATTGCTATTCAAAGTGTTGTCTGTCTGAGCGCAGTGAGTTCCGTCGTCAGACGGAACGAACGAAGTCGAAGACTCGACTGGCACTCACGCTTCGGTCTTCATCTCTCGCTCTTCGCCTTCGCTCAGGATCGCTCAGGATGACACCCAGTCTGTCTGAGCGCAGTGAGTTCCGTCGTAAAAGGGAACGAACGAAGTCGAAGACTCGACTTGCGCCATGTTTCGACTTGCGCTCAACATGGTATGGTATAATTACCACCGTACGATCAGGAGGAAAATGAATAACCGCTATTTCATTTTACCCTTCCACTTTGAATAGCTAATTCGATTATTCGTTCTATCCGAGGAATATTACGTTCAATATTGAAATCAAGATCAACACGTTTGCGTGCTTCCGCACCCATCTTATTTCTCAAATCGGGATCATTAATAAGTTTAATAATAGTTTCCTTCATCGCATCTACATTTTCGGGTTCTATAAGAAAGCCGGCTTGGCTGCCTATTGCTTCCGGTACGCCGCCAACTGCGAAAGCAACAATCGGCTTTGAAGCTGCCATCGCTTCCAAAATCGCGAGTGGAAATAAATCTTCACGTGACGGTAGAACAAAAATATCGACCAACGAAAGATATTGATCGACATTTTCTTTTGATCCGGTTATTGTAAAATCATCTTTGATGTCGCTTTCGGCAATTTCATCTTCCAACCATTCATTGAAGCGTCCTTCAACGTGCGGCGTTCCGCCGATAATTATAAATTTCACTTTTATAGATTGCGAAAGCGACTCTTTGATTTTCTTGGCAACGTCTAAAAAAAGGTCGCTCCCCTTCATACGAGCTATTCTACCCATCATACCTACAACAACAGTTCCTTCTTCAAAGCGGAGCAGAGCGCTGAGTGATGAGTTTCTGGGAAGTACCGTACCCGGAATTTCAATTGATTCATGAAACACAACTATGCTTGCAGGATTGAGAGCCGAAACCGTTAATAAATATTTTCGCACGGCAGTTGATGCTGATATGGCAAGATCGGTATAATTATGTATCAGATATCTATCAAAAGATGAGAGAGAATCGAAAACGTATGAGAGTTCATGGACATGAACTATCGTGGGGATGTCGAATAGTTTCGCGTAGAGAAGCCACTTCGATGTCATGATAGTGTTGCAATAGACGAGGTCGGGTTTTAGGCGTTTGATGAGCGAGAAGCGTTTAAATGCCGCGCCGATTTCACGTATATATTTTATGCCCCGACAGAACAGTTTCTGATCGATAACTTCTGCATGTTCTTCGAAATATTTACGAAGAGGTCCGTCGTTACCAACAACAACCACCGGCTCGTATTTTGTTTTATCGAGATGTTTGACGATTAGGAGTAATTCGCGCGGCGCTCCGGTGAGTGAGCAATCGTGTGAAATGAATAATATTTTTTTTCGCGTTTCCAAGACATTTATCTCATTTTAATTGATGAAGCACAAAATCGAAAATTTATTTGAGAATTGCAAAAGAACTCTGTCCGTCTGAGCACAGTGAATTCCGTCGACAGACGGAATGAACGAAGTCGAAGACTGAACCGGGCTCGTTTTGTGATGGTTATTAACACGTTTCGAATAGCATTACCCTTCAATCAGGACAAGTCGTGGAGAGGAATGGTTTACTTTGGTGAATGATTGAAGAATCCATTTGAGAACATTGGTAGCCGCAATCTCCTCTCAGCCTTTTCC
>PNNN01000048.1 GCA_013824245.1 Chlorobiaceae bacterium | reverse complement strand
CGTCTCGATATGAGCGTTACTCGTTCCAAATAAAACACCATCGGGAACAATCACACCGCAGCGTCCGCCTGTTACAAGCAGGTCGTACATTAATTCAATAAAAAGAAGCTCCGTTTTAGTTGTCTTCACACTAAACCGCTCGTTGATGTCGCTCTTGTCTATAGAACCTTTAAACGGCGGGTTGGCAAGGATTACATCGTATATTTCTTTTTCCTTAAAAGTTTTCGAGAGAGCATCCATATAACGGAAATTGGGATTATCAATTCCGTGAAGCATCAGATTCATCGCTCCGATTCGCGTCATAGTAGAATCGAAGTCGTAGCCGGTAAGCGCCTGACTTTTCAGGAATTTCAAAAGCTTCTTATCGGCAATCTTATCGCCGATGAGATGATGCGGCTTGCCTCCGTCCGCCTCAGGCGGATATTCAAGCACATCGGCACTTGTATTCGATTCAAGAATATGTTCATAAGCATTCACAAGGAATCCGCCCGTACCTGCGGCGGGGTCGCAAATGCGGTCACCGACTTTCGGGTTAACCAACTTCACAATCATTCTTATGATATGCCTCGGGGTGCGGAACTGTCCGTTCTTCCCCGCTGTAGTTAATTGCATGAGAAGGTATTCATAAAGATCACCCTGCACGTCAATATTCTGTTCACTGATGTGCATATCGTCTATAATCTTTACCGCCTCCTGCAGCAACGATGCTTTTGGTATGATGAAGACAGCATCCTGCATGTACTGAGTGAACGAGCTTGTTTCACTACCGAGGTTGCGGAGAAAATCAAACACCGTATCCCGCACATGCTTCAACATCTGATCACCCGGCAATTGACTCCAGTACGACCAGCGGCATTCCTTACTGCCATGGAACAATGAGCGGTAAGTTTCATTCTTCCTCTTCGCTGCTGCTGCGCGTGCATTGTCCATATCCTCTAACCGCTTGAGGAATATTAGATAAGACATCTGCTCGATGGCAGTGATAGGATTAGCGATTCCCCCGGACCAGAATTTGTCCCAAAGGGAATCGACTTTATTTTTCAAAATTGGATCAGTTAACATTTATATTTGCTATCATATTTATACTCTTCAATCCCTTTTGTGTTTTCTCTTTCACAGGGGATAATGTTTCGCATGTGTGTTCGTTCCATTGTTGATAATAACCATTTAATTCTTTTTTTCAATAATATCTAACAATCGAGCTCTTGAAAGACCAGTTTGGGATAAACGGTACAAATTTTTCCCCTTCTCTTTTATTATATCATAATAGGGGTAGTAATTTTGATTAAAATACCGGCTAATATTATTCTTATTTTTTACAATAGTTGAAAAATGATTCTCGATAAGATGTGATATTTGAGTTGTTGTGTAATATATTTTATTGTCTGATCTATAAAGTGATAATATTATTATATCTTCTAAGTTTTTTCCTAAACTTAGTAAATCTAATTTTCTCCCAAGAATTGCCTTATCTGATCTCTTTGATATCTTATCCCGATATTTATCTAAAAATGTTTTATAATAATCTCTCTTAGAAGAATTATTTTCAACAACATTACCATTATAAGTTGATAATATACTACTTAATCCCATTCTTTGTTGTTGGTCATCCAACAACTTAAAATCTTCTCTACTAATAGCTTCCTGATCCCTATTTCTTATTCGATTTCTGATGTAGCGATTTTCAAAACTAGCATCTATATAAATTACTTCAATAGGAAATTCATTATCATATTTTTTAATAAATTCTTCAATCTCATTAGGAGACCTTAAGCCTGTAATTACTTTTGGTATTCCTGTATTTTGCTTTAAGATTCTATTTATCTGGTCAACTACTACACCAGGATCAATCAAAAGAGCTCGTTCTGCAAAGTCAGCTATTTTAATTAATGAATTCGTCCCATGATGTTCACGATATCTGACATACATAAAATCGCTTGCTTCTAGGTGGTAGTAATTAAACTCTTTTAATAAATATTCTGCAATCGTTGTTTTACCAGCACAAGTAGGTCCAGTGATAATAAATACAGGAGGTAAAAAAAAACTTAACTGTATGTTTGGTGATGATCGATAAGATTTCTTTTTGATGATTCCCTGTTGCTCTAAAAATGTCAGCATATTTAAAATTGAGCCCTTACGGAAATCATATTTATCAGCTACCTCAATTGGTAGAGCGCTTAATGGCATTTGACAAGTATCTGGAACAAACCATTTATTAAAGGTCTTATCGTTTAACCAGCAATAGTATGGTTGTGTTTTAATATTTATTTCTTCATCAACTATTTTACCTTCCACTTGAGATGTAAATATCTCGTAGGGTTTTCCAATTCTTTTTTCTAAACTACTTGAAAATACAAGAGCAACATCTGATCTAACAATTGCCTTTCTATTATTCCCAGCATTTTTTAACTGTTGGTCTATTGAATAAAAATCGTTCTCTTTCATCCAGTATTTAATCTCAAGACCTGGAAACTCTTTATCCCCCTTTGCGAGTGCAGGAATATTAACCGAAGTATCTTCTATGAAAAAGATCTTTTCTTCAGCTCCAGAAACATATTTTTGCCATCTATCGCGTGCGTCTTGAATGCTTTTATCAAATAGTTCTTGCCTATCGCAAACTCGGGGCTCTTTATATCCTACACCGTAATACTTTTGTTTTGCTATAAACACATCATAATTCCTGCTGAGGTAGCGAACATTAGCAAGTTTTTCATTATTAGAAGTAACAAAGACTATCTCATTCATACTGTATCACTCGACCATAATTAGTCATAGAACTTCTATAAAACCTACCTTTCAAACCGATGATTTTGGCTTGGCTAATGACTTCCTCGATAGATTTATCAGAGAAAAAATATAGAAGTGGACCTAAACTTGACATTCCAACTGCTGTTGCTCCAGCAATAAATAATGATTTTTCATTTTCATTAATTAAATTATTATACAACTTACGTTCAAGCGCTTTCCATTTAGTTGTTTGAATTCTATTTATGGCATTGCAAAAACCAATTTTATCCTTCTCTATACCTGCAGATAAACAACCATAAACACTAACATAAAGTATTTCGTATGCTTCATAATCTAAGATTGGACACGAATTTTGAAAGAATATCGTCTCTTCCACTTCACTGAGTGATTTAATATCTGAATTCACATAAAGACCTAATTCCCAATTTTCAGTTTCCTGTCTATGTATCAATAATGGCAGAGATTTCCTATTTTCTAATTGATTTGAAGGTTTGTATTCTTCAAATATTCCTTTCACGCCACTATCCAAAATGAAACCACCATTAAAATAGGTATTTATACCTATACCTGATACGCCCCCTCTACCAGAGAAATGAATTAACTCATTTTTATCAGGTTGGTAATTATTAATAAGTGAGAGCATTTCTAAACTAGCCAATCGCAAAGCAGTTTCTGATCCAAATCCATAATGTGGTATCACTTCACCGTCAATAGTTATAGATATCTTTTTGTTAAATTTATTTTCAGTATATAAATTATTTAATGATTCAATTAGTCTTCTATATTCTATAAATTCTAATTTAATTTTTCTATTATCATCGATATGAAATTCTTTTGATTCAAAACCTCTCAATTCCATACAAGGCTCAGAAACTGAAAAGCCTATTCCCCCGTGTCTTCGAAATCCGCCTTCATTCATACCAATCAATGTAATATGGATACGTGGGAAAGTTTTGATCAGAATATTATTCATTTATTTTTGTTCCATTCTTCTTTAAAATAATCAAGATATTTCCGTGCAAACTCATTATTAACCCCCATATATATACATGGCGTATCTTTACTTGCATAATTGCTAAAGACAGGGCCTAGTATACAATTCTGGTCAACTAAAAATATACTTTGCGTAGGAACATGGTCGAAATAGTGCACCTCAAGATTATCAAATTTATCTTTCAGTTTATTTAATATTTCCGTTGATTGATCATGTTTAATTTTATCTTCATCGCTAAATAAAAAAATCTTTTGAGGAAGTAGTATTTGGACACTGACTCCATTGGCAAGTGCTGATAGGAGAACTTTCTTATCTTCACGTGGACTACTCTCTGAAGCAAAATCCTGCATCATCCTAAGTGCTGTCACCCCCATGACCTTAATCTCTTTGCTTGATTTTTTTATTAAAGCATTATAAAATAATTCTTCATCTCTGCTTGGTAATATTTTTTTAATATCTAGCTTTTTTATTTCACTAAAATATTTGTACTCTTTTAGGGAAAACATATATTGGATAATTGCGACTATCATACTCGCAGAAATACCCCCAGCAATAATTCCTAACTTCGAATTGGGTATTGAACTAAAATAGTATATTAATGTTATACTTAACAATACTATAAGTATTCCGATTATGAATTGGAATCGGTACACACTTATATATTTTATTAAAGAATTTGACATATATATCTGCCTTGAGTTGTCTTAAAAAAACATTATGGGTTCTTTATTAATTTTTGATTTGTTATAAATATCTCGAAGAAGTTCATTCAGCGCATCTACTTTAACATTATTTTCCAATTTGTACCTTACTAAATCTTTTATAGATTTATCAATTATTATTTCGATTATTTTCCCAAATATGAAAGAATTATTATTTAAGCTCTGAATAACCAAGTCATACGCAAAAGCATCGTAGCTTGAATGATTTGTACCTATTAATTTTAATAACCAAGCTGGGCAATATGCTTGTGCCTGAGAAATGTTAATTTTACCAATAGAGTATCCTCTTGATTTTATAGTTTCTCCAATAAAATAATTATCTTTAACCGCTTTCCATATTTCCAATGAATCTGGTATCGTGAGATTGGGATATAAGGTCATAGCAAAGAGAAGGGGTCGACCATTTATGTCTGTAATATAGGCTTCTCTAAAAATATTATTTTGCAAGACTACTTTAACTTTTAGTTTACCAAAGTATTCTTGGACTAAATCTGTCGTAAGGTTCATTTCAATACAATATTTATTCTATACACCAATTATAATGAACTCTCTATCTCTCTTGTCTTTATTATTCTTTTTAAGCGAGTAAGAATAGTCAAGGCTCTTTATTCTTACATTTTTCCCAAGTTGTTTTAATCTATTAGTAAGAAACTGAATCGAAGGTAGTCCATCTGACTTGTATGAAAGAACAATTATACAATTCTTGAATTTATCAAACATCAAATCATAAACGTTGTAGATATTATCCTTTTTAAAAATATTTTCTTTATAATTAATTAGTTTTAGGTTTTTTGATCCTTTGTCAATATTATTCGACCAATCAGGATATATCGTAATCCCTTCTAGAAAATGATAAATATCAAAATAATTAGCAGTTTCGTTTTTCCCATCTTTATTTAAATAAGGGGGATCAAGATAAACTAAATCAAATCCATTAGAATTCAAACCACTGACAGGCTTGCAAATAGCTTCACACTTGTATTTTGTGTGAATAACTAAATCATTTATTTCTTTAGTATATCTAATAAATAAATCTTCAAACGATCTTTCCCATGTTGTTTTATTTCCAAAAGTCCTTTGCACTCTTCGAGTACGAATGGAAAGATTATTTCTATGAAATAGATTGAACGGACGCTTAACTAGACAACTTTGAAACAGAGCATTAAAAGCTATGGCTTTTTTATATCTGAGTGTTTTAGAATCATAACTGTTTAAGTTGTGAATTTTAGAGATCACATTATCAAGCCAAATATTTTCATTCTCTTTATAATATATATTCTTGAATGTTGATGAAATAAATCCTTGATTTCCACTATCTAGTTTGGAATTATTTATCAAATGATTTATGTCTTTTGTTTCTAGCCTTACATTTTGGTTTTCAATTAAGCTAATGCCTATTTGATGGTTAAACTCTAAATAATCATTATAAACTACGCTCTTACCCATTAGCTTAAATAAATAACTTACTACACCAGTACCACCAAAAACATCTAATACATTTTCAAATTCAAGATCCTTAAATATTGTGGACATCCAAGGGATTAGTTTTCTTTTACTACCTTGATAACGAGTACTCTGCAAACTAAAGTGTTCTTTTTCTTTTATCATTAGTTTTAAATTATCAAATTATTAATTAACAAAACCAACTCCTTCACATCTTCTTCACCAAACAACTTCTCAACTGCATTCACACCGAAATTCGTAAACGGTTCTTCGTATAGGTCTGCCGCTTCTAATTTCCTTCTCTGAAGGAACACGCTCTGCACCACACGAAGGAATCGGGATTGGTCAGCGTTATAATTATGTTCAAGTATAAACGCATCGAATGCCTTTTGTATAATTGTTTCGAAAGACGGCAGCGCTTCAATTTTCAAAACATGCTTGAGGAAATCAACAAAACTTCCAACACGCACACCAAATGCTTTCAGCATGTTCTCATCGTCGAGACTAATCTCATCAGTACCAAGCTCTGTTTCAAGAGTCGCTTCGAGGTTAATGAGATCATTTACTTCAACTTTCTCACCGGCTTTTAGCTTAGTTATCATAGGATGCTTATGGGTAATCTCAAGTATTTTTGCTTCAACCTTCTTCCGGTATTCATCAACATATATTTTCTGTGAATCCTTCTGTACAATAACCCATTTTCTGGATTCAATTATATCATCCAAGCCAAGTTCTATAACAAGGGAAGGTTTATCACGTTTGTATTTCATCAACGGGGCAAGTACCTCTTTAGCTTCATCAAGCGACGCGAGCGTTAAATTCTCCCAAAACACATTCGTTAAAATTGCATCCACATATGTTCTTCTTGCTGCAACCTCGGCAAGGTTAGTCGGCAGTAAACCGACATCTTCCCTAATTGAATCTCTGTGCGTCTTTAAATCTCGCTTTTGTATCTTTGCTAAACCGCATCGCTCCATTTTACTTATGAAGAATGCCTCCGCAGGTCTTACACCAGGGACATAACGAAGTAATGGTGCAACCTTTAGGCGGATGAATTCTAACTTATCGGCTGTAATATAATTCCAGAAATCATCCTGCCATGCATCGCTTACTTCTTTAAATACTTTCTGAACAGAAAATGATTGCAGGGGAATGCGGGTGATATCTGCCCTTAAATCTTTAATTATCCTTTTTGCATTGTCGCAGGATTGATCGCCGAAGAAATAACTTAACTTCTGAAGCCGCGTATTAAATATCGTAACAAGAACCGGGATCTGTCCTTTTCCTTCATCTTCCTTCGGCATCATCTGGAAATGCTCGAAGTTTTCCCAATAATCTACGATCAGGAAATCTTCTTTTTTAGAATTCGGTAGCCACTTTAAATATTTACATGCTTTATGGTGGCGTGTTCCCCTGCCTATCATCTGCCAGAATTTAATCTGCGAGTTCACCGCTTTCATAAAAGCTAAATTAACTACTTCGGGAATATCTATGCCCGTATCTAACATATCAACCGAGATCGCAATGCGAGGCATATCCTGTTTCTTGAAATTGTCGATCAATTCCCTTGCCCGCTCCATCTTCGAATCAATCACCTGGACAAGTTTACCCTGATGTTCGGGATACATCTCATCGAATGTCTCGGCTAATCTCATTGCGTGCTTGTGAGTAATAGCGAATACAATTGTCTTTCCGGGAAGCTGTCCTGTCGCATCCTTAAGGCATACATCCATAAATTCTTCCCATTGATTCCGCAGAGTATCTTTGTTTGTAACCTTCCTCTCAAGGTCGGTTCCTTCGAAATCAATAGTATCCGGCTCGATACCCCGTGCTTGTAAAGATTTTCTATCCTCTTCACTCAGGTCGATGCCTTTAATTCCCTTGCGCTGAAATTTGGTTTGCGCCGCATATACATTGAAGTCGGCAAGATAATCATCCTTCACTGCTTGGTCGTAAGTATATAGGAACGTAGGAACATGGACGCTTGTCCCGCTGGCTTTATCGGCGGGATCGCAGTCGAAGAACTTGAATGTATCCCTATCAACAAACTCAGCCGGAGTGGCGGTCAAGCCAATTTGTATTCCATCGAAGTAGGCAAGCACATCAGTAAATTTATTGTAAATCGACCTGTGGCATTCATCGGTTATTATCAGGTCGAAATCTGCGGGTGTAAATTTATCGTAACATATTTCTAACGTCTGAAGTGTAGAAACATAAACACGTGCATTTTTTTCTGTCGCATACGTCCTGATACGTGAGCGGGATTCATTCGGTAAATATACTTTAAAGCCATCTGTAAGTGCTTGTTCAACCAGCGCATCCCGATCGGCAAGAAATAGAACATGCTTTGCAGCGTGCGCTCTTAAGAAAACATCAATCAATCCCATTATGGTTCGGGTTTTCCCCGTCCCCGTTGCCATTACAAGAAGCGCTTTTCGTTTTTTCTTTACTTCAATTGCTTCCGAAATTCTTCTTATTGCTTCTACTTGATATGATCGGTCAACAATTTTTTGATTAATTGTAATACTGTTAAGTGGGAGCTTGTTTTGTTTAAGAAAGAGTAAGGTTTCAAGATTATCACGCGAGAAGAATCCGGCAATGCGGCGTGGTGCCGTAGTATCACTTTCCCAAAAAAATATATCATCGCCATTCGCCATAAATGCAAAAGGTCGGAAGCTTTGCTTCTTCTCTATTGCAGTAACATAATCCAAAACCTGCTGCTGACCAACCCTTGCATCCCTGCTTGTTCGCTTTGCCTCGACAACTGCAAGTACATCACCATTCGAACGGTAAAGGCAATAATCAGTAACGCCTTCGCTCGGAGAAGCATCATAACCTGCGACAGGAATTTCAAAACCTACTTGCGTTCGGTCAGAAAGATTCCACCCGGCTTTTTTTAGCTGGGGATCTATAAGGTTGTAGCGAGTTTTTGCTTCGCTTATTCGATATGACATTAATTCTTTTTTACTCTCGTTCCCAACGTTTTTTTAAGAACGCTAATGCTATTTAATCATTAATGGTTTAATTTCTCGCCGCTTACGGCAGAGTAGTTCATTTATGTTTTACGCACGGCTGGTTGAACTCTGTATCGCAGACAAAATCCAATACACTCTGCAGGTTCTTCCCAAATAAGTATCCGCTCTTTTTCCTAATTTTATGATATGGCAAGTTATTAAAAGTTCTTCATATTGTCAAGTTTATGATAAAAAATACCATCTATTATCACCAATTCAATCCCTGCATAAGTTGGAACAGAGATGTCTAAACCGCAGCGATAGATTTTTATCGGATCAGTGTGAACCGTTTACGGTCACGCAAGCTTGGCGCTCTTTGTTTTCAACACAACAATCGTAATATCGTCTGATTGGGCGGCGTTGATACTGTGTAGTTTAACAGATTCAACAAGGTTATTAAGAACCGTCTTAGCATCATCAGTCCGATGCTGTGTAACTAATGAGCACAGGCGTTCGTCGCCAAATTCTATATTCTCACTGCTCATCGATTCATTCACGCCATCAGTGTAAAGGACAAGTAAATCGTCTTTCTTTAATGTTACCTCACCTTCAGCGTAAGATATACCGGAGTTAATAATTCCAAGTATCATTCCACCTTTATCAAGCAATTCTAAAGAACCATCGACATGAACAAGCATCGGCGGATTGTGTCCTGCATTCACATATTTGAATATCATCGACTCGGTATCTAATATCCCCCAGAAAAATGTTATGAATCTGCCATTCGATGTATTTTCATAAATAAGATCGTTTACACGCTTCGTCAGTTCCGATAATGATAACCCAAGCGGCACTAACGCTCTGATTGTTGCCTGCAAACTTGCCATTAAAAGTGATGCCGGAGTCCCTTTGCCCGATACATCGCCTATTGCAATAACGAAATGTTTAGAACTCAGTTTGATTACGTCATAATAATCGCCACCCACTTGCTTGGAAGATATATTTACAGCAGCAATTTCGAATGATGGAATTGTTGGCAGAATTGCGGGCAGTAAACCTTTCTGAATCTCTCTCGCAATTATCAATTCATCTTCCATCTTCTGTTTTTCAATCGCGTCATTGAACAATCTAACGTTATCGAGCGAGATCATTGCCAAATTGCCGAGCGAAGATAGAAACTCCAAATCTTTCTGCGTATAAATATCTTTATTCAGCTTTTCACCAAGTGCCAACAATCCTTTTGTTTGCTGTTGAAGTTGCAGCGGTATTACCGCTTCAATACCGATATCTTCCAGTAATCCTCGCCACTTACTTTCGGTTTTGCCGGTCATTGCACTAACGAGCATCGGCTTGGTCAACGATGGAATATATTCGCAGACATCCGCATGGTTTTTTCTATCAAGTTTCTCAGCAACCACATTCATCGTATCATCCTCTTCAAGACAAAGGAAGTAGCGGTTAACTCCGATTTGCCCCATCACTGAGAAGATTAAAAGTTTGATCAATCTGTTTTTCTCCAAAACAGAATTAAATTCTTTCCCCACTTCAAAAAGAGTATTCAACTCCTGGATCTTTCTATCGAGCTGGCGATTTACGACACTTAATTCTTGGATGAACAATCCTTTTTCAATAGCGACTGCGGCTATATTCGCTATAGATTTGATGTAGAGTGTTTCTTTGTCTGTTAATTTTGTCCGATTCCCGGGTGTAATACCCGCGATTCCAACAATACGATCACGGGCAATTAATGGTATCAGCATAGTAATACCGATGGTGTGAAAATCTTTTATCCAATGATAACGCCTTTTATCTTCTTTATCGATGAAAATAATTCGTTTGGGGATTTTAGAAATCTTCCATTCTGTTTTTGATGAATCGTTTTGTATGCCTTTCGCGATTTCGGTTTTGAATATATTTGAACGATTTTCGAGAATCACTATCCCTTTAAGAGATAGAAATTTTCCCATCATGGTAAGGAGAAAATGATTGAAGATAAATTTAAGATCGAGCGACGCGTTAACAACTGAACTGAACTCGAACAAAGATGTCAACTCAAACGCGTTTTCCGTTTTGATTTGATTTTTGGATTTCTCTTTCACAGCCGCCATATCATCCCACAGCGGTCGATATTTTTTTCATAAGATGCACTTCACATTTTTTATCGTCGCGTATTTTGTATTCCACGCTATCCATCAGCAAACGCATGAGATGAATACCTAAGCCGCCACGCCGCGGATGAACAAGATATTCTTTCATGTCGGGAGTTTTTATTAATTTCGGATCGAGCAATTTACCCTGATGTGTTATAATCACCTCAAACTGTTGTTTATTAGTCAATACTTTGATCTCCAATTCCTTATTGGGGGCATATTCGTAAGCATGTTTGATGATGTTGGTGCATGCCTCATCAACTGCGAGCGATATTTTGCTCGCAGTTTCATCGTCGAAACCGAAATTGTGCGCAGCGATGGAGATAAATTCGCGGACGGCGTTCAACTTCTCGGTATTGCTCGATATATTCAATGTAGATGTTATCATTGCTATTAATTCATCACTTTCTGGGCATCGAGAATTTCTTTATGATTATTTTTTCGAACAAAAGTTTTGAATCGCCTCTGCTTCATCCGATGTGATATCATATAAAAGCGGAAATCCTAACAGATCGAAAACATTATAAATCTTTGCGGACATATTCGACAACTTAATGTCTCCGCTATTTTTTCTAACATCTTCAATATATGCCATGAAAACGCCCAAACCTGCACTGCTGATATAGTTGAGGTCTCGGCAATTGACAACGATATTGAAATTCTTTTTATCGATTAGAGCTTGAAATATTTTTTCCAGCTCGGGTGCTGTGTGTGCATCGAGATAACCTTTGAGATCAACGACTTGTACATTTTGGTTTTCTCGGATACCGACTTTAAAATTACTCATGATAATCTCCATATTAATATTATTTTTTCCATTTCAATACAACTATTGTTAAATCATCTTCGGGTGGCTGATGCATCATATGTGAATCAACTGCTGTGATGAGAGAATCGCGAATCTGCATTGCCGATTTCCGGTAAACACTTGCTACAACCTCTCGTAAACGCTCGTATCCGAATTCGGGCACACCGTCGGGGCGGGCTTCTGTTACACCATCGGTGTAAAACACCGCAACATCGCCGCTTTCTAATTGAACTTCAGTTTGTGTGATAGTCCGTTCAAATATTTCTACGTTTCCCATTCCTAATCCGAGTCCCGTAGATTTGATGTACCCGGATTTCGATTCAGACACATGAAGAATAGGACAATGCCCGGCTCTCGCGATCTTCATCAATCCTGTTTTGATATTAACAACAGCGTAGACTACAGTTATAAAAGAACGACGATCTATGGTTTCAATCAATGCACGCTGAGCTTCGATCAAGAACTTGCGTGGTTCAGTATAAATTTTACTGAGCGATTGAAATATTCCTTTCATCTCCGCCATGTAAAAAGCCGCCGACACTCCTTTGCCCGATACATCACCAACTAAAACGCCGAGATGTTCGTTATCGATCATCAAGAAATCATAATAATCTCCACCAACTTCGAACGCGGGAGTTGACAGCGCGTCTAAATCAATATTTTCAATCTGGGGAATCCGTTGAGGCAAAAGTTTCCGTTGCATCTCCTGTGCAAGCATCATTTCGCGCATCAACCGTTCTCGCTCAATCGATTTTTCAATAAGCCGCGAGTTTTCTATCGCTACAGTTGCTTGATCGGCAAATGCCGATATAACATCAATATCGTCTTTATCAAAACCATACTCAACATCTTTTGTGGCATACAAAATACCGATAACAGCTTCGTGAGAAACGAGCGGCACAATAGCCATTGAATTGAATTTATTGGCAGACATTTGTATACCTTGTGTTCGCTTATCGTCGCGGATGCTTTCTATAATAATTGGTTTGTTGTGGTCGAGAACAGATTGCCGGATTGTTGAGCGAATCGCTTCCATTATAATTTGTGTTTCTTCTTGAGATATATTTTTCAATCCGGCGATTGTGATATCATTTCCGTTGGCGATAGAATTATTTGTCGATTTTTTTAATGTATGTGGTGTGATAATTTCTAACCATGCGCTTTTTGCCTCACAAACCTGAAGGGTCATGGCTGTAACGGTTTCCACCAGCTCATTGAAATCGAAAACTTGCGTTACTAATTTACTTAAGTTGTGAAGTGAAGATACCTCGCTAATTTTTCTATCGAACGCTTCTGCTGTTGGAAGATGAAACAAGGTGCTGATAAATGTCATACCGAAATATATAGTTGCAAAAAGAGCCACTTCTTTTATGAATGTTTGAAGAGGGGGCGAATAAAATAATATAGATTGACCTACCACCGTCTGTCCGCGTGCTAAGATGATATCGAAGCCGATAAATATTAGAAAGAGGAAGAATCCGTACACGATGCTTAGAATTTTTTCTCTCTTTGTAAGATAAACTATCCAAGAAACGCGGAAAGAATTCCAGAGCATTGCTCCCAGAGTGATAAATGTGAGTATTGTTGATATAATCCCATATTCCATCGGTCGGTATAACAGAGTCGCAACTGAAGAAACGATGATGAGAATGATGAGGATTATAAAATTCCTCTTGGTTCCTTTTCGTCGCTTTGAAAATAAAATATCACGAAGTATCATCACAAGCAGAATCATCGTAACACCGAGAACTACGCTTGCAAGATTTGCCCAGACAACCGTATCAAACCCGAGCGGTAAAAGATATTCGTTCTTCACTTCAAAACCACTCGAAGAGATGATAAACATCATTGCAGTAGCAGTTGCGGCAACCAAACTCAAAACAAGCGCGAAACCTAATTTCTTTGAAGGTGTTTGTTCTCGCTTCCAGGTCGATTCCAACATTATGAATAAAGTTGCAAAAGCGATAACTATCAAAATTTCTCGGAGCAATACTATCCAACCGATTTCTATATCTACGCTCTGTCGAATAATGTCGACTACTAAGACAATAAATAATAGAAATCCGGTAGTCCCAAGTAACAGCGCTTTTTTAAATTTTTTATAAATCGATTTCAATGTTATCTCATAACCGAATTTTCAACCAACTGTCAGAACGAAATCTGAGGTAGTTCATCAATGTATATGCGATAATATAAATTGGAAGCGCCAACCATGCACCTGTAGCGCCTCCACCCAAAGTTATTCCGAATAAATAAGTTAGTGGCAGAAAAATAATCCAATGTGTTATAACTTCTACGAACATTACATAAATTGTTGCTCCACCGGCTTGCAACGCGCTCGCGAAAATTATTCCGGAGCCATAAAATATCTGAGCTACTCCCGCAATCTGTAAAATCGGAGTTGCTGTATCAATCACGATAGATTCACCGGTCAGCGCATTCAATACCGCGCGTGGAAATAATACGAATATTATTCCGATGATTATGGTGAAATATGTTCCCAATTTTGCAGTCTCAAATCCATACGCGTGAGCGAGGTGAGAACTTCCCTTACCTATCGATTGTCCGACCAATGTTTGCGCTGCAATGCCAAACCCAAAACATGGCATTATGGAAAGAAACAGCGCATTAATAACAACATTACTCGCCGCTTGCTCAACAGTTCCAATAATTCCGATTATTGCAACAAAAACGAGGAACCCTAAAAGAATGAGGATATTTTGCAGGGAAACAGGTATTGAGATTTTTATAATCTGGTTTATCACCTCTTTAGATATTCGAAAATGAGAATAGTACCGATATTGTTTTCGATATTCACGCAAAAAAGTTACAGACAAGAAAAATAGCCAACCAAGAAACATGCTCAGTGTATACCCAACTCCGGCGCCGGCTAAATTCAGCTTTGGGAAACCTAACGCACCGAACATAAATAAATAATTAAATATGATGTTGAATAGATTGATGAGGATAGCGGATATCATAAATATTTTTGTATGACCGATGCCGAAGAAGAATCCACGGTATGAAACGATCATAAGAAAGAAAGGTAAACCCGCGAACTGCCACCGCATATATTCCGCCCCTGCCGCTGTGACGGCATCGTTGGCGGAGAAAAAATTTATAATTGAATACGAAGAATAATATCCTATAGCGCCGAAGATTGTACCGAGGACGAAACAAAGGAAGAGAGAGCTTATCAGAACTTCGCCAACACCATGCGGATTGTTTTCTCCATGTTTTCTGGCAATTAAAACATGCGTCCCTGTACTCATGCTTGAGAAGAAGCTTGTGATAGCCATTGTCCCAAGGAAACCTAATCCCATTGCTGCAAGCTGAACGTGTGTATTCTCAAGCCGCCCAACCATAGACGTGTTCACCAACGATACAATCATCTGGGATGAAAGCCCCGCTATTGCCGGCACTGCTATGTGCAGAATATTTTGGGATAAATTTTTATTGAGATTGAAAAACATTAATCGCAATACGAATCGTTTAACAGGAAATGTTATTCAAAGTAATCAATTTTAATATCAATCTCAATAAATAAAAAACCCACTCTTTGTTGGATTTAGAGTGGGCTAATCAATATCTGTTGAAGATATTAAGAAGAAAATTGACTGATATATCGATCTACCTCACGCGCAACCTGACTTTTCGGGAATTCTTTTTTGATGCGCTTGAGAATAGTGATTGCTTTTTCCTTCTCACCAATCTTACCGTAACATATTGCAGCAGAGTTTAAATATTCGGGAGTGCTGTTTTGATCTGCCGCTATCTTTGCGGCTTTTTCATAGCGAGATGCGGCTTTATCATAATCATTTTTCCTTTCGTAACATGCCGCAATACCTGCTTCTGCCGAAGCCGAAAGGATATCATTATTGCTGCTAAAGCTGTCAAAGTTTTTTAACGCCTCATCAATTTTATCAAGATTCATATAAGCATGAGCTAAATAAAACCGAGCAATTTCACCAGAGGATGTACTGCCGTAATTATCAACAATCGCCTTCAAACCCATTATACCACGCTCGGGTTGTCCGTCTATTGCGATTTGATATTGTTTAGGGTCGCTTGTGCCCCTATCGTAAATCGAGAAAACTTTTCCAAGCTCGGTGGCGGCTTTTTCATCATTAGCTTTTTTGTTGTTCACATAAATAACAATGACAACAATTATCGCAATAACCGCAGTTATGCCGTAATTGACATACTTTTTGTAAGTATCGTAGTAGGAAGTTAATTTCGCATATGAAGTCAACAAGGTATCTTGCTTGATTTCGGTTTTGGTCAGTTTCTTTTTGGGTTTTAACATTTCGCGATCACCGATTTAATGATAAAAATATTTTATTAATAAATTCTTATCCCGCTTTTGTTTCACTTCAGCGGGATTCTCAATTCACCAGATAACTTAACTTCTGTCGTATTGCGGGATTGTTAAGTTATGTTGAATTGGAAGTACGCCCGGCGCGATTCGAACGCGCGACCTACAGCTCCGGAGGCTGTCGCTCTATCCATCTGAGCTACGGGCGCA
>PNNN01000069.1 GCA_013824245.1 Chlorobiaceae bacterium | reverse complement strand
ACTTCCAACGTTCCCTCATCAGGATCATCACTTGTGATTGTTAATTTCCCTAATCGTTCACCAACTACGCTCGGTGTAAATGTAACTGCTACATTCTGACGCTCACCCGGATTTAGACTGAAATTGGTAGCGCTCACACCGTAATCACTATTATCTATTGTTATGTTACTAACATTTAAAATATCCGTTCCAACATTCGATACTGTTAGTGTATCCCTGTGAGTGGTACTGATGAAAGCAGTACCAAAATCAATTGATGTATCTGAAAGTGCTATGTTGGGTGCACCCGTAACACGCATATGAGCTGGAACTCGCACTGTATCTTCATCAGGATCGTTATTTAAGATGAATATGTTAGCATTGTATTCTCCCCCATCCTTCTCGATAGCACTGAATGTCAAATCAATATTGATCGATGAACCGGGTGGTACAACACCTGATGATGGAGTAACTGTTAGCCAATCAATACTACTATAAATATTAACATCATCAACAAACCACCCTGGATATTGTTGAGCTATTGCATCACCTGTATCAAAATAGTATCGAACCTTAATTACATATCCAGTGAAACTAGTTAAATCATAACTTCTCAACATCCATCCACCGCTTGTGCCAGATGGTGCCGATCCATAACTTCCCCTTAATGGTATCCAGGTACTACCACCATCTGTAGAAACATCAACCATGCAGTAGTCATATCCTGGTTCGGTCTCATAACTTTCATAAAACTCAAGTGTGGCAAACGTTCTACCACGTAAATCAATCGTTGGACTGATTGCGGCATTATTAATTCTTTGACCATTATTATAGTTCCATTGCCCTTCGATACCACACCACAAGCTGTGTGTTGAACTATTGTAATTGTATTGTGTAATATGCCAGAGATCCGCACTCGAATATACCTGAGTAGTCCAGTTACCCATACCATTTTCAAAATCATCATGGAAAATAAGGAAGTTCATTTGAGATAATGTTTGGAATTTTCTTTCGGCTTCTGATGAAAATTGACCAAAAATAGGTGTTGCAATGTTTTTTCTTGCTACTTCATCATCTTTCTGTCTATCGCCACTTAATTTATAAAGCCCATCATGTACAAATGAAATATCAGTTTTCGTGAATAATTTATTAAGGGCTAGGGTAATGTCTTCTGTTACGATATTAAACGATAATTCACCCGCTCCGGTATTATTTATTGTTAAAGTTTGCGTTATCTCGTCTCCAGTATACAAATCTGCAAACAATGAATCGGGTGTAACCCCAATTTCCGGTGGTAAAACCTCTACAGAAAAGTTTGCTGTCATTGTCATTCCCGAATTGCTGATATTCGTAACAGCAACAGATGTATTATTAAAATTGTAATCCTTACTGCTTGGTGTTGAGGCAGAATTGAATGCTGTATTATTGGTCGATCCGGGATACGGGTCACCGGTGTCTCCTGAGTTTATATATTTCTCAAGATCCCACAAGCCATCTGCCTGCTCAATTGCAACTTTGTAATGACCATAATCTGTGTAACCGGGATACCACTG
Organism: Chlorobiaceae bacterium; assembly: GCA_013824245.1. Taxonomy (GTDB): domain Bacteria; phylum Bacteroidota; class Ignavibacteria; order UBA10030; family SZUA-254; genus PNNN01. The sequence continues at coordinate 15,539 of PNNN01000069.1, read as the reverse complement.
ATCATTATTGCCCGATTGAGTTTCATCAACATGATAAATACATAATCCATCCCCACGAAGATATGTGTCGTATCCAATTTTTTGGCGATTCTCGACCAAGAAATACTCTGTGCTGCCAGAACCATTGGTCCAAAGTTTGAAAATTTTAGCACTGTCTTTGACAGCGGGAATGTTAACATTAGTCGAATTAGAAATTATGTTGATTGGAGTAACAAATCCCATTGCATAACGCGACCAAGCATCGGGATGGGCGGGAGATTCTCCAAGGTTCGATGGTCCATTCCAGCTTCCACCTGCCATTAAACTCCAACGACCAAGTCCCCTCGAATCATATCCGTAATCATAAAGATCAGGAATGCCGAAGATCGAATGACCAGCTTCATGTGCATATACTCCACAGGTCATATCACCAGGTATTGCCCAATACTCTGGTTCCATCGAATAGACATATGCGTAAACTCCATCAACTAATTGAGGCGTACTCGTCTGCCATTTATGCGACCAAATATGATTTGGATTCCCCGTATATTCAGCTCCTTGTCCTGCATGAATAATAAACAATGCATCAACGTAACCATCGCTGTTGTTATCATATTGAGAAAAATCCACAACACTGTTAGCTGCAGCTACCGCATCTTCCGTAAGTTTCTGTGCGTTCTGCGGATAGGTTCCAAAACCATTATTTCCTGCGACATAATAACTATATGCTTGTGGTGCACTCATCCATCCCAGCGAACTTGGGAAATTCACCGTCACAACATCTAATGTTCCATATGATACTTCTTGGTAATAATCACGAAGCGAATTACTGCTTACCGCATATAACAAACTATCAAAAAATACGGATGCCACTTGAGATGGGTTATCGGAAAATTGTATTAAGATCGCAATAGCTTTAAAAGTTGTTGTTGTTTGAAGACTGGATTGTCGATATGGCTTGAATCCTTTTGATTGGATCGGTGTATACGAATTAATTCCCCGCTTCATCGCATCGGCACGATTGATAAGATGATATGGCACCGGAATTTTACCGTCTCTGATCATCTGCTCTACGCGCGGATGCGGCGGAATGGAACTATAAGAAAGTGTGTATAATGCAAAAAATATTACTACACAAACAAAAGATAAAAATAATATACGCATGGCGTACCCTTCCAAGAATTGTTGTTGTGAAATTATTTTTCTATTTTCTAAATTAGTAATTGATAAATATATACCTCAAACCAAAAATAAAATATCTATTAAACAACACGGGGATGATTTCGTTTCCTGCTTCGATGAATCGTTAAATGATACTGATAATAATTTAAAAAATCAAGCATAATTTCCCCATTTACTGATAAAATTCAATAATCTAAAATGACAGTCGCAAATTCACCTAAAATCCATAATTCAGAGCGTTTATTCCTCCTCGATGGTATGGCTCTTGCCTACCGCGCTTATTTCTCTTTCATCAGTCGCCCGCTTATAAACTCGAAAGGTGAAAACACAAGCGCTATCTTCGGCTTTGTGAATACTTTGATGAAAATTTTAAACGATGAAAAACCGGAACACATCGCGGTTGTATTCGATACTAAAGAACCGACGTTCCGGCATAAAATGTACGAACCGTACAAAGCTACCCGCCAAAAAATGCCCGAAGATATGTCGTCGCAATTGGATAAACTGAAAGAAGTCGTCAGAGCATTCAATGTTCCAAGCTTGGAGTTGCCCGGATATGAAGCAGACGATATAATGGGAACACTTGCACGAAAAGCCGAACGCCAGAAGATCAATACATTCTTGGTTACAGGTGACAAAGATTTTATGCAATTGATCTCCTCACGCATAAAAATGTACAAACCGGGTAAGCAGGGCGACGAATGGGAAATCATTGACGAAAAAGGTGTACATGAAAAATTTGGAGTCGCACCTGAATTTGTGATTGATATGCTTGGTTTAATTGGCGATAAATCGGATAATGTACCCGGCGTTCCCGGCGTAGGAGAGAAAACCGCAACACCGCTTATCCAACAATATAAAACAATTGAAAATCTTTATAAGCACATTGATAATATCCTGCAAAAAGGATTAAAGGATAAATTGATACTGCATAAAGATAAAGCCCTTCTCTCAAAAGAATTAGTTACAATAGATTGCAATGTCCCGATCGATGTCGACATCCACCACCTTGAAGCAAAACCGTTCGATCGTGAAAAGTTAATTCAGTTATTCACCGAGCTTGAGTTCAAAGCTCTTTTGAAAAAAGTTTCTTCAGTTACTGCCCCGCAGAAAGATACGGTTGAAATTGAATTACCAAAATCGGAGTTGACCGATATAAAAAGCGATGAACACACTTATCATCTTGTAGATAATGAAAAAGAATTTCATAAATTAGTTAAAATACTCGCAAACAGTAAAGAGTTTGTGTTCGATACAGAAACAACCTCAACAAATCCGCTTCAAGCCGAGTTAGTTGGATTATCGTTCTCCTTAAAATCAAAAGAAGCGTGGTATGTTCCGGTTAGAAGTGAGCAAAGAGTGGAGAGCGGAGAGTCCCGCCTTCGGCGGGATAAACTCCAAGCGGAGAGTAACCACCAAAGCGATTTATTCTCAACTCAAACAATGCCAGATACAAATATCTCACATCCCACATCTCACATCTATGATGAAGTAGGACTTCCGCTTTCTTTATTAAGAGATTCCCTCTCCCCCATCTTTTCGAATCCAAAAATAAAAAAGATCGGGCAAAACATAAAGTACGATATGTTGGTGCTTGCATCGCACGGAGTGCAGATTCGAGGAGAACTGTTCGATACGATGGTTGCAAATTACATACTTCGCCCCGACGGTCAGCATAATCTCGATTCTCTTGCTAAGGAACATTTGAATTATAAGATGATTTCTTTCGATGATTTAACCGGAACCGGCAAAGAGAGGAAAGATATACGCGATATCCACCCCGAAACCGTTGGAGAATATTCAAATGAAGATGCTGATTTCACTCAGCGCCTTTACGAGTTTCTCCGAGAAAAATTAAATCAGCAAAAGCTCAATCAATTAGCGGAAGAGGTCGAGTTTCCTCTCATCCCTGTTTTGGCAGAAATGGAACTTACGGGTGTAAAGCTCGATATAAATTTTCTTGCCGATTTTTCCAAGGAACTTGAAAAAACACTCGACAATCTCACCACCGTAATTTATCAACTCTCAGGAGAGAATTTCAACATTAACTCCACACAACAGCTTGGTAAAATTCTTTTCGACAAATTAAAACTTCGCACCGGACGCAAAACCAAAACCGGTTACTCCACCGATGTTGGAACATTAGAAACAATACGGCATGAGCATCCGTTGATTGGAAATCTTCTCGAATTCCGACAGCTTCAAAAATTAAAAAGCACTTACGTTGATGCGTTACCCTCTTTAATCAACCCACGAACGGGTAAACTGCACACTTCATATAATCAAACGGTTACCGTTACCGGACGTTTATCCAGCAGTGATCCGAACTTGCAAAATATTCCAATCAGAACCGAAATTGGAAGCAGGATGCGGCGAGCATTCATACCGAGTGAAAAAGGAATGGTGATCATCTCTGCAGATTATTCACAGATAGAGCTTCGGGTGATGGCGCATATCTCTCATGATGAAGGACTGATCGAGGCATTTCGGAATGGTGAAGATATACATGCAACAACTGCCGCAAAAATATTCGGTGTTTCACTTGATGATGTCTCCAAAGATATGCGGCGTAAAGCGAAAGAAGTTAATTTCGGGATTATGTACGGAATTGGTCCGTATGGATTGGCGACCCGGCTCGACATACCTCAAGCCGAGGCGAAAGAAATTATCACTAAATATTTTGAGCGATTCCCTAAAGTAAAACAGTACATAAACGATACGATTGAGACAGCTAAGCGGAACGGTTATGTATCCACATTATTAGGCAGGCGACGGTATTTCCCCGACATCAACAGTCGCAACCAAAACATTCGGGGTAATGCGGAACGTCAGGCGATTAACATGCCTATTCAAGGTACAGCGGCAGATATGATCAAACTGGCAATGATAAGAATCTATTCAAAAATCCGAAATCCAAAATCCGGGATTCGCATGTTAATGCAGGTACATGATGAGCTTGTGTTCGAAACAGCCAAAAGCCAAGAGCTAATAGCCAAGAGCTTAATTGGTGAAGAGATGAAAAATGCACTTCCCCTTTCCGTACCCATTGAAGTTGAAATCGGTGTAGGCAAAAACTGGTTAGAAGCTCATTAACGGATTTAAGGGCAGTCCTAAAATTATGTTATTAAAAAATATAAACGCAGAGAACGCAAAGAATTCGCAGAGTTCGCAAAGCGTTTTTGAATTTTTAGAACTGCCCTTAAATTAGTACCGTCTGTCTGAGCGTAGTGAATCTATACTGAAGGTCGTGAGTAGAACTCACTCCCAGCAAAAAGAGAACCTTTTTAAACAGTCCCAAGTCATTCACCCGTCTCAGTTTTTATTTTTCTGCAAGGCATTGTGCAAAGTCTTCAACAATTTTTCCGTGGTGTACGGCTTTTGAATGAATGCATCAACAATTCCTTCAATCCTACCAACTTCATTGTGTTCTGTTATTAAACCGCTGGTTGCGATGATTACAAGTTTGGGATTCATTTTAAGAAGTCCTTGTATCGTCAACGATCCATCCAAGTGCGGCATCATCAAATCTGTGATAACGGCTGTTACCTTACTGCTGTTTTGCGCAAACTGCGCCAAACCATCCACACCATCATTCGCCGTAATAACTTGATAACCGTAATTTTCGAGCATAGCTTTTAATATTTCGCGCACGCTAGCTTCATCATCTATAATGAGAATCAGTTCACCATTACCCTGTGGATAAACAACTTTTACATCTTCCATTGCTTTGATAGTTTCTGTCTCAACCGCAGGGATGTACACTTTAAAAACTGTTCCTTTATCAAGTTCGGTGTACAGATTGATAAATCCTTTATGGCTTCTTACAATTCCAATCACGGTCGATAATCCCAAACCGGTTCCTTTCCCAGGTTCTTTAGTTGTGAAGAACGGATCGAATATCTTTTCCTTAATCTCGTGTGAAATACCTGATCCGGTATCTGAAACAGTGAACACAACATAAGGACCCGGTTTTGCTTCACCGCGTAGATGAGCATAATTAGAATCTATAATAATATTCTCCATACTCAAGCTTAAAGTACCGCCATTCGGCATTGCATCGCGTGAATTAACGCTCAGATTCATCAAGACTTGATCCATTTGAGTCACATCTGCTTGAATCGCCCAGATATCTTTCGGCATATCTGATTTAACGGTAATAGATTTTGGAAATGTTTCTTTGATAAGCTGAATCATCTCTCGAACAATATGCTTTGGCTGCACTAATGAATATTCTCCTTCAATACCACGTGCAAACGCAAGTACTTGCTTTACAATATTAGCGCCACGATTGGCACTTGAACGGATTATTCCGAATGTTTTCCGCTCTTGTTCGGTTGTAACTTTGGGAAGTAAAATATCTACACCCATCAATATCGGTGATAACACATTGTTAAGATCGTGTGCAATACCACCGGCAAGCGTTCCCAGACTTTCCATTCTTTGAGACCGAAGCATATGTGTTTCCATTTTCTTCTTCTCGGTTATATCTTCTTTCATTGCGATGAAATGAGTGATTTCATTATTTCTATCCCGAACAGGAGTTATCGTCATCGCTTCATCATACATAGAGCCGTCTTTCCGCTTGTTTATCAACTCACCCCGCCAGACTGCGCCAGACAGAATTGTGTCCCAAAGATTTTTATATACAGATTCATCCTGTTTTCCCGATTTTAAAACACGAGTGTGTTGACCAATGATAGCTCCATTCTCGTAACCGGTTAACCGGGTGAAAGCTTTGTTCACCCAATCGATAGTTCCATCTCGTTTAACTATTACTATCGCATTTGCAACAGATTCTAAAGCAGACGCCTGTAAACGAAGTTTATCTTCGGCACGTTTTCGTTCAGTTACATCGAACGCTGTTCCGTTAACGTTCGTAATAACACCCTTTGAATTTAAAATTGCTTCTCCATTGCCATGAACATAATGTATCGTTTGATCGGGCCAAATAACCCGGAATTCCAATGTGCCATGTCTCTCGTTTGCAAGAATGGCGATGATCCATCTTTCCATTGAACCTCTATCTTCCGGATGTATCAACAGAAGGAATGATTCCAAAGTTGGTGTAAATATTTTCCGATCTACACCATAAATTTTGTACATCTCATCCGACCAATTGATTTTCTTAGTCTCAATATCGTACTCCCATGTACCAAGGTGTCCGATCCTCTGTGCTTCTGCAACAAGCATGTCTTTTTCTCTTAATGCTTTTTCAACATGCAAACGTTCTGTAACATTTCTTAAGATTCCCTCATGAAACATGACATTACCATTTTCATCATGAACGTAAAGTCCATGGTCCTCAACCCATATCTCCGATCCATCTTTACGACGCATCCGAAATATTTCAGCCCGTTCACTGCCTGTATCTAAAAATAAACTGTCTCTATCCGATGGCGAAAAGTAGAGTTCTTTTTTTATATCAACGACAAGCATTTCTTCTCTACTTGAATAACCAAACATCTCCACCATCGCCGGATTCACATCGACAAATCTTCCATCGTGTGTGCTTCTGTAAACACCATCCATCATCCTGTCGAACAGTGAGTGATATCGTTCTTCTGATTCACGTAAAACTTTTTCGCTATCTTTCAGCGCTATTTCGGTATTTCTGCGCTCCGTTACATCTCTTGCAATCACATAGAATCCTGCAACATCGTTGTTTTCAATAAGCAAGCGCGTATTTTGATTGAACCACCTAATCCCACCGGCTTTTGTTCTGAAGGGGTATTCTGTTGTCGATACCGCATTCCTTTCTAGATATTGCTTAAAATAATTTCGTGCAACTCTTTGTTTATATTCCGGCTCAATTAAGTCGATATAATTCAATTTTTTTAATTCATCAAGCGAGTAACCGGAAGATTTTAATCCGGCCGGATTTACATATGTAAAATAGCCGGCTTTATCGACTGTAAAAACAATTTCAACTGCCTCTTCAACAACTAATCGGAATTTCAGTTCACTTTCCCGGAGCGTCGTCTCAATGTCTTTTAATTTCGTTATATCAATCATCGATCCCTGGATTTCAACAAGCTCCCCGTCATCATCAAATCTTCCCACAATGTTCTCGATTATACTGATCACCTTCCCGTCTAACCGGCGTAGTTTTAATTCACGCAATTCTAATTTACCATATCTTTTCAGTTCGTTCATCGTATTATTTCTATCTTCTGAATCTATATAGAAATTATGAGCGTTAGTTTTCAGAATTTGTTCAATCGTCTCATAACCCAATATTTTTGCAAAAGCATCGTTGCACATCACTACCCTGCCGCTCGATGTCGAGACAAAATTGCCGGTGAGTCCTTCTTCAAACAGACGTCTGTATTGTTCTTCACTCTTTTTTATCGTTTCATCCGCAAATATCCGTTCCGAAATATCACGTATATTAACAACCCTTATTTCCCGATTCCCCTGAGTGAAGTAACTTGCCGTAATTTCTGTTGGAAATATTTCTCCATTCTTCCGTTTATGATACCGTATTGGTGCATGTTGCAAACCGCTAACTCTTGCATCCTCCGTTTTTTCCGGTTCAGCAGAAAGATCCGTGCTCTTTAATTTCCATAATTCATCCAATGAATATCCATACATACTCAAAGCCGCATTATTCGCTTCAACGATATGTTCGGTCTGCCTATCAAGCAGAAACATCGCGTCGGCGCCGGCGGCAAAAACATTCTTGTATTTGTTTTCATTTTCTGTAAGGCGATGCTTCGATTTTCTATATTCAGTTACATCGGAAAAAGTACAGTGAGTTCTAATAAAACGTCCTGCTTCGTCCCTTATAACTTTTCCATCAACGACGGCAATAATTTCAGCACCATCTTTATTTTTGAGCGTAATTTCTTCTTTGATTGGTTCCAACGATTCTTTACACAATTCGAATTTATGGCGGAAAACAACTATCGATTCTGGACTTAAGAAATCACCGAACCATCTTCCTTCTATTTCAGATTGGGTATAACCTATCAGGTTTCTAAGTGCCTCATTTTCTTCTATGACGTTTCCATTTTCGTTCAGCGACATGTAAGCGATAGGAGCTTCTTCGAACAACAACCTATACTGTTTTTCGCGCTCCTTAATTTCCTTTTCAACTTTCTTTTGATCTGTCAGATCATGCAGAACACCTTCCACCCCGATGATTTTACCCTTCTCATCTTTAACAATCTGCGCATTCACCTGAACAACAATCGGCACACCATCGGCACGCTGTAAATTCACCTCATAACCGTTAACCCGGCCTATTGTAATCGCCGTTCGCATAAGGTGTTCACGCTCTGACTGATTAACGTAGAAGGAAAGAACATTTTTTCCAACAACCTCGCCAACTTCATATCCGAAATTTCTGATGGATGGGCTTATCTCCAAAATGATTCCATCGGCGTCTGTGCGATAATAAACATCGGTAATTTGATTGACAACCGATTGATATCTATTTATGGTGAATTGTTTTGATTGAGGTTTTTGTTGTTTCTCGGATTTTAGGGTTTTCAAGATTGCTTTATTGTAAACATCAAGAGCAAGATGCATCGATTCCAACGATGGATAATTTTGTTGAACATTTTGTTTCAGAAGCAGATTTACGCAATCTACTATTTCGTTTTGATCACCCGTGTCTTTGATGAAGCTATCGACTCCGAATTTCTTTGCAAGTTCCTCGTCGTTATCTGTCAACGGTTTCGACGAATGTATCATAAATTTTATATTTTTATATCGATCGTTTTTCCTTACCTCAAAACATAACCGGAAACCATCTAAACTTGGCATCATCGCATCGGAGATGATAAGTTTTATCGAATGTTTACGGAGCAGATTCAACGCATCTATGCCGTTAGCCGCTTCTAATACATTATATTTGTCGGTGCTTAACATCGCTGATATTTTTCGCCGATCTTCTTCTACGGGCTTAACAATAACTATTGAAATTTGCTTTGTAGATACTTTTAAAGGTCTCTTAACGTTACTGTCCATATCATATTCAGTTCTCATATCATCAATCTCTACTTCTTATCATTCATCACGAATCGTCTTAATTCAAATAAACTTTTTTACTTAACATTTCTATTGTTTCATTCACTTTTTCGATATCACGAGATTTATCGAAGAAGTACTGCGCACCGTCTTCTAAACTTTTATATCTCAATCCTTCTATTGGATAATTTGTTAAAACCATTATTATTGGCGTTTGTTTTTTATGCTTGAGGCGGGAGATAAGGTGAATGCCATTTTCGCCCGGCATATATAAATCGAGGATCACCAGATCGGGCTTTCGAGTCTCTATCAGCAGTTCAGCATCTGCAGTGTTAGTAGCTTCACCGACTAAAGTAATATTTGGAAACTCTGATAATAGATTTCTCAAATATTTCCTTATCATCTCGGAGTCGTCAACAATTATAACTTTCATTGTTGTATCTTTCTAAATAGTTGTTAAGTATCTTACTTTCACTATATACAAAATACCTTATTTGATAGGCGAAATAAATCAGGAATAGAGCTTATTATTCGTGAGGGGAATCGCGGCTTTGTGTAAGGATTACCTTACATGAGATGTGAGATAAAGGTTGATCAGTTTGTGCCAGCAGTTGAAGTCCCAATCAAATCAGCTTTTCCGAAAAAGAGAAGAGAATGAGAAATCTAACACTTGGTAGCTAATTTAAGTTTCCTCACCCGCTAAAGCGGATTCGGAATGACAAATTGAAAAGTTTTAACTTGAATGCTCAACTCTCATTTAATTTATGAGATAAAACGTATTTAATAAGGTCGGCGTTCGATTTGAATTTCATCTTATCTAAAATGCGGGAGCGATAAGTGCTGACAGTTTTAGGACTGAGTGAAAGCTCATTTCCGATATCGGTCAGAGTTTTTCCTGCCGCAATTAACAGCATTATACTGAATTCGCGATTTGACAATGTCTCATGATCGGGTGATTCAAGATCTCCGCTGATATCTTCTGCCAGCTTTTCGGCAAGAGAAGCGCTGACGTATTTCCCCCCTGCAAACAACTTGTGAACCGCTTTTAGTATTTCAATCGACGGTTCTGTTTTACAGATATATGCCGAAGCACCGTTCCGCAATGCACGGATTGCGAATTCGTCTTCATCGTGCATGCTGTGCACAAGAACCTGTAACTTTGGTTTAATATGTTTAATCTCTTTCAGCACCTCGAATCCGCCCCTTCCCGGTAAAAACAGATCGAGGATAACTAAGTCCCAAACTCCGTCCTGCACAGCTTCAACCGCCTCTGCTGCGCTTCCGACTTCTCCGAAAGTAACGAAGGCAAATTCATCTTTGAGTATTTGCTTCAATCCTTGTCTGACTATAGCATGATCGTCAACGATTAAAATTTTTTTCATTCAATATCCTCACTGTGTCGAATGTTCAAAAGGAATAGAGATTTCTATTGTCGTTCCTTTATTTGCGGCGCTTTTTATGGAAAGCGAGCCGCCGAAAATGATAGTGCGTTCCTGCATACCTAATAAACCCAATGATCGTTCATCCGGTTTAGTATCCGGTTGCATTCCTTTTCCATTATCAGAGACAGTTAAAATAAAATTATTTTTTATTGGTTTCAAAACGATATCTACATTTGATGCGTTTGCATGACGCATGATGTTTGTGAGTATCTCCTGGAAAATCCGAAATACCTGTGTGGATGTATTTTCGCTGATTTGCACACTGGCATCGTCAATATCGGTTATGCCGGGTGTGCCGGTGCGTCTCCGGAATTCTTTTGTTTGCCATTCTATTGCCGCGGCTAAACCCAGGTCAAGTATACCGGGGCGCAACTCGGCAGATATTTTTCGCACGGTTTTTATTATCGAATCGATTATACCTTGTATATCTTTTACTTTATTTCGAATTTCATTCTGGACTGGAAGAACCCGTTTTTCAATCCACATCAACTCATACTTCAATCCTGTAAGCATCTGTCCTAATTCGTCGTGTATTTCGCGTGCGATGCTGGTTCGCTCTTCCTCGCGGATTGTTTGCAACCTGGTGGCAAATGCTCGCAACTGTTCATTCATTCTCTGGATTTCGCTTGTCGATTTTTTTCGATTTAATATTTCTTGCTGTAATATTTTAACATTCTCTTTAATCTCTTCATACAACCGCGCGTTCTCGATTGCTATTGCGGTTTGTGCTACGATTGTTTCCAACAACTTCAGGCTTCTATCCGTGGGTTTTAAATCTGTGCGGGTGAAGGCACAAAGGACACCAACGCATTTTTCTCCAACTACAAACGGGAAAGCAGCATGGAAGCGTATATCTTCTCCTCGAAGCACTTCGCGTGTAGCATATTCCAAAACAGCTTCCTTCGTCTGTAAGATAAGCGGTTTGCATTCTTTGGCGCAATTACCGCAGAGGCAATCACCGATTTTGATCTTATGCTTGGAGAGGTCTTCAATTGTTTCCTGCGAGGCACCTCTTTCCACGGCAAGGTCAAAAGTATCGTCGGGATTGATGAGGCAGATGGTTCCGCCTTCTAATCCAACGACCCGAATTGCTTCGTCCATTACTTTATCGAGAATCGTAGTAAGGTCTAAAGTGCTAGCGGATGTTACGATAGTTTTGTTTATTATTTCGAGTTCTTTGTTTGTGAGTTTTATTTCTTCTTCCGCCTGCTTGCTCGCCTGTTTGGCGCGCTTGCGCTCGGTGATGTCTGTATGCGTACCTATAACACGCAGCGGTTTACCATACTCACTTCTGCTAATAACTTTACCGCGATCAAGAATCCACTTGTAAGTTCCATCTTTGCACATCATTCGATGTTCACTCAGATAGAGGGGTATCTCACCATTAAAGTGCTTATTAATTTCATTATGAACGTAATCTATATCTTCAGGATGAACTCTTTTTTCCCATTCATTAAGTTCATTACCGATTTCATTATCATCATAACCAATCATGGCTTTCCATTGGTGCGAGAAAAAAACTTTATTGGTTTGAGCGTCCCAATCCCAAACGCCATCGCCAGGTCCTTCAAGAGCAAACTGCCAGCGTTCTTCACTTTCACGTAATGCTTCTTCAGCCAGCTTGCGCTCGGTAATGTCCTGCGCCGAAGATAGCGCACCGGTTACATTCCCGCTCTCGTCCTTGAGCACCCGGCACCACCAGGCGAGTAGTCGCTTTTGTCCATCCTTGCGGCGTTGCCAGCTTTCTACATAGATCACGTTTTCGGCTCCGAAGAATAGCGGCTTTACCATACTATAGGTGTCCTGTTCGCCCTCAAAGTAGAAAGAAGCGTCTTTGCCAATAACATCCTCCCCAAAGAACGCCAGCCCGGACGGATTCGCCCAGGTGTACACCTTATTGTTATCTACTTCCATGACGATGTCTGGAACGGCGGCAAGGATGGCTTCCTGGTGGGAAGATAGGGCGCGCAGTGCGGCTACCGCCTGCTGGCGTTCGGTGATGTCTGTAACAATTCCTTCAATGGCAATAGGATTACCGGAATCTCCGCACACTAAGATGTTCCGTTGATTAAGCCACCGAACTTCGCCGGATTTACGAATAATCTGATATTCATAAGTGGGGAGTATCTCACCTTTTATTAGATTAGCCCATTGTTCTTCAAAGTATTTATGCCAATCAGGATGAATTGCTTTCTGAATAAGTACCGGAGTGTTGTAAAATTCTTCCGGTGTATATCCAAAAATAGTAGCCGCTGCCGAGCTAACATATTCATATTTACCGTCGGGCAATGACATTCGGTATATCATATCCTGGGCATTCTCTGCTAAACGCCGAAAACGAGATTCACTTTCTTGCAATGCTTCTTCCGCCCGCTTGCGTTCGGAGATGTCAATTATTTGATTGATAAAATAAAGCGGTTCACCTTTTGTGCCTCGTAAGAGTGATGAAGAAATTTCTGCCCAAACCACATCCCCATTTTTTCGTAGGTATCGTTTCTCAAAATGATGTGTGTCTTCTTTTTCTTCTACAGATCTTGCAATGCTCTTCATACTAAGAGAAATATCATCGGGATGAGTGATTTGTGCCAATGTGGCGTTGATGAGTTCATCCGACAAATAACCAAGCATTCGGCATAGCGCTTTGTTTACTTGTATAAAATTTCCTTCAGGAGCATTTAAGCTCATCCCTGTAGCGGCATTCTCGAAAGCAGCATGAAAGCGATTTTCACTTTGTCTTAATTCTTCTTCCGCTTCTTTGCGTTTCTTTTCCGTTTCTATTGCTTGAAGCGCATAACTTATATCGTTTGTTACTTCATCCAATAAATCAATTTCTTTCTGGTCGAAGAAATGAGGAGTTGGCGCGTAAAGACTGAATGCGCCTATCACTTTGCCGGATAATTTGATCGGCAAATCAATGGATGAACGGTAGCCGCGTTTTAATGCTTCGTCTTTCCATGCTGCCATACACGGATCGTTTTCAATATCATCGCATACAAAATATTTTCCTTCTCTTATAGCTGTTCCGGTTGGACCGCGACCTTCGGGAACATCGCTTACGGAAATCTTTTTACTTTTTGTGAGATATCCATCTTCAACACCCGCGAAAGTTATCGGTTTAACGAGCTTAGTTGTTTCATCAACCAATCCAATCCACGCCATCTGGAATTTTCCGAAATCAATCGCGATGCGGCAGCATTCTTCAAATAGTTTATCTTCACTGTTTATTCTAACTATTGCCTGATTAATCTGGCTGATAACAGCATACACACGGTTTGCTTTAAGGATTATTTCTTCTGCTTGTTTAAGTTCGATTATTCGCTGTTCAAGATCAGCGGCGTAATGTTGTTCGGATTCGTACAGTTGAGCATTACTAACAGTCAACGCCGCCAGGTTCGCAAGTGTACTGCACAAGTTGATTTCTGCATCGGAAAATACTCGCGGCTTTTCGGTGGCAGTAACGATGAGTGTACCCAACACTTTCGTTCCGGCGAGGAGTGGCACGTAGAGTATAGAGCGCAAACCCCGCATCTCACAGACGGCTCGTTCTGCCGGAGTGAGGTCAGCGGTTGCAGTATCGGGCAGAAAGACCGGCATACCGGTAGTGATTGCTTTGCGGATGTGAGGATGGTCGGCGAGTGGCGCATCGCGCAATTCTTCGGGGAACTGAGGGGGTAACGGAGGCGTGGTTGCCCATAGACGCAACGTTTCTCCCTTGAGCAGATAAATAGCAGAGCTTTTCAGTTCCGTCAGTTCGGTTATACGATCAGTGGTCATTTGCAGGATTGTACTGAGGTTCAGCGTGGTAGCAAGTTCCTGACTTATTTTTAACAGGGTGGCTAATTCTTCGGAGTACCGTTTGATTTTTTCTTCTGTTATTTTTTGATCTTCAAGAACAGTTAATAAAGCGTGCCGCGATTGTTCGGAAAGCTGAAGAGCTTCCTGAACATCCTGTTGTGCCTTCTTGCGTTCGGTGATGTCGGTTATGAATCCTTCAAGGGCTATAACTTCTCCGGTATCGGAATAAATTCCGCAACCTTGTTCCCAAACCCATTTTTGGTTCCCGTCGGCTGTTGTGATAGGGTATTCATCTCGAAAAACCTCTTGGCTCTTTAAAACATCCTGCCATTTATGCCAAAGCGAATCACGGTAATCCTCTCTAATAATATCATTGAAAGAAAGTTTCTTATTATCGATGAAATCATCTGGCTCATAACCCGTCAATTCAACACAACCTTGACTTACATATTTCATCGTCCAATCTCTATCCATTAAACATCGGTATGCCATGCCGGGTAAATTCCCAATTAGGGTAGAAAGCTTGCGTTCACTTTCCTTCAGCTTCTTTTCTGCACGCTTGCGCTCGGTGATGTCTGATATGATCCCTTGATAGTGAGTGATCTTATTATTTTGATCGCGCCGAACAAATGTTTGATCGTCTATCCACCGCACGTCTCCTGACTTAGTAACGATTCTATATTCCTGATCAAATTCTGCAGCGCCCGTTTGGGAATAATGACTAACCTCTTCAGCTACACGCTCAAGATCCTCGGGATAAACCATTTTTGCAAAGGGAAGAGCGCCTGAAAGTAATTCATCGGGTGTATAACCGAATTGTGAAATATTTTTTGACACGTATTCAATGGGCCAATTTTCTTCCGCCCGCCAGAGGAATGCTACTGCTTGACTTCGATTGATAATAACTTCGAGTTCTTTTGTCTTTTCGTATGATTTTTTCAACTCCTCTTCTATCCGTTTACGCTCGGTGATATCGCGTGCTATGCCCAAAACCCCTATAATTTTATCACCGCTCATCAAAGCAGAAGGAGAAAATTCACCAATCTTATACTCACCCAATTTAGTGAGAATGCGTAATTCATACGGTTCGAGTTTTTCACCGGACAAAATATTTTTGAAAGCAGTTATGGCTTTTGGTAAATCTTCAGGATGAACGAGACTTGTGAACGA
>PNNN01000006.1 GCA_013824245.1 Chlorobiaceae bacterium | reverse complement strand
ATACTAATTTTTCAGAAGTCTCGATATGTTAAAAAAAGAAACCCTTCTCTCATAAAAATGAGGAAGGGTTTCTCATATATAATGCTTATGTAAACAAACTATTTTTTTTTGACCGACGCGCGCGCGATTTATGGCTTCTTTTCTTCAACAGGTTTTGTTTCAACCGGCGCTGCTGCTACTTTTTGTCTGTAATAGCGATTTGCCGCCGATTTCTCTTCTTTGCTTAATTCTTTTGCGTCAGGAATTTTCAAAACCCACTTCGGTTTAATTACATCGGGATCTTTAATCATATCACGATTGCCCTGCCAGATTTTGGGCCACATCCACGCGTTAGCATAGATATCTTTTTTCTTAGCAATGTTCCAGAGGCAATCTCTATCTTTTCCCCAGGTACCAACTGTATAAGTCTTTTCCTTTTGGATACTGTTTAGCAGTCCGGTAATCTTGTCTTGCAAAGCTTTTACTCTGTCGCCATATCTGGGAATCAATGTAATTTTGCTTGCAGCCATTTCTTTTATCCGGGCATCCAATTTTGCCAATTCATCTTTGTAGTTGACAAGCTCGGCATCAGACATACGTTGAAGTTCAGCAACACGATTTTCCATTTGCGCCAACTCTTTATCGAATGCTTCAATATCAGCACGTGTAAGACCGAGAAGCGCGTACAAACCATCTTCACATGCCAAAATATCAACGTCAAGTTTTTGAGATTGAACCTTCAATCCATCCACTTCGCCGGTTAATTTTGTAAGTTCAGCTTGCAGATTAGTTTGCTTTTCTTTCAAGGTTTTCATCTGCTCTTGCCATTGTTCTTTGGTCATCTCTTCTTGAGCAATCAATGGAGTAACCGTTACAAAGAGAACAAACACAAATAACGAAAGTAATAAGATCTTTTTCATATTATTGACCTAATCCTTTCTTCACGGCTTCTTGATCGGATTGGCACTGCTGAAGTTTTCCGTTCTTTTCAGCAATCTGTTTTTCTAAAGCTGCTTTTTCCGATTTCTTCTTGGCTACTTCACCCTCAAGAGCGGTGGTTTGTGTTTTTAAAGTATTTAGCTGTTGCAACTCTTCTTCAGATGGCGAGCTGGAACAACTTGATATCAGCATCCCACCCGCAAATAACGAAACAACGAGTGTTAGTTTAACGAATTTTTTCATGAATCTCTCCTATATTAGTTCCTATATCCAGTACCAAATTGTAATTGAAAATAAGAAATAAATTGAATTTTGTCAAGGATTACGCAAAATAAAGTTTTAAGTACTATTTCTTATAATAGCCCTTTTTCCGCAAAACTGGCGTATTTATCACGTGCGAGGATAATATGATCATGTAAGGGAATACCTAAAATTTTACCCGCCTCGCTAATTTGACGGGTAATTTGGATATCATCCGCGCTCGGTTCAGGATTTCCGCTGGGATGATTATGGAATATTATGATACTTGCTGCCATTTCAATTATCGCATGTTTGTATACTTCACGCGGATGCACAAGCGAACTATTTAATATACCGGTTGTTATTAACTTATCGGCAATCAAATGATTCGCACTGTCTAACAAAAGAACTTTGAATATTTCTTGCTGTGCATCTTGCAAGAGAGGTTGGTACAAAGCAACAACATCTTCGGGAGATGATATTGTTATCCGCCCTTTTTCTTTTTCGATTGCCGAACGTCTCCCTAATTCAAATGCGGCAACAAGAGCGATCGCTTTCGATTTCCCGATTCCTTTAAATTTTTGCAATTCGTTATAACTGCGTTTTGCAAGTCGATCCACGGTTCCATATTCTTTGAGTATTGTCTTTCCAAGATCGACTGCTGTAATTTTACCCGCACCTGTTCGGAAAAGTATTGCAAGCAGTTCAGCATCTGATAGCGCTTCACTGCCGTGCCGCATCAGTTTTTCACGCGGGCGTTCCTCAAGGGGCCACTCGGTAATTTTCTGATGGTATAATGATGGTTCGCTAACCTTTTTTATTTTTGTAGGCATAACACCCCCCTTTCTTTAAATCATTTTAATTCATTGAAAGATATATCTTCTAACTTCTCAATTTCACCATTCATAAAACGCAGGATGTACATCTCATCATTAATGCGATTTTGAGTAAACGATATCCGTCGATGAACACCTTGGAATTGTTTTCCGCTTTGCAAGGAATTAACTATTGCATCGCGTGTGATATTCCCATCTGAAATCTTATTTAGAAGAAGTCGACAAGCATCATAACCGATTATGGAATAACGTGACGAGTGTTTTTTCATCTCATGAATAAATATATTTTCAAACGATTTATAACGCGGTTCATTTTCGTCGATATACGAGTCGGTAATGAATATGATTCCATTCAGGTAACGCTTATTTGCCTCAAGATTTCCCGGAACGTACCATTCATTACTTCCAAAAAGTTGTGTCTTTATATTGAAATAATTAATCTGAGATGCAAGAACTCCGATTTCCTCCGCATCGGATATGGCTAAAAATAGTCCTTGAATAGATGTAATAGGAATATCCAAATTTTCTTCCGACTTTTTGCTTCCCTGCAATAACAAACCGCTTTTTCTGATATTATAAAACTGTTCGCTCAAGTCGGTGGATCCTTTGGCGTAATATTGAATATCTACTATCTTCGCACCCAATTTTTCAGATTCACGCTTGAAAGCATCGGCTAAAGTTTTGCCAACTATCTCGCCCGAGGCAAGAATTGCGATAGTCTGTATTTTCATCTTCTTAATAACATAACGCGCAAGCAATTTGCCGCGGACTTCATAATCGGGATTCAGTTGATATACATATTTTCCTTTAGCGGCGATTCCCACTGCTGTGGCAGTCGGAGCAAGGAGCGGCATACCGAGCCGCGCAGATTCTTCTGCGATTCGCGCAGTCTCGTCACTGCTTAACGATCCAATAACCGAGATCACATCTTTATCATCAGCAAGCTTTCTAAATTCTTTAGCCGCCGTCGATAAACTCCTATCAGTATCACGAACATCTAATAATACTTGAGGAGTCGAACTGTTTTGCATGGTATATTCTTTCACCGCAAAGTTTATTCCATCCAATAATTCATTTGAAATCATCTGCATACTTCCTCCGGTGGTTTGCTTTGACAATGGAAGCAGCACACCGATCTTTAAACTTTTGCCTGTTTGCAGATGACTATTTAAGTTTTGAAACTTATTATTATAAACACTCTTTTTTTCTCTCTTAAGAATTTCTTCCACGAATTTTTTGGCTTCTTCTATTTTCCCCGCATGATAATATTTCTCGACTAACTTTAGGTGGATATAATCATTCATTCGAACCGTCTTTGTTCCGGCGAGCATCAGATTTAACTCATCTGATGTGAGATATTTGTCCGCTATCTCACTCAATAACTTTTCCGATTTTGTGATCAATACAATATCGTTGCCGCTTTCTATGCAATCGAGTAAAGCAACAGCAGACTCATAATTCTTCTGAAGATATAAATAATCTACCGCGAGCGTGAATAGCGCATCGCCTGTATAAGATGAGGTGGGATAATATTTTAATAAATCTTTTAATATTAATATCGATGCATTGAATCTCTTCATTTTCTGCAACGACTTCCCCGCCATCACATAAGAACCGGTAGTTTTCTGATGAATTGTTAACTTGTTCATCAAAGAATCGAAGATATTAAACGCTTCCTCATATTGTTTGTTTTGGAAATGCTTTATACCAACGGCAAAATATTTCTCTGCCACCGCATCGTAATGGAATTTATCCTGAGCTTGGGAGCAATAGTATGAAAAGATGAGAAAAACTATTATTGTTTTTTTAAATATTCTATTTAGCATGGAGAAAACTTACAGAAATAATAAGATAAATCCAATCTAATAGTCACGACGCATGGTTTTGATTCCTGCTATCAGAAAAAGAGTTCCAGCCATTAACGATATTAAGAGAAACGTGCCGGTTGAGATAAATAGATTATTAAATTCATATGGAACACTTTTTAATATATAACCGAAGAAACCATTTAGCGGGATAAACGTTGAGGCAACTAATATTGTTAGATAAATAATACTTAATAAAAATATCAACGTGGCATTTTGTGAAGAGGCAACCCGGATCGGGTTTTTCTCTTTAAAGTCGGCAAAATAACTTCCCATCCCGAGATTCAAGCTGACAGAAAAATATGCCACCGCCGCGGTTAGAATAGCAGCAGTACCTATTAATATCGGATAATCGATCAGAGATCTGTGCGAAAATAAAACTAATAATTCACTTAAGATTAAAACTGGCAACAACCAAAGCAAATATTTCAAAATGAATATTTTTCTTCGCAGCACCGGCGCTGATAAAACCGACCAGAAATTTGGTCCTTCTATACTCATGCTCGGATATATAAATCTCAATGCTATTGATACTATCAGAAAAGAATTAAAAAGAAGAACTACCATATATGAAACAGTTTGCAGAAATGGCATGTTTTGCTTGAGATTTATTTTAGAGATGCTCACCATAAATAGAAGGACAAGCAAAGTAATAATTACGAGATGAATCCACTGACTTGGCTCACGAACGAATTGCCAGAATTCTTTTTTCAGCAATACACTCGATTGTAAATCGATTTTTGATTCTTTCTCAAGAGAGAATATGCGAGGTTTTTCTGTCGTATCATTTCGCTTTGAACCGTATTCTAATGAAGCTAACCAACTGGGGTAAAATATTTTTTTCCCGACTATGACCATTACACCAAACACAACTAATGCTGTTATAACAAGGAGAATCGTATATGATAATGCTAAAGAGTGATCTCCTTTCATCGTCCAATAAAGTGACTCAGCAATCCAATAGTTTGGAAAATATTTTGTTACCCAATGATCGAGATAACCAAAATATTGATCGAGATTGGGATAATGCTGCAATATTCTGGCAACAAGCTTTAGCGGACTTGTAATTGTAAAATATCCTGTGAGAAAACCTATATATAAAATTGTAAGCAGAGCCACCAACTTTTTAACTCCGATGTGCCCGGCATATCTGACTAAAAATAATATCATGATAACTGCGAGACATCCTGCAATAAGCATAAATGGGATCAACATTAAAAACAATGTCCGAAGATAAAACACCCAACCCATATGATAATGAGAACCATATCCAAGCAGTACTGCAAAAGCGAATATGAAAAATGCGGATGAGCTATAAAAAAAGTTATCAAAGAATTTGATAAGAAATAGTTCAGTGTAACTTACCGGCTTTGTCAGATAATATTGGATTTCAGTAGATCGATAAAAAGTAGCGTATGAAACAATAATGTTGCCGACATTAATCGATACAAAATAAACGAATAGCATCATAGAAAGAAACCGATGAAGCAGAAATGAACCTAATTTTGCCGTATCCAGTAAATAATCTGTTCCAACACGCGTTGCATAATAAGCGCCAAAAGCAAAACCGCCGAAGATTATTACAGATGCAAGATTCCGGAAAATATTTTTTGCTTTCAACTCAAATGAGAGTTTCAAGAACGACAGTATTTTAAAACGCGTAATATGAATTAAAACATTCATTTTGTCAACTCAAGAAAAACCGATTCAAATTTGCCGTCTCCGCTTTTTTCGGCTATTTTTATATCGCTTGTCGGTCCTTCATATATTAACCTGCCGTCCTTGATGATGCCTATCCTATCGCACAACTCTTCTGCAACAGGCAAGCTGTGAGTTGACATGAATATTGTTACACCATTTTTTGATTTCTCTTTAAATGTTGCCTTAACGATATGTGCGCTCCTGGGATCAAGTCCAACCATCGGTTCATCTATCACTAAAACACGCGGATCGTGTAAAAGCGCAGCAGCAATCACTATTCTTTGTCGCATACCTTGCGAATAATTTTCTGTCCGTTGATCTATCCATGAACCGATTTCAAATAAATCGAGCAGTTGACTTATTTGTTCTGTAGCTTTCTCATGATTTACGCTATACAAGCCGGCGCTAAAATATAAGAACTCTCTTCCTGTTAATTTTTCGTATAAGAACGGTTGATCAGGGATATATCCAATTTTTCGTTTTGCCTCAAGCGGTTGTTTAACAATGTCGAAACCATCGATAACAATCGAACCGGATGATGGAGTGAATAAACCGGTCATCATTTTAATGGTCGTTGTTTTACCTGCGCCGTTAGGTCCCAGAAATCCATAAAATTCTCCCGGTTCAACAGTGATCGTTAAATCGTTTACTGCTGTAAAATCCCCAAATCGTTTTGTCAATTTTGAAATACGAAGCATGTTGTCTTAATCTTTTTATTTAATGTTTTAAATATTTTTGTAAGAAGCAAAAACTCGTCAATCATTCCTTCCGCCATGGAATTGTCTGCCATTTTACTCCGTCCGATTTCATAATTATTGCTCCTCCGATATCGGTTCTATGCGTTAATACCGATCCTGCCTTTAATCTATTTAAAACAATTGAAGATGGATGTCCGAATTTGTTATTTTTTCCGATTGAAATAATCGCGGCAGAAGGATGCACAAAATCCAACAATTCATCGCTCGTTCCAGTTTTACTTCCATGATGCGATACTTTCAGCAAATCACTCTTCAACCATCGCCCATAAACTTCTGTTATATTTTTATCGATTTCAATCTCCGCATCTCCCATTAACAAAATGGAATTATTATTATGCACAATTCGTAATACTATCGAAGTGTTGTTTACATTTCTCACATTCAGTTCTGAAGCAGATGGCGAGAGTGAGTAAACACGAATCGAAGAAGATGAATATAATATTTCGCCTCGATGAATTTTCTTTCTTCCAACTCCCATCGAATCGGTTACGGCAACATATTCTTCACACAAACTTGATGAGCAACTAACACCCGATTCGAATATCTGACCAACCGGCAATTGACGTACAATGGTTGGAACTCCACCCAGATGATCAGCATCGGGATGAGTGATAACAAGTAGATCGATCTTTTTAATTTGCCTGTATTTCAGGAATGGCAAAATAAATCTGCTTGCGGCATCGTTAGTGAAAGTTCGCGGACCTGCATCGATCAACATATTTTCACCCTCCGGGTATTCGATGTAAATTGCATCTCCCTGACCGACATCAAGAAATGTTATTTGCAACGGATTTTCCCGCGTTGAGAATGTGAATGAGGAAATCAGCATCATATTAAACAGGAGAAGAGCGATGATCATCAATATTCCGCGCAATGCTTTCTTATGAAAATTAAATATGATGACAATGAAGATGTAGAAATATACGGCATCAATCGAATGCAATCGCAAATCGGAAAAGGCATACGGCATTGATCCGAACCATTCAACCAATTTCAGCATAATTTCGGTAAGCACTCTTGCGCACTCGGCATAAACAGATCCAATCCAGTCAGAGACAAACGAGAAGGCGACTGATATCATTCCGATTATAAGAATAAGATTTGAAATCGGGACAATTATCAGGTTTGCCGCAAAACTTATGATTGATATTTTTCCAAAATAAATTGATGTAAATGGAAGCGTACCTATTCCGGCAGCTAAAGAAACAGCCAAAGACATTAAAAGCATATTAAGCAGGTTATTGGAAACAATTTTCTCCGGAAGATATTTTTTTACATTTATGATTTTTGGATAAAGATAAACGATTGATAAAATTGCCATGTACGACAATTGAAAACCCGGAAGGAACAATTGTTTGGAATCTATTAAAAGTAATATAACTGCCGATACCGCAAGAGTGTTGTAAATATCTGTTTTTTGTTCGATGAGTTTGCCTGTTAAAAATACGATCGCCATGATAACAGATCGGCTCACAGACGGTGTGTTTCCTGTGAGATAATTATAATATACCAAAGCCAAACAAGTAATGATGATTGTTACTTTCTCCGGCAACCGGATTATGCGTAATATCGACAAAAGAATAAGCACAATAATCACAATATGTAGACCCGAAACTGCCAGTATGTGCATAACACCGCTGTTGATGAACGCCGTTTTAACTTCGGTTGATATCTCACTCCGCTCTCCTACAATCAACCCCTTTAAAAATTTCGCCTCTTCCCCGCCTATCAAAACATCCAACTTATCGGTAACTGCTTTCCGCACCGGATATACGAATAAGGAATTGAATGTACCTTGTTCAACTCCGACAATTGAACTCTCCTCAAGTTTATCAGGAAAGAATCTCGCGTGTATATTTATTAGACTAAGATAATATTTTAAATCGAACTCACCGGGGTTGCGGGCTGTTCGTATCGTCGATAACTCTCCCTTTAATCTAAGCCGAGCACCATAATTTAATTTTATTCTCGCCGATTCATCCACCAAGGAATTTAATAATGATACGTAAAGATCACCTGAGACTTGGCGCATCTGCGTATCAATTATAATTGTTTGCACATTCAGAATAAATCGAATCGATTGAGCACCCTTCCTCGGCAACTCTACAACAGTTCCTTCTACAATTACGGGGCTATTAATATTTACATATTCAGCAATATCATCAACCGACCTGTAGCTTGAATCGAAAGCCATCTTTGCAGAGCCAAACGTAATCAATAAAACGAAAAGGATAACTTGTCTTTTATGTTTTGTCCAATCAACTATTCCGGCTATAAAATAGAATCCGATAAGAGTGATACTAACTAAGACAAGAATTGAGAGAGAAATGTTGAAATAGAATGAAATAATTATTCCGATACAATAAGGTATGAGGAACTTCATTGCCGGTCTTGTATTGAACATCGCCTCCATCACGGTACTTACATCATGATTTGATGAACTCTAAAATTGCCGGGGTTACATCTGTAATTTTCTTCACCTTTTTCGTAAACAGATGATGATTTTTACCGATTGCAAAAAACGGTACGGGGTTTCTAGTATGACTTTTTGTTGAAAGGTCTTCAATGTTTCCATGATCGCTGGTAATCACCAACATCATTTTATTCCTATCCATCTTCTCAACGATATTGCCGATGAATGAATCGATTTTTTCTAACACACTCACTGCCTGGTGCATCGACTGACTGTGCCCAGCATGATCGGTATAAAAAAATTCAAACAGAACAAAATTGCACCGCTCTGCGATTTTAATAAATCGCTTTACCGCTTGTTCAACGGTGATCGGTGTAATGTCAGAATATCCCAACGAATCCCATCTATCATTTGTGATATCCGCAGATAATCCATGATGGTTTCTAAGGGTATCAGCGTCGTTTAATGCCGCACCGGTTGATCTCCATGCATACGAAATTGCCGCGTCACGATTGTGCGTTGCAATATAATCAAAGTACTGTTTCGGGAAAGCATTCGCGTAACACGATTGATAACCAGCATTCTGTAATTGCTTAAATATATTTCTTTCTTCAACAATCGACTTTAAAGAAGAATAAAGATACGGACCAAAATGTTTTCCGATGACTTTTGCCGTGTTCACGCCGGTCAATAATGCCGATTGACCCGTACCGCTTTGCGGTAAACCCGATACTCCAAGCGTTGCATTAATTGAAGTGTAAGAACATTCTTCGTTCCTAAAATGATTTGATTTTTTTGATGGAATATTTCCATCAAAATATTTTTTTATGGAATACATGTTCGCGTTAAAGCACGGGTTTATCTTGGGATTTTTCGATCCTACTCCTACCCCATCAAGAAAAACCAGCATTACGTGTTTATCCGATTTCATTCGCGTACAGGATTCTTTAAATCTGTTACCCAAGCTTTTTCAATTTCTCTCATTGAATCATTGAAAACCGCCGGAAATGTTTCTTCAATCGTTTTCCCCTCGCGGAATTTTTTTATAGCCGAGTCAAGTTTTTGCTCACTATATCTTTCTAACAAAAACTGAATTGTCGATCCCAACTTAGCGTAAAGGTCCCTTAAACCTTTTTTATCTAATGTTCTGGCATAATCCTCACCTAAATCGGCTAATGTTGATATGTTCAATTGAACCGGTCTTCCGAACTTTTCAATATCATTCCCCGCCATTAATGAATACGCTTCTGCGAACCACGGAGGACAAGCAGGTATCTGTTCGAGTAGACCTCGTGAAATAATTCTGCATAGCACGTTTTCAGTATTTTCTCTTTTCTCTCTTTCATCGAAAGATACTATGTATAAATTATTATTTTTACAATCGCCATCTTCAAAAACTTTTGAACCAGATTCATATTTTAATCGAGCTGCGGTTGCCATGATGAAAAGATTTTTCTTTTCTAAAAACCCGAACCCGAATTTGTTCCTGTAACGCTCATATACTTTTTCAGAGGATGAAATAATATTTCTCAACTCATCTTTTGGTATCGACTTTTCATATTTGATGTTGAAATATTTAGACGATGTTGTTTGCAGCATCCTGAGCTGCGAAAATGCGACCTGAAAGAAAAACAGGCACATAATCATTAATCGAATCAGCATATATTTCCTTTCAGATTGATGATGTTTATTTACTCTCGACCATTACGGTTACAGGTCCGTCATTTATAAGATGCACATTCATCATAGCGCGGAATTTCCCTGTCTTAACTTTATCATCGCCAATTTCTTTACGCAGATGATACACAAATTTATCATATAATGATTCTGCCTGTTCCGGTTGTGCAGCATCACTGTAACTCGGTCGGTTACCGCGCGTTGTATCGCCGTAAAGCGTAAACTGCGAAATTACTAATGCTTCGCCTTTCACATCATTTACAGATAAATTCATTTTATTCTCACTATCCTCAAATATTCTCAGGTTAGAACAGCGCAAAGCCAAGTAGCCGGCGGATTCTTCAGTATCGGAATGCGTAACACCAAGCAATATTAAAATACCCCTGCCGATTGCACCAATTATTTCGCCATCTACCTCCACGCTCGATTGTTTTACCCGTTGAATCAGCGCTCTCATTTTTATCTTCGCTCTACTTTCACGACTCTTTCGATTCCGTTATAATCTTTATAAGATTCGATTTCAGAATAATTATCGTTCTCAAATATTTTCTTCACTGCTTCTGCTTGGTTATAACCGACCTCCACGAATATCGATCCGACATTTTTTAAGATCGCATGACCTAACTTAGAAATCATCTTATAGAATGATAAACCATCCCCAAAATCTGTGTATGCGTACTCGGGTTCAAAAAGCCGCACTTCCGGTTGAAGTGTTTCGACTTCGTTCTTCGATATGTATGGTGGATTCGAAACAATCACATCGAAATTATCTTGTTCGTACTTTTCCTTGAGGAGATCGGTATGAACAAACTTCACCCTCTCCGAGACTCCCGCGGATACCGCATTCCTTTGAGCAACTTTAAGAGCTTCGGCGCTTTTATCGATAGCTGTAACCATAGAATCAGGAATCATTTTTGCCAAACTGATCGCGATGCAACCTGAACCGGCACCAATATCGCAGATGGAGATATTTTTAGATGATAATGTTTTGCAATGATTCAAAACAGATTCGACCAAAACCTCGGTATCGGGACGGGGAATCAGAACTGCTGGGTTAACTTCAAATCGAATCCCCATAAACTCGGTATATCCAAGAATGTACTGCACCGGCTCGTGCTTCAATCTTCGATTGAAATAAGATTTATATTTTGCCAATTGATCTGGTGAGAGGATAGTATCGAACTTCATGTATAGATCGATACGCTTGAGATTGAGGGCATGGGCAAGCATCAACTCTGCATTGAGTCGGGCATCATCGAATCCTTTTTCAGAAAGATAATTCGCGCTCCATTCAATGAGCTTGAGTATTGTCCAGATTTGTTCTTCTTCGGTCTTCATCATAATTCCTTATGGAATGAAGATAACAAGGAGGGAGAAATAAAACAAACGGAAGAAGAATTATTAAAGAAATCCTCCGACATCTTTTCAAGCTGGGAGGAAGATAACACCAACTCCCCTCTAAACGCTCTCTGCATTATTGAGATGCTTGCATACCATACCACCGTATTGTTTCCAGTTCGAGAGATTATATTTCGGATGTCGGTAAAGTGGTATGAGAGGGCAACTAAGCTTATTGTGTTCTGCTTGGATTGGAACGGCAGCACCCTCCCGACAATAATAATACTCTTCTGCCCTTCTTGCATTTTTTCTATCATGAAGCAAAACATGAAGGAGCAGTTGAGATGTGAGGAGAATAGGAATGTCATTATGGAATTGTTCGAGTTCTCCTTGCAGTTCAGGAATCCATATTCCTGCGGCAAGCTCCCACTCGCGCTTATTCTGACTCGTTTCTTCCGTGAAGTAGTTCTGGCAAAGGTTCTGCACGTAGACTTGATCCCAACTCAGCCGAATCGCTTCAAGTTGCTTTCGATGTCCTTCAACAAATTGTTCAAAATGATACTTCCTTCCATCAGGAAGAGCAAATGCATATTCAAATCGATTCATGTACTTCGTGTTAGTGGGATCGCATCCTAAGTATATCGCCTTGACAGAATTAGGATTGACGCAAAACGGTTTCGGAAATGGTGTGTAGTCATCAACGCTCGTAATACCCGTGGCACGCAACCGAGCTAAGATATCCTCTTGTTTCTCTAAAGGCATCATCTCCACCGGATCAAACACCAAGCATTTTCTTAGAATACTTTTTATTCACTTCAACCACAAAATCCAGTAATACTTGTTTGTCGGCAATGTGAACTCTTTCTAGATACTTTTCACATGCATGCCACCCTTGCTCAATCCTATTTTTGACGGTTTCTGCCATCTGTTTTTGTCCAACTAATTCTAGAGCATTAATGACTATGTCCGCAGCAGTGTTTGGAGTATCATAATAGGGAATAATCAAAGATGCTAATGAATGAAGTAATTTCCGAGCACCAGTCTTTTTCTCTTCACGCTGACGCGATGTCAACTCCTTATCAATCGCCAATCCGAACTGAGTATGCAATTCCCTTTCAAATTCATCCAGTTCATTCATTAATAGAACAAGCCGTTCTGGATCGTGAACACTTAAAGCATCTTTTGTTTTTACCTGTATGTTATGATACTTCTCTGTAAAATCGGTACTCACAGCGATTCCGTGAAGATCCAGGGTGTCGTTCATAGAGAGTGTGTCCAAGACATCGGTTGGAAAGTGCCTTGACGTTCTTGCTTTTACCACATCAATAAATAATTTGAAAAACACTTCGTATTCTGATAGTCGTGTTCTTTGACCTGCCAAATCACCGATGCTGAAGTCCAATAAATTCTCTTGTGGTAATACACCTTCGGAACCTGTCGTTCTTGCACCGCTCAAATAATAAAGGAAGTCTGTGTAATTGCTTAAGAGGTCCCATAAGGATTTTATTTTGGTCTCCCTTGCAATCTGATATACAGCACCACGGCTAAGTACTTTTTCCTTCTCTATGCGTCCGTCCAAATCCGCAGGAAGTACAACACCTTCATTTCGGATCGCTAACCGTAATAGGCTTTTCTCATCACGAAGGTCAGTCAATAATCGAGTCTTAAACCAATCGCTCATATCGTGCACACTCCAACGGACGACAGCAGGTGCGGAATCAATCATCGAAGCAACTTCCGCTGCCTCTTCGTTTTGGAAGTGTTCCGATTCACCTTTATCAGGTTGTGTTCGTTTGCTCTCAAGAAACTCAGCACAGGTTGAAAACTCCGAACGCAAAGATGGGACAATGATACCCTTTGCAAGAACATCTGGATAGGTAAAGAGAAAGTCACTAGCAATTTCTGATTCAAGTAAATGCGATGCTGCAATGACAATTTGACCTTTAGTTAGAGCCAGTAACTTTACTTTACGTTCCAGATTCTGATATATTGCATCAACTTCCTCCTGAGACCAAGCGACTTGGGAATAGGTCACACGGTCAAACTCTGTAAAAAACACGCGACTCGGATGAAGTTCTTTTGGTAATACAGATTTCATACTAACTCCTTCATCCCGCCAACTCTCCCCTAAACGCCTTTTGCATCAAACTCCCAAACAAATTCTCAAGCTCTTTTTCCGACTCCTGCTGCTTCGCCCGCAGCCCCGCCTGCCTCATCGATCCATCGGAGGCGGGCAGGGACTCGACCTTCTCGACCAAGGTGGCAAACTTTTGTTGCTCCTGAATAGGTGGAACTGGAACAACCAGTTTGCGCAAGATTTCAAGATTGATATTCTTCTGTGCAACCATCGGTGCACTCTCTTCCAATTGTTGTTGAACAAATGAAAACCAACGCTGTATATATTCAGTATTCACGAGACCATTTGTCGTGAATCCTACAATACTATCAGGGAAGCAGGCATCAAATGTGAGTATTGCCGTCTTGCCAATGTTCGCCGCTATTGTAATGCATAATGTTCCCTTAGGCCACATTCTACTCTGCTTAAGGCCACGCTCTGAATATGTTTGAGTGTACTTTGTGATGTAATCTGAAGAGTTAGCGATTTCTCCAGTTTGTATTAATGGATATGGTCCTCCCAATAAAAATGGTGCATTCCTAGGACGATGTTTTGAACGACCACGTTCTAATTTTCCCAACTTACCCAGCTTCACGCTTTCCCACCCCATTGGATTCGTCACCGGATCGCCAAACATCTCCAAAAACGCCGACTGCAAGAACTGCTCGGTGAGTTTGTTTGCCTGCCTACGCTTCTCACGTGCCGCATCGGCTTTCTCAAGTATCGCTGCGATTTGCTTTTGGATAGGAAGCGGAGGAAGAGGAATTGAAACCTGCTTAAGGTATTTGAAATTCCTTTGGTATCCTTCTTTTCCTGCTAACTTCACTTGATTGAGATAAAAGTAAGCATACCGTGCATCAACCTCCTTTGTAGGTTGCAATACTTTTACACCATCAGCACCAAGTGCAAACGGAAAGTCTATCAACTTGAATGCACGAGTGTGATCACCAAACGTGATACATGGAAGAGTCACATTACATCTTGCTGCTTCATCATTAGTATAGCCCGCTATGAATTGTTGACCTTGATCCACAATAGGCAATGCACCAGCCTCTAAAAACTCTGACTGTTTTAATTTCTTGTTACCACCGGTTCGATCAATGAACAGCTTATCAAATGGAGCTATCTTCCACATCATCGAAGTATCCCTTGAATCTCATTGACATTTTTTGAAATCTCTTTCTCCAGCTCCAGCACCTTTTTCATAATCTTATCCGGCTTCTCGTATTCACTATGAATTGCCACGAGCTTCAGCTCGTGGATAAATAAAAATAAAAACAAATCGGACTTTAGTCCAAAATACATTGGGGCTAAAGCCCAGCATTTCCCCGGGGTTTTCTTTACCCCGACCTGTCCCAAAGAGGGATGGCTTCGCCAAAGGTCGGGATTATAATGTTTATCTACTTGCTTTAATATCATTCTTTAATTCTAACCCTTGTACATATCCCCACCATTCATGGTGGGGAAATAACAAAAAGAATAAAACGGCTTTAGCCATGACTCACCATGTTGTATTTAACTAAAAACTCTGAAACTTCTTCTGCATAAGTCTTTTTCCGGTGATGCTCTTCCTGATTATCTATGTATGTTCTCACACTATCTAAGCTTGATTCACTTACTGAGATTGCATAATATTCATCCGCCCACTCAAATCGAACCGGTATAACTTTTTCTTTATTAATCCAGTATGCCGATTCACCTTTAATCAATTGCATGGTTTTCGCAATCGTAGTATCTGCATTCAGTCCAAACAAGCAATGAAGATGATCAGCATACCCGTTAAGTCTATCAATGTAAATTTGCTTATCCTTGGCGTTCTTGCATATGTGGTCCATTACCGTTTGGCGAACTTCTCTTGTTAGTAAGTGTTCTCTATCTTTTGTACCCCATACAGCATGCACCCAAACTCTTACATAAGACATTGCTTCCTCCTATCATGGCTAAAGCCACTTTGGATTTTTGAGTTGCCGTCCCCGACCTGAAGGTCGGGGTTATAAAGTCTTTCTAATTTCTTCAATATCATTCTTCAATTCTAACCCAAATACATATCCCCACCATTCATGGTGGGGTTTTTAAAAGTGTGAGTCTTATCGGCTTTAGCCATGATGCAATTGATAGCCAAATTGGTTATATTATAACTGTCATGAAAAATCATAAATCACTGCTCCATACAAACTCGTACCTGAGAAATAAAAAACTCAGAGAGCGTTTAATTATTGAGCATGCCGCAGCATCCGCTAAAATCGAAGGCGTGCCAAACGCTAAGAAACGAGCCGAACGGTTATCTCGTAAATCTGTCAATGGCGTACCTTCCTCAGCGCACGCTTGAGTGCTTTCAATATAATCTGCTGCATCGGTTTATAGTTCTGTCGCAATCCTGCTTGAATCGCTGAAATATATCTATCAAATTCTTTTCCTCTACTCCTAATGAACCCAAAATCAATTCCCGGTAATCCTGCTTGATATGCCATAAATGTTGCAAGTAAGCGGGCTGTTCGTCCATTCCCTTCACTGTATGGATGTATCAATAGAAATTCAACATGAACAGTGGCTATATGCAGAGCAACCTCTTCCAATTTTTCACCACGGCATGGTGTGTGAACAAAAAGCACTTTCTTTTCAAAATCTTTCATCAATCCTCGGTGAATTGCTATTGCCGTAGCAAATACAAAACCTCCTTTTGACAAATTAACCGATCTATACTCACCAGCCCAGGAATAGACTTTTCCTAGAAACTTTTTGTGAATAAGATTAAGGTCATTCAAATCAAAACGATGGTCTTTATCAAATATCGCAAGCAATTCTCTTTCAGCAGACATATACCCGGCAAGCTCTGCATCTTCCATGTCTCGTATTCGAGTAATCCCAAACAGATTCTTCAACAATTTTCCCCGTGAACCGGGTTGAAAGCCGTCTGCGCCATCAGCTAAATATTTTACTCCTTTTGATTTTGCTTTCATGACTTTCCTAATCAACTTCTTCGCGTTCAATTGCCACGAGCTTTAGCTCGTGGATTAATAAAAATAAAAACAAATCGGACTTTAGTCCAAAATATATTGGGGCTAAAGCCCAGCAATTATCGGGGTTTTTCTTTACCCCGACCTGAAGGTCGGGGCTATGGGTCATAATCATTGAATCATTCTCCGAATTTCTTCCACGTCAGCCGCAATCGATTTTTCAAGCTGAGTTATTTTCTTCATAATCACCTCCGGCTTCTCGTACTCAACCTCCTTATGCTCAATCTCTTTGTAGCGTGAGATGGAAAGGTCGTACTTGTTGGCTCGGATTTCATCGGCAGGGACGAGGAAGCATTTGCCTTTCTTGTTGGTCGAACTTAAGTTCGACTTACTGCGCCACTTCTCAACAATATCAGGTATATCATTCTCCGCCACCTTCTGCCGCTTATCATCCAGCGAAAACCCGTCTGCATCCATATCGTAAAACCAGACACTATCAGTGGTTCCGCCCTTCTGGAAAACAAGCACGGCAGTCGATACGCCCGCATACGGTTTGAACACTCCCGATGGCATAGAGATAACTCCCTCAAGTTTACATTTATCGATGAGGATTTTTCT
>PNNN01000076.1 GCA_013824245.1 Chlorobiaceae bacterium | reverse complement strand
TTATACTAATTTTTCAGAAGTCTCTACCAATTAATCAAACAACATTGGAGTTTTTATGAATAAAAGACTTTGGATCGTCTTTCCGGTAATATTTATCATGTGGAACGTGCTTAATTTTATCGTTCACACGCTTTTACTTGGCGGAGAGTATCAGACGGAAGAGATGATGAAGCTATGGCGTCCCGATATGATGCAGAAAATGTGGATATTCTATTTGAATACATTTATCCAATCGTTCTTCTTCGTATTGATTTTTTCAAAATGGTACAAAGGAAATGGATTGTTGGAGGGAATTCAATACGGTGTTTACATCGGATTTCTAATGACTATCGGTATGGCTTACAGCACTTATGCTATGTTTCCAATTCCTTATTCAGTAGCATATAAATGGTTTATCTTTGGTATGCTTCACTTTATTATGCTTGGGGTTGTAACTTCTTTGTTGTTTGGAAAAAAACAGGTAAAAGAGTAAAAAAAGATAACCTATTTATTTCGTTATATTTTGTTAAGATCGGATATTGAGGTTGCCGATGGGCTAAAAGAAAATGGAAAATGTTGAATATCTTGAAGAAGAGAATCGCCGGTTAAGAAAAGCGGTCAACGAACTTTCAACACTAAACGATTTAGCGCGCGTTATCAGTTCAACGATCGGGCTTGATGTAATCATCGACCGAATAATTAAAAGATCGGTTAAAGCTCTTGAATGTCGGCAGGGAATGATCACCTTATTAGACGAGCTTATCCCATCATCAATGTTTACACTTATCCGCGCTGTCGATTCTTCTCCAGATCATAAACAGATTCATCTGAATCAAAATATTCTGGGATGGATGATGATCAATAAAAAACCGCTTATATCCAATCACTTTTCAACCGATGATCGTTTTAATGGTGTTAAGTTAGAGGAATCGATCAATTCAATCGTTTGTGTTCCTTTACTTGCGAAGAATAAACTTACCGGAATCATAGCAGTATTCGACAAAAAAGAAGGGATGCAATTCACCGAGGATGATGTTAGGTTACTTTCAATAATTGCTTCACAATCTGCGCAGGTGTTGGAAAATTCTCGTCTTTACGAACATGAACAGAAAAAAAATGCGATGGAGAAAGAGTTAGCGGCGGCGCGTGAAGTACAGATTAATCTTTTGCCAAAACAATTACCGAAAATCGATGGTTTTGAATTGGCTGCCATAACCCTGCCGGCGAAAGAAATTGGAGGAGATTTTTACGATATCGTAAAGACACACGACGACGTATACGAAATAATAATAGCCGACGTAGCAGGTAAAGGGTTGCCTGCGGCACTTCTGGCGACATTAGGAAAGGGTGTTCTTTGTTCACAAGTGATCCAAAATAATTCGCTTGTAACACAACTAAAGCTAAGCAATCGTATTTTGCGGGGAAGCATTCCACATAAATCTTTCATCACGTTATTACTTGCCGCGGTAGAGCCGAAATCACGGACGATAACCGTTGCGAACGCCGGGCACTGTTATCCGCTGCTCTTCAGGAATAATTCCCGTACAGTTGATATTGTTCAGGTTAAAGGATTCGCCTTGAATCTCACCGATGAGCATCAGTGTGAGGTAAAAGCGATTGCTATGGAACCTGACGATTGTCTTATTTTGTACAGCGATGGTATTGATGAAGCTCAAAGTATCACGCAAGAATTTTTCGGTGTCGAACGTTTGATAAATGTTATACAACACCATGCTCAGTTGGATGCCGAAATACTTCTCCAGAAAATTATTGAAGAAGTAAAGCTTTTTTCAAAAGGCGTCAGTCAATCGGACGACATTACACTATTAGTAATAAAAGCTATATGAAATAAATTATTATGATTGGACAAACAATATCGCGTTATGCACTCACCCTGTGGTCCCTCTCTAAAATTAGAGAGGGACGATGTAGCTTCGCCGGTGCTTCCCCTTCTCTAATATTAGAGAAGGGGATAAGAGGGGATGAGTTCGAGATGAGGATCTAAATAATGATTGGTCAAACAATATCACATTATAAAATTCTCGAAAAGTTAGGCGAGGGTGGTCCGACTACGCTCCAGAAAATGGAGCCTCGTCGGATTAAGCGTCCTCTGTATTCTTTTGAAGGAATGTTATGATCGGTCAAACTATATCGCACTATAAGATTCTTGAGAAGCTCGGCGAAGGCGGGATGGGCGTAGTTTACAAAGCCCACGACACCAAGCTCGACAGAGACGTTGCTCTAAAATTTCTACCTTTAGAGCTTACGAAAGACCGGGATTCGAGGGAAAGATTTATTCACGAGGCAAAAGCTGCATCTGCATTAGATCATACGAACATCTGTACTATCCACGAAGTTGGTGAAACGGAGAATGGTCAACTCTACATCGCAATGGCTTGTTATGATGGAGAGACGCTCAAGGATAAGATCGAACGCTCACCGCTGAAGGTGGAAGACGCCATCAATATCACCACTCAAATTGCTCTTGGATTGTCAAAGGCACATGAAAAGAATATAGTCCATCGCGATATCAAACCAGCCAATGTTCTAATAACAAGTGATGGGACTGTTAAGATTCTGGACTTCGGATTAGCGAAGCTGCGAGGTCTCAGCAAGCTTACCAAGACTGGCTCAACTGTTGGCACAGCACCCTATATGTCTCCCGAACAAGCAAAAGGTGAAACAGTTGATCATCGTACAGATGTATGGTCTCTTGGTGTGGTACTTTATGAGATGTTAACAGGACAACTTCCATTCAAGGGAGACTATGAACAGGCAATCACATATCAGATTACAAATGTTGCACCTGAACCTGTAACAGGTTTGCGAAGCGGAATACCGTTGGAATTGGAACGAGTAGTAAATAAATGTTTGGAGAAAAATCCCGATGAGCGGTACCAAACAGCAGCAGACCTGATTGCAGACCTCAAACACATACATCGAACAATTAGCCAACCAATAACACCGACAGCACAACTAAAGCAGATACCCATTCGTAAGAGAAAATATTGGTATTGGATGGCAGGCGCAGTTATTACCGTGCTTGTTGCAGTGGGAATATATCTTTTCATCTTACCTACACAACAAAGCTCAGTGAATAAGAGAACCATAGCAGTTCTCCCGTTTACGAATTTGAGTGGTAATCAGGAAGATGAATACTTCACCGATGGCATCATGGAGGACATTCTAACACAACTATCAAAAATCGGTGAGCTCAATGTCATATCCCGTACAACGATGATGCAATATAAGGGAATGAAAAAATCATTGAGAGACATAGGTAATGAGTTACATGCGGGTGTGGTCTTAGAGGGAAGTGCCAGACGTTCGGGGAACCGCATCAGAATCTCAAGCCAACTCATTGACGCTGAAACAGATAAGCATTTGTGGGCAGAGACCTACGACAGGGATATGCAGGATGTGTTTGCTATTCAGAGCGATGTGGCACAAAAGATTGCGGCAGCGCTGGCAGTAAAGCTCGCTCCGAAAGAGAAAGAATATATCGAGAAGAAGCCAACGGAGAATACCGAGGCATACAACTATTACCTTAAGGGGCGTGAGTATTACTACAGGTACAAAAAACAGGATAATGAGGAAGCAATTAAACTCTTCAAGAAAGCGATATCCATAGAACCAAATTACGCGTTGGCATACGCAGGACTTGGGGATGCGTATGCACAACGGTCGCCAAGATATGGTTTTCCTTCTTGGTGGTTAGATTCCGCCATGACCATGAGTAAGAAAGCGATAGAACTCGACAATTCATCCGCAGAGGCATATAAAGCACTCGGTCTCGTATACATTTGGCAAAAATACTATGATAGTAGCATTTCAGCCAATATTCGTGCTGTTGAATTAAATCCAAATTATTGGTCCGCCATCTCGAATCTCGGTAGTGGATATTTCAGTCTTGGCGAACTTGGTCAAGCCCTGCCATGGTTTCATAAAGCTAAACTAATAGCACCTATGTTAGCAGGTCCGTATGCCTCGTTGGGATATTTCTATCGGTTAGTGGGTGAATACGGGAAAGCTGAACAATTTTTAAGAAAAGCATCAGACTTACAATTAGATGACGTTGATGTGTATCAAGGGCTAACAGCTTTCTATCTCTCGCAGGTTAAAGACAAAGAGTCAAATGAACTAATGGATAGGTTATCTTCCCTCAATGCAGATAATCCGGCCATCCTTGAGTGGGCAGGGTATGTAGCGGCCATGACGGGAGAATTGACCAAATCCAAAGAGTATTACCAGCGTTCACTTTCCATCCGAGCGTCAAATGAGACCATTAATGATTCAAGCGGTGGCACAATGTTGGCTTATATCTTCATGAAAGAGGGAAAGCGAGTTCAAGCGGAGAAGATACTGACGAAGGAGATGATATTCGCAAAGGAGAACATTAAGAAAGGTGTTCAAGGCGGCGTACCTGAATATACTCTTGCCTGTGTGTTTGCGATGCAGGGGAAAAAGAAGGAAGTAAACACATATCTCGAAAAGGCGATAGAGAGAGGACAGAGAGATTACCAAATGGCAGTCAGAAACCCTCGGTTTGAGAATATACGGAATGATGAAGAGTTCAAGAAGCTCATTTCACAAATGAAAGCCAAAGTTGACGAGCAGAGAAAACTCATTGAGCAGATGGAGAAGGAGGAGAGCCAATGATCGGGCAAACCATATCGCATAGAATCGTTAAACCTGAAAAGTTAATCATTAAAAAGAGAAAACCTCTCCGATTGAAGGAATATGATTATTCGTTAGAGGGCTCATATTTTGTAACGATTTGTACAAAAGATCGCGAGAATTTGTTTGGAATAATAATCGATGGCACGATGAGGGAGAAGGAATTTGGGGTGATAGTACGATCATGCTGGAATGAATTACCTGGACATTACAAAAATATATCATTGGATGAATTCGTCGTAATGCCGAACCATGTGCATGGTATTATTATCATAACAGACGATCCCGTACGGGCAATTCATGAATTGCCCCTACCAAGGACACCAAAAGAACGGCGACAGATGTTGTTGCCCAAAATTATTGGTTGTTTCAAAATGAATTCATCAAAACAAATAAACGCAATCCGTGATACCCCGGCTCAATCTGTATGTCAACGTAATTACTATGAACACATTATCCGTAACGAAAGATCATTGTATAAAATCCGTGAATACATAAAAACTAATCCAGAACGATGGACATGGGATAAAGAAAATACGTTGTATCAAGGCACGGATGAATTTGATCGTTGGTTGAACGAAGAAGGTAAACAAAAGATTAAATCTCGAAAGATTCTATAGACATTGAACAAATTTTAAAACCCAACTGAAAATGGGCTTATGCGAAGGGACTTTAAGCGTCAAATATCGTCATTATCGCAAATCTTCAGCTTTGTGAGTGAGATACTAACAATGTATGAAGTTAATGAAGTAAATTCCTTTTCTATTAACTTGGCAATCGAGGAATTATTTACCAACATCGTTAAGTACAACCGGAATTCGCATAGCGACATCACGATCGAGATTGAAAAAGAGGGAAGGAATTTAAAAGTGAACCTCATAGATCACGGTGGCGATGAATTTGATGTAACTAAAACTCAGGAAGTTGATGTAACCCGGCGATTGGAAGAGCGCAAAGTGGGCGGGCTTGGACTTCACCTTGTGAAAAAGATGGTTGATAATCTTGAATACCGATACGCTAACGGAGAAAGCAGAATAACATTTACAAAAAATCTGGAGTAAATCAATGTTTAATGCAAAAATTCTTGATACTGGTGAAATCGTGTTTGCGGGTCGGCTTGATGCCTCGCAAGTAGATGTGGCTGAAAAACTACTTGAAGAAGTCACAACATCCCGCACATTAAATTTCAAAGAACTTGAATACATATCGAGCGCCGGCTTGGGAATCCTGCTGGCACATCAGAAACGTTTGAAAGAAACCGGACACGCAATGCGGTTAGTTAACCTAAATAAACACGTTAAAGATATTTTCATCCTAACAGGATTTGACCATATTTTTAAAATTGAGTAATCAAAGCAACAAATTGCCGCCAACTTTTTCCTCTTTCACTTGTATTTATGAATAGAGAAGATGATCATATACTTGTTCGACAATGTCTTCAAGGAAATCAAAAAGCTTTTGAAGAAATTGTAGAGAGATATCACAAGGTCATATTCAATGTTGGTCTGAGAATATTGAACGATGTCGAGGATGCCGCTGATGTTACGCAAACGGCTTTCCTCAAGGCGTATGAGAATCTTAGTAAGTTTAACGAGCGATATAAATTTTTTAGCTGGCTTTATAAGATTGCCGTAAACGAGTCGTTAAATGTACTTAAACAAAGAAAGCAAACACAAGGAATTGACTCGGGAATTGTTTCAACTGGAAAGAATCCCGAGGAAACTTATAAGGATGTTGAATTAAGCGAAAAAATTCAAGATGCCATTATGAAAATAGGACTTGAAAATAGAGTAGTGATAGTGCTCAGCCATTTTCAAGACCTTTCATACGGTGAGATCAGTTATATTCTTGATCTTCCGGGGAAGACGGTAAAATCGAGATTGTTCACAGCAAGAAAACTGCTGAGAGATATTTTAAGGAAAGAAGGCGTTTATGATTGAGGAAAAATATTTGGGATTAATCAATCGAGAAATCGATCATATGATCTCGCCGAGACAAAGTAAAAAATTAAGAAAATACTTAAAGCACAAGCCGGATGCCCAAAGATATTATGATGATCTTTTAGTTATTTCGAAAGAATTCTCACAAGTGAAGGTAGTAGAGCCGCCCCAAAATCTGAAAAAGAACATTATAAATGCTCTTCCTGTTGGTAAATATACAAAGTATGAGAGGCAGAATGTCTTCCAACGCTACTTTGAAACGCTCCTCTTTGGGAATAAACCGCGGTATGCTTATGTGTTTTCTGCAGGTTTAATAACAGGGATTATTGTGATTTTATTAGTCTTAGGTGTTCTAAGTAAAAATAACTCAATCGACTTTACCAATTTGTATGGAACTATGGGGGTGAATTCATCAACACCAATTTTTCACCCGGTAGAAAACCTTGATCTGGATGGCGTAAACCTTCAAGGCAATATCGAACTATCATGCTCGGATAACTCTGTGCTTATTAACTTATCGCTAAAGACATCAAAAGATGTAAATGTAGTAATTGAATTTAATGAGAATGAGATGAATATTCTTGAGTTTAAAAAATCTCATAATTTGGGCGATAAACTAAAAGTAGACAAATACTCATTGCAATTTACCAGTATCGGTGAGAATGACTACCAGATAATTTTAGGATGCAAAACAGCAACTCTTTCACCTTTCTCGCTTAAGATCGACTCTTCTGGTATAATGCTGTTTGAGCATTCTTTTCTTAGCAGCATGAATAACGAAAATAAGTATTAACGAAAAGTTGTTGCAACATTATGCAACTTTATTAAAATACTTTTGTATTTAGAATAGAGTCAAACACAATCTCAAATAATTAACAATATTTTAAAACAATTTTCATGGAGGTTATCATGAAAAAAGGAACAATTTATATCGTAATGCTGGTCGGAGTTCTGGCAATTTTATATTTCGCCTTTATATTCCCGTGGCCCCAGAATGAAAACGTGCAAGGAACAATTGGCGGAGTGAAGAAATATAACCAGCAGCAGCTTAGCGAAAAGGATGTAAAACTGGAAGCTCAGCAGTATTCTGAAGCAGAGATTGCTGAAATAGAGAAGCGCGTGGATGGCATGGAAGGTCGGTTAGCAGTCGAAGGTCAGAAAGCTTTGCTGAGTGCTCGTGGGAATTTTCTGGTAGAGCGTCTTGCACCACTGCAAGCCGAAACAAAACAGGCACCATTGTCGATGGAAGCACAAATGATGAGGGTTGAAGCAAAACTAATGGAAAGAACAGCGGGCTTGCCGTTGTCTCAACGGATCGACAATTTAGAAAAAAGGATTGCTTCGCTACCTGATGTTGAACGCAAAGCAGGTTTAAACATAGAACAGCGGATAAATAATCTTGTTAGTAGATTAGCTCCATTACCGGATGTGTCGAGGCAGGCACCTATCTCGATGGAATCTCAAGTTTTAAGACTTGAAGCAATAATGATGGAAAAGACAGCAGGATTGCCATTATCTCAACGTATTGACAATTTGGAAAAACGGCTTGCTCCATTACCTGATGTTGAACGCAAAGCAGGCTTAAGTTTAGAACAACGTATTAATAGTCTTGTAAATCGATTAGCTCCGTTGCCGGAAGTATCTAGACAAGCACCCGTCTCAATGGAATCTCAGTCTCTAAGACTTGAAGCAATAATCATGGAGCGAACGGCAGGTTTGCCGTTGTCTCAACGGATCGACAATTTAGAAAAAAGACTTGCTCCGCTACCTAATATCGAGCGGAAAGCAGGTTTGAGTTTGGAACAACGTATCAATAGTCTTGTAAGCCGTTTAGCCCCAATGCAAGCAGAAACTAAAATAGCTTCATTACCCGTTGAAACACAAATGGCTGTTCTTGAAATTCGAATGATTGAACGAACTGCAGGTCTTCCACTCGTACAGCGAATACAAAATATAGAATGGCGGTTAGCACCGGAAGATCAGTTTATGGCATTGCAGAATAGGTTAGATA
Source organism: Chlorobiaceae bacterium (assembly GCA_013824245.1). GTDB lineage: Bacteria > Bacteroidota > Ignavibacteria > UBA10030 > SZUA-254 > PNNN01. Next base: position 8,928 of record PNNN01000076.1, on the reverse strand, counting down.
ATATTGAAAATCGTATTAATATTCCTCAGGAACAACGAACAGCAGGTCTAAAATTAGTTGAGAGAATTAATAATATTGAACAACGGCTTGCGCCTGCTCCTATGGAGAGTAAACAACAAGTACCACAATAGGGATAAGCAATATCATTTCTTCTTATTTGTGGATTAGGGCAGAGGGGGCGCGTAAAGCGTCTCCTCTGTATTTGTTTTAAATTTATCCCTTTCACATATAATTAATTTAGATATTTTCTTGCATGGAAGTCAATATGTGTAAAAAGCGTTTAATCATTAAACTTCTTATCACATGCATCACGGTGTGTTTCATTCAACCCTCCAATTCTTATTCACAATTTAGAACGTATGAATCAAAAAATTTGAGATTAATTTATTACGATCATAAACACTCATATGTGATTCCACATTTACGGCGATGTTTTGAAAATTCATTTAAATTTCATAGCAAACTTTTTGATTATACTCCTACAGAAAAGATTACAGTTTTGTTTCAAGATTTTGATGATTACGGATACGCGGGTGCTACAGCACTTCCTTTTAATTACATGGTGTTGGGTATTGAGCCATTCGAATATGTTTACGAAACTTCTCCAACAAATGAACGATTAAACTGGGTAATGAGCCATGAATTAACGCATGTTGTTACAACCGATAAATCCTCACCGTTAGATAATTTTTATCGTTCACTTTTTTTAGGAAAAGTTTCTGCTACATCCGAAAATCCAGTTTCAATGATTTATAGTTATCTTACCACTCCGCGGAAATATTCCCCTCGCTGGTATCTTGAAAGTATTGCTGTTTTTATGGAAACATGGATGGCGGGCGGAATTGGGAGGGCGCAAAGTGGATATGATGAAATGGTCTTTAGAACGATGGTGCGCGACAGCAGCTATTTTTACGATTTCGTGGGATTAGAATCTGAGGGAACAACAATCGATTTTCAGATTGGACAAAACTCCTATCTTTATGGAGCCCGATTCGTTAGTTATCTTGCGCATCAATATGGTCCGGAGAAAGTATTAGCTTGGTTCGATCGTACAAGTGAAAGCAATCCTGATTATACATCGCAGTTCGAAAAAATTTACAGCGTTTCGCTCGACTATGAATGGTCGCGATGGATAGAATGGGAACATACATGGCAGCAAATGAATCTTGACACTATCAGAAAATTTCCTCTCACGAAGGGTCGGTACATTTCGGCGGAACCACTTGGTGCAATCTCACGAACATATTATGATTCGACCTTAAATCAACTCTATGCCGCGGTAAGTTATCCGGGTGAACTTGCGCGGATTGTATCTATTGAAATTGGTGCCGGTAAAGTTAATACTATTTGCAATTTAGCAACCCCCGCACTTTATTATGTTTGTCATTTAGCATTTGACGCCGCCAATAGGGTGTTGTTTTATACCACCAAGAATAATAAAGGATGGCGGGACCTTTGCATGGTTGATCTCAAAAGCGGATCATCTGAAGTTCTTGTAAAAAATAGCAGGGCAGGTGATTTAGTCTTTAATGCAACCGACAAATCGGTCTGGGGCATCCAGCATCACAATGGTTATTCAACCATAGTAAGGTTTCCGCCTCCATTTTCCGGATGGAACGAATTGGTTCGGTTACCTTATGGAACAGATTTGTTTGATATCGATATTTCTCCTGATGGCAAGTATTTGACCGGTTCTGTAATGGAAATATCCGGGAAACAAAAGCTTGTGAAAATGTTTATTGAAAAATTGTTATTGGGCGATAATGAGTATGAAACATTGTATCAATTTGAAAACAACTCGCCGCTGAATTTTGTCTTCTCTCCCGATGGCAAATATTTGTACGGAAGTACATACTATACGGGTGTTTCAAATGTTGTACGATACGAATTTGAGACTAAAAAAATGGAATGGCTTACCAATTGCGAAACAGGTTTGTTCAGACCTGTTCCTGTTTCAGCAGATTCTCTTATAGCGTTTCAATATTCGGGGAAGGGATTTATCCCTGTGGAAATTTCCAACGTGCCGACAGAAAATGTCAGTAATATAAAGTATTTAGGTTATGAAATTTCCGAGAAGCATCCTATTGTGCGATCATGGATTTTACCTTCTCCTTTAACAATTGAAATTGATACACTTACTGATTACGCCGGAGTATATGATGGATTTAGCAACATCAGAATTAATTCGGCATATCCAATTGTGGATGGCTTCAAAGATTTTACTGCCTATGGAATTAGGTTTAATTTTTTAGATCCATTGTTGATGCATGATATAAATTTATCTGCAACATATACACCGCACAAAATACTACCATCCAACGAAAGGTTTCATGCTTCCTTCAATTACAGTTATTGGGGGTGGAAATTTTCTGCCTCATACAATCGTTCAGATTTTTATGACCTTTTCGGACCCACGAAAATGAGCAGAAAGGGATATTCGGTTGGATTGACATATAATGATCGGTTGCTTGATGATAATCCTCAAATTCTTGAATATACGCTCGGAGCAGCCGGCTGGGGTGGATTGGAGCGTTTACCCGATTATCAAAATGTTTCGGCTTCCTATGATAGATATCTTACAGGTAATATCAAATTAAATTATAGAAATCTCAGAAGGTCATTGGGTGCAATAGAAGCAGAATGTGGTGTTCGTGGACAATTTAACACATTGGATAATTATGTCAATGGAAAGCATTTCCCCCGTCTATCTGCTTCAGGAGATTATGGATTCATGCTGCCGATCTATCATTCATCTATCTGGCTGAGAAGCTCGCTCGGTTATTCTTTCGGTAAACGAAGCGAACCGTTTGCAAATTTTTACTTCGGTGGTTTTGGGAATAATTGGGTCGATTATCAAGAAGCGAAGCGCTACAGATCTTATTACAGTTTTCCCGGAACAGAAATAAACGCAATCGGAGGAACAAACTTCGGGAAATTACTTTTTGAATGGACATTACCGCCGTTGCGATTCAGGAGGTTTGGGCTCTCGAATTTTTACTGCAACTGGGCACATCTTACCATTTTTTCTTCCGGCATAGTAACAAACATCGACAGTAAAGAAGATCGCGCTTCATTTATCAACAGTGGCAGTCAGATTGATTTTAAGATAGTTCTATTTTCGCGTCTCGAATCAACACTCTCTGTTGGCTATGCAATTGCGGCAGAGAAGCGACAACGATTAACAAAGGAATTTATGGTTTCTTTAAAAATATTATAGAAGAATATTGTGTCTCAGATACTTGCAGGATTACTTCCGGTATTTATTTTTCTCGTTGCTCTATACTATCTTGATAGTTATAAACTCATCAAGTTGCAATGGGTGGTGCTTACAATAGCGCTTGGGTGTATGGTAGCGCTTGCGGCTCTTTTTGTTAACACAATGATCATATCGTTTTGGGATTTGAGTCCCAAGTTCCACTCAGGATATATTGCGCCGATTATTGAAGAATTACTCAAAGCTTCATTTATCATCTTTCTTATAAAATCTAAAAAAGTTGGGTTTATGGTGGATGCTGCACTCTACAGTTTTGCGCTTGGTGCGGGCTTCGCGTTCACCGAGAACCTCTATTACTTGTACAATCTTCAAGAAAACAATATACTTCTATGGTTAGTCCGCGGGTTTGGTACTGCAATGATGCACTGTGGAACAACGGCGCTCTTCGGCATTATCTCGCGGAACTTATCCGATCTTTATCAACAAAAAGATGTGAAGATATTTCTTCCCGGTTTATTAATCGCAATAGTTTTTCATTCGCTATATAACCATTTCATTTTGTCTCCGGTTGTTTCAACGATTCTTCTGGTAATAGTGCTTCCTTTTTTAATGCTGATTGTGTTTAAACGAAGTGAAGATTCAACAAGGAAGTGGCTTGGCACTGGCTTGGATTCCGATCTTGAATTGTTGGAATTAATAATGACCGGAAATATTTCCGACTCAAAAATTGGATCATATCTTCACTCACTCAAGTCGCGCTTTTCTTTACAGATTGTTGGTGATATGCTTTGCCTTATCCGACTTCACACTGAACTTGGGATGCGTGCGAAAGGGATGTTAATAATGCGTGAAGCCGGTTTTGAAACACCGCTTGATTCTGAAGTTGAAGAAAAACTTGCTGAGTTGAAATATCTGGAAACCAGCATTGGTAAAACAGGAAAATTTGCAATAGCCCCAATTTTGCATTGGGGCAGTCGAAGTTCTTGGCAGCTTAATTTGCTGAAAAAATGACAGATTGCTCGATATTTAAATTGAATTTTTATGATTTTAGATCGATCTATTCTCACTATTCATTTACTTGACACTTCTCAGGATATTGTGTAACTTTTAGCATTATATACCTATTAATAGAGGGTGTATGCAATTCAATGTTAAACATGATATTGGATTCAGTATCATCAGCTTAGAAGGGGATTTTCTGAGCGAAGGGGAACAAGGTGAGCTACGGAAGAAAGTGTGTGCTCTTGTAGACCGAGGGAAAACCCGGCTTATCATTGATCTTACCGATTCGAAACACATTAACAGTTGTGGTTTGGGTGCATTAGTGTGTGCATATACTACCTTACGGCGTGCAGGTGGTGACCTCAAATTGGCTGGAGCGAGCCGGTCCGTTGAAGAGCTTTTAAAAATTACACAACTTACAAAGATATTTGAAATTTCCCCTACTGTTGAACAGGCAATCGCTGAGTATCGATCCCAGATGCATTAATATACATAACTGACACAACATAGCATTGAGACCAAGTTCAATTGAAATAAATTTCAAATGATTGGGCGAACCATATCACATCATCTGCAACGTGTTATTCCGATCCCGCTCATCCTGAGCTTGTCGAAGGATGGCGGGAGTGGCCATCGTAGGTGTAGGCTATGATCGGACAAACAATATCACATTATAAAATTATAGATAAATTAGGTGAAGGCGGCATGGGCGTTGTTTACAAAGCCGAAGACACCAAGCTTAAGCGCAACGTTGCTCTTAAGTTTTTACCTCCACACATCTCTGTTGACGATGAAGTAAAACAGAGATTTATACATGAAGCTCAGGCAGCATCCGCACTGAACCATACAAATATATGTAGTATCCACACCATCGAAGAGTTTGACCAGCAGCAGTTTATCGACATGGAGTTTGTTGAAGGGAAAACCCTTGGTATGTTACTGAAGGAGAAAGAATTATCACTGAAGGAAGTTGTGGATATTGCTCTTCAAATTGCAGAAGGTTTAAATGCTGCACATAAAAAAGAGATTGTCCATAGAGACATCAAGCCAGATAACATCATGGTAACAGATGAACGCCTTGTAAAGATAATGGACTTTGGCTTGGCAAAATTGAAGGGTTCATCCAAACTTACAAAGACACATTCAACTCTTGGCACACTTTCTTATATGTCACCAGAGCAAGCTCGTGGGGAAGAAGTCGATCAACGCTCCGATATTTTTTCTCTCGGTGTTGTACTGTACGAGATGATAACAGGTCGTCGACCGTTTAAGGGTGAGCATGAGGCGGCAATAATATACTCACTAGTGAATGAAACACCCGAGCCGTTAGCGAGATATAAATCTAATATCCCTGACGAATTGCAGCGAATTGTTGATAAGGCGTTGGAGAAAAATCAGGAGATGCGCTATCAGCAGATTGATGAATTACAGGTTGATTTGAAAAAGCTCTCCACGGGAATAGAATCCCCTATTAGGAGACAACTGCCATCTATTGCAGTATTGCCATTCACAAATCTGAGTGCGGATAAGGAACAGGAGTATTTCTGTGATGGTATGGCTGAGGAAATTATAAATGCTTTAACCCAGGTTGAAGGTCTGCGGGTGGTTGCCCGAACTTCAGCTTTTTCATTCAGAGGTAAAGAAATAGATATTCGCGAGATTGGCGAAAAGCTGAACGTTGAAACGGTGATGGAAGGAAGTGTGCGCAAATCTGGAAATCGTCTCCGCATCACAGCTCAGCTTATAAATGTTGCAGATGGTTACCATCTCTGGTCTGAGCGATATGATCGAGAGATGCAGGACATATTTGCCATTCAGGATGAGATATCATTGACAATTGTGGATAAATTAAAAGTGAAGCTTTTAAAAGAGGAGAAAGCCAAACTGGTCAAGCGTTACACCGATGATCTGGAAGCCTATGCCCTCTATTTGAAAGGTCGTTACTTCTGGTATAGGCGTTATGAAGGAGGACTGCAAAAAGGAATTGAATGTTTCCAGCAAGCCATTGACGAAGACCCTCTCTATGCACTTGCATATGTAGGGATAGCCGACTGTTACAATCAGTTTGGATTATGGGGTTTTCTTCCTCCCAATGAGGCTTATCCCAAAGCAAAGGCTGCTTGTGCTAAGGCACTAGAAATAGATGACACACTTGCCGAAGCCTATGCCTCATTAGGCTGGATTAAGACGTTCTACGATTGGGACAAGGCGGCGGCTGAAAAAGCATTCAAGCGAGCAATAGATCTCAATCCCAATTATGCAACTGTCCACTATTATTATGGTTTATTTCTGGGTGGAATAGGATGCTGTATCGAAGCAATCACTGAGCTGAAAAAAAGTGTGGAGTTGGACCCGCTTTGCCTGGTCCATAATGCGGTTTTAGGATTCGAATTCTATTGCGAACGTCAGTTCGATGAATCCATAGAGCAACTACACAAGACTCTCGAAATGGACCCAAACTTTGCCGTAACATGTCTTTTCCTCGGATTATCTTATATGGGGAAAGATAGATGGGAAGAAGCGATTGCTTCATTGAAAAAATTTGCCAGTCTATGGCAAGGTAGTCCATTCACAATTGGATTCCTCGGATTTGCTTATGGTATGTCAGGGCAAAAGGATGAAGCAATGAGTATGCTCGACCAATTGACCAAGCTTTCCCAGCAAAGATATGTCTCGTCCTTCTACAAGGCATTAATCTACGTAGGATTGGGAAACAAGGATCAAGCATTTGAATACTTGGATAGGGCTTATGATGAGCGAGAATCCTGGATGGTTTCACTCAAAATTGCTCCTCTTATGGATACCTTGCGTTCTGATCCTCGCTATGAGGCGCTACTTAGGAAAATGGGGTTGGGAAAATGATCCACCAAAAAGACGGCGGACAAGTTGGACAAACGATATCGGATAGTGTTGTTCTATCTGATAAATCAATTATCAAAAAGAGAAAACCTATCCGATTGAAGGAATATGATTATTCGTTGGCAGGTAGTTATTTTGTCACGGTCTGTACGCAATATCGTGCGGATTTGTTTGGTCAGATCGTTGACGGTGTAATGCGTCTGAATCAATATGGCGAAATCATCAAATCATGTTGGGAAGAATTACCAAATCATTATTCAACGATTATGATAGATGAATTCATCGTGATGCCGAACCATGTGCATGGTATTATTATCATAATAGACGATCCCGTGGGGGCAATTCATGAATTGTCCCTACCAAGGACACCAAAAGAACGGCGACAGATGTTGCTGCCCAAAATAGTTGGTAGGTTTAAACAGAATACCGCAAAACAGATCAACATCATGCGGGGGAGATACGGGGAAACTGTCTGGCAACATAATTATTACGACCATATCATCCGTAATGAAAAATCGCTCTACAGGATCCGTGAATACATCAGAACTAATCCGGAACGATGGACGTGGGATAAAGAAAATTCTATGTTTCAGGGTACAGATGAATTTGATCGTTGCTTGAACGAAGAAGGAAAACAAAAGATTAAATAGAATAAACTGGTAGGGACGTTCAATTGATCGTCCCTAAAGGAAAATACTTTATGATTGGACAGATGATTTCACATTACAAGATACTAGAGAAGCTCGGTGAGGGCGGTATGGGTGTCGTCTACAAAGCCCACGATACTAAGCTTGACAGAGACGTTGCGCTAAAGTTTCTTCCGCACTATCTTACAAGCGACCCTGTTGAGAAGGAACGTTTCTACCATGAAGCCCGTGCGGCGGCTGCGTTAACGCATCAAAACATTGCAGTCGTGTATGAAATCGGTGAGCACGACGGACAAATATTCATTGCCATGGAGTATGTGGAAGGTCAAACATTACGCAATCTTGTAGGGGAGATTCATGTCGCAGATCCCGCCAAAGGCGAGAAAGCGCCCCTACAGATGAAAAAAATATTAGAGATCGCAATTCAAGTATGTGATGGGCTTCAGGCGGCACATGAGAAGGGTGTGGTCCACCGGGATATCAAATCGGAAAACCTTATGGTTACTACAAAAGGTCAGGTGAAAATCACCGACTTCGGACTTGCCAAACTAAAGGGTGCTACTAAATTAACAAAAGCTGGCTCAACACTTGGAACGGCTGCGTATATGTCTCCCGAGCAATCTCGTGGAGAAGAAGTTGATCACCGCTCGGATATATTTTCTTTTGGTGTTGTACTGTATGAAATGCTGACCACGCACCTACCTTTCCGTGGGGAACACATTGCAGCTATTCAATACTCAATTGTAAACGAAGAACCTCCTCCTCTTGCACGTTACAACGAGAAGATAACCGACGAACTTCAGCACATCGTCTCAAAGTCGCTGGAGAAAGATAGAGACGACCGCTACCAACACATCGACGAGATGCTCTCCGATCTACGACGTGAGCGGAAGAAGCTCGAGTACGCAAAGGCAGGATATGCAACAACCCATGATCGTTTAGTCGAAACATCATCAACCATCCACGCAGGCGAGGGTATCACCGGTATGCCGTCAAAGAGGAAATATTTGAGGTATGGCGGAGTTTTTGTAGGCGGACTGATTTTATTGTTAGCAGCATATTTAATATTTTTCAGACAAGTAGCGGACAGTGAAACGAAAATTCCGATTGCTGTTATTGATTTCATAAATGAGACCAGCGATAAGGAATTAGATGGGCTTTCCGGTTTATTAATCACCGATCTTGAACAATCACGGCGGCTTGAAG
>PNNN01000025.1 GCA_013824245.1 Chlorobiaceae bacterium | reverse complement strand
ATGAAAATATTACTTGCTGATGACGACCCAACCATGCGCGTTGTGCTTGAGGGACTAACATCAAAATGGGGCTATCAGCCGATCGTCGCGGAAGACGGCAGAATCGCATTAGATCTGCTGAAAAAAGATGACGCCCCCAACCTCGCAATTGTAGATTGGATGATGCCAAACCTCACCGGAATTGAAGTGTGCCACCATATGAAGACGGTTTCAAAAGTCCGTCCTTTGTACATCGTAATGCTCACCGCATCCAGAACAGGGACGGAAGATGTGGTTGCCGCGCTGGAAGCCGGCGCTGATGATTTCATAATGAAACCGTTCGAGCCAACCGAGCTACACGCCCGAATACACGCAGGCGAAAGAATTATAGAGCTTCAACTTGAACTTCAAAAAAACATCAAAATGCTGCAGGATACGTTGGCTCAAGTGAAAACATTAAGCGGTTTATTACCGATTTGTGCGTGGTGCAAAAATGTTAGAGATGACAACGGCTATTGGCAAGTTGTTGAAACTTACATAAAAAATCATACAGAAATCGACTTCAGCCATGGCATCTGCCCCGATTGTAAAGTGAAATATTTCCCCAATTATTCCGAGAAAGCAGATTAAATGAAGTAAAACAATTGGTCTGTGAATGCAGGATTGCGACTCTTGAAGAAAATCGATATATTTTCTCAATCAAAACAATTTGGAATGTCTCCAAAACCAAAAATATTTCTTATCGAAGAACTTCCCATAATGTTATCGGGGTTGCAGGCGATTCTTCAATCGAATGATCAATTCGAAATTGTCGGCTCTGCTCCTAACCGCTCCGAAGCGCTCGAGGGCGTTAGGACAACGAAACCGGATATCGTTCTGGTCGATCTTTCCGGATCAATAACTACCGGCGTCGCAACGTTAAAAAATATTCAAAAAGAAATAACCGGGATAAAAATTCTTGTACTGTCGATGCAAACAGAAGAACCATATATTATAAAATTAATTCGGGCAGGCGCTCACGGTTATTTTCTGAAAAATTCTACACCGACAGAATTATTGTTTGCGGTGGAAACAATAAATAGGGGAGAGGCATATTTCAGTCCCGCACTCTCAAAGATGTTGCTTCGCCGTTTAAGCCCGGTAAAAGAGAAGATCAACAAAAACCGGACAGACAAATTATCGCCGCGCGAAACCGAAGTGTTGAAATTGATTGCCGAAGGTTTAAGCAATAAAAAAATAGCAGACCGTTTGTACATTACCGTGCGAACGGTAGAAACTCATCGTGAGCGTATCATAAGAAAATTGAATATTCACAATACTGCCGGCTTAACAAAATATGCCGCCTCCAAAGGAATTATCTCTTTTTAAAGTTCCAAGTATCTTAAACAAGAATCGATGAAAATAATAAGGGTGGGTATATCGCCGCGCAGACGAACAACCACCCTTTTTATATTTCGATTAAGCTGTTGTTGACTTACTTATTTTATAAAGAGATTTTCAACTTTCTCAATCTTAACTTGCTCAGGTTTAACCTTTACCGCGAAAGAGCCGATTTCTTTATCCTCCGCGAGAACCGATTCGGGTTTCGGAGTTTTATAAGTGATCGGACTTGCTGTATCGTTGATCAGAGCATCTTTAAATGCCTGCGCGTCTTTTGTTATTACTGCAATCTGCATGTTCTTTATCTGCCAGTGTTTCTTTATTGCGGCATTCACATCTTCAAGTTTCAATTCGGTCATCATCTTACGGAACATCTCAATATGACTTCCCTTGACGTTGTAAAATTTGTCATCGATGGCATAACCTAAACGCTCCATTGTAGTCGGGGCGAAGTGGAGAACATAATTCCGTAAGAATTTTCTTGTAAGATTGAATTGATCTTCAGACATACCATTCTCGGTGAGCTTCTTGAATTCACGCAGCGCGGCACGCAAGGTGAAGTGCCGGGTCTCGTTTGGAACGGGGCGAATCCAGATTTCAAAAATCTGCTGGCGTCTGCTTACATTCTGCGGCGGTAATTGATACCTTCCGCCATTCGGGAAATTTTCGATGTAGGCATAATCGCCGTAATTCAAACCGCGTGCTTCGCGTATCACCTGATATAAATGACTGCTCGAATTGCGATGCTCGCCCAACCACGATGTTGCAATTGCAAGCGCGTACCAATCTTTAGTTCCGCGCAATACATTAATCGGGAAGCCCATGCTTATTGCCGTTGCCGGTGCCTCTTTTTCTATCATGGTAAATTGTTGTCCGTTTATATTCTGTGGACGCGGTTTTGGAGGCGGTTTCACAATTCCATCGGATAAAGTTGATAAATTATTTTTCAATTCATCTATCAGTTTCATATCGTACCCGCCGCCGACTCCGATGACGAGATTATTTTTTGTGTAATATTTTTTGTAGAAATCCCGGATATCATTCAAAGTGATGCTTTTCACCGCTTCAATTGTTCCGGATGTAATATGCCCGTAACCTGTTCCTGCAAATATTTCGTTGTAGAGAATTGCTTTTCCCAATTCCTCGTCGCTCGCATAACGTAAAGTGTTCTCAATATAATTGAGAATTTGACTTTTGATCCTGTCGAGATCTTCCTGCTTAAACGCCGGATGCAGAATCGCATCCATGAACAGTGGATAATATTCGGCAAGATTATCTTTATGTGTTCTGCCGTAAATCACGGTCATCTCCACATTGACAGAAGCGGAATAGCTTGCGGCAAGCGGATAAAGTTTATCGAGAATCTGCTCGTAATTGTTTTTTTCTGTCGAGGCGTCTGTCAGCATTTGCGCCGTAATGTTGGCTAAGCCCTCTTTTCCTTTGGGATCGTTCTGTGAACCGACTTTGAACCAAATTCGGAAAGCGACAGTTGGATCGTTTTTAACAGGCAGAAGCACGAGATCCTTGTTCGAAATTCTTTGTTCGGCGTAAGTCATGGTAGTGATAGTGATTATGAATAGACAGAGGATTGCATAATAAATCGTTTTCATTATTTGGTTCCTTTCAAAACAACAACCGTGCGCCGCTCGGGTGTAAAATATTTTTGCGCGGCTTTTTGAATATCTTCTGCTGTAATCTTTTCAAGTTGTGTGTACAAACGATCAACAATCTCGATTCCACCCGTGATTGCAACCAGTCGGGCAAGCCCGCCCGCAACGTGGTCAGGCGTATCAAGACCCATCAAGAAACCGTACTTGTTTCGTCTTTTTAAATCGTTGAGTTTTTTATCCTCAACCGGATTTGTTTTAAAAGTTTCGAGTGTTTTAAAAACCTCATCGCGGATGTAATTGATATCATCTTCACTTTTGATCATAGAATAGATTTCGAAAAGCGGCAGATCGCGGTTCATTGGAATTCCCGCTCCGAGGAACTGCACTTTCTGTTCCTGAATGACTAACTTCTTATAAAGATCGCTGTTTTCGCTGAAGGCAATATCGCCCAACAACATTGCGGCAACATAATCTTTATTATCCGGATCAAACGCATCACCCTTGTAAGCAATGTCGATTATAGGCAAAGTTTTTCCGGTGTATGCCACTTCTCCGGTTCGCTCTTTTGTTTGCGGCGGTTCTGGTTGAATTGCGGGGGGAACGTAACCTTTCTGCCAAGCGCTGTAGTACTTTTTCATTAATTCTACAGTCGCTTCAGGATCGACATCGCCGACAATAAGTATTACAACATTTTCGGGACGGTAAAATCGATTAAAGAATGAGAGTGAATATTCATACTGTTCCGGCATTGCTTTGATATCGGCTTCGAAACCCATTGTTGTATGTTTATATGTGTGCAAATCGAACGCGAGGTCTTGGACTTTTTCGTTCAGAAGAGCAAACGGTTGAGTTACATTTTTACGGTATTCGCCGTAAACCGCTCCCGCTTCGGTTTGGAACGGCTGCTTTTCATAAAATAAATTTTGAAAACGGTCAGACTCAATTTCAATAACTTTTTCAAGATCGTCTTTCGCGAAGTTCATATGATAGCATGTGTAATCGTCGGTTGTATACGCGTTGGCATCGGCGCCGATGCTTGTTACTATGCTGTCGTATACGTTGCCCGGATATTTCTTTGTACCCCGAAACATCATATGCTCGAAGAAATGAGCGAACCCTGATTTACCCGGCTCAACTTCGTCGCGGCTCCCGGTTCGCACCACGGAATAATAGGCAACTAATCCCGGACTTTCCATCGGTATTAAAATAACCGTTAAACCATTGGGCAAAGTTTCTTTTACAAATTTGTACGGAAAAATAGATTCAGACACGGCAATATTTCCAACAAAGATTGAGATGAAGAGTAATATGATTACTCCAATCATTTTTTTCATAGATATACTCCATAATAATTAATTGATATATTTGCCGCATTCCATATTGCGGCTATTTAAGTAACGATAATCTGAATGAGAATGTTTCACTTAATCGAAAATGCTCTCAAGTCCCTGATAATCGGTGTGCATTTTCTTGATCGCATCCACTACGGTTTTTTCGTCGTCTATCTCGTTTACAACCTTCACGAGAAATTTTACCGATTTATCTAACTGAGCGCGTTTTGATAAAAAAGCTTTTTGTTTTTCAATCAGGCGTTCGGGTAGTTCTACTGTCAAAAGAGAATCCATCCTTGACGAAAGCTCGACAACCGATGTTTTAATTTTATCTTTTTCGTATTTCGGCATATAGTAGTGATAAAGCGGATACAACACCTTATGAAATTCATCCACTTCTTTCATCACAGGTCTGATTGTGCGAACAAGTTTTTCGTAACCTGAGTGTAATTTTTCTGCGGCATCTAAAATCTTTTGTGTATCTGTTGTAGCAGTAGCTTTTTTGTATTCGGAAACGATTTCGCTCAGAGATTTTACGCCATCATCCCACTTTGTTTTTTTATCGCGTAGGATTCCGGGTAATTCAACTTTCTGAAGTTTTATCAAGTGGCTATCTATGCCGGGTACAAGCTCTCGCATTAATACGAGATTCTTGTTGGGCCACGCATCGTGCCAAAGCTTGAAAATTACCGTGTGAAAATCTTTAAGCTCAGGAACCTGCGATTGTATTTCATTGTGGGTTTGTGCAACAATTGAAGAAGATATTAAAACAATAAATATTAAAAGGAATAAAGAGGGCTTCATACGGGCTGACCTTTCTATATGGGATATATAGGGATGATTTAAATTGGCGTTAATTATAAAAATATGAATGTTTGAATAGGCAAATATACAAGGAATAAAGATAAGTTTCAAAAACTGACAATAATAATCTCAGGTATGAATGTAATTAAACTCTTGGAATAATGATCGAATATTATCATATTTCTCTAAATCGGAAATAAAATGATCAACGGTAATTACAAATATTATGAAATCAAAAATATTTTTTCCTATTTTCTCAATCTTTTTTATTTATCCAAATCTCCTGAGTATGGAAAACACAATCTCTATAATCCCCAAGCCAAATAGCATAGTACAAATCGAAGGTTCATTCACGCTGAACGACAGCACGAGAATCGTCATCGTGAATAATCTTAAAACTCTCAAACCAATCGCAGAACATAATGCCTCACATCTGCGAACAGTTACAGGTTACCCGTTTGAATTGGCAACATCTTCGAAGAAGAAAGACAACTCAATCATCCTGATGTTGGATGATAAACTAAAACGTCTCGGCAAAGAAGGTTATCAACTAACCGTAACGCAAAAATCTGTAACAATTAAGGCGCCGTCAACCGTCGGAGTGTTTTATGGAATGCAATCGCTTTATCAACTGTTTCCACCGGAAGTTGAAAAAAATGAACGAGTTGTGGATGCAGACTGGTCAATCTCCTGTGTTACAATCGAAGACAAGCCCCGCTTCCCTTGGCGCGGGATGCACCTCGATGTCGGCAGGCACTTTGCGCCGGTTGAGTTCGTGAAAAAATATATCAACCTACTCGCATCGTATAAGATGAACACATTCCACTGGCACTTAACAGAAGATCAGGGATGGCGGATTGAAATTAAGAAATATCCGAAGCTCACAGAAGTCGGATCGAAGCGGAAAGAAACTATGGGCGACAGTACTCCATACGGCGGCTTCTATACGCAGGAGGAAATCAAAGAAGTTGTGAGGTATGCGAAAGAACATTTCATCACTATCGTTCCCGAAATCGAGATGCCGGGTCACGCGCTCGCCGCACTTACAGCATATCCCGAATTCTCTTGCACCGGCGGCCCGTTTGAAGTCGGGACAACGTGGGGAGTGTTTGATGATGTTTATTGCGCGGGGAATGAAAATACTTTCAAGTTTCTAAAAGATGTGCTGAGTGAAGTAATTCCGTTGTTTCCCGGAAAGTTTTTTCATATCGGCGGCGATGAATGTCCGAAAGAACGCTGGAAAAAATGTCCGAAGTGCCAATCGCGAATCAAGAAGAATAAACTTAAAAACGAACATCGTTTGCAAAGTTATTTTGTTCAACGCATCGAAAGATTTCTCCGCTCAAAAGGAAAGCGGCTTGTTGGTTGGGATGAAATACTTGAGGGCGGACTTGCGCCGGGCGCGACAGTTATGTCGTGGCGCGGCACCGCTGGCGGAATCGCCGCCGCAAAAGCGAATCACGATGTTATCATGACGACTACCTCACACTGTTACTTCGATTATTATCAGGCAAAACCCGACAGTGAACCGAAAGCAATCGGTGGATTCCTGCCAATAGAAAAAGTATATGCGTATGAACCTGTTCCGGCAGTGTTGAAACCGAAACAAGCTAAGCATATTTTAGGCGCTCAAGGAAATGTTTGGACTGAATATATGCCAAACACAAAGCATGTTGAGTATATGGTTCTCCCGCGTTTGCTTGCTATGAGTGAAGTCGTCTGGTCAGCAAAGAAACAGAGAAACTTTGAGGATTTCAGCAAACGGCTCAATGAACATTATAAGCGATTCACATATCGTGGTTACAATTTTAGAGCGCCGAAATAATATTATTTTGAAAATTATTATGATGAACAAATATTTTATCTTATTGCTATTAATATGTGCGCAACTTTTTGCACAACCGGCTACAAATCCAGTAATTGAATTATCCCCAAAATCATACATCTGTTACAAATCAAGTTCGATTATAACGATCGATGGCAATATGGATGAACCGAGTTGGCGGCAGGCAGTATGGACCGACCATTTCATAGACATTGAAGGATCGGCAAAGCCGATTCCAAGATTTCATACAAGAGTTAAGATGTTATGGGACGAAAAATATTTTTACATCGCTGCTGAACTTGAAGAAACCGATATCTGGGCAACACTGACCGAGCGCGATGCGGTTATATTTCATGATAACGATTTCGAAGTATTTATCGATCCCGACGGCGATACGCATCAATATTATGAATTCGAACTGAACGCACTTAACACTGTCTGGGATTTATTCCTTACAAAGCCGTATCGTGATGATGGCACGGCGGTGAACGCGTGGGATATTAAGGGATTAAAATCGGCAGTTTCTATCAACGGATCATTGAATAATCCGGCTGATAAAGATAAAGGGTGGATGGTTGAAGCGGCATTTCCTTGGGATGTTCTTAAAGAGTGTGCTCATAAAAATGCGCCGCCGAAGAATGGCGATCAATGGCGTGTAAATTTTTCGCGCGTTGAATGGAAAGTTGAAATGAAAAACGGAAAATATCAAAAATCGATTGATACTAAAACCGGAAAAACTTTTCCCGAAGATAATTGGGTTTGGTCGCCGCAAGGGTTAATCAACATGCACTATCCTGAGTTATGGGGATTTGTGCAATTCTCCAACAAGGTTGTTGGAACCGGAACAGATCAGTTCATATTCCAATCGGAAGAAAATGCAAAGTGGGCACTAAGACAAATCTATTATGGAGAGAAAAAATATTATGAGGTGAATAAAAAATATACAACAGATCTGAATAATTTGGAATTGATGGATATGAAAGTTGAAGGATATTCTTCACCGGTCATTCAAACGACTTCCAATCTGTACGAAGCAGTGATTATTAGTATCGATGGAAAAGTGAAATGGCATATCTCTCAAGATGGTAGAACTTGGAAAAACTAATTCTCCTTTGCGTACTTTGCGGTTAAAAATATAACCGCCAAGATCGCAAAGTGACGCTAAGAAAATATTTTTTTAAAAGGTGAAATGATTGAACTTAACATGGATTGACTGGACAATAGTCCTCGCTTTACTAATACTCATGCTCGGCATGGTAATGATAAGTAAGCGACTTGTAAAAAGTGTTACAGATTTTCTTGCCGCAGGTCGCACGGGCGGGCGCTACGTTATCAGTATGTTTCAGGGAACTGCCGCTCTGGGCGCAATCACTGTTGTTGGTGCATTCGAAATGAATTACGTCGCGGGCTTCAATCTTCGTTGGTGGGAAATGTGGACAGCAGTGATACTCGTCGGAATGAGCGTGCTTGGTTGGGTCGTTTATCGATTTCGGCAAACACGCGCTCTTACAATGGCGCAATTTTTCGAAATGCGATACAGCCGTAAGTTCCGTATTTTTGCGGGATTGCTGGCATTCACCTCCGGAATAATCAATCTTGGCATCTTTCCGGCTGTCAGCGCGAGGTTCTTTATTTACTTTTGTGGATTACCCGACTATGTTTATGTTTTGGGAATTCCCGTCTCTATGTTTGCTCTTATTATGTTTGTCGTAATTTTTATTCCGATCTATTTTATTTTTTCGGGCGGGCAAATTGCCATAATGTTCACCGATTTTATTCAGGGAGTTTTTGTCAACATCGTTTTTGTGCTGATTGTTATTGTTCTGATGCTCAAGGTCGATTGGACTCACATTGGACAAGCGCTTACAAGCGCACCGCCTGATGCTTCGCTAATCAATCCGTTCAAGTCGAGCAACGTGAAAGATTTTAACTTCTGGTATTTCTTTATCGGGATGCTCGGGCTTATCTATACAAAACTTTCGTGGCAAGGAAATCAGGCGTTCAATGTCTCAGCAAAAAGCGCGCACGAAGCAAAGATGGCAGACGTGCTTACCAATTGGCGGTTGATTCCTCAGTGGGGATTGTTTTTAGTGTTTGTGCCGATAGTTGCTTACACTGTATTTCATCATGGAGATTTCAAGTCGATAGTCGATAGCATCCAGCCAATAATAAGCAGTGCCGGTTCACCCATGATTCAAAGTCAGGTAAAAGTACCCCTTGTTTTAACTAAGTTACTTCCTGTCGGATTGATGGGTGCATTTGCTGCAATAATGCTCGCAGCAGCAATTGCATGTCATAATTCATATCTCCATTCGTGGGGATCGATTTTCATTCAAGATTTTATAATGCCGATACGGCAAAAACCGTTTGAGCCGCAAAAGCATATGAAGTATCTAAAGCTTTCGATTCTTGGTGTTGGATTTTTTATTTTCTTTTTCAGTCTGATATTCCAGCAGAGCGAATATATTTTTCTTTTCATGGCGATCACGGGTTCGATTTTCGTTGGCGGATCGGGTGCTGTAATTATCGGCGGACTTTACTGGAAACGAGGTACTACCACTGCGGCTTGGTCGGCTATGATAACCGGCTCGTCCGTTGCAGTCGGTGGAATTATCATTCAACAAATTATACCGGATTTTCCAGTTAACGGACAGATGTTCTGGGGATTGGCTATGCTTGGTTCGAGTGTAGTATATATTTTGGTTTCAATGTTTGGAAAAAGACAATCGTTCGATATGGATAAAATGCTTCACCGTGGAAAGTATTCTGTCGAAGAAGAAATCAAAATCACGGAAAGTCAACCGCAGAAAGGTTGGAAAGTACTGGGGATGACGAAGGAATTTACTAAGGGTGATAAGCTCATCTACATAGCAACATACACTTGGACATTTCTTTGGGTAGTTGTATTTATTATCGGAACGATTTATAATTTGACACATGAAGTTTCTAATATATCGTGGATGAAGTTTTGGGAGATATATATCTGGATTTATCTTTTAACATCAATTATAGTTATTATTTGGTTTACTATCGGCGGCATTATTAACGTGAAAGAGATGATGACCGCCTTGAAAGCAATGAAACGCGATCATGCAGATTCTGGGTATGTTGTAAATGATAAGTCATAAAATTATAGAAGAAATCTATTGCAGTATCTCAGTTTATCTTTGTGAAAGGAATTACACGAAGCAACACGAAGGTTGCACGAAGTATGACAAAGGTAAATGTGAATATTAAAGGAACAAACAAAATGCAGCGACACCCTAAAAATCCAATACTCACACGAAAAAATATTCCCGATATCTCTCCTCATCTAATCGATGTAACATCTGTTTTCAATCCCGGTGCGGTGAAGTTCAAAGATAAGTATCTGCTTATGCTGAGAGTGCAAAGTCGATCGCGTGAAACTTATTTTATCATCGCAGAAGGTACCGACGGTGTCGACTTCAAAGTAAAAAAAGAAATCGTTCAGTTTAATGGTATCGAGAAAGTCAAAGAAACAATCTATCACATCTACGATGCACGCATAACTCCAGTGGAAGGAAAATTCTATATCATGTTTGCGATGGATATGGAGAATAGTTGTAAGCTTGGGCTATCGGTGACAGATGATTTTGAATCGTTTAAGTTTTTGGGGATTATTTCCGAGGAAGATAATAGAAATGGAGTTCTCTTTCCTGAAAAGATAAGCGGAAAATATCTTCGCATGGATCGTCCTAACCGCAGCCAGAAGGAAGGTGGCCCGATGTCGGGGAATACAATTTGGTTATCGGAATCCGACGATTTAATTGGATGGAAACCGAAGGCGCCGCTTATTTCCGGTCGCTTTCATTATTGGGATGAATTCATCGGCTCTGGTCCGCCGCCAGTGAAAACGCGTAAGGGCTGGCTTCATATTTATCATGGGGTGGCAACGCATTTCCAAAGCGTTAATATTTATCAAGCCGGAGTTATACTGCTTGATCTCAGTGATCCGACAAAAGTAATCGGACGCAGTCGTGGAAACATTTTGGAGCCGCGCGAATTGTACGAGTTGGTCGGTCAAGTTCCGAACGTAGTTTTTCCTTCAGGGTGGATTATCGAGGAATATGACAAAGATGGATTTGCTTTACCGGAAAGTGAAGTCAAAATTTACTACGGCGCTGCCGATACAGTAGTTGGTTTGGCAACGACAACGATAAAAGAATTATTAGATAAGACTAAGGAAGAAGAAATATCTCAAAGTAAATAATTACTTTGTATATCCAAGATTAGGTGCAAGCCATTTTTCCGCTTCAGTAACGGATATCTTTTTTCGCATCGCATAATCAACCACCTGATCGCGCAATATCTTTTCGACTGCAAAATAGCGTGATTGTTGATTTCCGAAATATAATCCGCAAACCGACGCAGCAGGATTCATTGCAAAGTTTTCAGTGAGAGATATCGAGCTGTTTCGCGTCACGTTCAATAAATCAAACAATATACTCTTTTCTGTATGGTCTGGAACAGATGGGTAACCAATCGCGGGTCTGATACCTTGATATTTTTCAGCAAAAAGTGAATCCATGGCAAGACGTTCGTCTGAAGAATATCCCCATAACTCTTTCCGTACTTTTTCGTGTAGAAGTTCGGCAAACGCTTCCACCATTCGATCGGCAATAATTTTCAGCATGATGGCATTATAATCGTCGTGCTGGTTTTCAAATTCAGAAATCCATTTTTCAATTTCCAAACCTGTTGTAGCGGCAAACCCGCCGACGTAATCTTCGATGCCGGATTCTTTAGGCGCAATAAAATCGGCGTTGCAAAGATTGGGTTCACCGATTTTCTTCGGCTGTTGGTTGCGCAGGAAATGTAACGTTGCAATTACGTTGTTCCGATTTTCGTCCAAGTATATTTCAATATCATCCTCAACCGAATTCGCACTGAATATTCCAACAACCGCATTCACCTTTAGCATCTTTTTCTCAAATATCCGGTCAAGCAAGGATTGTGCATCGACAAAAAGTTTTTTGGCTTCAACTCCTTTCACAGGATCGTTGAAAATTGCCGGATACTTTCCATTTAATTTCCATGCGTGAAAGAAAAATGTCCAATCAATATAACTCGCGATTGATTTAAGATCGTAATCCGGGAAAACCTTAATACCGAGGAAGTTCGGTTTTCCGATAATCAATTTATGCCAATCGATTTTTAACTTATTTGCTCTTGCTTCATGAACGCTTCGATAGTTTTGAAAAGAGTTTCGTGAAAGATGCGATTCTCTTATCTTTTCATATGATTTGAAAATGTTTTCAACAAATGCCGGCTTTGCATCTTTCGACATAAGTTGTGAAACGACCGGAACACTTTTCGATGCGTCTTTTACATAAATTACGGGATGTTTGTAAACCCCGGCAATTTTAACGGCAGTATGAACCTCTGAAGTTGTTGCGCCGCCGATCAGAAGCGGAATGGTGAATCCCTGTCGCTCCATCTCTGAGGCAACATTCGACATTTCTTCTAAGGATGGAGTGATAAGTCCGCTTAGACCGATAATGTCGACATTATTTTCGCGAGAAGTCTTTAAAATGTTTTCTGCGGGAACCATCACGCCTAAATCTATAACTTCATAATTATTACAACCCAAAACAACGCCAACAATATTTTTGCCGATGTCGTGAACATCACCCTTTACAGTGGCGAGAAGAATTTTTCCGGCAAATTTGTTTATCCCGCTTTCACCGGATTCTGCATTAATATAAGGCGTTAAGATAGCAACGGCTTTTTTCATAACACGCGCCGCTTTCACAACCTGAGGAAGAAACATTTTTCCGGTTCCAAATAATTCTCCCACCGTATTCATTCCGGTCATCAGCGGACCTTCGATGATGCTTATCGACTTTTTGTAAAATATTCGCGCTTCTTCAATATCCTGATCGATGAATTCAATGACTCCGTGCACAAGCGCGTGCACCAAACGATCTTCAATATTTCCCGTTCGCCATTCGTCAATCCGTTCTTTCTTCGCGACGGATTTTCCTATTGATTGCGCAAAAGCGATCAATCGTTCAGTGGCATCGAGGCGGCGGTTAAGAACCACATCTTCAACAAGCTCCAGTAAGTCATGTGGAATTTCATCATATAAAGTGAGCTGTGCGGGATTCACGATTCCCATATCCATTCCTGCGGCAATTGCATGATAAAGAAAAACAGAATGAATTGCCTCGCGGACGGTGTCATTTCCTCTGAACGCAAACGACAAATTACTGACGCCGCCGCTGACCTTCACGCACGGCAAATTTGCTTTTATCCATTCAACCGCCCGAATATAATCGAGCGCGTAATTATTATGTTCTTCTATTCCTGTGCCGATAGCAAGGATGTTCGGATCGAAAATAATGTTTTCCGCATCTAAGCCAACTTCAGTTGTAAGAATCCTGTAAGCACGGTGGCAGATTTCTATTTTTCTTTCGAATGTTGATGCCTGTCCTTGCTCATCGAATGCCATCACAATTACAGCAGCGCCGTATCGGCGTATGGTTTGAGCGTACTGTTTAAATTTTTCTTCGCCTTCTTTTAAGCTTATCGAATTAACAATAGATTTTCCTTGTGTGCATTTAAGTCCTGCTTCGATTACAGACCACTTTGATGAATCGATCATAACCGGAACTCTTGCAACTGCCGGATCGGAGGCAAGGTAATTGAGAAACCCTGTCATCATCTTTTCCGCGTCAATCATCGCTTCATCCATGCACACATCGAGGATTTGCGCTCCGCTTTCAACTTGTTCACGTGCAACGCTGAGGGCTTGTTCAAAATTTTCTTTTTTGATTAACCGAGCAAATTTTTTCGAACCCATAACATTGGTTCGTTCACCGATATTAATAAAGTTCTTCTCTCTATCTATAACGAGTAAATCCAAACCGCTTACAGTCGTTGCCGATTTTTTTGAAGGTAATTTTCTGGGTGGAATATTTTCTGCCGCATTAGCGAAAGCGCGGATATGATCCGGCGTAGTTCCGCAACAGCCGCCGACGATATTCACAATACCGCGTTCAAGAAACTCGCGAAGCTGAGACGCCATATCTTCTGCATTCTGATCGTATTGCCCAAATTGATTCGGGTAACCTGCGTTGGGATACGCGCTGACGTATAAATGTGTTGATGATGCTATTGATTGAATTATCGGAAGCATATCGCTTGCACCTAATGAACAATTCAATCCTATGCTTAAAAGATTAGCGTGAGATACCGACGCGATAAACGCTTCGATGGTTTGACCCGAAAGAGTTCGCTTGCTTGCGTCTACCAATGTTCCTGATATCATAATGGGAACACTTTTTTTCCGAAAGTCGAATATTTCTTGTACAGCGTAAATGGCTGCTTTCGCGTTCAGAGTATCGAAGATTGTTTCAATGAGAAGTAAATCAACACCGCCGTCCAGCAAACCGTTAATTTGAGTGCTGTATGCTTTCACCATTTCATCGAAACTGACAGCGCGATAACCGGGGTCTTCAACTTTTGGCGACATTGAACAGGTCTTATTTGTCGGTCCAATTGCGCCAGCAACGAAACGTGGTTGCTGCGGTGTTTTGACTGTAAAATTGTCGGCTGCTTTGCGCGCAATTTTAGCGGCAGCAAAATTCATTTCGTAAGCGATGCTTTCGGTGTGATAATCAGCTTGCGATATCGGTGTTGAGTTGAATGTATTTGTTTCAATTATGTCGGCGCCTGCCGCCAAATATTCTTCATGTATCTTTTGAATGATGTGCGGCTGTGTTAGAGAAAGCAGGTCGTTGTTTCCTTTTAGTGGATACTGATGGAAGGCAAAGCGACTGCCTCTGAAATCTTCCTCAGAAAGTTTTTGGCGCTGAATCATCGTTCCCATCGCGCCGTCTATAATTACAATTTTCTTATTTAGAATATCGATTATCGACACAAAAAATTATCGGCGGTTAAGAGATTTGTTGGATTATTTTAATCACCGAGCTTGCATCATCCATTATGAAAAAATGAAGATGTTTGAACCCGTGCTTAATCAGATCGCGGCTTTGTATGATTCCCCATTCGATACCGATTTCTTTAGTCCGGCTCGGGTGTTTTTGAATTTCGTCAACCAGATCTTCCGATAAATCGACATGAAATTTTTTAGGAATTGATTCAAGTTGTTTTGAACTGTTGATAATTTTAAGACCCGGAACAATCGGTACCTTGATTCCGGCAGTAGTGCAGTTCTTGACAAATTTATAAAAAACCTGATTGTCGAAGAACATTTGAGTAATGATATATTCAGCGCCTGCGTCGATTTTTTTCTTGAGATGCGAGATGTCGGTTTTGATGTTTGGCGACTCGTAATGTTTTTCCGGATAACCGGCAACACCGACGCAAAAGTTAAGCGGTTGTGAATTTAAAAATTTGCCTAAATATTTTCCCCTTCCTAAATCTCTTACCTGTTTAACAAGATCGCTTGTGTAAAGGTTAACGGTGCGGTCTTTCGCGATATCCTTTTTATAATTCGGTTCATCGCCCCGAAGAGCCATGATGTTGTGAATGCCGAGATAATTCAATTCGATTAGCGCATCCTCGGTTTCTTCTTTCGTGAATCCGCGGGATAAAATATGCGCAACCGTGTCGATATTGAAACGATTCTGGATAACGCCGCATATTCCGATGGTGCCGGGGCGCTTACGGCGGATGCGGCGCGAGATAGAGCCGTCGTCGTTTTCTTCGTAAAGCGCTTCCGCAGAATGACTTGTTACGTCGATGAAAGCCGGCTTAAGAGGCGCGAGCTTTTCAACGATGTCGATTATGTCCTGCCCGCAGCTACCCCTTGATGGGGGAATGATTTCGAAACTAAATCCGGTTCCCGATTTAGCTTTCAAATGTTCTATAACTTTCATAATAATGAGTTAGATTATTGAGAACAGAGGATTTATGATAGAATAATAAAATGATTGTTTGGCAATATTCAAAATGAAGGAATATAGATGAGTTATGAGTTATGAGTTATGACCCTCTCCCTATAATCCCTCTCCCTAAAAAATGGAGAGGGATTGATGGCTCAACTTTAATTCTGGGAGGGAGATTATCTCCCGACCTTAATAAGCTAAACCTCCGGTATCTCAAGTGCGACTCACCTTCAATGAAGCACCAACAATGGAGGTGAGTCGCACTTGTGCTTAAAACATTTCCACCAACTCGACTCTGCGGTTTTTTGCTTTGCCTTCTTCGGTATGATTGCTTTCGATGGGGCAGTAAGGTCCAACTCCGCTTGATTTTAACCTTGATGCTGGTATACCATTTTCAATCAATGCCTTAACAACCGAAGCCGCGCGGTCTGATGATAATTTCATGTTCGATTCCAAAGAGCCGTCGATATCCGTATGCCCGACGACGAAAAGCTTCAGCTTTGAATCTTGTTTAAGCATTTTAACTATTTCATCAAGTGTCGGCTTGGATTCCGGTTTGATATCCGATTTGCCGACGTCGAAATAAATTCCGTAAACAGCAATCTTTCCTGTTTCAGAGATACCTTTGCTCAGGGATGCGGCGTCAATTGTGATTTCGTCTTCCATCGGTTTGTTTTCAACGATGATCAGCGTGTAATTCCTTCCGTCGTTGAATACTTCGACACTTACATATGTAACAGCTTTGTTTTTTTCAATCTTAGCGTTTAATCTACCAGCTTCGGATAATAATATTTTACCGCCTAATTTTTTTACGGCATTTTCATAATTCCTTGATATCTGAACGAAGCTTAATTCTTTAGTTCCTTCCTGAACCGTGTAATTTGTTTGAGTGAGTTTTCCTTCCCAAACATTGTCTTTATCGATGTACGGTGATGTATAACTATCGAAATCTTTATTAGCTTGATCGCTTATATAGTAGTTGGGAATTCTTGAAAGCAACGGATGATCTTTCGAACCTTCTTTATCTTTTTCCTGAGCGAAGGAAACCGAAGAAGAAATGAGAATCGTTAAGACCAAAAATACTAAAATGTTTTTCATACTACTCTCCTTAAATGCTTAAATGGTTTACCCGTAGCTTGTCGTAGGGCTATCCATGTTTATTTATAAGAAACATCTGAAATATTCAGAAAATAACAGAGTCATTCCGAACTTGTTTCGGAATCTATCCAATTTTAGACCCTGAAACAAGTTCAGGGTGACTCAGGAATAATATTTTAAAAGTTTCTATTATTTAAAAAAACTTTAAGACGGTTATTGATGAAATATTCCCAGCCCGCAATGCAGCTTTCTCTTTTGAATTCGGGGATATCCTCAGGAAAATTTTCCAGAACATCTACCGTAAGTTTTAATTTTGTAAAATTATTTTGTTTGCATAATTCAAACTTAGCCGTTGATTTGCCGGGGTAATCTTTAAATACCCAGCTATATTTTATCATTTTCAAGGGCTGGACTTCTGTCACTTTCCACGTATGCAGGAAATTTCTTTCGCCGCTTTGTATATTGAATTGAGTCTCAAACCCGACCACCGGCTTAAACGCGGGAATGTTTTCAAAATACCATTGGCGCATTTGACTGATTTCTGTTATGGCATTCCAAACAAATTTAATAGATGAATTAAAAACTTGTTCTACAATAATCGGTTCATCACTTGTTTTCATAGTACCTCAATAATTTATCAATGCCTATGGAATATATCCCGCAATTTTCTGGCGGGATCAGCTTTAGCGAATGGTTAGATTGCCATTTTGCAAATTATGACTACCGCAAATATTTATTGAACACAATTTTAAAAGGCTGTCCACGCATCGGAACTTCAAATGTTTCTAATTGACCACTCCCTTTTTTCCATTGAATATTTTCCAAGATAAAATCTATAGAAATGAATTTAATAGTATCAGAACTTACTACATATTTTCCACTATATTTGGAAATACCTTTCGGATAATTGCTCGAAATCTTTTTCGGAATAAATAGTTCAGCAGTAAAATCATTATTTTCGTTTAATCCCAACTGAAAGTATCCACCAGAAGATTGAATATCTACACCACCATCTGTCGAACCCGGCTCAATAAATCTTGAACTTTCATAAAATCCAATAACGCTTTTTGCTGGCTCTGTTGGTTGTTCCTTTTTACATCCAGCTAAAAGAACTACTGCTAATAGAATTAGAATTGTACGATTGAAAGAAAACATATTTATACTCCTTTCGATTTTAACAGGCAATCTAATTGATAGTGGCTAGTTTGCCGCAATGTGAACTTTCAAAAAATGCTAAATCAATTTGTAGCTCCAACCCTGCTATTTTTATTTCATAAAGTTACCCGAAGTTTCTTCTCTCCGTGGTTCTCCGTATTCCTTCGTGTCTCTTCGTGTAAGTTCTTTCACGAAGCCACACGAAGAAATCATTCTAAAATATATTGGTTAATGTACCCAAAAATACT
>PNNN01000038.1 GCA_013824245.1 Chlorobiaceae bacterium | reverse complement strand
TAAATCTCATACATACAGTATAGCACTTTAATCACTACACCTCATCGTCTGGACTGCCTATCCATCACCAGACAGGAGTCTGGTGTTTTAACGGCTTAATAAACCCTTTGCTGTCACTCCACCTCAGGGTTAAACTAATTTAATTAAATCGGTTCGTAATGTCAAGAAGAAAAGTAAAAATAAATGCTGGTTTAGTAAACTTTTTCATCCCGTAATTGCACCATTGCAGTCCCAACTTTTTAGTAAAATAATAGTGCCGATAAAAATGAATAGACTGCGTAAAAATAGCTGAAATCAAATCAAAATCACCGATATTATCCAATCTTTTAAAAAATAATTTTCTTGACATTAGTTCACAAAATCGTTACAATATATTAAGCATTTTCTCTCAGTACCCACAAAGCAAAGGGCTATCGTCATTCACACATTTCACAAACCGAATGAGGTCTTTATGAAATCATTTAAAACTATTTTTTCTCTCTTCACTTCTGTAATTATTTTTTGTTTAATCAACGCTACTTTATCATTTGCAAGCGATCAGCAAATTAAACAATCGCCACGCGAGCGGGCTATGAACGCGGCACAGCAAATGCGCGATTATCACAAGCAATCCAGGGTGACACAGGAAAAAAATCGACAGATGTCAACTTCTGCGATCCGTACAGATGTGGCGTTAAAAATCGACAGATCAATCCAGAGTTCAGCTAATATCTATTTCTACGATAATATGGAAAGTGGATTAAACGGCTGGACTTCAGTTGCGTATACGGGACATAATCTGTGGCATCAAACAACCAGCAATAGTTCATCGAAGCCGACAAGCTGGTGGAATGGAATAGAGGAACAGGGATTTTATGTGAACGGACAACGGATTAATGATGCTCTTATTTCACCTGCTATTAATCTTAGCGCCGCAATAGCACCTGTACAACTTTTATTCACCGAAAGTTTTGTAACAGAACGCGGCTGGGATTATTGCATGGTCGATGTCAGTGTCGATGGCGGAACAAATTGGACTCATTTGCGCGGTGGTTACGGAACCGCACCTTCGGGTAATACAGAGGGATGGATGATTTCGAACCTTGATCTCTCTGCTTATGCAGGTTCAGTAATTAATTTGAGATTTTATTTTGATACAGGTGATTCGTTGTATAATGAATTCCCCGGCTGGTATGTTGATGATGTTATTATCTTCGATCAGGGTGGAATGATTACAGGCAAGAAATATTTCGACGAAAATCAGAACGGACTCAAGGAATATAACGAGCACGGACTTAAAGAATGGTTAATCACTGCAACAAGCAGTCAGATATCATTAACAACCCGCACAAATTATTGGGGAAAATACTGGCTGCCAGTGCCGCTTGGAACTTATACTGTAACCGAAGAGAATCAAGCCGGATGGACACAAACTGGTCCTCCCGGCGGACAGTGGATTATTGACCTTGCAACGCCGGATACTCTTGTTGACAGTGTTCGATTTGGAAACTGGACAGAGGCAAGTTCAATCAGCGGTATGATGTATCACGATATCAATCAAAGCGGTACATATGACGCGGGAGATACTGCATTACCGTTCTGGAAAATTATCTTAACAGATACACTCGGGAATCAAGTAGATTACGATAGAACAGATTCACTGGGCCAATATAAGTTGTACATACTCCAACCCGGTAAATATTTTGTTAAAGAGATCGAGAAGCAGGGTTGGGTACAAAATCTACCAACATCTGAATATTACACGGTTGATATCCCTGATTTACATCAAGAGATCCAGAATTTAGATTTCAGCAATTATTGGTCACCGACAACAAATGGAATAATGGGTATAAAATTTGCCGACCGAAATCGCAATCACATTTGGGATCAGGGCGAAGAAAATTTATCCGGCGTTCTTGTAAAACTGTTTCGTAAAGGAAACGGCACTAACTATAACCTGCATAAACAAAGAATTACAGACAGCAGCGGTTACTATCAATTTTTAAGTCTTGAACCAGATACTTACAAAGTCGTTGAATTACCTCCAGAAGGATGGTGGCAATCTTATCCAGAATCGGAATATATTATTGATTTAACTCAAGCCGGAGTATTCGACACAATTGATTTTGGTAATTACGAAATAGATTATAGTTCTTTAGGCGGCATGAAATTTAATGATCTCGATGGTAACGGAACAAAGAACGATGGTGAAAACGGATTAAACAACTGGACAATCATTCTCAGCGGAACAAGCGCCTACGGGAAAACTGTTTCGCGCGAATCTATAACCGATCAAAGCGGCAATTACAATTTTACCGACCTCTGGCCCGGCAATTACAGAGTAAGCGAAGTATTTAAACCAAACTGGCGTCAAACATATCCGGCAAACTTGAAGCCACACTTTGTAAATTTAGACCCAGAAATAAACATGACCGGGATTGATTTCGGCAATACATTAGACAGCAATTTCAGTTTGTCATTCCGTACTTTTTTGCCTGAAAGTTTAGCTAACGCAATCGATCAAAAAGGAAAGGCAAAACCGATTACTCAGAAACCTATTAGCGTTTCTTTTCAGTATGAAATTTGGTGGTTCGGTTTCGATACTCAGGAGAGTACGACAGATGACACAATCAATCTTCGCTTGAAATTTTCGATGCCAACTTCGGGTAAAATAACTGGTAGAAGATGCGAAAACGGGCTAATCGTTGAATACGCTAGTATTACTGCTTGGGAAAATATGAAGGAAGTTTTTCTACGCATCCCCGCAGGTCAATATCGCGAAAATTTATGTGGGCCCGAACATCAGAATCTTACTATCACAGGAATAGCACAAGTCGGTAAACCGGTCACGATGAAGTACTTCTGGTCCGACAATAATGGTAGTAAAGCCAAAGGAATTCTTCCGGGTGCCCCTTTAACTCCAACCTATGATTTTATTGTTCGGATGGATCTTCTTTTACCAATGCCAAACTCTATCAACTTATTGCAAGCAGGTGCAGGTACCGCGTTAAAAGTTGGTTTGGGTGGAGCGCATTCGGTATTGCATCCATCATATAAAGACGTTCTCAAATCTTTAAAAGATAAGCACGGAATGCACATCGGTAACCCCGGATGCTTGGGTGCATGGAGCGGTGTAAAACCGAAGCCGATTAAAAGACAACAAAAATATCTACCGCCCACTAAGCACAACAATAAATTATTCATGGAAGGAATTGCACTTCAAGCCAACATAAACGGCAGTGATTACGGTATACTTCCGGGTGGATTCGGCAATTTAATCTTTGATGAGGGCGGTTTGAATTCTCTGAACAGACTAACTATTCGCCAGATTGCCGTACGGTTAGACAGCATGATGTCTTTGTTTAACGATACAACGATGGTTTGCACCTATCCCGGAGTAACTACGTTCTCAGAAATGTATAGAATTGTACGAATGATTGATTCGGCATTCTCGGGCGCAGTCGACACATTCTCTTTTGCACACGGATTGCGGTTCAAACCAGTTAAGCCGCTCAGCGAAGTACCGTTCCTGCATCTCGATAGCTCGTTTATTGAAATGGGATCGTTCGCGTTCAAACCGATACCGGAAGCAATTCCCGAAAAATTCGAACTTTCACAAAATTATCCGAACCCGTTCAATCCATCTACAATAATAGAATTCTATTTACCATACGAGAGCTTTGTAACGTTGAGAATTTACAATGCCATCGGACAAGAAGTAGCAACGTTATTGGATAGACAGGATATGGATTATGGAAATCAGGAAGTTGAGCTATCCGCGATCTCAGCGAATCTCGCATCAGGCGTTTATTATTATCGCATCGTGGCAGAAACAATCGGTGATGATGAAAATCTTGGCGGTGAAAAATATATAAGCACGAAAAAGATGATTCTGTTGAAATAGTTTTTGTTAAAACCTCCGACTTTTTACTTTGATGGACAGTAAAAGTCGGAGGTTTGACTTAACGTCAGTTCTATCCTGAAGGGTGAATCGATTCACCCTTTTTAATTTCAGATCGGCTGATTCCTCACTATGCGTTTCAAAATAAAGTTGAAGAAGAAACGTTTGAAATTATATTACGTCAATTGTTTTCTCAATCTCATCACACTAACTGTCAATATAGCAGCGCCAAATATCAACAGCGCCTGCATCCATAATTCCGCTATTTCCACACCTTTCAGAAAAATTCTCAAAACAATTACGATGTAATATCGAATAGGAGTTCTGGCTATGCTGGTATAGGCAACCGATACCGAAATTCTTTATTTCTTTTGGTAGCGAATCTTTTTAGGGTCAACTACAATTGAAGCTCTCTCCCAAATTTCAATTGAATGCCTGTCGAGCAATCTCCGCAAAGCTTCTTGTGTCTGTTTCAAACCGGTGGGATAAATATTCAATCGAACAACACCGCAACCGGGGATATTTGGAATCACCAAAGGATTCTGAAAATCTTCATCATATGTAACAATAATCATCCTATGATTTTGACAAAAATAAAATATCTCCTCATCGGTCATTCGTTGAAGATTCAGTATTCTGGTAGATGTTATGGTAGCTTTGTCGCCAACTTCTTTTTGCAGCCAATCGGTTACCGGTTCGGGAATGTTTTGATCAAGCAATATCTTGATCATGCATGTGCTCTTATGCTCAATTGTGTATCGTCCACAAGTTCAATTGCATATGCAACGGCTGCCTCTATATCCTCCCGTCTTAATTCCGGGAAATTCTTGATAATGTCCTGTATCGATTCGCCACTTGCAAACGATCCCAGTATGTTCCGCACCATTATCCGCGTTCCGCGAATAACGGGCTTGCCATGGCATATTTGCGGATTTACTTCTATATGGTTGTTCATATTAATCTCACGATCTATTATGTATCTCTGTCTCTGTAAAAAATAACTAAAGAATTGCGAAAAATCAAATAATGAAAAGTTTGCGTTGCTTCAAAATCTTCCTTATCGGTTCAATCCGGTAACAATCTGGAATCATGAGGGACAGTAATAGTGAACCGCACTTTTTATCCCAACCGTTTCCTAAATCTCATCACACTCAAAGTCAAAATTGCAACACCGAAAATCAATAACGCCAGTGCTTGAGTCCATAACTCAGCCACTCCAACACCTTTCAAAAATATTCCTCTAACAATCACGATATAATATCTAAGCGGTATTATATAAGTTAGATATTGAATAATTTGAGGCATATTTTCAATCGGAAATGTGAATCCGGAAAAGAATATAAACGGCATGAAGAAAAAGAACTGCGCCGTCATCATCGCCTGCTGCTGAGTTTTTGAGATGGTTGAGACGAATAATCCTAAACCGAGAGTTGTTAGTACGAATAAACCGCTCAATCCGAATATCAGCAAAACAGATCCTCTGAATGGAACAACAAACCAGAAGCGTGCAACCACCAGCACAAGTGCAACATCGATTGCGCCGATGATAACAAACGGTAATAATTTCCCGAGAATCAATTGATACGGTTTTATTGGCGTAACGATTAATTGCTCGAACGTTCCGTTCTCTCTCTCCTTAACTATAGCAAGCGATGTTAATGTCATGGTTATAATCATCAGCACCATTGCAAGAACGCCGGGGACCATAAAGTTTCTACTTTTCAATTCAGGATTAAACCAAACACGAACTTCGGGTACCACCTTGCCGGGTTTTGTCTGCATTTGTGCTCGAACCGAACTGTTGAGAATGATCGCTTGTGAATATCTTCCAATAATCTGAGATGCGTAGCCGATGCTTATGTTCGCCGAGTTCGCATCACTGCCATCGGCAATAAGTTGCACAGTTGCAACTTTGCCGCTCTCGATATTTTTTGAAAAATCGGGTGGGATTATGAGCGCCAACCAAACATGACCATTATCAATAAATTCATCGACTTGGTTCGGTGAATCGACTGTTTCTTTGATAACAAAATAACCCGAGTTCACAAATTGATTCACAAACTCACGGCTCACACTTGACCTATCTTGATTCACTAATAGCATCGGTATATCTCTGATATCAGTTGTAGCGGCGTATCCTAAAAGCACAAGTTGAATAACCGGCGCCAGAATGGAGAGTGCAAGCATCCGTTTATCGCGGCGAATCTGAAGAAATTCTTTTTTGATGATATGTATAATGGTTTTCATCTTAATTGACTTTTCTCATCAGGCGAACCGAGCTTATGGTAATCATCAAGACCATGAATATTATCATATAAATTAATTGATCCCAGAATGCCTCCACCCCCACCCCTTTTACAATAACGCTTCGTACAACAATAAGAAAAAATTTTGCCGGAGTTACATTAGAAATAATCTGCAACATTATCGGCATACTGCGGATGGGGAAGACGAATCCCGACAGCAAAAATGTAGGGAGCAAAGACGAAAGCACAGCCAACATGAACGCAACTTGTTGATTTTGTGTGATGGTAGAAATTAAAAGTCCCTGTCCTAAGCCACCAAGGAGAAAAATAAAAATGCCGACATAAAGCCAAAATATGCTGCCGCGAACGGCAACATCGAAGAAAACAAATCCTACTACCAGAACGAACACAGAAGCGAGCAACGCTATGAAAAGGTAAGTCAGTGTTTTGCCGATAATTATTTCAACAGTGTGAAGAGAAGAAACCATCATCTGTTCCATTGTGCCGCGTTCTTTCTCGCGAACAACTGAAAGCGAAGTTGAAATAACGGCGCTGATCATAAGAATGAAACCGATAAGTCCGGGTATGAGAAATTTTGCCGAGCTAAGTTCAGGGTTGTACCATATCTTAGGTCTGAAATCTATCGGCAAAAACATTTTCACACCCACGCGCTGAAACGTTTGCTCAATGATCCTCTGAGAATATGTTTGTACGATAACGCTCATATAACCGATTGCCGTTGTGGCGGTATTTGCGTTTGAGCCGTCAATAATAATTTGGATATTCGCATTTCTGCCCAACGACAAAGATTTTGAAAAATCGGGTGGGATAACCAACGCAATCCGCGCATTATCATTATTCAAAAGTTCATCGACCTCATCGTAACCGCCGATATAATATTTCACATCGAAATATTCCGTATTCGAGAAATTTCTTATGAATTCTCTGCTTTGCGAGCTTTTATCCTGATCGAATACTGCCATCGGAATATGCTTTACATCGAAATTCAAAGCAAAACCTACAACCATAATCAACAACGCCGGGAAAACGAGGAGAACAGAGAGAGATCTTTTATCGCGAAGGATTTGCAAGAATTCTTTTTTCACCACAGGTTTAATCCGCTTGAAAGTCATTTTGTCCTCTTGGAATCTTCTTCAAGAAGGTGTAAAAAGACATCTTCGAGAGACGGAACGATTCTTTCGATCCGTTTTAATTTAATGCCGCTATCGGAAAACAATTTTTGAATTTCAATCTTCCCCTCTTCCTCTTTCCGAACACCGGCGTGAATGTAAGTGCCGAACAGAGATACCTCAACAACCCACGGTTTGTTCCGCAATAATTCCATCGCCGCAACTACATCCGATGCCTCAACTTCAAGTATCGGATATGTGATCTGCCGGCTCTTTAGTATTTTCGGAGAACCGTTGGCAATTATTTTACCGGCATTAATCAATATGATATCGTTGCAGTATTCAGCTTCATCCAAATAATGAGTTGTTACAAGGATAGTAACTCCCTGTTCCGATAATTGATTAATTAATTCCCAGAAAACCCGACGAGATATCGGATCGACACCGCTTGTGGGTTCATCAAGGAAAACAATCTTTGGCTCATGAAGGATCGCACAACCAAGCGCGAGCCGTTGCTTCCAACCACCGGCAAGCGTTTTGGTTAAACTCTTCTCTCTCCCTTTCAAACCCGCCATTTCCATCACCCACTTCGCCCGATCTCGAATTCTATCAGCCGAAAGACCATATACTCCGCCGAAAAAACTTATATTCTCTTCGACAGTCAGATCTTCATAGAGCGAAAACTTTTGAGACATATAACCGATGTTCAGTTTCACCAATTCAGTTTGTGTATTGATGTCGTACCCGCCAACTTTTGCAGTGCCTTCTGTTGGTTCCAAAATACCACAGAGCATTCTAATAGTGGTAGATTTACCTGCGCCATTCGCCCCAAGAAAACCGAATATCTCACCTTTTTCGACAGTGAAGTTAATATTGTCCACAGCTTTAAATTTGCCGAAATGTTTTGTCAAATTTTGGACATCGATCGCGATCTGACTCATTCGATATCCCGAATTGTTTCTAAACTATTTTTAGCTTCACGAGACATCAAGGAGATAAACACGTTTTCCAATGATGGAGCTACACAACGATGATCGGTTATTCCAATCCCTGTTTTTTTCAAATGTTTTTCAATCAGCGCGAAATCATGTTCGGCGTTTTCCACAATAACATTCAAACGGTCGCCGAAAGTTTGCACACCTAATACAAGATTTGATTCTTTCAACCCTTTCCCCGCTGAACGGATATTATCACATACAATTTCGATCACATCACCTTTCATCATTTTCTTAATCTGCAACGGCGTATCAACCGCCATACAACTGCCTTTATTAATCAAAGCGACTCTGCCGCATCTTTCGGCTTCATCAAGGTACGGCGTGCTCATGACGATTGTAATTTTAGATTCGAGAAGTGCAGATAATATTTTCCAAAAATCCCTTCTTGAAACAGGATCCACACCGGTGGTTGGTTCATCTAAAAAAATTATTTTAGGATGATGGATAAGAGTGCATGCAAGTGCCAGTTTTTGTTTCATACCACCCGAGAGTTGATCGGCTAACCGCTTACGAAACGGAGTTAGCCGTGTGAATTCCAGCAATTCTTCTCTGCGATTCTTGAAATTGTAAACATCATTTATCTCGGCGAAGAATTCTATATTCTCATCGATAGTGAGGTCGCCATACAAGCTGAATCTCTGTGAGAGATAACCGATATGTTTATTTATCTTTCTTGATTCTCTGAGAAGATCGTAACCGAGTATTGTTGCATTGCCTGCGGTTGGGGTGAGGATACCGCATAACATTCTGAAAGTAGTAGATTTGCCCGCGCCATCGGGTCCAACGATGCCGAACATTTCTCCTTCTTCGATGAAAAGTTGAAGATGATCGACCGCAACTATATCATCGAAGCGGCGTGTTAATTCCCGCACTTCGATTAAAGACATTTCTCAATTTCCCGGAGAGGATACCGATGAAACAATAATCGCATCTGCCGGCATACCCGGTTTTAAAATGCCGTCCGGATTTGGAATATTAATCTTCACACCGAAAACGAGTTTGGTTCTGTCTTCTTTTGTTTGAACATTTTTCGGCGTGAACTCGGCAATCGAAGATATATAAGTAACCTTTCCCGAAAAAGCTTTTTGCGGTTCACCATCAATATATACCTTTGCCTCCTGACCCAATTTTACTCTTGATAATTCTACTTCAGAAATATAAATATTGAGATAGACTTGATTAAGCCGGGATATTCTAAGAAGAGATGCGTTCGGCATTATCATCTCACCCTCCTCAATGGATTTCTGAGTTATGATACCGGCGACTGGTGCTGTAACATACGAATCGTTTATTTTCTTTTTAATTGCTCTAACTTGCGCTGTCGCCTGTTCAAAACGTGCACGCGCCGCGTCGATTTCTTCGGGACGTGAGCCATTCTTTGCTTTATCGTAAGTTTGTTTTGCTAAAATAAATCTTGTGCGTATATCATCGAGTTGTTTCTGCGCGATACTGCCCTCTTTGAAGAGTTGTTCATTTCTATTCAGATCAGATTCGGCATTTTGCAAAGTCGCTTCGGCTTGTGCTATATCTTCCTGTCTTGCACCTTGAATGGTAAGTTTGTGTTGCGCATCCGAGGCATCGGCATTCGCTTTCGCTTGATCGTACTGTATTTCTAAATCCGATTTATCAATAAGTAGCAGAGTGTCGCCAATTTGAACATCTTTACCTTCATCAACAAAAATCCGGACAACCTGCCCGCCAACTTTAGCCGCTACAGTTACTTCTTTTGTCTCAATCGTTCCGGAAGCTGAAATATTTTTTCCATCATTATCGGAACAACTTAACAGAAACAGTAATATCAAAAAAGGAATAATACTCTTCATATTGCGCCTCTAATAAAAGTATTTGATCATAATCGAAATATCATTTTAAAATCGCCACAACTTCTTGCTGTCTTGGTTCACCCGGGATTATTACTTCTTTATCTTTGGAAAGATAAACAGCGATCTCGCTTCTGATGCCGAAATCTCCGATGAAATAAATTCCCGGTTCAATCGAGAATGATGTTTCGGGAGTTAAAGTTCGTTCGTCTCGCGTTTCAAGGTTGTCTATATTCGCGCCACTACCGTGTACATCTTCCGTAATAGAATGTCCCGTGCGATGTATGAAGTATTCGCCGTACCCATGTCCACTTATATAATTACGACATGCATCGTCCACATCGCAACCGCGAACTATTTTATTTTCGGCAAACGATTTTTTTAAATAATCGACCGCCGCATCGCGCGCACCCTTCACTATGTTAAAAATCTTCGTGTACTTTTCAGGAACCTCTTTACCAAGGTAACCAACCCATGTAATATCGTTGTAGGTTGCGCCCGGCTTGTTTTTCTTCGCCCATAGATCGATTAACACAAAATCTCCTTCGTGTAAATCCGAGTGTACTTCTTTAGTCGGTTCGTAATGCGGATTGCCGCTGTTGGCATTGACAGAACAGTTTGGCGCGTCGCGAGTTATTAATCCGTTCTGTGCAAAGTGCTTGAGCATAAATTGTTGAACATCGTACTCGGTAATGCGCTCTTTCTTGGTTATTTTTTCTTTCATATATCCGAAAGCTTTATCAACAATACCGCGCATGATATTCGCCGTATCCAAATTATCGCGGTATGCTTCTTCACTCCATCTCGATTCGAAATATTGCAGCAGATCCATCGACGGGACTATATTAACTCCAGTATTCTTCACCATCTCGATTGTCCCTGCATCCACTTTGGAGACGTAAGGTATTGCGTTACCCGGAGAATATTGCATTGCAATTGTTTTCATTCCGAGAAGCATATTTTTCAAACCTGCTTCTAAAGATTGCCAGCTTAGGAAAATCGTTTTCTCACCCGGAAGATAATCCAGATTCCATCTTTCGATGCTGTGAACTAATTTACGCGGCTCTCCTTTTGCCGGGATCAGATAAAAAAACCGGCGTGTGTTCATTATATGCGCGGGGAATTCCAATATTCTCTGTGTAAATTCATCCCGCTTCCAGAAATCATAGAATAACCAACCATCGATATTCTGATCGAGTAAGGTTTTTTGTATCGATTTTATTTTATTGCTCAATGCCGGGGAGGTGGAATTATCTTTTGAGGTCATTTTTCTTCCTTCACAATTAATTAATTATTTGTTGGAATAATTATCCTTTTGCTTTACCCTGATTTGCAACTGCCTGCATCTGTTTTTGTATTTCTTCTTGATCACCAAGGTAATAATGTTTTATCGGTTTTAAATTTTTATCAAGTTCGTACACAAGCGGCACGCCAGTGGGAATATTTAACCCGACGATTGTTTCTTCATCGATGTTATCGAGATACTTCACCAATGCGCGCAAACTATTTCCGTGCGCTGCTATTATTACTTTCTTGCCACTTTTGATTGTTGGCGCTATTGTTTCATGCCAATACGGCAAAAAACGTTCGACTGTAAGCTTTAATGATTCAGTTAACGGAATAAGCTCTTTCCCCATATTTGCATAACGCGGGTCTATTCCCGGATAACGCTCGTCATCTATTGTAAGTAACGGGGGCGGGATATCGTAACTTCTGCGCCAAATTTGAACTTGCTGTTCGCCAAATTTCTGTGCCGTTTCGGCTTTGTTCAATCCCTGTAACGCGCCGTAATGCCGCTCGTTCAATCGCCACGATTTTTCTACAGGTATCCAATGCAAATCCATTTCATCGAGTACATGATTCAATGTCTTTATCGCACGCTTTAGAACAGACGTGAATGCAATATCGAATCTGTAATTTTCCTGATTTAATATTTTTCCGGCTTGCATGGCTTCATTAATGCCGCGTTCCGATAAATCAACGTCCGTCCATCCGGTAAACCGGTTTTCTTTATTCCATACGCTTTCACCATGACGAACAAGCACAACTTTATACATCCTATTATCTCCAATAGTAATAAATTTGACGATTTTAAATTGAACAATTCAATGTAAGAAAATGGGGATTGAATTGCCAAAGTGTTGAATTTTAATTTATACTTGCAGTTTTTAAAATATTTATAGATATTCGATAGCAATATATACGATCAGATTGAGGTATGGAAACATCTAAACCATTCAAACAAATTACGCCAGATCAACTGCACTCAAAACAAGGAGGCGGATGCCTATCGATTTTTGGACTGCCGTTTTTTGCCGCTGGTATTTTCATGATACTGATAGCCATCGGAATCATTCCTCTTGAAAATCAAAACGATCTGCCTGATTGGGGATGGATAATAATGACACTGATGGGAATAATTTTCACATCGGTTGGGGTAACATTAGCCCTCGGACGAACGTGGGTAACCCTCGATGTAACCAGACAGGTGATACAAAAATATTGGGGATTGCTTGTGCCTATGCGTGGAGAAGAAATCAGTTTGATTGAATTCACGGCAGTCGAGATTCATTTACGATCGGGGGATTCAAAAACTTCCGATCAATTCCCGGTTACACTTAAAGGGCGAGCAGGAAAAGATATACAACTTTTCAGTTCAATTGAATATGGTAAATCTTATGACCAAGCCACGGTTATAGCAAAGTTTATTCACCTGCCGCTTGAAGACCATTCTACCGATCATTCGATCACTATCGCTACTGACCAGATAGGAGAAAAACCGAAAGAGCTATTTGATTCCACCGTAAGATTAAGCGATGATATGCCAAAACCAATTTCCTTGCAAAGTCAGATAGAAGAAATTCCCGACGGTAAACGGATAACTATTCCGCTCTCCTTACCAAAGTCGTTACGAGTGATTGAGATTATTATACCTTTGATATTCCTAATAATTATAATTCCGAACATCATTCCATTTTTCCGCCGCGCAAATACACCGGATAATATCAGCGATCTATTCATCGCATTTATTGTTGTATTCTTCATTTTGGTTCCTGTTATCAGAATGATATTAGCATTTCGCCGATCAAGGAAAAGCGGAACGGTTGTAACAGTCTCTTCTTCTCAAATATTGATAGTAGAAAAAAGAGGTAGCGGTTATCGAACAAACATCATTGCTGCCGGTGATATTATTGGCATCGACTACAGCACAAAAGCGAGTCTCATCAAATTTTCACATGCATCAAAGAAGGATTATGCGGGTGAGCAATATGCCTCAGCCACCGGTGGTTATCCTCCTCCGAAATGGTTATCGTTCCTTTCAAAGCTTGCAAGATCAAAAGGCATTACGATTAAATCAAAAAGCGGCTTGCATACTTTTGGCACCGGACTTCCGGATGATGAGGTGCTATATATTTATTCGATTGTTAAGAAAACAATCGAAGGTGCGAGATAAATTATTTCTCATTGAGCAATGATGGGTAATTTGAATCTCACTTGATGAGAATGAGCCGCTTTGTTTGAGCAAAACCACCCGACATCAATTTATAAAAATAAATTCCACCCGGTAATTTCGTCCCATCAAACGCAACTTTATAACTTCCAACTTTCCTAACATCATTTACAAGAGTTGCTACTTCACGCCCGAGCATATCATATATCTTCAAGGTTACGTGCGATTCTTCAGGAAGCTCGAAGTGTATTGTTGTGTTCGGATTAAATGGATTTGGGTAATTTTGGTAGAGAGCAACATAGTTACGCACGTCTTGCCCCAGACCCTGAACTTCAACCGCCTCTTTACAATTACTTTGATAACTCGTGTAAGATATCACCGGTATACTTACGTTTTGTATAGTAAAAGAAAGTGAGCCGACGAACGTCGAGTCGCCAAGAGGAAGATATCTGTAAACATTCACATAATAAGTTCCAGGCGTTAAACCATTTATAGAGGTGAACAAATCGAATGGACAAATGCATCTGCACCAGTTTTTAGCAGTATCGACTTGGATTATAGTTATGGAATCCGATTCCAGTGAAACATCTACTCTTAAACTACAACAGCAATTTATATAAACGTCGGTGTTCCAGATTTTAACTGTATCGCCTTTTATCTCTACAAAAAGTGAATCTGGTCCTGCAAAGACTGAGGATGTAAATACAAAAAGGATAAATATCGCACTTAATGCTTTCATTTTTACCCCCTTAAAGATTATTTAATTAGTGTCATTTTGCCCGTCATCATATTGCTTCCAACTTTCGATGAACCCACTATGAGCTGATAAAAATAAATTCCGTTCGAATATTCTGCTGCATCCCACTCAACTTCATGTCGTCCGGCTTTCTTAACATCGTTTATAAGAGTTGCTACTTCACGCCCGAGCACATCATAAACCTTAAGCGTTACCCAACTGTCAACCGGTAACTGATAACTAATAACCGTTAACGGATTAAATGGATTGGGATAATTCTGCGATAATGAGAAATTTTTAAACTCATCCAACCCGCTTGTGTTCACACCGACAAAACCACCGCATGGACTTTGGGTAAACTTTGTTATCAAGGATGAGTATTGATTTAGAATATCAAATGAAGTCGTGCCAATTAAAAATGTAGTATCTTTTGGTGAACCATATTTTTGAAGCCATGCACGATACACTTCTACATCATAATGCCCGTTTCCTAACCCTATTAATTGAAATTGAAGATCAAACGTACATCTACAATATGCTACATCCCCTGTGTCTATCTCGGTTATAATGATAACATTGCTATCAAGCAAAACAATAGAAAAAGTATATCGGGCACCGCAATTGTCATTAATATCCGTATTCCAGATTGCCACTGTATCATTGGAAACAGTTGCATAGACCGAATCTTGTTGAGCAAATCCGAAGTACGAGTATAAAAGAATCGTTATAATAATCAGTTTAGTTTTCATATCTCATTCCTCAATAATAAATATAATGAATATAGTTTTAATTTTCAGGTATCGCTATTTTGATATTTAATGAACTTGTAAATTTTGCCTCTTCGTTACTTTGTTTTATTATCCCGAGAGAACAATCAATCCATATACCGTTAAGCACGTTCAACTCGCCGCCTGCGTTAAAACCAAAATACGGAAATTGTTTCTTCACGGCTTTCCAATCACACTCTAGAAAACCCTTGACATTGTTGCTGCCATAATAGCTTCGCAAACCGAATGATGCTTGCATATCGTCTATCCCATTCGTTTCGCTCCGGCGCGCGGCTCCTTTCAACCCGAATACGATTTGCCCGTCTTCACCCAAGAATGGAAAGCCACCCGTTAGCCAGAAAGCATACCCGGATTGTGAAAATCTTTTCAATGTTGAATCTGGGCTAACCGCGCTTCCGGCAACTGCGAACTCAAGTATCGATTTATTCCAATTTCTTTTTTTTGCCTCTTCTCTCGCTTCTTTGATTCTATTACCGTACGTAGGCGACAAAAACTTATCATACTCCTTACTGAAACTGGCTGAATCGGACAATACTTCTACCGGGAGTGATTTTAACCATTCAAGCGACAAAGAATCGAGTTCGTGTCCAGTCGAGATGAGAGTTAATTGTAAAATTTTATCGGTTCGCAAGTCGGCATCGTCAATAATTGTAAACCGCAGACCCCAGCCAATTTCACGCACACCATTTGCAGGCGCGTTTACGGAAACAGATATTCTTGCCCTGTACAAAAATGGAGATTGTTGATACGACGAAAGTGATGCCTTGCTTAACAAAAGAGCAGGCGCCACTTCTAACGCTCCACCGCTCTGAAATAAATTTCCAAGTCCAACGCTGATTTCTCTTACTGTGCCTGGGCGTGCAATGAATTCGGCTTCTCTCTCGAATATTTTTAATGCGGGAAGATCGGGTACTGCGAAATCGACACGCGCTTTTTGTACACCTTGCTGGTCGTTGATACGGTAAAAACTTTTCTCTGCATCGGACTGTGCGAGAATGGAGTAATTGATCTGGGAAAAGAGAAAGGACAAAAATAATAATCGGATCAATTTTCCTGACATATTAACATCCTCCTTAAATCAAAAATTCTACGATAAAGAATTCCTGCCGGTAATCTTCGTTCTTCAGTATTTTCTCACCGGTAGTTATTTCATCTAATAATTTATCCGCCTGTTTAACGATAAGATCGATCTTATATTCGCCGCCGATTCCAACCTGATCGATGACAGTAGTAACTACCCAAAGCTTTCGTTTATTGTTTACTGAAGCCGGAACTGGAAGAGTGTAAATATCATCTTCAGTATTGCTGTTGTCTCCCCGTTTCGGAAAACCGATCACGCTGGCATTATGCGATCCTTCCGTGAGATCAAGACTATAAGTGCAAAGAAATAATGTCTTGAATTTTAATTCAACACTGATTTCTCCCCCATCATCGGAAACTTTTATTTTCTTTAAAATTGGCACAGGCATATGTACTCCTTAATTCTTTTCAGATTGTATTTAAGCCATATTACACTAAATAAATATTGATGGAAATTAAATCCTAAGCCCTAAATTCTAAGCACAAAACAAATCCCAATCTCTAAGTTCAAAACATAATAACTTGATTCCAACAATCCATATTTATCATCAGTCATTAATTCTACATCACGCCTCCGCTCCAGAAGAAATATCCTTCGGGTGTTTTATACCATTTAGAAACCCCGTTTATTCGTTCACCATCATCCGTCCAGCCAATATATTCAAGCTTAGTTCCGACTGATACCGTGTTTACAATATCGGTTCGCGTACTTGGTTCG
Source organism: Chlorobiaceae bacterium (assembly GCA_013824245.1). GTDB lineage: Bacteria > Bacteroidota > Ignavibacteria > UBA10030 > SZUA-254 > PNNN01. Next base: position 1,513 of record PNNN01000038.1, on the reverse strand, counting down.
TTCTTCCTGAGATTCAGTTTCGATGTTGTAATAATGGAATTAATTTGAGGATGAATATTCAACGGAATGTTTTGTGCCCCGCCGGTCTGATCGAGATATTCCGCTTCGACATCTTTGAGAAGCTGATCGTAAGTCCTGCGGCTGTCTGCGAGTCCGGTGAGCGGATCGGTTTTTCGACATGGATCAAGGAAATAATGCCCGACTACCGCACCTTTGGGAGGAAGATTAAACTTCTTGATGGCAAACGCGATCACAGAGACATATTTCTTATAAGCATCATCCGATTTAATTTTTCCTCCGTAGCAATATTCAATACCAATTGCTGCATCATTAGCGTTTACACCATACAAAATATTATCTTGCTCCATATTTTTTCGCACATGATAAGCTACTTCGGGTTGACCGGTTAGCGCGGGAATACATTCGATAATTTCTTTATCGTCGACAAAAATATGGGCGGATGCGGAAATTTCATGACGCGAATTTTCATAATACCTTACATTACCCGATGCAGTTGAGCCGGGATTACCGGTATCGTGAGCGACAATGAATTTAACAGGCATCGTCATCGGAATGCCGGAACGCCGCTTTGACGGTTTTGAAAGATATTTTGCAATTAAATCTTTTTCAGGATCGAAAGGCATAAGTTATTCTCCTCATCCTACCGCAGGAATTTCTTTTTCTATCCGTGAATTATTATTGTCCGCTTTCGCACTTTGTTTATTTTTATCTCCAGAACTATTTCCGCCGCGCAAACTATTTTTCACTCCCATCAACGTCTTTAGGAAGTCGTACCAGAACGGCGCACCTAAGCTTACCAGCAACGTCATGCCTAACCAGCCAAGCCAGTTAGTGCAAAAGGCGGCAAATAAATAACACCAGAATCCCCCTTTTTTGAAAGAGCAGATATTACTTGAAATGGTATCTCCCGTAACGGTATTCCAGCGGTAAATCTGGAACGAATTATCTGAAAGACTTGATTCAATAAATTTGATTTCACTTCTGATGATTGAATCGCGCTGAATGTCGGATAAATTTTGCCCTGAGGATAAGTGCGTTATTTTATTCTCAGCATTGTTTAGTAAAACCGGAATTGATTCTATCATACCATCGCGAAGAGATTTGTTGACAGAGAACTCTTTATAGATTTTCAGTATATCCGCGTTCAATCCGATCACAACAATGGCGCTCAATATGAATGCCCACAATTTCATCCTTCTTTCGTAATGATCTTGGAATGCTTTCTTGCATATATCGAACCATTTGAATACTTCGTACTCAACATCCTGCACTTTATCGGCAACACCTTTCTCAATTTTTGAAAAACTCGGAAGGGATCGTATTATAGATAAAAATTGCTCAACCGATAATGATTCAATAATTTCGAGGTCTTTATAACCTATAGCTCGCATTTTTATTTTTAACTCTTCCACAATCTGCCTTTGAGTTTTGGGGATGGAACGTAAGGCGAGCCATTGGGGTCTGATTATATTTATAAACCAATTTTGCCGTT
>PNNN01000034.1 GCA_013824245.1 Chlorobiaceae bacterium | reverse complement strand
AAGATTTTGTTCTTGTTTTTATAAAATATTTATACTAATTTTTCAGAAGTCTCTACTTGTTATAATAGATGGCGCACGATATTCTGAAACATTGGGCGATCCACTTGCCACATATATCCCGCGTATGAAGCAGCTTGCAAATGAAGGAGCGGTAGTTTCCAATTTTTTAAACGACAGTATCACTATTACAAAATATGCAATACCCGCCATTTGGTGCGGATCGTGGTCGATCCCAAAAGATACAACCATAAACGGCAACGCAACTCAATACGCTACCACTCCCTCGGTTTGGGAATATTACAGAAAAAATCTCGGAGCAGATTCCCCTGATGCCCTTTATCTTTTAAAATCATTAACCGCACCGTGGCTTCCTAGTTATTATCCTTCATACGGTCCATCTTATTGGCCCGCGTATATTCTTCAGGGCTGGAACGATACACAGGTTTGGCAAAACGCACGCACAAAACTGCAAACATATCATCCGCATCTCGCCGTTTTATATCTTGCCGATGTTGATGGAGCCGGACACAGCGGCGATTGGCTTAAATACACGAAAGCAATTTTCACCGCCGATAGCATTGTTGGCGCGTTGTGGGATTTTATTCAAACCGATACAATATATAAAAATCGTACGAACGTAATTGTTACAAACGATCACGGCAGACATTTAGATGGCGTTAGCACGGGTTTCGTTGGTCATGGCGATGGCTGCGAAGGATGCCGACATATAATGCTAATGGGTATCGGTCCAGGAATTAAAAACAATTATTCTTCCGCGGTTACCCGAACTATTCCCGACATCACGCCGACAATCGGAGCTATTCTTAATTTCCCAACACCAATTGCAACCGGTATCTCTATGACCGAGTTATTTTCTCCGATATATTTTCGAAATCCGGAGATTATCGATTTCGGTGAAGTGCAGGTAGAAAGCACTGCAACTAAAAACATTTTCATTTATAACAGCGGCGGTGTCACTCTAACGATCACTTCAGTTGAAAATGATTTGAATGATGTGGAAGTTACGCCATCATCTCTTTTAATTGCCCCCCATGATTCCGGATTTTTTGAAGTACGATTTTCTCCACCCTCACCAGACACGCTAAATGGTGTTATTGTTATTCAGCATAATGCCGAATTGCAATACGATACGATTCATCTGTTCGGGTTAGGACGAAGCGGAGATGTTACAAGAACAATTGAAATTCAAGCAAAATGGAATCTCATATCACTGCCGGTTCAGTTAGCAAATTCGAGAGTCAACTCTTTGTTTCCGTCGGTAATTTCTAGCGCATTTGAATACAATGGAAATTATGTTTCAACCGATTCACTTAAGCCGGGAAAGGGATATTGGTTGAAATTTCCGGCAGACGAATCTATTAGAATTACAGGCGCGCCAATAACAAATGATTCGATTGAAGTAATTGAAGGATGGAATTTAATCGGAGGAATATCATATCCTATTTCTGTAGATTCAATTTTAACCGATCCGGCAGATATAATTTCAGGGAAATTTTTCGGCTATTCGATCGGTTATTTTGTTGCCGACACACTTAAACCGGGGAAAGGGTATTGGATCAAGGTTAACAGTGATGGTAAACTGTTTATGAAATCAAAGTAGAAAGAAATTGTTGAGCGAAGCAAAAACCCGCTGAACGAAGAAAAGCGGGAGGTAAAAGCAAACAGCGCCGGTAAAATTATATTGCGAAAGTTCTAACCGTCAAGTTTTGTAGGGGGAGGGTAATTTCATCAAACTCGAGCCGGCAGTAAAGTGATTGATCGGGTAAAAAGAAGTGACCCAAAGAAATATTCAATTCAACAGAAATTTTCCGGAGTAGGTTGTGGGAGGGAAGTCTTGATCCTTTTTCGATTTTAGAATAATATTCCCGTGTGATGCCGAGACGTTCAGCCAATTGCTTTTGCGCCAGCCGGTGTTCTTCCCTGTACTCCTTCAATATTGCATAAAGCTTCATGTTTTACCCCTCATTAGATGTGAACAAAAAGTTCACATTTTTTTTGTTGACATTAACCTCGAATGAGTATAAATTAAGATAATAAAGATTGGAAGTCAAGTATCCACCACACTGCCTATGATCTTTTATTCTGAGGATTGATTTTCATTTTGATGAAATTAGAAAACAAAGAAAGAGATTATGATAAATAAACTGTTTGTTACATTGATACTTTTGTTGTTCAGTTTCTCCTGCAAAGAAACACCCCCGGAGCCGGGTAATGGTGGAGGAAGGGACAATGGGATGCTGACAGTTGAAGACGTGGGAGTAACAGACGCCGTTCTGCGGCTACGAGTACCGGGGGGATTTAAAAGCAGATGCATTACACTTAAGCGCCTGCCCGCCGAACAGGCGGGAGACACAACGACAATTCTTTCCAGACAAATTACTTCACTCGACACAATAATAATAGATGAAAATTTATTACCAAAGCACAGTTACAGATATGTGCTGACTGTAAATAATTTCTTCAATACACAGGAGCGATATTATGCCGGTATTACAACGATGGATACGACGAGCCATAACTTCACATGGCAGATAGATACGCTGGGAGATGGCAACTCAAGTATCTTGAGAGATGTAGCAATGATAAATGATACGCTTGCTTATGCGGTGGGAGAAATATATCACAGTGATAGTTTAAATTCCCAGTCTCCATTCGGATTAGCAATATGGAATGGAAAGAAATGGACATTAAAGCGTTTATATTTTAATTGTCGATTATTTTGGCCCGATTGTGTTCCAGCAGGTGATTGGCTCACAACTGGTAAATCAGTATTTTCAACTGGTCAAGATAATATTTGGATTGCAGCAAGTAGTGTTAAACATTTTGATGGCAAACAATGGTACGAATATGCTGGTAATGGCGCCGGCTCTGCGAATAAAATCTGGGGTAGTAGCCCGACCAACATGTATTTTGTTGGTTCATCTGGATTGATTGTTCACTATGACGGTTCACGCTGGGAACGGATAGAGAGTGGGACGGATGTAAATTTCACAGATGTATGGGGAAGCCCGGATGGAAAAGTAGTATGGGCATGCGGGTATTTTAATAATAAACGAGGTACTTGTCTTCTGCGTTGTATGGATAATACGTGGGAGGTAGCTTACGATGGTACTCCGACTGAATTTAGTTTACTTCATGATACTTTGTCTGGGGCTTTAACAAGTGTATATACTCCATCAAGTCGTTATATTTATGTTTGTTCACATTTCGGATTGTATAGGGCGAGTGCAAATACCCGCGGAGAAGCAAAACGATATTCATTTACATCATCTGGATTTCCAGGATTTCCAAGGGGAATGCGTGGGAGCGGAATAAATGATATTACTATTGCCGGAGATTACACAATGATAGCACGCTGGAATGGAATTACGTGGCGATATTATGAGGAACTACGAAACTCAAAAATTCATTTTAACGCGGTTGCACAGAAGAGAAATCTGGTTGTTGCAGTTGGTGTTCTAACCGATCCTATTCACGGAAAAGGTGTCGCATGTATTGGAAAAAGAAAATAAAGCTAAATATAAAATTAAAATAATTAACCAACTATAAAAATAATTCAATGTGGAGAGTATTATGCTTATATGTTATCATACCCTTTTAGCAATATTGTGTTCAATTATTGTATTGCTTTTTGTCCCGTCAAGCGGAATTTCTCAGACAACACCCCGATGTAGTACAATTGAAGCACTAATGAATTACGATGAAACCGGAATTGTAATGCAACGTCCGGTGATTCCAAACGAAGAAAAAATAATTTCAGATAATTTTGTGATTCATTATTCATTATCCGGAAGAGATTCAACAACACTCGAGTGGGCACAAGCTACAAGTGTTTATGCTGAATCGGTTCATTCGTGGTTACGTTCAAAAGGTTGGAGAATGCAAGCAACTGGTCGAACATCCGCTACTTTACCACAACAGGCGCTCCTCTTCCAGACCCCGATCCCTGTTTAACATCCAGTTCTATAACGACACTTGATGAATTTACAGTAATAAACGGAGACGGAAACAAACAAACTCTTTATGCAAAGAACGGAAAGCATAAATTAGATGTCGGGTTTACAAACTTCGATATGCCGCCCGAACCAGTTGGAGGAATATTCCATGCTAAATTTAAAACCGATAAGTTTATAGAGAATATACCTCCCGGTAAAGGTTTTCTAAAGATACCGATCAAGTTAAAGAACGCACAATATCCGGTAACAGTAAACTGGAAGATAAAAGATGGAAACGGTGTAAAATACTGGATAACTAAGAGCGGAGAAGATAAAGATAAACAGCCGTTAAGCGGTAATGGATCAATAGGTCTTAGCAGTACAAAGGATGGAGACATAATCATCATAGCACAGGCAATAGATCCATGTGATATTGTCTGGAAAGCAGGGATGAACGAAGATGCAGAAGAACAGTTATCGCAATTGCCAACAGATTACAAGCTTGAGCAGAACACTCCCAATCCTTTTAACCCCACAACAATCATCAATTATCAATTGCCAACAGACAACTTTGTAACTTTGAAAGTATATAACATACTCGGTGAAGAAGTTGCAACCTTGGTTGATGGATATGAGATGGCTGGATACAAGTCTGTAATATTTGATGGCTCGAATATGTCGAGTGGGATTTATTTCGTCCGCTTGAACGCAAGTCCTTCGACAAGCTCAGGACAAGTATACTCTGATGTGAAGAAGATTGTGTTAGCGAAATAGTATCAAATGTCCGACATTTGACTTAGCTGACCTGATGAAAATGTCGGACATTTTAATAGCAAGTTATATTTGACCCCCACTATAATCTCCCCCTTAAAAATGGGGAGATGGATGGCTTGTTCAACCTCTGGTTTCTCACGTGCGACTCACTTACAAGTTTTGTCCTTCAATGTAAGTGAGTCGCACGTTAATAGAAGATACCGGAGGTTTACTTTGAATTCATTTGTTCGATATTCAAAATTTACAAGATAAAACTCCGACTTGGTGTTTTGCTTTTCACCCGCTCTTTTTGTAATTTGAGCAAACCACGATGTAGAAAAAAATAAAAAGGAGCGTTGCGCACCGATGAGATTACGAAATAAACGGTTCTCTTCCGAGGCGCAGAACTCTCTTCTAACCGGAATATTTACCGGTAACCCCATCTGCCAATCTCCTTCGTTTCTTCCTCCAAAACAATGATTTTATCGTTATTGAAAATATTATTTGCTATTTTAAACACTGCCTTTGTTGCAATTCTTGAACTTATAATCACCCCCTTTCATCGCACGGGTAAATTATTTCATACCCTTGCAAGGTTCTGGGCGTATGGAATTTTAAAAGTCTGCGGTGTAAAAGTTAAAGTTGAAGGGATAGAGAATGTAGATTTTTCGCGCAGTTATATTTATGTCTCAAATCATGCGAGTCAATTTGATATACCTGCGGTCGTAGCCGGCATTCCGGATCAGATACGTATCGTCTATAAAAAGGAGCTTGAAAAAATTCCTATCTTCGGCTGGGGATTGAAGTACGGCAAAACATACATCGGTATAGATCGAGGCAGAGGGCAAGACGCGATTCAGAGCTTAGAAGATGCGGCAAACAAAATACGGAATGGAGCATCGGTTCTTCTGTTTGGAGAGGGAACGCGCTCGGCAGACGGAAAACTTCAGCAATTCAAACGCGGTCCATTCAATCTGGCATTGCGAGCTGGCGTGCCTATTGTGCCTGTGGCAATAAACGGAAGTTATAAAGTATTGCCAAAACATTCTTTTCGTATCAGACCCGGAACAATTACTCTCGTACTCTCATCACCCATAAAACCGCCGGAGAATGAAGGGAAAGAAGCAGAGTTAGCTTTGCGCGACGAAGTGCGCGCCGCAATTGAAAGGAATTTAAAAAAGTGAGCAATCCGAATATTGTCGCGATAATTCCCGCCCGTTACGGTTCAACGCGTCTTCACGCGAAACCGTTAATCGATCTTTGCGGCAAGACGATGATTCAGCGCGTGTATGAACAGGTAAAAAAATCGTCGCTTGTGAAAAACATAATAGTCGCAACCGATCATCAAGATATTGCGGCGACGGTCGGAAAATTCGGTGGTGTGGTTATGACTCCGGCAGATATTAAATCGGGCAGCGACCGGATTGCATATGTTGCAAAGGATCTGAAGAATGCCGAGATTGTTGTAAACGTACAGGGAGACGAACCGCTTATACCTCCGCAAATGATTGATGCAGCCATTCAACCGATGCTTGATGATGAATCAATTCAGGTGGCAACCATAGTAAAGCCGATATCAAAATCGGAAGATCTTTTCGATCCGGGTGTAGTTAAAGTTGTTCTCGACAAAGAGAATTATGCTTTATATTTTTCACGCTCGCCGATTCCTCATCTCCGGGAAGAATACGACAAAGCGATATGGCATCATCGTCATCAATTTTATAAACATTTTGGTATTTACGTTTTTCGTAAAAAATTTCTTTTACAATTTACCGAATTGAAGGAAACCGCTTTGGAGCAGGCAGAAAAATTAGAACAACTGCGTATTCTTGAGCACGGTTTCAGAATTAAAGTAACAATTACAGAACACGACAGCATTGCGGTCGACACTGCTGAAGATGCAGATAAAGTTCGCCGACTGCTGGAAAAAAACAAGGACAAATATTAATGGAAGACGAGAAAAAAACGTTTTGGTCTGTTTTTCGAGCCGCATTCGGCAGAGGGCTTGTAGTAATTGTGCCACTCGTGATTACATTCTTGGTGTTGAATATTTTATTTACCGCCGTGGATGGAATCGCCTCGCCAATATTTGATAAAATATTCGAGCGGCATATTCCCGGTATCGGATTTATCACGATGATTATTTTAATTCTGCTCGTAGGATCAATTTCCAGAAACCTGATTGCCCGGACAATATTCCGTTCTATGGAAAGGTTGATTTCTACTGTGCCGTTGGCTCGGACAATTTATACGGCAATGAAAGATATCATCAACGCTTTTCAACCGGGGAAAAAGGGGAGATCATTCCGCGAAGTGGTTATGATAGAATATCCCCGTGCAGGGTTACAAACGATAGGATTCGTAACGAATGAAATTTCGGTTTCAGATCACCAAACACGCGATGAGTTGATCAGCGTCTACATTCCGAACCCGCCTAACCCCACTTCCGGTTTTCTGGTGTTAGTTCCGCGAAGGAACGCCCGCGTGCTTGAAATGACCGTTGAAGAAGGTTTGAAGTTTGTTCTTTCGGGTGGAATTGTAACTTCGGGGAATTTAAAATTTAAATCGTGAGATAATTCTATGGCGCGAAATAAAGTAAAATATATTTTTATCACGGGCGGAGTTATTTCTTCGCTCGGAAAAGGAATAGCCGCATCTTCTATCGGTTTATTGTTGAAATCACGTGGGCTGCGTGTAACCATCCAGAAATTCGATCCGTATCTTAATGTAGATCCCGGAACAATGAATCCATACCAGCATGGCGAAGTTTATGTAACCGATGACGGCGCAGAGACAGATTTAGACCTTGGTCATTATGAGCGTTTCTTAGATGTAAACATGACCAAAGATAATAACGCGACCACCGGACAAATTTATCATGAAGTTATCACCAAAGAGAGACGCGGCGATTATCTTGGAGCTACGGTTCAGGTGATTCCGCACATAACGGATGAAATTAAAAAACGGTTTGAAGCGCTCGCAAAAACCGGACAATACGATGTTATCATCACCGAAATAGGCGGAACAGTTGGCGACATCGAAAGCTTGCCGTTCCTCGAAGCAATGCGGCAATTCATGTTTTCCAAAGGAAAATCGAACACACTTTGCGCGCATGTTACTCTCGTCCCCTATATAAAACATGCCGGTGAAATAAAAACCAAACCGACACAGCACAGCGTAAAAACTTTGCTCGAAATTGGCGTTCAACCCGACATGCTGATCTGCCGTTCGGAATCGCCTTTAACAAAAGAAGTAAAAGAAAAAATCGCCCTCTTTACAAATGTAGCTGTTGAATCGGTTGTGGACGCGCACGATGCTTCAACAATTTATGAGGTACCGCTTCAGTTTGCCGATGAAGAAGTTGATGAAATTGTTTTGGAAAAACTCGATCTCACATGCCCGAAACCAAATTTAAAAGAATGGAAAAACTTTGTCAGTAATGTAAAAAACCCGAAAAAGGAAATCAGCATCGCTGTTTGCGGCAAATATACCGAGCATCAGGATGCGTACAAGAGCATCTCTGAGGCGTTTGTCCATGCTGGCGCCGCTAACCGGGTCAAGGTAAAACTTTCTTGGATCAGGGCTGAAGATATTGAAAAAGATAATGCAGAAAAATATCTCAAGGATTTTTCCGGATTGTTGGTTGCACCGGGGTTTGGGGAAAGAGGTATTGAGGGAAAAATAGCGGCAATAAAATATGCGCGGGAGAACAAAATCCCTTTCTTCGGAATTTGCCTCGGTTTGCAATGTGCTGTAATTGAGTTTGCGCGAAATATTTGCGGACTTACTAAAGCCAACAGCACCGAATTCAAACAAACCGAACAGAACGTGATAGATTTGATGCTTGAGCAAAAGAAAGTTACCGCTTATGGCGGCACAATGCGTCTGGGTTCGTATCCCTGCACCATTATAAAAGGAACAAAAGCACACAAGACGTACAAGAAAGATCTAATAAACGAGCGCCATCGTCATCGATATGAAGTGAACGATGCTTTTAAAAATATACTTGCAAAAAATGGGATGATCTTCAGCGGAATCTGTCCTACCAATAAGCTTATAGAAATAATCGAGCTGCCCGATCATCCGTGGTTCGTGGCTGGACAATTCCATCCCGAATTGAAATCGCGCGCCACGAATGCCCATCCTCTCTTTCGCGATTTCGTGAAAGCCGCGATAGAATTTGATTCAAAAAAATAGTTTATTCACTCTTTAAATTCTATCGACAAACGATGCAGGATAAATATACCGGCGATATCGGTGACTTCGGCAAATATATTCTTCTAAAAAAAATTCATGCCCTCGGGAAAGCTAAAATCCAACTGGGTGTTAATTGGTATCACTGTACCGCCACCGAACCACACTCCACCGATGGTAAGCACATTTCATATTTGTCATCATCTAACAAATATCGAAACAAATTTTCTCAATGCGACCCTCTATTATATAACCAACTCTCCAACATCGTAAATTCAAATCAAAGATCGATCAATGCCATCGAGAATGACTGCATACTTCCCGCCGGTACAATATTTTATTCGAATCCATTACCGGCTAAATATAATTCAAAAGATGAATCGCAATTAAATCGAGATCTTTGGTTCCACCAGTCAGCATCTCGTTTGCAAAAAGCTGATATAATATTTCTCGATCCCGATAATGGCATAGCTCCGTCGAGCGCATTAGTTACAGAGGCACGCGCTGTTAAATATACTTTCATACATGAAATCGAAGCATACTATAAAAATGGAAAATCGGTTATTGTTTACAATCATCGGGATCGTTCCCCTACAGAACAGTACAACCGTAAATTATTGGATACAGCAAAATTGCTTGGCTGTGCAGTAAATGCAAAAGTTTTGCGCTTCAAACGTGTTTCGGTTCGCGATTATTTGATCCTCCCCCAACCACATCATAATGAAATCTTTAAATTACTTCTCGGATTATTGACTGAATCACCTTTTAATTTTTTGTTTGACAATAACACATGACGTTCCGTATAAAAGTTGGTTCATTCTTTTTGATTTTATTTGTCTTCTCTCTATCGGGCAGTTCGTTGGCACAGTCACCATATAAAATCACGTTCGCGAAAGAATCGTATCTAATCGGTGGTGGCTTGGCTTTGAGCGGTATCAAGTTCTTGCTTGAAGATAAAAGTGATCCGCTTCGTTTAGATCAAATCGGTGAATTGAATAGAACATCGATTAACCGATTCGACAGATCGGCGACTTTTAACTATTCATCGAATGCAAACGATGCAAGCGATATATTAGTCGGGGTCTCAATTGTACTCCCTTCTATTTTCATTCTCAACGGTGAAACACAACGCGATTGGCAAATATTGTCAACGCTTTATTTTGAAACAGTAATTTTTGCCACAATCATTCCGCAGATTGCAAAAAAAAGTTTTGAACGGGTACGCCCTTTTGTTTATAATTCGAATGCACCGCTTGTGGATAAAACGACTTCTGATGCGCGCCATTCATTTTTTTCGGGGCACACCACATGGGCGTTCGCTTCTGCGGTTTTCATCTCAACAGTTTACGATGAATATTTTCCATCGTCGCAATGGACGACGTATATATGGGGCGGTTCTCTGCTTCTTGCGGGGACAATCGGTTATTTAAGATATGAAGCGGGTTATCATTTTCCGACAGATATTATTACAGGCGCGGCGGTGGGAACTGTTATTGGATATGTTATACCTGCCATCCACAAATCAAATCAAAATAATGTTGAAGTATCAACATCATATTTAAAAGACGGCGGAAGGTTGACTGTTATTTATAAATGGTAAAAAACGACCGGGGCTAATATTCTTTTCTGTTCGCATACATATTTAACAACAAACCTGCCATTATCATATTCGTAAGAAGGTTAGAACCGCCGTAACTCATGAATGGAAGCGGAACCCCAACTACAGGCATAATACCCATCGACATTCCGATATTGATAACAGTATGAGTGCCGAGTGCAGCAACAACTCCAATCGACACCAAGCTTGCATATCTGCTTTTAACCATCGAAGCAATTTGAACGCCTCTAAGTAAAATCAAAGTAAGAAACAGCAGTATGGCAAACGCTCCCATAAATCCAAACTCTTCGCTCGGCACACAGTAAATAAAGTCTGTCCACTGAGCGGGTATAAAATTTAACTGTGTTTGTGATCCCTGCAAAAATCCTTTGCCGAAAAATCCACCCGAGCCAATTGCAATCTTCGACTGAATAACATTATATCCTGCGCCAAGTGGATCTGCATCCGGATTTAAAAAAGTTAAAATACGCTTTTGCTGATGCGGTGCAAGCTTGCCGAATATATATTGAACCGATACACCCATCAAAACAGTGAACGAAAAAACCATTGCAGAAAATAGCCAGTTCTGCCTGAGAATAAATAGCAGAACGAATGTAGTTGCAATAACAATCAAGAAAGCCGTTGTTCCAAACAAAGTTGCAACAGCCGCGGCAACCGGCGCAATTAAAAGAATCATCAAGAAATTTGTGGCTCCAGCCCAATATATTATGACTACGAGCATTCCTATATAGACCAACGCCGTGCCAACATCGGGTTGCAAAATAATTAAGAGAACCGGCAATAAAACAAAACCGAATGCAATAGCTACACTCTTCCATCTTGCTAAATTCACCTGTCGCTCCGAAAGATACGCAGCAAGAGCAAGTATTGTTGTAACTTTAACCATCTCCGATGGCTGCAATCCGTAACCGCCGATACCGAACCAGCTTTTAGATCCGGCGACCATTTTCCCCATTATTAAAACAACGATGAGAAAAATAACCGACAATCCATAAAGAGGAAATGAAAGCATTTGAAGGGTACGGAACGGAATAAACATAATTGTAATCATGAGCGCAAAACCAATCGCAGCCCAAATTAATTGGCGATTGAAATATACAGATGCACCAGCGTCGTATGTTGCGCTGTAAACCGAAGCTATTCCCAATATCAGTAACAACGATACCGGAGCGATAGTTTTAAAATCTGTATTCTCTTTGTACCAAAGATCAACCATGTTATTGGTCTTCCTGATTGTTGAGAATTAAATTTGTAATTGAACGCAACGGTTTTTCTCTGACAAGCTCACCATAAAGATATTGTTCGATACAAAGTCCGGCTATTGGTGCGGCAAATGCCCCGCCGTATCCGGCGTTTTCAACAAGAACGCAAATTGCAATTTTAGGATTATCTTTTGGCGCAAAACCTACAAACCAAGCGTGATCTTTGCCATGTGGATTCTGTGCCGTTCCGGTTTTACCGCACACAGATGCATTCTGAACTTTTGCCGCTTGTCCGGTTCCACCCGCTTCATTCACGCATTTAAACATTCCTTCCCTGATTAGATTCCATGTATTAGCCGACAGATCAAGGCGCCGGGTTTGTGGTGAAATTTCTTGTGATTGTTTTGTTTGCTTATTGAAAATTTTTTGAACTGCATGTGGTGAATGATAAAATCCCATATTAGCAATAGTAGCCGCATAATTTGTCATTTGAACCGGGGAAACTCCCAACTCACCCTGACCGATCGCTAAACTCAAAAGATACCCCTGGGTCCATTTTCCTTTTCCGTACATTTTGTTGAATATTTCATCGGATGGAAGAAGCCCCGGATTCTCTTCAAGGATATCGATACCAGTAGATGAACCAAAGCCGAACTCTTCTCCGTACCGTGTCCATTTTTCAAAACCCGTTTTCAACATCAATTGATAAAAAAACACATTACAAGATCGCTGAATTGCTTCAACAACGTTGGTAGAGCCATGAATATGGAGATCGTGAAATGGTCTTGTTCCGAATTGGAAAACACCGCGACAATTCACACGCCAATTTATATCTATCACTCCTTCTTCCAAAGCCGCCGCCGCTAATATCATTTTAAATGTTGAACCGGGAGGATATCTTGTTAGCGATGCGCGGTTGAATAACGGTTTGCTTTCATCTGTGTTAAGAGCTTTCCATACATCGACTGGTGTTACACTTCCGAATTGTGTCAGATCGTAATCGGGTTTACTTACAAATGCAATTACACCGCCATTGGTTGGATCGATTGCAACAACTGCACCTGATTTGCCGCTGAGTAAAGATTCAGCGAGAGCTTGAGTTTTGGCATCAAGTGTTAGATGGAGATCGTTACCCTCGCGCACGGGAATGTCGTTCTTCCCGTCGTTGTATCTGCCGAGTAATTGACCGAAAGCATTCACGGTTATAAGCTCGAATCCTTTTTGACCACGGAGATAACGTTCATACGCCGCTTCAAGTCCGGTTACTCCGATATTATCACCCGGGCGGTATTCGTTCCCAATTTCCATCAATTGCTGATCTGAAATTTCTTTTGTGTAACCAAAGAGGTGCGCTGCCTTTGCCCCTGTTGGATAGAATCTTTTTGATTCAACCTGATAATCGACACCGGGAAGCTTTTCCTTGTTTTCTTCGAGAGCAGAGAGTGTTGGAAAGTCGATATCCCGTTTTATCTTGACAGGCGCAAAACGGTTGTACCTAATCCCCTTCTCTATTTTTTCACGAAGTAAAGTCGTATCCATAGATAGAATAGTTGCCAGACGAAAAATATTAGCCGACTTGAATTCAGATGGAGTTATGGTAACACTATAGGATGGCCGGTTGTCCACGATCAGTGTGCCGGTTCTATCAAATATCAAGCCGCGAATCGGATCGCGTGCAATTTGGCGTATACTGTTCTCTTCCGATTTTTTTCCGTACACATCGCCGTACAGAACCTGAAGCTGAATAAGCCGCAATAAAAAAAATATGAAGACAATTCCGATTGCACCGAAGATGACAAATTTTCTTGGGAACGTATCGTTGAACTCTGACATGCTATGATATGTATTTTCTGCCGAACACGAACATAGGCAAAAGTGCCACCGCCGATGTATAGAAATTAGTTGCTAACCCAATCTGAAATGTTGCCTTCAACAATCCAATATCACTGCCACGGGTCAATATGATGAAATATACCGTGTTGTGAATTAAAGAGACGAATAAAACGATCAAAACATAACGGTAACTTCCGAGCGTCAGTGGCGCTCTGTTCTCATCAAAAAAATAACCTGCTGTAAAACCTGCGATTGTTTTTGACATGGCAGAAAGACCGGTAAAACTTCCGCTCGACAAATCGAACATCAAACCTATTACGAACCCCCATATTGTTCCGGTCATCTGTCCCTCTTTAATTGCAATATACACAAGCCATATGAGAAGAAGATCGGGCGATATATCCCGAAGAGATATCAACTGCGAGATATACGTCTGCACGTTCATCAGGATAAACGAGAAGAAAAAATATTTGAAATGTTTTCCCATTATTTTTTTCGTGCGACCTTTTTTTCAAGCGCCACCCGTTCCGAATCGACACTTGCTATAACAACAAATACTTGCTCAAGCGATGAAAATTCAACCCCCGGAGTTACTTCGATATTCTTAAATAAACTGCCCGGTTGTTCGCTTACTTTGGTAACATGTCCAATTTTTACATCCGGCGGAAAAATTGTACTGTATTCCGATGTTGTAATAACGTCTCCTTCTTTGATATCCTGCATCAGTGATATATTTTCTAAATTTACAATCTCGCCGCCACTCCACGAAACAATTCCGTCTACTCTGTTCCGTTGAATTTTCGCACTTGCTCGAAAATCTTTATTAAACATTATTTGCCCTACGGAATAATGATCGCTGGCGGCAATAATTTTTCCAACTAAACCATGTTCCGATATAATTGCCATATCTGGCTTTACTCCGTCTGCCTCACCAATGTTGACTGTAATTGTGTTGCGCAGAAGATGGGTATTTTTTCCCACAATATCTCCCGCTACCAGCTTGAATGTTGTTCTCTCTTTCAAACCAATTATTTCACGCAAACGCATGTTTTCCAAACGGGCTTCGCGAAGACGGTTCACTTCGTCCGACAAATTAACACTAAGCTGTCTAAGAATTTCGTTCTCTCGTTTTAACGCGAATACATTCGGCACCACCGAAATGAAATCTTGTGTCGCACCCACAAACCCCACCGTATACGAACGAATAGCGCGTATCTGTGAATTATCGTTTGAATTTAATAGAATTATTGAAACAACTATTAGAAATGTGAGAACTACATATTCTTTGAAGGTGAGCAGTATATCAACTAATCTTTGCATGTATAGCTTAGAGCTTTGAGTTGAAAGCATAGAGCCAGAGAACTCTTTGCCCTCTTCTATAAGCTCAATATCTCCGGCTCTTCACCAAAACTTTACTGTAGTGGCTTAAATGTTCAAGAACTTTTCCGGTTCCGCGAACAACGGCTGTAAGCGGATCTTCGGCAACGTGCACCGGTAAATTTGTTTCAAGCCGTACACGCTCATCAAGACCTTTCAGCAGCGCGCCGCCACCCGTGAGCATTATACCCCGGTCAAGTATATCGGCAGATAGCTCCGGTGGTGTTCTTTCTAAAGTGAGTTTTATACCATCTATAATTTGCTGAACCGGCTCGTGTAAACATTCCCGTATTTCAACAGAACTTGCTTCTGTTGTTTTTGGGATGCCGTTTACCAAATCGCGACCTTTTACCTGAATCGTTATCTCCTCTTTTAAGGGCATTGCAGATCCAACTTCACATTTAATCGCTTCGGCGGTTCGTTCACCGATTAAGATATTGTGATTCTTTTTGAAGAACTGAATTATAGCATTATTCATCTCATCTCCGGCAATCCGTATTGATTCTTCATTGACAATACCAGAAAGAGCGATAACCGCAATCTCGGTTGTTCCGCCGCCGATATCAACAACCATATTACCGGCAGGCGCATCAACATCAAGCCCGATTCCTATCGCAGATGCCATCGGCTCGGCAATAAGATGCACTTCTTTTGCACCCGCATGTTCAGCCGCATCGCGAACCGCACGTTTTTCAACCTCGGTTACACCGCTCGGTATGCAGACTACAATCCGGCGACTTGGCATCCAGTTCGAATGAACTTTTTTAATGAACTCTCTCAACATTCCTTCAGCAATTTCAAAGTCGGCTATCACTCCGTCTCTCATCGGCCGTATTGTTCGAATGTCGCGGTGTGTTCGTCCTAACATTTCTCGTGCTTCATTGCCGATTGCAACTATGCGTTTCGTGTTTCTATCGAAAGCGACGATGGACGGTTCGTTCAGCACGATTCCTTTCCCCTTCATGTAAACAAGAGTGTTGGCGGTGCCGAGATCGATTGCTAAGTCTGCGGAAAAAAATGAAAAAAAGCCCATGGGAATCTGATTAAAAAATTATAGATTGAAAAATAAAATGAATTATTATCTTGTTAATGTCTAAAGTGTCGTAACCCTGTAAATATCATTGCTATATTATTATCGTCGGCGGCTTTGATAACTTCGGCATCGCGGACCGATCCGCCCGGCTGTATAACTGCTGTTGCGCCTGCTTTTACTGCTTCCAACAAACCATCGGCAAACGGAAAAAACGCATCCGATGCTACCGCCGTACCTTTCAAATCAAGTCCCGCTTCTTGCGCTTTCATTGCCGCAATCCGCGAAGAATCGAAGCGCGACATTTGCCCAGCGCCAACCCCGATTGTTCTATCTGCTCGCGAGTAAACTATCGCATTCGATTTTACATGCTTCGCAACCCGCCAACCGAACATCATCGCCGCTTTTTCTTCAACAGTTGGCGATCTTTTTGTAACGACTTTCATCGCGGGATTATCCAGTAATATATCATCTGCTGTTTGAACAAGCAATCCGCCGGCAACCGGTTTAATCATCAACTGTTTTTCATTCTTCACCGATTTTATTTGATGAATTAAACGACGATCTTTTTTCTTCATCAAAAAATCGAGCACACCAGTTTCGAATTCAGGCGCAATCACAACTTCAGTAAAAATCTTGTCGATAATTTGCGTCGCTTCCATATCCAATTTTCGGTTTACGGCAACAATTCCGCCAAATGCCGATTTCTGATCTGTTGCAAACGCTTTCTCGTACGCCTCGGCTAATGTCTTTCCCGAACCAACACCGCACGGGTTTGTGTGCTTGATAATGACAACTGTCGGCTCTTCGAATTCCGCTAAAAGTTCAGCCGCCGCCTGAATATCGACAATATTATTATAAGATAATTCTTTTCCGTGAATTTTCTTAAAATACCGGTCGAAGTCGCCATACAACGCCGCTTGCTGATGTGGATTCTCTCCATACCGCAAATCTTCTTTTTTCGTCAGCGATACCGAAAATTTTTCCGGCAACGCTGCCGACTCTTTGCCATTCAAACCGTTTAAATAGTTTGATATAATAGAATCATACTGTGCCGTTCGCGCAAAAACATCTTTCGCCAAAGCGAATCTGGTTGATGAGGAAATTGCGCCGCCATTTTTATCAAGCTCATCAAGAATATATTTATACTGCGACGGATCAGACACAACCGTTTTAAATTTATAATTCTTCGCCGCCGCTCTCAGCATCGATGGTCCACCGATATCTATCTGTTCTATTGCTTCATCCAATGTAACATCTGCGTTGGAAATTGTTTTTTCAAACGGATAAAGATTCACAACAACCATATCTATCGGAGCAATATTCAATTCTTTCAATTGTTCCTGGTGATTCTTATTATCGAGAACAGCGAGAAGACCGGCGTGAATTTTCGGATGAAGCGTTTTCACTCTGCCGTCTAAAATTTCAGGAAATCCCGTTACATCGCTGATTGATACGGCATCAACACCCGCCGTTCGCAGAGTGCTCAGCGTGCCGCCGGTTGAAATTATTTCGACATTAAATTTCCGAAGTTGTTTTGCAAAATCAACAACACCGGTTTTATCTGAAACACTTATTAAAGCCCGTTTGATTTTAACTAAATCCGTCATTGACTTATTATTACTTTCCCATTTTCGATTTTTATTTTTCCTTCGGCAAACAAACGGATTGCCTCGGGATAAATTTCATGCTCAATATTTAAAACTCGTGCTGCTAAAGTTTCCGCTGTATCAGCCGGTTCAACCACGATTGTTTTTTGCAGCACAATTATACCGTGATCGTACTCATCATCAACAATGTGAACCGTTGCGCCCGATAATTTTTCTTTTGCCGCCACAACTGCTTCGTGAACATACATGCCGTACATTCCGTTGCCGCCGAACTTCGGCAGTAATGCGGGATGAATATTTACGATACGATTTCGAAACGCACCAACGATGCTCGCGTCTATTTTTTTCATATATCCCGCAAGCGCGATAAAGTTTATATGGTGTTTCGCCAGCGCGCCGATCAATGTCGCGTTAAACTCATCATCCGATCTATATTGTGTGCGGCTTATGTGCATAGCCGGAATGTTGAACCCGCGTGCAATCTCCAGTGCGCCTGCATCGGAATTATTGCTGATAACAAGTGCAATTTGTGCGTTTCGGATTTTGCCGCCGATAATTGCCTCGTGAATTGCTCTGAAGTTAGAGCCATTCCCTGAAGCGAAGATTGCAATATTCAATTTGTCCGGCATTGTTAATAAACTTAATTTTCCTTTCAAATTTACGCATAATCTTGAGAATAATCAATAAGTAGGTAAAGCAGGTAATAACCGATAAATATTCTAATTTCTGAGGATTTGAGATACAACCGAGTTACAAGGTGATGATTATAAAAGAGACGCAAATGTCATTAAGAAATGTTTTGATAAATATTCGACTGTAAAGAA
>PNNN01000055.1 GCA_013824245.1 Chlorobiaceae bacterium | reverse complement strand
GTGTGCTCTTTCTAAATCTCATACATACAGTATAGCACTTTAATCACAACACCACATCGTCTGGACTGCCTATCCATCACCAGACAGGAGTCTGGTGTTTTAACGGCTTAATAAAATAGATCAAAATATTTCGGGCGAAATGGTGAAGTCAGGGATGCTTAACCTGACAGGCAGTAAAGATATTTCAGAAGCGTGGCGGATGTTTGTTACTACAAAAGATATTATCGGACTGAAGGTAAATCCTGTTGCAGGCGTAACGTTATCTACGAGCATTGAAATTGTTCAGGCCATTATACAACAATTGGAAGCTGCCGGTATACCGAGAAAGAATTTAGTTATCTGGGATCGGCGTGAATTCGAGATGCAAGAGGTTGGGTTTACAGAAAAAGTTTTCCCCGGCATCAAAATCATCGGGACAGAACGAAAAGACGATAAAGGGTCGTTCGTTGACAGTGAAGGAAAACTTTACGGCGAACAGATGATAGATAAAAACTGGTCTTACTGGGCAGACGTTGAAGAAAAATACGACGCTGAAACCATACCTTACATGATTAACGAAGGAAAGCATTCTTACTTTTCAAAAATTGTTACTCAACAGGTCGATAAGATAATCAACATTCCGATTCTCAAAAATGCCGGATCATCAATAACGCTTTGCTTAAAAAATTTAGCATACGGTTCGGTTTCAAACACAGGCAGATTGCATAAACAACTGTGGGCAGAAACATCGGCAGAAGTATGCGCCTTCCCGCCTCTGCGCGATAAAGTAGTTTTGAATATTGTTGACGGCATAAAAGGATGCTATAACGGCGGACCCGGCGCAACACCGGAATTCTTCACAGAATATAAAACCGTTTTAGTTGGGACAGATCCGGTTGCTGTTGACCGTATTGGATATGAAATTATTCTCAACAAACGGATGGCAGAAAAAATTCAGAAAGAAGAATCGCCGAAAGGCAGAATATTTTTACAATTAGCCGAGGATCTGAAATTAGGCGTTGCTGATATAAATAAAATTGATTTGAAGAAGATAGAATTGACATAAACAACTCGGATCAGATGAATATTATTTTAAAATATCTTCCGGCATTATTTTGCTTTTTTGTTTGGCAAGCTTCGATCTCTCTTGCCCAGGACTTAACAGTGAAGTTAATCCCCTCAGATATACCGGACGGGCAAATTATCCGCACAGAGCAATACGACCACAATTCGCTCTGGGGTTACATCGATGGTGGCGCAGATCTTTACCTTGAGTATGGTTTCAGTAAAGTTACTGCGCAAGAAGTTTTGATAGATTCATTTCATTTTAAAGTAGATATATATGAAATGAATTCGCCAGAAGCCGCATTCGGAATTTTTTCAGTTTCTCACAAAAAATGTCCCGGCACTGATTCGCTCGCACAATTCGACTGCTCTTCACCTCATCACCTTCAATGTGTATCGGGAAATTTTTATATCTCAATAATAAACGACAACGGCACCGAGGAAGAGCAAAACATAAGCCGGTTCCTTGCCAAAAAGATTCTATCTAAATTGTTGCAAGCAAAATTAGAACTACCATTGTTCTTCCAAAAGGAATTATTTTCGCCGCACATCAATAAACTAATATTTGTAAAAGGAAGATTGGGAGTTGAGAACGGCGCACCCGACTTAGCAAATATTTTCGATGATGTTAAATCGTACTCATTTTACTTTTTACCGATTGAGACAGACAGTGGAATGATCGACATAATGCAAGTTACTCTTGATGCTGACAGCGATCGTGCTCGACTATTTGAGAAATTAGAATTTCAAATGCCGGGCACAAATAAATCTTCTCAAGAGATTGCAGAGGGAAAAATAAAATGGTGCCGCAGATTATCTGCCAACCAATTTATCTATATTGAATCAATATTACCGCTAAAACTAGTGGCTCCTTTTATTAAGACAGTCGAATTGATCAAATAGATAAATTTAAATCGAATACAAAACCAATCCATTGCAGTTACATGCTTCGCCGGTTCAGAAGGCGGTGGTTATTCAATATCATATTCTAGTGATCAGTGATAGGTTAGTGGGTGATCATACCGTTTCGAAAAGGACTTTTTGCCTATTTGGATAATGTCGTGTCTGGTAAAAATTCGTAACTGCAATTTTTTCCAATTCCATAACCCAAAGCAGATGATGCACCAACAATCGCCAGCACACTTGGAATTCTTACATACTCACTCCCGTTACTACCTCCAAAATTAATTGGGTAACTTAAGGTGATTGCAGGTAAAATGGAGATTACAAGAGCATCCAATGCTCCGCCTACTCGATTTATCCGCATGAATTCTTGAATTGTATTATTGCTTATTATCACTTGCTTATTGTTTCGCAAATCCACGAATCTGGTTGAATCGCGTGACAACACAACATCTTTCCCTTCGTAATTACTTTTGTTTTTTAATTTGATGTAAACGGTTTGACCACCAACCTCATCATTGAATTGATCGATATTTATAGATTTATCTTTACGATTTTGTTCAGTTGTATTTATAATATTCGTAGTTGAACATCCTGAAATACTAATCAATAAGATAACGCAGATGATAATCGTAGATTTCAAAATATTTCTCCAATTAATATTGATTGTTTATTTTGATGATAGATTTTCATTTCGTTTTCTTAAAAACAATTTTCGCAATACCGTCGCTGATAAATCTGTTCGCCGTAATATTCTTATCACCCAGCTCACCTGAATTACTCAGCACAATGATTACAACATTCCTTTCGGGGAACCACCGCAGTACGCCGTTGTGTCCCCAGTCTTCTGTACCGCGTGTCCAAATTTCTTTTCCCCACTCCGATGAAGAAACAAACCAGCCGTATGCCACACCTGTTTCCGACAATTTTTTCTGCACCGTCCACATTTGTTCCAAACTCTTTGGCTCTATGAACACCCCTTTCCTTAAAGCAATGAACCAGCGATAAAGGTCGGTAACGTTCGAGTAGATTCCACCCGAAGCAATATATCCCCAATTTCTGGAAAGCGCGGCAGCATCAAGCACTCGGTTCTTCTCTGCAATTATTTGCTGATCTGCACCCTGAGTCTCTCCCCAAAATTTTGTATCTGTAATGCTCGCCTGATTCCAGATTAATCTCCGCAATACATCTTCATAATTTTGACGAGTGAGTATCTCGATTATCGCTCCAAGCAGTTCATAATTTTCGTTTGAATAGGAAAAATCTTTGCCGGACTTAAATTTGAGTTTGTCTTTTAATATCTGCCTCACGGCAGAATCTCTGTTGGTAATACCATCAGCAGCATAATTCTGACCTAACCCAGAAGTGTGTGTAAGAAGTTGCGCTACGGTAATAGATTGTTTTTCTTTAGGAACATTTATGAAAAATTTCGGAAGCTTATCGTCCAGCGCCAGCGCGCCTTTATCTCTCAGCCAGAAAATAACAACAGACGTAAACGATTTTGTTATAGAGGCAATGTTGAAAAGTGTGCGCTCATTTGTTTTTATTGTCTTCAATGAATCTGCCCACCCGTATCCCTTCATATGGATTATCTTATCATCTTTGGCAACAAGCACAGAGAAAGCAAACCCCGTATCCGACATTTGATCGAGATATTGTTCAAGCTCAGGGTTCTGAGCAATGCCTTCAGCTTCATTATGTTGGTGCTGATGCTGAGTGATGCAAATATTCGTAAATAAAAGAATAATGACGATAGTTTTTATTATGTATTTTTGTTTTTTATTTTGATTCATATAGATAATAACGCTCATGCAGATAATTTACAGATCTAAATGCAAACCTAATTTCAAAACAAAAGAAATCTGTTAGCTGCAATACTTTTTAATAAGCTCATAAGCTCTAACTTCACCCAGTTCACCCGCTTTACTCCAATCTAAACAAGCTCCTGCATTATCCCCTAAGTCCTGCTTTGCAAGCCCACGATGATAATATGCTTCGGCATGATTCGAGTCCAGCTCTATTGCTTTAGTACAATCTTGAATTGAGCCTTTGTGGTCTTTTAAATTATGCTTTGCATTCCCACGATTATTATATGCATTTGCATCATTAGGATTAAGTTCTATTGCTTTGTTGCAATCTTGGATTGCACCTCCGTAATCTTCTAATTCATTCTTTGCATTCCCACGATTACCATATACCCATCCAATATTCGGGTCAAGTTCTATTGCTTTGTTGTAATCTTGAATTGCTCCTCTGTGGTCTTCTAATTTACCCTTTACATTCCCACGATTATTATATACATATGAATCATTCGGGTTAAGTTCTATTGCTTTGTTGTAATCTTGTATTGCTCCTCTGTAGTCTTCTAAATCACTCTTTGCATGCCCACGCATATAATATGCCTCTGCATGATTCGGGTTAAGTTCTATTGCTTTGTTGTAATCTTGAATTGCGCCTCTGTGGTCTCCTAATTTACCCTTTGCATTCCCACGACTATAATATGTCAATGCATCATTCGGATTAAGCTCGATTGCTTTGTTGTAATCTTGGATTGCGCCTCCGTAGTCTTGAAAGTAATACTTTGTATCCCCACGGTTGCAATATGCCTCCGCATCATCCGGGTTAAGTTCTATTGTTTTGTGTATGTCGCTTGTCCCTTGAAGAGCGCAATCTTCACCCTTCACGCATCGTATAGTGAGACCGCATTTTTTGACAGAGTTGCTATAGCTTATAATGTTACTGCCTTTAAACAGGTACATGAGACATGCCTCGTAGGTTCCCAACTCTGTAGCAGTCCAAAAATCACCACGGTATCCTAAAAGGAAGAAATCACCATCACAGAAACGAAGACCCAATAGCAAAGCAGAAAATCCACTCGTATTTGTTCCGGCGCCAGCACCAAAGTCATAATCATTTCCCTGCCCAAGAGCCTTCAATGCGTTGCCATCATTGCTAACGGCTTCTTGTAATTTATAAAATTCTGCTTCTGTTGGTATATGCCAACCTTCCGGTGCTAAACCTCTTGGATCATTTACGGCATACCAATTATAGAACTTGCCATATATTTTACCGTTTTCTGGATCATTATCATAGTAACACCAAGCTCCCATAGTTAATTTTGCCCATTCATTTGGATCGCTAACTTCCGGTATTGGGTCACCATTACGGTAATGTTCCACGTTTAAATTTTCTGCCATCCAAATCTGCTCGCCAATTTTTACTTCTTTGATTGGAGTGGAAACCTTCGTTATATCCTCAAATCCCCTGCGAACCAGAACGTTTGAATACCGAGCTATACTTTTATCTCCAACTCTAACTAGAAAGTTCTCAGAAGAATTCTCTTCCTTGTGTTCACCACGTATCTTCTCTATCCCATCCAAGTTTGGTTCGTTCATTTTACCGATACTTTTCAATTTATTATTGGCGATTTCTGCGGATAATATTTCTCATTCATATACAGTGCGATTACTCATATATAATTTATAAAATCTAATGATTAGGTTTATCAGTGTCAGTTACAATATTTTTTAATATGTCCCTTAGCTCATAATAATCATCTGCATTATCTGGGTTTAGCTCTATCGCTTTGTTGCAATCTTTCATCGCACCTACATATTCTTTTAAATCTATTTTTGCAAATCCACGCATAAAATATGCATCTGCATCGTTAGGATTAAGCTCGATTGCTTTGTTATAATCTTGTATTGCATCTATGTGGTTTTCTAATTTACCCCTTGCAACTCCGCGATTATAATATGCATCTGCATCGTTCGGGTTAATCTCGATTACTTTG
Source organism: Chlorobiaceae bacterium (assembly GCA_013824245.1). Lineage (GTDB taxonomy): Bacteria > Bacteroidota > Ignavibacteria > UBA10030 > SZUA-254 > PNNN01. The sequence continues at coordinate 13,340 of PNNN01000055.1, read as the reverse complement.
TCGTAATCTTGTATGGCGCCTATGTAGTCTTTTAAATTAGCTTTCGCAAGCCCACGGTTATTGTATGCCTCTGCATAATTCGGGTTAACTTTTATTGCTTTACTGCAATCTTGAATTTCACCTTTGTGGTCTTCTAATTTACCCTTTGCAAGCCCTCGCATAAAATATGAATTTGCATAATCAGGGTAAATTTCTATTGCTTTGTTGTAATCTTGTATTGCGCTTTTGTATTGATCTAAGTAATACTTTGCAAGCCCACGGTCATAATATGCCATTGCATCATTAGGCTCAAGTTCTATTGCTTTGTTGTAATCTTGTATTGCACCTGTGTAGTCTTCTAAGCCATACTTTGTACACCCACGGTTGAAACATGCTTCTGCATCATCCGGGTAAAGTTCTATTTCTTTTTGTATGTCGCTTGCCTTTTGAAGAGCGCAACTCTCATCTTTCACACACCGCACACTTAAACCGTAAGCCTCATAATAGTCGTTGAGGACATAGATATTACTACCATAGTAGGAGAGGCACATGTAGTTTATTTCGTGATCGTCTTCTGTGGAACCCCAAAAGTAAGTGTCGAACCCTAAATTGTAGAAGCGACCATAGTCGAACCGGTTACCCGAAAGCAATGCAGAAAATCCGCTTGTATTTGTTCCAGATCCATCATCAATTCCTTCTCCGATAGCTTTTAATGCGTCGGCATCATTGTCCACAGCTATTTCTAATATAGCAAACTCGTGTTCACTTGGTATATGCCAACTTTCTGGTGCTAAACCTCTTGGATCATTTACTGCATACCAATTATATAGCTTACCATATTTTTTTCCGTTTTCTGGATCATTTTCATAGTAACACCAAGCTCCCGTAGTTAACTTTGCCCATTCATCTGGATCGCTAACTTCTGGTATTGAGTCACCATTACGGAAATGATCCACGTTTAAATTTTCTGCCATCCAAATCTGCTCGCCAATCTTTACTTCCTTGATTGAACAGTCAACCTTGGTTACCTCCTCTAATGCCCTGCGAACCAAAGCGTTCGAGTATCGAACTATACTGTTATCTCCAACTCTAACGATAAAGTTCTTAGAACGATTCTCCTCCATCAATTCCCTTTGTTCGCTATTTTAATTTGGCGTTCTAAGAACGTAATGCGTGATAGAAGTTCATCACCTAATTTAGCTAATAGATCAATCCCTTTTTCTGCTTCTTTTTCAACGGTTTCTTTTAAATGAAAGAGGTCTGTACTTTGCAGGGCTGCGATTGCAGATTCAATATCCGGTATACGTTTATCAACCTGATGAATTTTTCGAATCACTCTTACGAGAGCAGAACCAATATCATCCCCCTTAATCAATTCCGGATTATTCTTTTCGGCGTCGAATATTTGTTGTAGTTTTTCGATATCTCCTTTTTGATACGCCTCGTTTGTTTGTTGCATAAGGTGATGACGACGCTCTTTTTCGTTTGGATCGAGAGTTAAGTCCGGATGAAACAGTTTAGCCGCTTCCCTATACAATGCCTTCAATTCTGGTGTAGCTTCTGGCCGTTGGCTGTTGTCCTCATCATGAGAAAAACCTTCTGCATCATGTGCACTCTGCTCTGCCTTCGCTTGACTTTCGGCTGCTCTTTTTTGAGCAGTTGCATCAAATGGTATCTTCGCTGCAAGTATTTTGTCGAAGATTGCCTGAAGCTGGTCAATCTGCACATATTTTGAACCGACTTTCAGGTAATACTCAATCTCAAAAGATTTAAGTTGACCTTCAAGCGTTGATAACGATAACTCTAACTCAGCAAGCTCGTCTTGCTTCCTGAGCAACAATTCTTCCTTCTGGTGAAGCTCAATCTCTTCTGGTGATTTTCGAATTTCTTTCATATAAATAATAAATTATTGAAGTGGTTTAAATAATATAACCCAATTAGTGAGAATCTAAACATCAGTCTTGTCTTTCGTTGAAAGAGATTCTCTGATAAAGAAAATTGATGCCAATATAAACAAACCGGTTGCAACGTCAAGGTAAACCCAAGTTTGGCGGTCAAGACCAACGGGAACAACAGGATTAAATAAAAGAGCCAATATGGCAAACATCCATGTCCACTGGATACGTTTTAAAGAATAAGAAAAATAAGCACAGAACGCAGATATACCACACACAGCCCAACGAAGAAGCACGAAGTAACCATATTGATGTTTCGCAAGCGCCCAGAATAAAAGGGCACTTACTATAATTCGGGCAATGACTGAGAAGGATAATTGCACTTTCATAAGGTCTTATTAAATAGTTTTTATCTTTTCATGAAGGAATAGATGTTCTTTACATTGCGGTCACTTCGGGAAAACTTCATTTATAAAGGCAAGAAGTTTTTTGTGTACGATTCCAAGATCGTCTGCTAATTTGTTAAGTTCAGCGACACTCGGTTCAGTTTCATGTTCACTATATGTCGATTTGAGTTTGCGCGTTCTTATAACAAAAGAATCATCTATGGCAAAGAGCCATTGGGAATGAATGTATTTGTTACGCTCCATGTTCAAATCATTAATTTGTTTACAAATATCAGCAAATTTCTCAAGAGTAGGCTTGTCCGAAATTTTATAAGAAAATGAGAATTGCAGAACTTGGTGTACGCGCTCGAAGTTTGCGGTTGCCAACCATGCATCAAGAAAGCGAAAAATATCTGGGCCATGAATAATGAGCAAACAAGTACGCATCCAATGTTCAAGATGGTTCGTGCTAACTGTAATTCTACCCAGAGCAGAATAGTACTCTTGCCGATTTATTGATGTAGTCATGATAAACCTGTTAGTATTTTATTTTCATCTTTCATGAAAGCTCATCATAATACTCACGCACTCTCTTTATCCCTTCATTTATCCACCGAAGCCAAAACATGTCCACCAAAGCGGGACGTATAGGTGGATTTCCATCTGCGTGAGTTCTCTGTATATCAACCCATATCTTCGTGATGCTTAAATTATAAAACATCTGTCTAATTATCAAATCCAAGAAGTTTTCCAGTTCCTAAAATCGCTTGTTTTTCAGCACCCTGCTTTTTTGCATCTTTTTGAGGGAGCAAAGCATCAATACGCAAAAACAGAGCGTTTTGGGCATAATCTTATGTTGAATTGCGGTAATTCAATATTGTTTTATCTTAATTCAATACTGCATAGTCGTTATTCAATATTGTTCCGTCGTAATTCAATACTGCATCGGCATAATTCAATATTGCTTAGCCGTAGTTCAATATTGTTTCATCGTTGTTCAATATTGCATAACCATAATTCAATATTGTTTTGTCATAATGCAATACTGTTCCGCGGCAGTTCAATATTGTTTTGACGTAATTCAATAATGTTTTGTCGTTATACCATCATGCATTAAGATAATTCAACATTGTGGTTTGATGATGGTGATGGTCGCGTTGTTGAGTCATATCAGGATTGGTATCTTCGTGTAGTAGCGGATCACCTTTATCCGCCATCTTTTTGGTGGAGATTCGCGTTTTTGATATCCCGACAACACCGATCTCAACAATTGATAAACAAGATTTGATCTAAAGTAGAACTCCGACTTTTTCTACAGCATAACGGAATCAAAAGTCGGAGTTCTTGCTTGGCAATATTCGCAAACACGTCGAACTCGACATTTGATATACAGGATTTGATCGGTTACTACGCTGAGCCCACTTCGCTGGGAGTGGAGCTTTGCTCCCGACCAAACAATAGGAATATGACCGGGAAGGTCGGGAGTTGAACTCCCTCCCAGCTATGTTTGGCAGCATAAACTGTTGCAAATATCGCAGCAAAATTTTATAATATATTCATCATCAATTACACAGAAAAGAAATATGTCGAAAAATTACGATCCACCGATGCACTCTGCCGAGCATATACTCAACCAGACAATGGTGCGTATGTTCAACCGCGGAAGAAGCATAAACGCTCATATCGAAAAGAAAAAATCGAGAATCGATTACAACATCGACCGCGATTTAACCGCAGAAGAAAAGCTTGAAATTGAAAAGCGTGTGAATGATGTCATCAATTCTAACCTGAATGTAACCGAAGAATTTATATCCCGTGAAGAGGCAGAGCGGATGTTTAATTTAAACAAACTCCCCGACGATGCCGGCGAACGTATACGCATAATCCGCATCGGCAAATACGATGCTTGTCCGTGCAGCGGACCACATGTCAGCAATACTTCAGAGATCGGAGATTTTAAAATCTTATCGACAAGTTTTGAGAATGGTTTTTTGCGGCTAAGGTTTAAGTTGGATAAAACTGTAAGCTAAAGGGAATTTATTGAGCGTCATCCTTCGACAAGCTCAGGATGACTGTGGCTTTACAATCCGAAGAACCCTTCGTCAAACTTCATACTCATACGAACAAACGGTCCTTTGGACCATAGTGAGTAATCGACTAAATCTTTCTCTCCAAATCCCTTAAAGTTGTAACCCGCCCCAATACGGAAGTTATCAATCATTATGTATCCGACCTCGGCATGATAACCGAATAAATAATCACCTGCTTCTGTCTGATGCAATAAACGGAACTCGCCTCCTACATCAAATTTGCGACTGAGATTGTACCGCAGGTTGGCAAGATAAAATTGTGTGTGAGATGCGAAACTGAAATTATCCGACTTATCAACTCCGTACTTGTACGCATACTTTAATCCAAGCTCTACACGTTCAACCGGCTCGATGAAAGCATGGGCAGACAATATTGAAGCTCTTGTATCAACAAACGGCGTGAGGTAATGGTTGTTATCTGATTTCATCTCAACTTTGCCGATTAAATTAAGCCAGTTTATTTCCACCGGACGGTAAGCGAAGCCCAATATTCCATGATAACGGTTTTGATAACCATCGCTCTTCTTCGCGTTATCGAACGAAAGCAGGTTCTTCGCTATCAAACTTAAATCGTTATTCAACCGGAAATCGAAACCTAGAAAGTAATTATATTTCTTCGCCAAGTTATTATCTCCATACTCAGCTTTTGCCGATGCTTTCACTGGCGTTGTCGGCAGATATTCAAGTCCTGCCGATACTGCTGTGTGATCGTCGGTTGGTGTTTCGCCGAGACGTTGTTCAAGCGACTTTGCACGTTCAAATCCGAAGTTTGCGGCTAAATCCCATCCTAACTTTAACTGATTTTTCAATCCGATGCTCAGCATATTGCGGTACTGCCCAATCGCGTTGCCGATTTCATATTTGCCGTAGAGTGTTGTGCCAGCAAGTGGTGTTGATGAAACACCGAACGATGAAAGCGATCCACCCTTTTCATAAAATTTTTGCTGTGCCTGCAACGAAACCGGATCGATGATACGATATTCAGCATTCAGCATAGTAGCGTTTGGCTTTGTAACATCCTGATCGGAACCGAAATTTCTTTCGTGTTGAACAGCAACAGATAACCTTTGCGAGAGCGTGTAACTCAATTTCCCTGAGCCGAGAACAGAATGTGTTTTTAATCTTGCGCTTGATGTATCTCTTCCCGGTCCGTCGTATTTTATATCTTCAACTTTCAATGAAGTGTTGAAATCAGAGAAGAACGATTGTTCCACAGAACCTGACAGCGAATTTATTTTAACCTCACCGCTCTGGGATTGCTGTAGCGAATTATAATAATCACCTGTCAATTTAGTTGTTGATGTAAGATGACCGGTTCCGCTTGCGCCGTATTTCTTTGAGCCTAGCTCGCGTCCCGATCCGGATTGCGTAATATTGAAAAATCCTTTATCGACATTTCGATAATAACCTTTGAGTCCGATTTCCGATATTGGAGTTATTCCTGTTTCAACTTTATACGCCATACCGTTTCCGGTAAAATGATTCGACTGACCGACCTCGCCGTTCAACGTGAACAGATCACCGATGTTAGCTTTCAGATCACCGCCGTACAACATATAATTCTTCGGTTGCTGTTCTTCAACAACGCCGTTAACGCCGACAGTAAGCTGATCGAACGGTGAATATTCAACTCGTCCGCCGCTTAGATATGATTTATCGGAACCATCGTATGCTTCGTAAGACGCAACAATGTAAACCGGATTTCCTTCGCCGTCGATTGCAGGCACTGGTTGTTTGAAAAAGATTGTTCCCTGCGCATAATCTATTTCGTAATCGCTGAATCGGTATTGATCCAATTGCTTCAACAAAACTTCGGAATGGAAACGGTCGCGTGTTTCGATGCGGATTTTCTCGGAGCCCTGCGTAATATTGAGTGCGCCAAGATTATGCAAACCCGATAAACCTGTGCCGCGTATTTCTTTCTGAACTACTTTTTTATCTGTCAGTGAACCAAAACCGGTGATATTCAAGTTCTTGGATTGATGTTCGGCTTTCACACCATATAGAGTGCGGTTGTAAAGTGTGAATTCCTGTTTAGTCAGATCGCTGTTAAAATCGCCGACCATTAAATAACTCTTATTCCGCTCTAACCGCGCGTACAGTTGACGTGTTGTTTGCGCATCGTAATACAACATGCTGTTATCGCCATATATGGAATAGAGGAAATCGGGATCAAGGTCGCGGTAAAATCTTGAACGCTCACGCCGGTCGGAATCGAACGATGCCGTCAAACGATAATCGCTGAACACCGTTCCTCGCGCGTACAATGCGACCCTTCCGTCGGTTTTCAATCCGTCGGAATACGAATCTTTTGTTTGGAACGAAGAAAAATCTCCATAAGCTTTTGCAGATTGACCTGTTCCGGTTGCCAATCCTACGAGAGTGAATTTTTCGTATGGAGTTGTTAGATTTATTTCAGCAGAGCTTTCAATTGAACTCACTCCGGTTTTAATTACTGCTGTCCCGGATGTTTTCCCTGAAATATATTCGAATCGAGCTTCTCCGTTTACTAATGGAATTTGAGTTCCACTCTTCTGAGGATCGAGATCTTCAGCATGAATAATTCCGCTATCAACCATCACGGTAATGTTGATACCGTTTTCGATTTGATAATTCCATTGATCGAATATTTTTACAGAGCCCGCAATTGTTGATTTTCCATCTGCCGGTATGCTGTTCTGCTGTAATGTTGTACTTAGAGACGCGGGAGGACCGAGGATATGTAAATTTCTTTTTGCTGATTGAAAGGTTGTACCATCGCGCCGCAACTGCCTAACTTCTATAATGATATTTCCGGCTGGCACTTCGACATTCAAGAAATCGAGTAATCCGTCAATGCGGATCGTATCTCTGCGAACGGAATTTCCATTTACCGCAAGCTCAATCTCGGTTTTCGGAATACTGCGAACAGTTACAGCAATCCGGTTCAAACCGATTACCGAGCTATCATTGGGTGAAAGAATTTCAATCTGACTTATTGCATCAACGTTAAACAGAATAAGAGCGAGCATAATAATTCCCATCCAACAGGAAATAATTTTCGCTGTTCGGTTCAACAATGAATGGCAATATGTTCGCAAATTACGTTTCAATGTTTAGCGATATTGTTTTAATTTTCTTAAAATAACCGGAGTTGAGCGGTCAATTATCTCTTTACCGTTCCTCAATTGACGAATCATGCTGAACGAATGATTGACCGATTCTCCAATCATATCTTTCTGATTCATTTCAACCATCATTGAAATTGAATAACTGCTGTCTTTGTCGTTGCATTTAATTTTTAACAAATTCTTTTCGACCCAAAAACTGTCAATGCCGGCTCCTGCCTTTATCGATCCGGGAACAATATTCAATCCTATCGGTATGGTATCTGCAATCATGACCGATACGGTTTGTTTATCGAATTGCCGCATTGCCTTCAGCAATAAATAGAAACGGGAATCGGATATGTTTTCGGATGATGAATCGTAATCAGTGTTCGAAATTTCCGATTCAACGGATTTTTTCAAAACAACAGAAGAGTCAATAGAACCTTCACGAATGGTTTCTTCAAAAATTTCTTCTTTATAAATTTTAATCTCTACCCGACGATTCGCTTGTCTTCCATCAACGGTATTATTTGGCGCCACAGGTTTCAATTCACCCCAGCCGTACGATTGGAGCCGTGAACTATCGATGCCGTAATCTTCAACAAGCCGGTTGAGGACTGTGAGGGCGCGTGAATTCGATAAGGCGACATTAGATTGAAATTCTTTCGTTTTAATCGGTTTCGAATCTGTATGCCCTTCAATAACAGCGGTTGATTGCGGATACGTTTTCAACATTTCTGCCGCCGAATTCATCGCGTTCATCGCTTCGTCTTTCAGCGTTGCTTTGCCGACATCGAAGAGAACACCCGATAAAACGAACGTAACCGGTTTACTGCGAGTGGTGCGTGCTATCGTATTCGTAGTTGTAGCTGTTCCGGAAATAGTTACAATCGAATCGCGAGTTAAATATTTTATACTCGTTTGAGAATATGCAGTCTTTAATTTCGCTGTTTGAACGTTGACTGTGGCTTTGTAGATTAGATTTTTGTTGAAATATTTTCCAACAGAATCAATCCGCCAAATTATTTTGTTTTGATTTATTGAATTCGAAACAGGTTGCTCACCGATCATCGCGCTTCCTTCTATAAAATGAAATGCTGTATCAAGGCGATCTTCTATTCCGATAGATTTAATAGGAACGGAACCGTTATAACGGATCGGAATTGTGAATTGTACCGTTTTCATATAAGAGGCGAATGGATTTTTATTACTGCCCATTTCAATTTCAACGCGGCGGTTAAGCGTTCTGCCGATTTTTGTCGAGTTTGATGCGACGGGCTGAGTTTCCGCAAAACCTATGACGCTGAAACGTAAAGAATCGATTTTTTCTTTTTCTATCAGATAATTCTTCACAGCATTTGCGCGTGCAACAGATAATTCCTTATTCGAAGGGAATTCCTTTGTGTGAATTGGTGTCGAATCTGTGTGCCCGGAAATTGCTATGATCTGATCGGAGAACTCACGCGCGAGATCAGCAACCGCTTTAAGAGTTGGAAACGCTTCGGGTTTTAACTTGGCTTTACCGATTTCAAATTGAGTACCTTTAATTTGGATTGGCGAAAGTCCTTCTTCTTGCCGGAATACGATATTTTTCGGTTCAGCGATGCGCCGAACTTCCAAATTTCCGATTGATGCGACCGACTGGCTGAGGTTCACAGGTGAATTTTTTCCGCGACGGACATAAAAATCAACTCTTGCCACGCCAGATTCAGTAAGACGTACAAATCGTGACGAGGCAACATTTCCGAAATCGCTGTAGCCGCAAATAAGTTCATCATTCAAAGGTAAAGTTTCTTGACGCACTCGCAGAACATGTTCACCTGCGTTCAGATCGGGAAGTGAATATTTTCCGTCATCGCCGGTAATCACTCTCGTTCCATCTTCAGTCATCAACTCTACACCTTTGATGCCTTCTTCATTTTCATCCTGATAAAAATTTTCATTGTCGTCGTAGAAAACTTTTCCGATCACAAAACCGCGATCTGTGATAATTCCTTTTTTAACTTCAACACGATCCTGAGCAATCTCAGATGCGATTGTTATTCCGCCGGGAGTTGTTCCTATTGCCTGTGCTTTGTTTATTCCATCACCGTCAAGAGCGCCGGCACCGACAACTAAGCGGTAAGATAATTGAACAGACGCTTTCGGTGGGATAGGTTCAGATAATGCCCAACGTAATTCACGTGAGTTTATTGATGGATCGTCAACTTTGTTTTGAGCAAGAAATGATGAACCTTTAATATATTTGAAACCAAGTGGAATATTATCTATTATCTCGATATAATTTGCTTGAGATTGGGCACTAAGATTCGTAACACAAATATTGTACAGAGCGGCATCACCAACCTCAACAATCCGGCGTACTGCTTGTTTGGTGACTTTTAAATATGGTACAACCAGATACACACTCACATTACTATTCCTATCATCATCCGATGATGCTTCACCTGTGGACCATTTTGTGTTTGCAACGTTCTCAATGTGACGCGCTCCCGGTAAAGCATCTGGTCGTATTCTCACAATTATTCTATACTGATATATTTCTCGAGCAGGAATAGAATTTTCATGCCATGAGATTGTGCGCGTTAATTCATCATAATAACCTGTTGGAATTGATGAGAGATAAACTAATTCCTCGGGAAGATGATCGGTAACTATTATACTCTCAGCTTGCGAATTACTTATATTCGACAATGTAATTTGATAAGATAAAGTGTCCCCTGTTTTCGCTTTTTCAGAAGAAACAACTTTCCATATGCGCAATTGGGCAGGAATTAAAACTTGTGTTTGTTTCTCTGATTTTTTTGATGGAATTTCACGCGAATAAAACTCGGCACGGTTTATCACCGTTCGGTTTACAGAGATTGTATCGCTTAAAACAACTCTTATTAGATATAAACCGGTACTCTGTGAATCAATAACCGGAACTGTCCACCTATAAATATTATTTACTGAATCATAAACACCTTCGGGTCCATCTATAAACCGCATTAACGGATCGAGCGAATCAATAATTACGACATCATGTAGAATATTCGAAGATCGATTGGAATAATTAATTCCATATAATATCGTATCACCTGCCAATGCTGTTGCCGGTCCAAGTTTTGTGAATTCGATTACGGGTGTAGCGTCCAGATATACAGTCGCCTCTGACATTTGAATTGGCGTTTTATCTGTTTCCACATACGCCCGGTTTTGAATATTGATATTACCGAACTCATTGGCTCTTACAATAGTCATTACTGTAACCGAGTCAGATCCTTCAGCAATTATTGAATCTACCGCATAACTGATAATGTTATTACTGAATGTTGCATTGGAAGAAACACTTGCAAAAATTAATTCGGCTGGAAGTGTATCTTTCAGAACAACATTCGTCAAAGTTGTATTTCCGGTATTGGCGAGCCGGATTAAATAGATTACAGTATCGCCGCCCAGCACTGAATTCTTTGAAGCGGTTTTGCTGATTTCAATTTCATCGATCTGCGGAGCTGGACGAAAACGGATTGTAAGATCTGCGAATGAAACTATACGTGTTCCTGCACTATCTACTCCGTAACATAAATTTCTTACTATCGTGTTCGGCGGAAGCGGTTGTGCCACAATTGCAATTATCTGGGCAGAATCTTTTCCACCACCGGATAACAATTCAAGATTCCATTGATAAATATTGCCGTTCACCGATCCACGAGATACAGAAATTATATTTAGAATCGCTGGAATCGTATCGATAATTTGAATATTACTCAAAGCTATTCCTGCTGTATCTTCTACAGAAATAGTATAGCTTACCGTATCACCTAACGCCGCAAGAGCCGGCGCAACGGATTTTGTCAAATGCAAACCGGAATTCGCTGCCACTACGATAGAAACAAGATTGCTCGAAAGCGAATCGGGACTACCGTCTTGAAATTGATAACGGGCTTCGCTACGGTTATCGATTCTCGTACCAACAATAGTTTGCGCAAGGAGCGATTCATTGAAACCGAACCAACCCATCGCAGCTATCAATAGCGCGGTAATAATATGTATTGAGTAATTCTTCATTAAAAATCGGGACAGACACCGAGCATTTCGCCCGGCGTCAGCCCAAAATATATTATTGAATAACTACATCAAATGTAAACGAACCGCTTGCACCACCTGCAACCGATCCGAGATCCACAGTTACTGTTCCGCCGACAACTGTAACTTCATCGGCATCCGCAATATCAGTCTTACTGATACTATTCAACACAACCGAATTAGCTGTGTAATTAGTATTCGCCGGAATTGCATCGGTAATTACCGAAGCTGATGATGCGCCTGTACCGGTATTGCTGTAGCTGATAGTATACCGAAGTGTGGCACCGGGAATCGGCTGACCTCCGCCAACAACCGCAACAGATTTGGTTAACCCAACCACGGGCGCCCTAACCGTTGTTGTTCCTGTTACCGAAGTTGAAACTCCTGCATCAGTCAAAGACGTGAATGTAAACTGTGTTGCATCTACAGTACCGTCCGCTGTTGCGTGCGGTATAGTAGCTACCACGATAATACTAACAGAACCGCCTGCAAGAATTGGACCCAAATTGGTTCCATCAACAACCGCATCAGCGCCGTTTATAATGCCATCACCATTGTTATCGAGATAATAAATCCACCCAAAACTTTGTGGCGACAAATGTGTAAGTTGAACGTTATCCGAACCGTTTCCATTATTTGTTACCACCAGATGATATGATACATCCAAGCCAACATCTTGAGTTTGTGATGCCGGGTTTATTGTAGATGAGAGCGCCGCAACCATTGCCACTGTAGCAGTGGTGGTGTTGGTGTTTTCATTTTTATTTAATCCGCTTGCATCATCTGTATAAATATAATTACCCGAGTTTGTGATATTGGTAAATGCGGGAACTCCGCTGTTCACCGTAACCTGAAACGATACCGATCCAGATGCGCCGGAATTGATAGTTGCGAAGTTCCACGTGATGGTTCTTGTGCCGGCATTATATGTACCGCCACCCGTGATGCTTCCGCCAACAAGCGTAATATTGATATTCAAAACGTCGGTTAAAGTGATATTCGATGTATTCCCGGTTCCAGTATTACCATAAGGAAGCGTATATGTTATAGTTTGTCCCGGTGCTGGATTTGGAACATCTTGATTTTTTGTAAACACGAGAACAGATTTTTGAACTGTTGATGTATACACCCCGGATGCACTCACAGCAGCATCGAATTGAGACGTTGCGGTTACCGTAAGATTATCAATTGTAGCATCTGCGGTTCCTAACGGCACAAATACACGAGCTATGAAACGCTCAGTAGCATCTGCTACTAAACTATTTGAAGCAGATACAACGCCGGCAGCAAGTTCAGCCGCATCCAGCACTCCGTTACCGTTTGCATCAAGATACAGTTCAACGGTCCATCCATTGGATGAAATCCCTGTCAAATTATACTGATCTGTTCCATTACCGGTATTCTCGGCAACGAACGGATAATATGCCCAGTTGCTTTCGCCTATAGTTTGCGATGCAGTTGGCGGTGTTATTGCTATACCGGCTTTTTGAGCAACTGTGATAGTTGCGGTAGCCGTGACAGCCGGGAATGAATTTCCACCTAAATCTTTATAATTTAGAGTGGCAGTATTCGTAATGACGGTGCCGGCAGGCGTCCCCGCGGCAACTGCGAACTCGACTCCTAATCCGAGAAGCAGTATTCCCACCAATACGAGTGTTGCTATTGTTTTACGTTTCATGATATTACCCCTTTATTTATTTGTAGATTGAGTTTGTTTTTATATAATTTTTTTGGGTCTAATAATTTTTATTAAGCCGTTAAAACACCAGACTCCTGTCTGGTGATGGATAGGCAGTCCAGACGATGTGGTGTTGTGATTAAAGTGCTATACTG
>PNNN01000054.1 GCA_013824245.1 Chlorobiaceae bacterium | reverse complement strand
AGCCAAAATGAAAATAAAATTGATGCTTTTGAGAATTAGTTTATCACTTTCATTCCTTGTAATATTATTTATAATAAACTCACCTTTGCTCAGCCAAAAGAAAAGTTCCTATAAAAAGGTATTTGAGATAAACCAAGATTATCTTAAAGAACAGGGGGCTATATTAGTCTCTATTAATGGGATTTATATTGCTGATACAAAAACCAATACGATAATAAATATCGATAGTGAAGAAGGCATCAAAAGCACTTTTAAAATACCACAATATATATTGGATAAATATTTTCTTCCGGATTATGAGAGAGAATTTCATATTGGTATTGATAGTATAAGAAATATTTTTATTGTGATATGCCATGCGGAAGCTTTATCAACAATTATTATTTTTGATAAAGTTGGAAATTTTGTTAGAGAAATTGATCTCGTAGAAATAGTTCCGTCATCTGTTCGTATAACTGGATTTTACGTTAGTAAACGCGGTGTTTTATTTATTCACACAACTCCGCATTCTCCATTGAGCCCTGGGTGGAATGAATCAACATATGTATATAATAATGATGGAACATTTTTAGGTAGAAGTGATTGCAATTGGGAAGACAGCAAGGGTAATTTAATCAAAATACTAAGAACTAAAGATAGTACAATCATTTCCAAGTATAAGAATCCTATTGATAGTAAAATCTATTCTTCAAGCAAATTAAGAAAAATTGCTGCATATGCTATTCTAAAAACAAAGAATAATTACTATCAACAAGGGGTAAGTTGGTCTTACGTTGGAATTGATACTTCTGATAATATGTATTTGACCAATGAAAATATTATCAGAAAATTAGACCCAAACCTAAACCTAATTAGTGAAATACCGATTATACACAATCTGTTGAATAATCAAAGTATTAAATTAGTTAAAGTTCTTGTTGGCCCAGGGGGGAACACATTCCTATATGGTGAACAGACATCCATAGTTGGTAAAAGCGAGTCAAAAAAAATGATACTTCTAAAACAACAATAATAAATTTTCATATCGTGAATATATAAATTTATGAAATTTGGAGTAGATATACATGCACCTGCATTTTAAAATAATCTTGCTTATTTCAATAATATTAGTATCAAAGGGAGTGTAAATAATTCTGTGTAAATGGTAAATCCCCCAAGTTGAGAGAGGCGTAGCCGAACGAAACTTGTGGGAAAGGATTGAAGTTGTTTAAGAAATAAAAAAATCACGAATTAATAACCATTTACAAAAAGGAATTAAAAAATGCAACTCACAGAAGAAATGATCGAACAATTAAAAACCGATCTTACAAAAGCTAAAACATATGAAGATTTGATGGGAAAAGATGGAGCCATCAAAAAGCTGATAACGTCATCGCTCGAAACAATGCTTGAAACTGAGCTTACCGAACATCTCGGTTATGAAAAATATCCTGCCAACGGTAAAAACAGCGGCAACAGTCGTAATGGTAAAAACAGCAAAACGCTGAAGAATGATCAAGGCGAAATAGATATCGCAGTCCCACGCGATAGGAACGGTTCATTCGATCCGGTAGTTGTTAAAAAATATGAACGAACACTTGGACCAATAGAAGACAAAATTATATCTATGTACGCTAAGGGTATGAGTACGAGAGATATCCAGTCGCATATTCAAGAGATATACGGAATGGATATGAGTGCGACGTTAATATCAAACATGACTGAAAAGATTATTGATCTGGCAAAGCAATGGCAAAACCGGGTACTTGAAAATATTTATCCGATTGTTTTTTTTGACGCTATTCATTATAAAGTTCAAGACGAAGGTAAAGTAGTTACAAAAGCGGCATATACAGCTTTAGGGGTGGATATAAATGGTAAAAAGGATTTATTAGGGTTATGGGTTGGTCAGGTTGAAGGATCCCATTTTTGGTTGAACATTATGACCGAACTTAAAAACCGTGGTGTCGAAGATATACTGATTTCGTGCATTGATGGTTTAAAAGGATTTCCCGAAGCAATTAATACTGTATTTCCAAAAACCGAAATCCAGCTATGTGTGATACATTTAATTCGCGCTACGTTAAAGTACATAGCATGGAAAGATATGAAAGCATTTATGAAAGATTTGAAAAAGGTATATGGTGCGACTACCGAGGAAGCGGCTCTCATGGAACTTGAAAATCTTGAATCTGTGTGGGGAAAAAAATATCCATTACCGGTAAAGACCTGGAAACAAAATTGGTCGAACGTATCAACATTTTTGAAATATCCCGAAGAGATTCGAAGATTAATTTATACCACTAACATCGTAGAGTCACTTCATCGTCAATTCAGAAAAGTAACAAAATCAAAAACGATTTTTCCTAATGACGACTCTCTTAAAAAAATGTTATTTCTGGCTTACAGAGATATCTCAAAAAAATGGACTATGACGTTAAGAGATTGGTCCATTGTTATTTCACATTTTTCAGTTATATTTAACGATCGGCTTGCTAAATATCTATGAACTATAAATCTCATTTACACAAATTATTTTACAGTCTCTTTAATCGAGGTCATCATGAAAAGATTCATTAGCTATTTTTTTATTTGTTGCTGTTCTCTTTTATTTTCCCCTAACATTGCAATCACTCAGCAAGATAAATTAGAGATTAAGTTAGATATCTCCAAGAATATATTTTTAAAAAGTGAACCAATACTTGCTAATATCTTTGTCATAAACAGAACTAATGAAATGATATATGTAAAAAGACTTATTCTTGTTTATGATTATTTTGAAATTTTGGTAACAGATGCGACAGGAAAAGTATTTCCTTGTGCATACGGACGTGACATGGATCCAAATGTACCCCATGATACTGTGAGTTTAGGTCCTAATAAATCAATATCTCAAATTATTGATTTGTTACCTATGTATGCAAATGGAAAACGTAACTTACGAAACGTACATACGCGAACTTACTTTGAACCGGGCTCATATACGGTTCAAGCAATTTATGAAATTAATCATACCAGATTTTATAGCACCATTATCCCAATAACGATTCTTGAACCAACTGAATTGAGCTTGAAGCATATAATTTGATAAATGAAGCAACCAATCTTGAACTTAAACAAAATAAATCGCAAGCCACCATTGTTCTGGATACGATGATCCAGAGATATCCAAAAAGTTCATATATCGTACTTGCATATATGCAAAAATTTCAAATGTATGAATATAGTGAGAACGAAGTGGAACAAAGGTCGGGTTATTCAGCAGCTTTATCACTTATTGATAAATTTCCCAATAGTGAGGCGGCTGATTTAGCGCTTACGTATATATTAGTGCGTGCGAGTAAGATATTAACGACACCTGATATGAGAAAAAACTTGCTTCAAACAATATCTATTAAACATCCTGATACAAAGATAGGGCATCGTGCTTTAAGTGCCTTTAAAAAATACAACGAAAAATAATTTCTAAAATGGAAGATTTTACTTGACATACCCCCCCCCATTTTGTATATTATGGGAGAATAAATTTACGAGGATTTACATGATTAAGAGGGTAAGTGTGAAATATTTATTTTTAATGTTATTTTGTGGTTGGCTATTTATTTTATCCGGTTGTGACAATAAACCAAAACCTACCGATGCTGTTTCTGATGAAGCCTATATGCTGCTTGAAGATATAAATGCACTTAAATCAGAATACGCTACATATTATTTAACACCTTCAGAGGAAAGAAAAATATTTGTATTTGGGAAACGACCACCCGCCAACCCAAAATACACAAAAGTGCAGGTGAATGGCAAATATGGAGAATTTCAGAATGGATTTACTTTAAAAAATGATAAAAATTCTTACCTGAATGAAGAGACGAATCAATTCACTGCGCCTCTTAAAATCAGTTCATACACTCAATCCACAGCAGGGGATTTGGAAACATACAATTTCTCGCTTCGCAAGGATGATAATACAGGGAATGTTGATCGATCTTTTAATGTAGAAATAATTGAAAAAAGAGAGTTTGCAATTAATTATTGTTATTCACCCAGTTATAATGTCTTTGATTACGGAAAAGATTTATTGAACGATATAAAAGAGTGTTTTAAAGACTGCAACACTGAAATTAGCTTAAACCTCGGTAGCCCTTTAAACTCAAATTTACCTGAATATTTTTCGTTCAATATTGATAATCCAGAGGGTTTAAAACAATTTACAGACTTCAATGACCAATATCGTACAGCGGATTTACATTATGGCACTTTGTATTCCATGCGAAATATAAAATTTTACGATAAAGATAATAAAGAGATTTTACCACCAACGTCTAATTGGGAAAAAATGTTGGGTAATTCAATCGGAGTAGCATCATGGATTTATATTGATAGAATAGACAAATCTACCAGAATCGGTGATGATAAAAAATGGCTTTTTAACACAACAGTTCTTCACGAATTAGAGCACTTGAGAACTGGTGATGATAGTAGCACACACACAAAACATAATGGTTTAAACAAAAGTAAATGTATTATGACAGATCCTGCGACTACAGATATTATTCGTAGTCGGCATTTTTGTGAAGGACATTTACAATCATTGCTTGATCAAACATGGTAATAATAAGGAGCATCAAAATGAAAACTTTTATATTTTTAACAGTCTTTTTATTATTTTTTGAAATTCCGATCTTCGCTCAGTCAAATAATTTACGATTAGAAGTATATCTGTCAAAAAATATATTTCTAAAAGGTGAGCAAATCTATCTTAATAATTTATTAATAAATAAAGGTGAGCAGAGCATTAAGTCAAGAAAGTTGAAACCGTGTGACTTGTATTATAAAGTAAAAATCAAAAATAGTACCGGAAATATTTTCAAGTATTTAAATAATATTCAATATTTTAGGGATACTGCTTTATCATTGCTTTTACCACCTAATGATACAGTTAACCAAATGCTTGAATTAATCGGAAATTATTCACCTATTAAACAAAATTGGACAAGTTTAACTACAAAGTGTTTCTTTCCAGTTGATAAATATTCTATCTACACTACACTCGAGACGGGATATGGGATAACTTCATCTAACGAGCTAAGCTTTGAGGTAATTGAACCCAATGGAGAAGATTTAAGTGCTTTTAATATGCTTGAAGAAGCGAGTGAATATTTTATAAAAAGAGATTTCAAAACATCAGCCCGCATACTAAATTCCATACAAGATAAATACCCAAAAAGTCCATATAGTTTGCAAGCACTCAGACAAATAATGGCAATGTACACTTTTACTGAAAACCCTGATGAACAGAAAGTCGGTTATGATGCTGCAATGAAATTGATTGAAACATCTCCAGCCAGTGAAGCAGCTGATTATGCACTAACACATATTTTAGCTCGGACTGGGAAAATATTAACTACACAAGAAATTAGAAAAAATCTATTACAAAAAATATCAATTTCACATCCTAATACTGAAATTGGCCGTCGAGCCAGTAATATCATAAAAAAATATTACGATAAATAATTATTTTAACTCATAGCAAAATAAGGGTAGGTCATGAATAAAATAAGAATAATAGTGAGTACGATTATAGTTATCGTTTACAGCGTTGATTATGTTTTCTCGCAGGGATATGATAAAGCATTATCCCCGAAAATGATCGGTACATCAACAGAATATGTCAAATCTGTTGAACAATCAATTTTACTAAACAATAAAGGATTGCCAAAAGAAAACGAAATCCAAGGGATAAATCAGACAACAAAAATTTCAACACTAAATCTAAATAGCAATATTTTGATAAACATCAAACACCCTTGGACAGATAACAACCCGATTTACCGGATAGATGCGGACCTGACAAACGATATTATAGGACGTGATCTCTTCTCTTATAATGTTAGAATGGATATCGATTGTCTCTTCGACGGATTAGCATCCGAAAAAGCTGTTGCTTTTCATCTTGATAATCTCTGGGATAGAATTATTTATGCGCGGAAAGACGAAGGTTGGATAAAATCTTTCGGCGACAACCCTACAGATAATTACAAATTTAGCGAGCCAAGCGGGATGGTTGTTGACATCAACGATACGGTTTACGTTGCCGACGCAGGAAATCATAGAATTGTAAAGTTATATTACAATAAAATAGCGGAGCAATTATTTTATGTTTCAGATTTTAGAATACCTGATATCATACGCTTGACAGATATTGCGATTGATCAGAGCGGATCTTTATCGGGAGCACCGGCGGCTGATAAATTTTGGGTAATTGACAATTTTACCGGACAATTAGTTTGCTTTCGACGAAGCGGCGTTATTGTGCAGCGCATTACAAATTACATGGATGGAGGTATATATCGCCATCTTAAAGGCGTAGAAAAAATAATGGTTCAGGAAATTCCCGGCAGCCCAAGCAGATTAGCATTGATAGACAGATGGATACCGGCTTTGGTAATACTTCAACCGCCAAGCAATTCAGTTATATCGGCATCATATTTTGACGAGATACAAAATCGCCTGACTTGTCTCGGATTAGATATAAACAACGAATGGTGGGTTGGGGATGAGAGACAACGCGTATATCACCATTTTACCAAAGATGGTAAATATATTATTTCTTATTCCTCTGCAGGAACATTGAGCGGTGAATTCTCCAGACCGGCGACAATATCCAATGCCCCTTATTACAAACTTGGAAGTACAATCTACCGCAGTCAGTATGTATTTACATCAGATAAGTGGAGTTCAAATACAGGCATACGTGCATTTTTGCCTGGGGCGGCGATACTTAATCCACCAACCAATATTAACAATAATTATTTTAGCAAGCTTCCAATCCCATTTATGCTTACAAACAGATCTCATGTGAAAGCAATAATTACAAGAGCTGAGGGTGGTGGTGTATGGAAAGTAATGAAGGAATACGATCCTATAATTATGGATGCGAACCCGAATGCTGTATACTATGTAGATAATTTTTACTTGGGAACGGGTCTCGAATTCAGAATCAAATTAGAATATCTTCCAGCTTATCTAGATACAACAAATTGGACTCCGAGTGGATCGGTAACAATACCTGTGTATAACAACGTTGTATCAACTTATAATTTAGTAACCATAAAACCCGTTGCACCTACCACAGAATGCACACAGGGAAATGGTGGAACATGGCAGGTAAGCACTTTGTACGATGGTCCATTCACATATACTTGGAATGGCAGTAATGCAGAAACAGGAAAAACAATTACCATTCCAAATGTTTGTCCTGGTACTATTATTAAGTGCACTGTTAAATACATTGACCCCGGTACCGGAAATCAATACGTTTGGGATGGTGAATATACAAATTGTAAAATGAACGTTACAATCAATGGACCAACATCACTTGCTACAGGGCAAGCGGGGACATGGTATGCAACCGTTAATGGAGGGGCGGCATCTTCAACAAAATATTATTTTTGGGGCTACCAACCATATGGTTCAACAAATTGGACGGTTTTAGGCAGCAATCAATCGGTTAACTGGACTATGGGTTCTCAGAGTATTAAATTACGATGCGACGTGGAAGCATCTTCCGGTTTTTGCACACAATCTGCCTCTTCAACCATTACCGTACGAATGGGCACCACACCTACTTGCCCATATGTTTACACTTGGGATGGAAATTCTTTCAGGGAAGACAACAATATTTTACCCCAAAGCGAGTATGATGAAAATGCCGGGAAAGATGTTACCGATTATTATAGACTTTTGAAACCGCTCAAACAAAAGAACGGCAAATACATTTTACAGATACGGGAGTTCGAGAACGAATTGTCTTACTTTGATGAGTTTAAACTTATCGCGATAGATCATCCAAATTATTCTAAGATCGATGTTGCTCCTTCGAGCGGTGAAGTTTATCATTACATAACACCGTACCGGCTTAACAAAGCAAATATCCGTAATAATAATGTGCTTAGCGAGATTGCGGAATTCGACAGTTCAAGAATCATCGTAGAACCGGGAGATACCATTCAACTGTCATTACAACAACCTACAGAGAAATCATCTTCATTCACACCTCAATCAACTTTACCGGGTGGCGAAGAAGGTGGTGGGGATGGTTTGCCGAAAACTCAAAAGATGGCATACAATGCGCATCCGAACTATTTATCCGGTTTGGATGGCGTTTTAACATTTCGCCAGAAACCAACGCTTGTATTCGTTCCGGCTACACTCGACAGTCTCAAATCATTGAATGTTGTTTGGGCACACCGCGCTCGTTTGGATTATCTTAATTACGGAGTGTTAATTCCAACTCCATACCTGAAAAGAACTTTACCGCTTGTCTCGGCTCGTCATTCATCTTTCGCAGATGTGAAAGAAAAAATTTCAATAATGGACAGCGTATACGCCCTGCTATCCCCAAATGAATTTATTGAGCTTCAATTCCAGAGTCTACCTTCACCCCCTGCTGGAACAAAAAGGACGTTCGTGCTTTATTCCCGCGGCAGGTATGAGCAATTATCTGATTCATCAATTATTGCTCAGAATTTAGCTGCAAAAATTTCTGATTTCCAGATCGATAATATTTATCCAAATCCATTCAATCCTACCACCAAAATATCATTCCAACAGCCGACAGATGGTTACACGAAAATAATCATTTATGATATGATCGGTCGTGAAGTAGCGCGTTTGGCTGATGGGAATATTTCGGGCGGTATGCACGAGGTAACATGGGATGCGGGTAATATTGCGAGCGGAATATATTTTTGCAGGTACACAGTTACAAATTCAATAGGCACTGTTTTACATCAGGAAGTGAAGAAATTGATATTGACGCGGTAAATCAATATCATTCGGCGGTTATGCCGGAATTTTTCAACGCAAGATACCTTTTAACTTTTTGGGTTGTTGTTTTTTCGAACTCATGCTCGCGAATATAAATCTTTGTAATCTGTTTGAATTGCGAAACCTGTTTATTTGTCTTAGCTACCTCTTTATTCAACGTTTCGCGCATCAATTCATCGGTGATCTTAACATTTTCCGTTTCAGCCAAAGCAATGAACGCTTCAGCATCGGGGAGTATCTGCACTGCAATTACTTCGCCATGCTTTGGATCTTTTTCTCCATACACCATGCACTCCTGAATAAACTGACTGCGCAGCAGCAAATCTTCCAATTCTTCGGGATAAACATTCTCACCGCGTTTCGAGATGATAACGTTTTTCAATCTCCCGGCAATATGAAGAAACCCATCATCATCTATATATCCAAGATCGCCTGTTTTGAACCACGAATTTTCCATCACATCACGAGTTGCTTTTTCGTTCTTGTAATATCCAAGCATGATGTTTGGTCCCTTTGCCCATATTTCTCCAACTCCAAGATGATCGGGATTATTTATTTTTATTTCCACACCGGGCAACGGTATGCCGGCGGCGTTATCTTTATGAATCTGTACAGGATTTAATGCGAGTATGGGCGATGTTTCGGTTAAACCATAACCCTGAATCATATTGAAACCGAACGATTGCAATCCACTGGCGACAGCCGGATTCGATGCAGCTCCGCCGGTGATAAACAAACGGATCGATCCGCCGAACCGTTCGTGAAGCTCATGGAACACTATACGCTTCGATGCTTTCCAGCCGAATTTTGACAATAAATTCGTTGCTCTAAGTAAAGGGGGAACAATCAGCGACTTCATCTTATTTTCCTGAATACCTTTATGAATCCGCTTAAACATTTTATCATAGAGAAGCGGAACACCGAGCAGGATTGTTGCATGAGTTGTTTGCAAATCTTCTACAACAGTTTTCAACGATTGAGCATAGTGTACAGATGCGCCTGTGTAAAGTGGACACAATAAACCGCAGGTGCATTCGTAACTATGATGCATTGGGAGAACGGAAAGGAATCTGTCGTTTTGATCAATAAGTACAACGCTTACCATTGCCATTAAATTTGAAGCGAGATTTTTCTGGCTCAGCATCACACCTTTTGCCCGTGCTAAACTTCCCGATGTAAAAATAATTTCTGCCATTTCTGTCGGATCAATTTTTGGCAACTCTTCAACTCTGCATACTGCGCTATGCGTAATCAATTCCGCCATAGAATATCTATGATCTTGCCGAGATGCCAAGTCCATATTCACATACCACTTCAAATGTTTTAAAGAAGGACGTGCTTCGGAAAGCATAGTTTCGAACTGATCGGAATAGATAACCGCCACCGAATCCGACTCATGCAAAATATTTAGAATCTCATTTGTTGGAAGATTTCTATCGATGGGACATACAACAAAATCGAAGCACATGCAGGTTAAATAGCTAAGCGCCCACTGGACACGATTTTCACTGACAATAGCCACATGATCGCGCCGTTTTATGCCTAACTTTTTTAAAGCGGAACCAAACTTTAAAACGTTCGTTAATAATTCCACATAGAGAAGTCGAGGAATTGGTGTCTGGCGCAAGTCTTCTATTGCGAGTTTGTTCCCGAAAACGCCAGCAGAACGTATAATCATATTCTGCACCGAGCTAATTTTCGGAACTTCATGAAGTATAATTTGTGGATGCATTCTGAAATCTCCTCAATTACTTTATTATCCGATGTGAAGAATAATAGTTGAGTAAAGCTTAGATAGATTAGCGATTATTATTTAGTCGGAAATATAAATTACAGAAATACGATAAAATAATTTTAATCTACCCTGGATATTTCCCAGAAATATAATCTATCAGCGATCTGATCTCAGTCTCTTTAATCTCAACCATATTCTTAATAATATCACCGATCGAAATTATTCCACTCATCTCCGATCCTTTAAATATCGGCAGATGGCGGATTCTTTTCTCTGTCATGATATTCATTAGATGATGAATATCGTCCTCTTCCGATGCGGCAACGATATGATTTTTGTCGGTCATTATCTCTTTCACTTTAGTTTGGGTTGTATCTCTTTTTTGTTGAACGCACTTTTGCAATATATCCCGCTCCGAAATAACGCCGGTCACTCCTCCATCTATATTTTTTATAACCAATAATCCTATTCTTTTCGTTACAAGTTCTTCAACAGCGACAGAAACTTGTGCATCCTCTGAAATACTATATATCTTTCTCCCCTTTACATCCAATATACTTTTGGCTACCATCCGGTTATCCTTTCTTTGATATTTTATGAGAATTCTATTGGGCTAAGTTAGGAAAAGATTATTCAATTGTCAAATATTGCAAAAAATATAGATTATTTTTAGATCTTGGATAATCAGACAAATATGTATGATTTGGAGTCGTTATCTAATATCTTATCATGATTGAATTTTGACTTTTGATGCGAAATAAACTAACTTTGATACAATCAGATCATATCAATTTGGGATTTGACAAAAATGATCGAAGAACTCGTTCATGGAATTGAAATTAAATAGAGAATAAAATCATATTGTTATTTTCATCTTTTAAATAAATTATTATAATGAAGGGGATTTATTATGAAAAACTTCTTACTTACTTTATTCTTTGTTATCGTAATCATTTCGTTAGCTCAATCGATCCTGATTGCTCAAAGCGATTTACCCGATAGCTTAATCTTTCAAGGTTCACAGGTGGATGTCGGTCTAACCTGGCGTACCGGCACAGCAACATCCTTTGGACACTATACCATCAATTCCTATTTTAAAGAGCCCAATGGAAACGAGCACTTCGCGTACGTAGATAATTACAAATTATTTTACTTTAAGTCCACAGACAACGGTGCAACCTGGAGTAAAGAACAAATTACAACCGGACATGAGGGGGATATTCAAAATTGTGCATTAACAATTGATACTGCCGGTAAAGTTTTTATAGGAATTACAATCCATAGTCTTTACAACTATGCAAATCCGACTGGAATTACGGATGGATCAAATTACTTTTTGTTTGATGCATACTGCATAACCAACAAGACCGGCAGTTGGGTTACAGAACTTGTTGGACTGCATCCAAGCAACTATGGACCAAAAATTGCCGGGTTATTTGTGGATGGAAATAACAACGTCCATTTCATCGCGAACTATTACGGATGGTATAGTTACGGCGGCACTGCGTGGGAATGGGTGAGAAATTCGAATACAAATGTTTGGGGAGCCAGAACGAACATCGTTCAATTTACCGATACGGCCGTTGATAGATTGATATATGATACTTATACGATTGTACCTGACCAACAAGGAAATGTTACAATTGTTATGGCAAGAAACATATCCGCAACGACTACCCAAAAACCAAGAGTATTTTATGTTCGTCACAACGGTACAAGTTGGTCCGCGCCGGTTATTATAACAGATTCTATTGCCGTAGCATGGAATAGGTTTGATGCATTGGTTGATACTGCCGGACATACTTACATCGCCTATTTTCAGAACAATTCTCAAGGTGTACCCGTATTAAAAGTTATGAAAGATTTCCAGGCGGCTCAAACAGCTTCCATAAATCTTGCCCCGGACGATACGCTTTATTACTTTAGGATGCACTGTAATTCTGCGGGTTTGTTTACGATGTATTTAACAATAAAAAATAAGAATATCCATACAACATTTAGCACCGATGCCATCAATTGGTCCGATCCTATTCCCACTCCGGACAATTTAAAAAATTATATGGGTGGAGTAATTGTAAGAACAGACGCGAGACAAGGATATTTTACCGATCATTGCGAACAGTTTTTGGCTATCGCCGGTCCCCGGTCTGCTTTGCCGTACGGGCCCGATACATTATTCTATGGAAGCATCAGAATTCTTGGAATTCCCTCATCCCCAAGCTTGACTACGCCGCCAAATTCTGCAACTGTGGAATCATCGAGCGTAACATTTAACTGGACATTATCGCTCCCAGAAGTAACAAATTACTGGCTTGAGATAGATACAACATCCCAATTCAATACTCCATTCATAGATTCAATGATTACGACGACTGAATATACATACAATCAACTTGAAGCATATAAAACTTATTACTGGAGAGTGAAAGCGAGAAACCAGAGATGCTGGGGAGAATTCAGCGAGGTGAATTCGTTCAATGCGGTTTATCTCGGGGTTGATGATAATTCCGATCTTCCAAAGAAATTCATGCTTGCACAAAACCATCCCAACCCGTTCAATCCGGTGACAAATTTCGAATTTCGAATTTCGGATTTCGGATTTGTAACTCTGAGGGTGTTTGATATGTTGGGTCGGGAAGTTGCAACATTGGTGAATGAAGTAAAACAACCCGGGGTGTATAAAGTGAGTTGGAATGCAAGCGAATTCCCAAGCGGCGTTTATTACTATCGCCTTGTGGCAAATGCCATCCCTTCGGGACAATCAGGTATCTCGTTCGATACTAAGAAATTAATTTTAATGAAATAACCTGTTCATTATTCTCATTAGCAAACCGGCTCATTCTTTTGGGTGAGCCGGTTTTTATTTCTATGATACCTTAAATTCTCGTAAATATTTTACGCCTCATTATCCTATCAATGGTCTAACTTATCATTGTTTGATAACAGGTCGCTTTCAATCATTCAATAGGTATCTTCTATCACTTCAAAATATTCTTCTGGATGTTCACAGGCAGGACATTTCTGAGGAGGATTTTTTCCTTCATGAACGTAACCGCAGTTACGGCATTTCCATCGAACAACTTTATCGCGTTTACGCACAGTTCCCTCTTCAACACTTTCCAATAATTTAAGATAGCGTTGTTCATGATGTTTTTCCACCATAGCAATGGCGCGGAACGCGGCTGAAACTTCAAGGTATCCTTCTTCTTTGGCGATTGCGGCAAATTCTGGATACAGTTTTGTGTGTTCCATATTTTCTCCATCCGCTGCGGCTTTTAAGTTTTCTGCGGTTGTGCCGATTTTACCGGCGGGATATGAAGCCGTGATTTCAACTTCGCCCCCTTCAAGAAATTTAAAGAACCTCTTGGCGTGTTCTTTCTCATGATCGGCGGTTTCTAAAAAGATACCGGCAATTTGTTCGAAGCCCTCCTTCTTGGCTTGGGAAGCAAAAAATGTATATCGATTCCGCGCTTGTGATTCTCCGGCAAAAGCCGCAAGCAAATTCTTTTCGGTTTTAGATCCCTTTAAACTTTTCATAGTATAATCTCCTCTATCTTTTATTGATGAATAATAAAACAAAAATGCCATACTCATTCTAAGTGCATGGCATTGTAGTTATCATAATTATTTACATCTAATTCAATTTGGCTTTTTCTTTCACTCCGTATTCATATCCTTTATTGAAAGCGCTAAGGTTCAGCTCCTCAGTCCCTTTTGGCACTGAAGCGGTTACCGCTTTCCTCATTGCTTCAGGATCAACGAAGCCGGTAACGGCAGTCGCGAATCCCATCATAACAATATTCAGCACCATCTTCTTTCCAAGTTCTTCCGCGAATCTTGTCGCCGGAATTGAAAAGTGCTTCAAATCTTTCCGAAGATTATGCGTTTGAACCAACTCTTCTTCAGTTATCAAGATACCACCCTGAGCAAGTTCAGGAGTAAATTTTGTATACGCTTCTTGCGACATCACGATCATAATCTGAGGTGAAGTTAAATATGGATATGCAATCTCTTCGGCTGATACAATCACTTGCGAACTGCATGCGCTGCCGCGTGCCTCCGGACCAAATGCCTGAATCATTGTTGCATGTTTCGTATCGAATATAGAAGCCGCCCTACCGATTATGTAGCCGCTGAGGATTACTCCCTGTCCGCCAAAACCGCCTATTTTTATTTCTGTTCGTGCCATAAGAATTTCCTTAACCGTTGTATGGCGTATATTTATCGCCGAATTTTTTACCGTAATATTCGTTCATCGCATCAAGATATGTCGGACGTTCTCTATCGACGAACTTCCCTACTGTGATTTTCCCTTGAAAGCTGAGAGACGCTGTTTTGGTATCAATATCGTTCTTTATCTCGCTTTGTTCTTTAAAATATTTCATTTGGTCGAGACCATCACCCAATTTATTCCTTCTGCTGAAAAGTGTCGGGCATGGTGCAAGAATCTCAACAAACGAAAACCCTTTCTTAGCCAACGCTTCTTTTATTGCCTTAGTAGTATGACGTACATGATAAGCCGTCCATCTTGCAACATAAACTGCCCCGCACGATTCCGCCAAGTAAGGAAGATTGAATGAATCTTCAAAATTTCCATGAGGTGTTGTCGATGCAGTTGCAGTTAATGGAGTAGTTGGTGCAACCTGTCCGCCTGTCATTCCATAAATAAAATTATTAATAAGTATAACTGTCATATCAACATTCCGACGCGCGGCATGGATGAAATGATTGCCGCCTATTGCAGTCAGATCGCCGTCGCCGCTGTAAACTACAACTTTCAATTCGGGATTCGCCAACTTCAAACCTGTGGCAAATGGAATCGCTCTGCCGTGTGTTGTATGGAAAGAATCTAAATTTATATAACCCGCCACACGACCTGTGCATCCGATACCAGAAACGATTGCAACCTTTTGTAAATCTAAATTACTTTGTTCCAGCGCGTGGGCAAAACAATTTACAGTAGTTCCGATTCCGCATCCCGGACACCAAATGTGCGGCATCCGGTCCATCCGTAAATACTCTTCCACCGTATTGGTGGGCATACTTTCATTAACATCAATTAAATCTTCAGCCATTACTCAACCCTTCACACTATTTTTTATTACATTATAAATATCTTTCGGATTATGAACCGCCCCACCGCCATGCCCGACAAGTTCGACACGAGCTTTACCGGCGACATGCCGTTCCACCTCAAGAACCATCTGACCGTAATTGATTTCAGGAACAACAAATGCTTTCACTTTAGAGGCAAGCTCTTTGATCCGCTTTTCCGGGAAGGGCCAAGCGACTATAAGACGTAAATGCCCAACTTTCATTCCTTCTGCCCGTGCTTGTTCAATAGCAGGGATTGCAACACGCGATGTTATGCCATATGTAACCACTACAACATCTGCGCCTTCTACTTGCTCTTCTTTATATTCAACAATTTTATCGGCATTTAACTTTATTTTATCAATGAGCCGACGAACTAATTTCTCCTGCGCGGGAACTGTCATCGCCGGATAACCTTTTTCGTCGTGCGTTAATCCGGTTACATGAATGTTATATCCATCGCCAGCTTTAACTATAGGCGGAACCATATCTTTATCCGGCTTGAAGAGCAGGAATTCTTCCTTCGGTCCGTCGTAATATCTTCGCGGATATAATTCGATTTGATCTGCCGGAGGAATTATAACACGCTCTGTCATATGACCAACGCACTCATCCATCATCAATAATACCGGAACACGGTACTGCTCTGAAAGGTTGAAAGCTTTTATCGTAAAATCAAAACATTCCTGAGGTGAATTTGGACATAGCGCAATGATACCATAATCGCCATGCGACCCCCAGCGTGCCTGCATCATATCTCCTTGACCGGGCAATGTTGGTAATCCCGTTGAAGGACCGCCGCGCTGGACATCAACGAAAACACACGGCACTTCAGTCATCGCCGCCAACCCAATGTGTTCCATCATCAACGAAAATCCCGGACCGGATGTAACGGTCATAGCTTTTTTCCCGCCCCATACCGCGCCTTGTATTGCGATAGAGGAAGCAATCTCATCTTCCATTTGAATAAACATTCCGCCGATGAGCGGAAATCGGTCGGCTATTCGCTCAACAACTTCCGTCGACGGTGTGATTGGATAGCCGGCAACAAACCTGCAACCAGCCGCAATTGCGCCCTCCGCACATGCGTGGTCGCCATCGAGAAAGATCGCTCCGGTTAAAACTCCTTTTGGATCTGCTTTCACGTAAACTCCTACTTTTGTTTTTTCTTGAACATAAAACCGTATATCGCGAAGTCGGGGCACTGCAATCCGCACATGTTGCATCCGTTGCATTTTTCCGGACTTACTAAAACAGGCGGGTGGTAACCTTTCGCGTTGTATTGATCAGATAATTTCATTGCATCAGTCGGACAGAATTCCACGCAAAATCCGCAGCCCTTGCACCGCTCTGCGTTAATAACTACCGATCCAAGACCTTTTTTCTTCTGTTCTGTTTCTACCATCGTATTCCTTTAGGGATTAAATAAGATGAGGTGATAATTCGGATTATAATATCACAATGTACGCCAAAAATTAATTTAGATAAAATACTCAGAAATTAGGTGAAAATCAAAAATCTATTTCAATCATGAAAAAGATTTTGTGTGGATTTATTAGATTTGAAAAAACAATAGGAAATCATTCCATGTCAATGCAAGTTACTTGCTACTGTCCCTCAGCCATATCAAGGATAATAACATTGAAAGACCTACTATTGTAATCATCGAAGTGCCGACAATGCTCAGGTAGTTATCGAAGTAAAAAGAACCCATAACAATATAAACTGCGAGTGGAACAATTATGATGACTATGGAATTTGTATATGCAATCGCCCGCGCCCATTTTTGACCGACACGGATACCTGCCGCCGAAAAGATTGTGCTTACACCAAATGGAATCAACAGCATACCCACAAGTATATGATTGAATAAGATAATGGGTGAGATTTCCGAAATCGATTCTTCAGTTAATTTACCGGTGAGCCATCGACTGACAAGCGGAGTTCCGAGCAGATGAACGAAGGATAGCAAAATTAAAAGTATACCGCCGATCAGTAAAATGCGTGAGAGAGTGCTATTGCGATTGTTCATTGATACTCAATAAAATTACTATCTAAATTTAAGAAATAACCAATGATGAATCAAATAAAAAAGGGCTGTCAGACAAATTCTAACAGCCCCTGAATTGATATGAATATTATTACTTGCTGACCTGCGCTTTAACCCATTTTGTTGTAACCGATTTCGGTCGTACAATCGGGTAACCCATTGCGCGAACAATGATAGCTTGTGCTGATACGCCAAGCGCACGTGATACGCTGAATAAAACTGTGTAATAATCGAATTCAGTCATACCATAATGATACAATAACGCTCCAGAACCTGCATCAACATTGGGCCACGGATCTTTAATCTTCTGCACTTGCTTTAAAACATCCGGCACAACATCAAACACGTTAGATACAGTTTGGAAAACCGGATCTGCAGAACAATACTTCTTACCGAAAGCAAGGAACGCATCGAAACGCGGATCGGTGATTCTTAAAACTGCGTGTCCGTATCCCGGAACAACCCGCCCGGCGCTCAATGTCTCCTCAGCATAACTTCTTAATTGATCAGGTGTAGGTTTGCCGCCGAATTTTTTATTGGTTTCTAAAACCCATCCGAGACATTCCTGATTTGCAAGTCCGTGCAATGGTCCAGCTAAACCATTTAACCCTGCCGACACAGCGTAATACAAATCGGAAAGTGCGGATACAACAGTGGCAGTTGTTGCCGCGCTTACGTTTCCGCTTTCATGATCGCTATGCAAAGTTAAATATAGCTGCATAAGTTTTGTAAATTCACCGTTTGGATCTGCAAGTCCAAGCATATGAACATAATTCGCCGACCAATCGACGCCTTTCTTGGGTACAATACGTTCACCCTTACCAAACCGCATCCGGTAAATTCCGGCAGCAACGTTTGGTAATTTTGCGATCAGGTTTAAAGCATCTTCTAACATCGGTTCCCAATAAACATCTTTTTTCATTCCTTCATTATATTTCTTCCGGAATACAGATTCTTTTTCCATTACCAAAATTGCGGTATTGAACATAACCATTGGATGAGAATCTTTCGGCATAGCTTTTAGAACATCCCAAATGTATGACGGGACTTCTTGTCTCGCTTCTAAATCTACCTGAAGAGATTTCAATGCCGCCGCATCAGGTAATTCACCTGTACAAAGCAGGTAAAATATTTCTTCGGGCAATTTATCTCGCAATTCACCGATAGGTATTCCACGGATAATTAAACCTTTATCCGGTGGGACTTCGGATGTATCGCAGACTAAACACTTTACGCCGCGTTGTCCGCCGTACAATTGTTCAACGGTTACTTCTGAAATAACCTTTGCACCTTGCTCTTTCACGAGTGTTTTAACTTCTTCTCGAAGAGCAGGAATTATTTGCGCTAATTTCTCTTTTAGTGCAGCCATGTTAATCTCCTTTTATTTTTGTGAAAAAAATAATTTTGCTTAGAATTAATTTTAATATTTATCTTTGAACTATATTTATAATCGATGCGATTACACTCACCCTGATGATTTCCAGGAGCAATAAATATCGACTTGTTCAGTAAAGTGGAATGATAAAAATATAAGATAGTTTGAGTTGTTAAGCAAGCTTTAATTGCATTTTTATAATATTAATATACAGGCACATTGTAAGGAAGGTATCTCCGGCTTCGCATGCTATAAAATTCCGTTATAGACCCCCTTTATTTTTATAGATATTTGAGGTTTGATCTTTTTATTAGGAGAATATTATCTGATTTAATCTACTTGTTGAGACTTCTGAAAAATTAGTATAAATATTT
>PNNN01000033.1 GCA_013824245.1 Chlorobiaceae bacterium | reverse complement strand
GTCTCTTATTGTTTTTAATTCTTAATCCGCTCTTTTTCTCAATCAAGTCAAATCCTAATTCAATTCTTTAGCCGAAAACTATTTAACCAAAATCATCTTTTTTGTTTGCGAATAATTACTGCCGCTCTTCGCCAACACCTTCAAATTGTAAAAATATACACCGGACGCAATCTGCGATCCATCAAAATTCCTTTCATATCTTCCTTGGTGCAGTTCACCTTCTTCGATTATACTCACCTCACGACCGGCGACATCGTAAATCTTCAGAGTAACATAACTCGGTTCGTTAATGCTAAACGCTATCATCGTTGAAGGATTAAATGGATTGGGGAAATTCTGCTCAAGATTAAAACTTGTCGGTAGATTTAGGTTATCTTCTTTTATGCCGACTGTATTTACAGTTTTAAACATTCCTCTACCATGCGTTGCGGCAAATAAATATCCACTATTATTTAAATCCAAATCTGCGACCGAAACATTTGCCATCCCGCTGTTTTGCTGCGTCCATGTTGTACCTCCATCTTGCGATTCATACACTCCGAGGTCGGTGCCAACAAAAAGATGACTAACATTCACCGGATCAATTATCATCGCATTTACCGGTATGTCAGGTAAATTACCACTTTTATTTATCCACGATGTACCACGGTTTGCAGTAAAAAATAGATGGCCCGTACCATATCCCGAGAAACAAACATATGCACTGTCTCGATTATTTGGATTGATAGCAATAGCTGTTACACGACGATTGGGAATTGGTGCTACTGTAACATTCGTCCAGTTTGTACCGGCGTTTGTTGTTGCCCAAACTCGGGCGGTGGTGGCTCCATATCCACTTGTGCCCACATAGATAGTTGTAGATGAGCTTTTTGCAATTCCTATCGCAGTAATTACAGCGCCTGTGCTTCCGGTCCCGTCTCCGGTGAGATCGCCACTAATACTTGTCCAAAGTGTACCGCCACTGGTTGTACGATAGACTTTATAAGTTCCTGCCACTAAATTTGATGGATTTCCCGGATCCATTGTATATGGTGCGATAAAATCTACTCGATCTGTTGTTCCATCGTAATAATTAGTCCCGGTTGGAATACCATTCAAAGATTTGGTCCAACTGCTGCCTCCATCGATGGATTTAAAAATAGCTAAATTCACATACTCAGTATAAATAATATTTGGAGAATTGTAATTAATCCACACATCACCGCCATCCCCTCCAAACGCGCTTTGCCATGCTGTAGGTGCGGTAGTTTTTAATGTCCCATTATCTTGAGTACCGCCAAAATATGCTGTAATGGTAGGATGTACAGCGCCGCTATAAAATTGAATGGTGCTGAAACCTGAATTCATATCGCTAAACGAATTGCCTCCAGTTGTCGATTTGAAAACTCCTCCATCACACCCGAAATAAACGGTTGAATAATTATTCGGATCAATAGTGATTGCATGTTGATCTACATGAACATACGGAGCGCCGTATCCATCGCTCAACCGATTCCAGGTTGAACCGCCATTAGCGGAGCGTAATATATTTATTCCACCTACATAAATAGTATTTGTGTCTGTTGGATGGACAGTAATAACATTATTGTACCACCCCTGACCACCAAGATGCGTACCGCTGACTGCGGAAGTATAATCATATGGAGTTGCTAGTGTAACCCATGAAGTTCCGCTTGTATTTAATTTATAAACACCGTGCGTGTAATAATTTGAATCGGCAACACTCGCAAATAATACCGCGGGATTTGTTTTTGATATAGATAAACTTATTCGAGTATATTTCAATGTAGTAGCGGGAAAACCGGTTGTTAATTTTGTCCAGTTCGTGCCACTATTTGTTGTTTTATAAACACCATCGGAACTGAATAATCCAAACGCGGCAAACATGGTGTTTGAATTATTAGGATCGAGAACAAGATCGGTACAGAATTTTGACGTGCTTGGAGTAGTAATTTTCGACCAGCTTGCACCCGCGTCTGTTGATTTCCAAATACCTTCTGTATTATTTGAATTTGAAACTGCTGCAAAAAGAATGTTAGGATTATCGGGGCGGATGACAATTTTATTTATGAAATAGTAGTAATAATTCGGACTTGCATTAACAAAATTATTTAAAACCGTCCATGTTGTTCCCGCATCCGTTGATTTCAATACACCAATCCCGCGAAGTGCATCGTAGTTAAAATATCCTTCCCCGGTACCGGCGTAAATAACATTTGAATTTGTTGGATCAATCGTTATGCAACCGATTACAATGTTCGAAACAAAATCGGTTATTGGAGTCCAGGCGGATCCGCCATTTGTACTTTTCCAAATTCCTCCACTAACAGATCCGGCGTAGACGATACTAGAATTAGCAGGATCAACGGCAATTGAGCGAACTCTACCACCAACATTTGATGGTCCAACTGATGTCCACGAAACCGCATCAATTGAGCTACTCTTTGATAAGTTATATTTCTTGATATGTTCTTCCGCTTTTTCGCGCCAGTCATATGGAATTTTACCGGTTGGAAATGCGCGCTGGTCATTATACCATCTCATCGCCTCCATGGCACCGGTTGATTTGAGATTCGATGGAATCGATTCTCCCTCTATGCCATCGGATGTATTTGATTTTCTAACAAGATCATTTTGAGTCACAATAAATGATATGACGAATAGTGCGATGAAAGTAATGATTGAATAATAAATCGTTTTCATTTTCATACCTCAGATAAAATTTTAATGCTCGATTAAATCGATGAGATGGATCGTTCCCCTGCTATCTCTCGAAATGACTATTGAATACTCTTCTCCTACCCGCGCATCTTTCAATTTCATGATACGCTTATTGCGATCATGAGAATAATCGACGATATCTTTTTCACTCTGATAGAAATCAGGAATAATCTCAATATTGATGCCGATATCAGGCGTTGGATTCTCAGACATGGTGTTCTGTTCCGATACAACTTTTGCATAAAGTTTAAAATCATGCCCGTTTATTATGTGCACAGAATCAACAGTAATATTTATGTTTGATGAATTACGGACGATAGCCGCAATATTCGTTGGCTGTTTTGGCACCGGATTACTCAACGAATCTGATACAACTTTGCTCTCACATGATGTCTTCCTTAAAGAACAACATCCTGAGAGCATCAGGATTGCAGATAGAGATGCGATAATGAATATTTTCATATATATAATATGGTGAGATTCATACATAAAATCAAGCTACTTTGGGCATAATTTATTATTTGGATAATCGTGATGAAAATCGTATCATTATTCAGGCAAATCTAAAGAATATATATTTTCTGCCATATTTATCAATATTTTCGAAAGGATTTTTTAATGAAGTACATACTGTTCATCGCGCTTTCAATCGGCATTGTGGCTTGTCAGGGCAACACGCAAAATAAAGTTGAACTGAAGACACAAAAAGATAGCGTCAGCTACAGCATTGGAATGAGCATAGGGCAAAATTTAAAAACACAATCAATCGAAGTTGAACCTTCCATTGTTGCACAAGGTATAAAAGATATAATCGACAGCAGCAGCAAAAAAATGATGACCGATGAGGAAGCACAAGCATGTATGATGGATTTCCAAAAAAGGATGATGTCAAAACAAGAGGAAACAATGAAAGCACAAGGAGAAAAAAACAAAACTGAAGGAGCGGCATTCCTTGAAGAAAATAAGAAAAAGGCAGGAGTTCAAATAACTGAAAGCGGTTTGCAATATAAAGTTGAAAAGATGGGGACAGGCAAAAAGCCAGCCGCAACCGATACTGTTACAGTTCACTATCGCGGCACACTTCTTAATGGTACAGAGTTCGACAGTTCAATTAAAAGAGGCGAGCCGACAACTTTCCCACTGAATCAAGTAATTAAAGGTTGGACTGAAGGTGTTGGACTAATGCCGGTTGGATCGAAATTCACATTCTACATCCCGTCCGAATTAGCATACGGTGAACGCGGCGCCGGAAATTTGATCGGTCCTAATTCAACTTTGATTTTCGAAGTTGAATTGATCTCAGCCAAAGGAAAATAAATATAAAAACAGGTGAATGATGAGAACTCGTTTTCTCTTCATCATACTAATATTATTAGTTCTGTCGCTATCTTTCAACGGCAAAACAAATTCTAAAGGAGATAATCTCCAATCTTTTGCTCATACAAATGCAATCAAGAGCGCTGATTGGGTGAAAGACGCGATTATTTACTCTGTTTATCTTCGTTCATTTTCTCCCGAAGGTACATTTGAAGCGCTGGAGAAAAGAATCCCGGAATTAAAGGAAATGGGCGTCAACGTAATCTGGTTGATGCCCATTCATCCAATCGGGTTAAAAAATCGAAAAGGGAAATTAGGTAGTCCTTATTCAATTCGGGATTATTATGATACAAATCCCGAGTTTGGTTCAATAGTCGACTTCCAAAAATTACTCGCCGTAGTTCATCAGAATAGGATGAAACTTATTCTCGATCTTGTAATAAATCATACCGCATGGGACAGCAAACTAATTCAACAACATCCCGAATGGTTTTCAAAAGATTCATCAGGCAACATTATCTCTCCGAACGATGATTGGACTGATGTTGCCGATCTTGATTATTCAAAACCCGGTTTGCGTAAATATATGCTTGATATGATGGAATGGTGGGTAAAAGATATCGGCATCGACGGATTCAGATGCGATGTATCGGAACTAGTACCAATTGATTTTTGGGAAGAAGCGCGGAGCCGGTTAAACAAGATAAAACCGATAATGATGCTATCAGAAGGATCGTTACCGGAACATCACCTGAAAGCTTTCGACATTACTTACTCGTGGAATATTTACGATGCGCTGGAGCCGTTGTTAAAAAAAGAACGGTCTGCAAAATTTTTAGATACTCTTTTGCAAAATGAAAAAGCGGAATTTCCGATAAACTCGTTGCGTCTGCGTTTCAACACCAATCACGATAAAAACGCTTGGGATGCACCGGCAATTATTAAATTCGGCAAAGACGGATTGAAGTTGTCTGCCATTTTAATAAATACAATGCCGGGGATACCGCTTATCTATAACGGCGAAGAAGTTGCCAATGACCGCAAGTTAGGACTTTTTGAAAAAGTCGATATCGATTGGAACAAATCGCGTGAGATGGATACTTTATATAGATCTCTTTATAAACTTCGAAAAGACCATAAGGCAATCTCGCGCGGAAAATTCATCAAAGTACCAACAAGCAACGACACAAACATTTTCGCTTTTCTTCGCATTGAAGGAAAAGACAGGATTCTTGTAATTTTAAACTTTTCCGAAACTAAACAAGCACCTAAAATTCAATCGGAAGAGATAATCGGCAAAGAATCAAATATCACGTTGTTAGATATTTTCAAAAATACATCCCAAATGATTGAGAAAGGTGAACCATTCACTCCTTCTATCGATCCTTTTGGATATCATATTTATATAGTAAGTGACAAATGATTCACCGTCAACTTAAATAAAAGCTCAGATGCACAAAACCTACCGAATATTTTATATTGTATTTTTTATATCAGCACTTATAATTGCCGGATGCACTCGAAAACCATCCATCAATCTCGCTTCGTATCAAAAAGAAATTACAGATTGGCAAATCAAGCGAACAGAAGGATTACAGAAAGAAAACGGCTGGTTGACATTATGCGGTTTGTTTTGGTTGAATGAAGGTGAGAATAAATTCGGAACCGATTCATCGAATACTATAATCTTTCCGACGGATAGATCGCCGGCTTACGCTGGTTCAATATTCCTTGAGGAGGGACAACTTCGATTCAAATGTGCAAAAGGTGTTTCAATCATTTGCAACGATTCTGCTGAAAGCGAAATGAAAATTCGGTCGGATGAATCGGGGAAAGCAACACCCACAATCATGAAACTCGGTTCGCTAAATTTCCACATAATTAAAAGAGGTGATAGACTTGGTGTGCGTGTTAAAGACAACGATAATCCCGCACGGATAAATTTTAAAGGACTGAATTACTTTCCAATAGAACTCAAGTGGAGAGTCGAATCAAAATTTGAACCTTACAATCCACCTAAAATTATCCCAATAGTGAACGTACTCAATCAAGTCAATAATGATACATGTCCGGGCGCTATTGTCTTCAAGATTGATGGCAAAGAATACCGACTTGACGCATTAAGAGAAGGAAAAGAATTTTTTATTATATTCCACGATGAAACTGCTGGCAAAGAAACATATGGAATGGGTAGATATCTCTACGCGCAATTACCTGATTCTGCGAATATTGTTGTAATAGATTTCAATAAAGCATACAACCCGCCATGCGCGTTCACGGAATTCGCTACATGTCCGTTACCGCCGAAACAAAATTATCTGCCAATACGGATTGAGGCAGGTGAGAAAAATTATGCAAGCACAGTTCATCACTAATTTCAAAAATAAATCATCACGAGAATATTTTATGATTTCAAAATTTTTATCAATATCGATTTTACTATTAGCGTTCTCACTTCCGGTCATTAGTCAAGAGGTAATTAAATTTGCCGTTATCGGCGATTTCGGATGGGAAAGCAAGCAAGCCGAAGATGTTGCGAATCTCGTCAAGCGCTGGAAACCGGATTTCGTCTTAACTACAGGCGATGACAATTACGATTACGGAGCAGATTCAACCATCGATATAAATATCGGACAGTATTACAGCGAATTTATTTCTCCCTACTTCGGCAAGTTTGGTAAAGGAGATACGGTAAACCGATTCTTTCCCACTTTGGGTAATCACGATTGGCGAGCGGCTGGTGCAGCGCCATATTTAAAATATTTTACACTACCCGGCAATGAAAGATATTACGACTTCGTTAAGGGACCTGTGCATTTTTTTGCGCTTGACTCTGATATACATGAACCAGATGGTAATACCGATACATCGATACAAGCACAATGGCTGAAAGGACGATTGAGTAGTTCAACTTCTATCTGGAAAGTTGTCTATTTACATCATGCACCGTATTCATCGGGAAAAGATCACGGCAACTTCCCCCCTGCGCAATGGCACTTTAAGGAGTGGGGTGCAGATGTTGTTTTAGCGGGCCATGAACATTTGTATGAACGCTTAACGATTGATAGTTTATTATATCTTGTAAACGGTGCCGGCGGTCGCAGTCTATATACGTTCGCCAACCCGATTGAGGGTAGTCAGGTTAGATATTGCGAAGATTATGGCGCGCAATTGGTAACCGCTACAAAAGATAGCATAACATTTCAGTTTATTACACGGAAAGATTCGGTCGTTGATAGTTACACTTTGTACAAAAGTATAGAATCAGATACACTGATTCCCGATGATGAGATGATTCCACCACCGCCACCTGCAGATTCATCACAGTTGGAACCGCTGAAACCGAGAGAATGACTTGCTATTAGCATTTAGACATTTGCTGTTAGAATTAGGAAGCAATTCACTTAGATTATTCTTCCAAAAGCCCGGCAGTATTTTTTAATTTTCTCATTTCAGTTTTTGTTAGATGTCTCCAATGACCGCGTGGCAACCCTTCATACGAAATATCGCCGTAAGCTATCCGGTCAAGTTTGTGAACTTCATAACCCAGCGATTCAAACATCCGGTGAATTTGGCGGTTCCTGCCTTCATGGATAATAACACCGACAACTTTATTTTTTTCTCTTGGAATAAGATGTATTTCTGCCGGTTTTGTTTTTCCATCGGATAAGCGCACGCCTTCTTTTAATTTTCTAACATCCTCTAATTTAATTGGTTTATCGATTGTAACTTTATACGCTTTTTTAACCTCATATTTCGGATGCATAAGTTTGTTTGCGAAATCACCGTCGTTTGTCAGTAACAGCACACCTGTTGTATTCCGATCTAAACGCCCAACCGGAAAAACACGTTCCTTAGCATTAACATAATCCATCACAGTGGTTCTTCCCCTCTCATCGCGGGCAGTGGCTATACAATCTTTCGGTTTGTTGAATATAATATAAACCTTCTCATCAAGTATCACTATCTGTTTATCATCAACAAATATTTTATCTTTTTGAGAATCGATTTTTACACCGAGATCGAACACGGTTTTTCCGTTGACTTTAACTCTTCCTTCCGTAATTAAAACATCCGCCTGCCGGCGTGAAGCAACGCCCGCCGTGGCGAGATATTTATTTAAACGAATATTATCATCTTGTATTTGTTTCATAAAGACACTTTCTTGAATGATATTATAAAAAACAACCATGAAGCGAAAATAAAAATAGAACCGATAATTATTGGCAAGCGGATATTGAGCGCAGATACGAAACCTGCCATCGGCGGAATTGTAAAAGAAAGAGTTTGCACAGATTGATTGACTCCCAATATCTCTCCCTGTTCGCCTGGCCAAACTGAATCCGAGATAATAGTGGTGATGTTGGGTGTTGCAGCACCCTGAGATATAGCGATGAACGGAAGAATAAAAAAGAGGTATATCTCCTTTCCCGGAATCAGAAGTAATAATACCATAACCGTTATCGCTACCAACAACCCAAGATATGCACATGTAGTACCAAAGCCAAGAAAATCGAGGAACAAAGTCAGGATCAGAATAAAAAGATTTTTATTGATATGATGTTTTGAGTTTGTCATGTTAAAATCGAGATTCCGATTCTCGAAATGGAAAGCATAACTGGACCGCTACTCTTGCGGTTTTGTGTCATCTTGAATTTTTGAATCGGAATCAGGTTGTTGACCTAACGAAGGCGGAATCTCTTGAAGCTGTCCCGATTCGCTAACAACGGTGGTGCCTAATCGCTCTTCAATTTCTTCGTCTGTTTTTCCCATCCGGCGAAGTAGTTCACGTTCCATGTCCATTCCCTGCTCAGCCATTATTTCATCGATCTCGCGCGGTTTGGGTAACTCCGAAAGATCATTTATTCCAAAATGTTTTAAGAAATCCTGGGTGGTTCCGTACAACAGCGGTCTGCCCGGTGTTGCTGCTCTGCCCACAATAGTTACAAGACCGCGTTCCATCAATTTTTGGATAGCGTAATCTGCATTCACTCCGCGTATTGCCTCAATCTCCGGTTTCGTAACCGGTTGCTTGTAAGCTATTACAGAAAGAGTTTCAATTGTAGCTTGGGTTAACTTGCGTCTCGATTTTTCTTTTATCATGCGACCGAGCCACTCTGCAAATTCGGGCATTGTTGCATACTGAAAACCACCCGCAACCTGGATGATTCGGAAGGGACGACCGGTTTGCACGTACTCCGCATTCAACTCGCGGATTGTAGTCAATATTTCTTCTTCTTTCACGCGGAATCGAGGACCGTTATTATCCGATTGCCAAAATATATCCTGAATCTGACGGATTGTGAGCGGTTCGTCAGATCCGAAAATCACTGCTTCTATAATTTGTCGCTTATTTTCCGAGATCGTTTCCATCAAATTGTATCGGGACGCATTTTATAAATTATGAAATCATCTTCATGTTCGGCTTCTTTAAAACCTATAATTTTATTTTTTACCATCTCTAACATTGCTATGATCGTTACTATTATACGAATTTTTTCCGTCATGTGCGAAACAAGCTCGAAGAATGAAATCTCCTCTCTTAACCTGAAAACATCCGCAATATAACTCATCTGCTCATCGATTGTTACATTCAGTAATTCGATATCATGATAGATTTTTTTCGGAACATTATCCAACACCCTTTTAAAAGAGGCGATAAGGTTGAACATTGTAACATTCTTCAAGCTCACTTCTTGATCTTCGAGTGTTACTTTCTTCGAATCGGAATGGAATCCCATCCGGTAAAATAATTTACCCGATTCACCTTCAAGAACCGAAAGCACTGCGCTGGCTTCTTTGTATCTTTTATATTCAAGCAGACGTTTTACAAGATCGGCGCGTGGATCAACCTCTTCTTCCTCTCCGGGTTCTCTTGGAAGAAGCATTCTTACCTTAACCTGCATCAATTCTGCCGCCATCACTATAAAATCCCCCGCAACTTCTAAATCAAGTTCCTGAAGCATTTGTATATAATTCAGAAATTCCTTCGTTATCCGTGAGATTGGGATATCGTAGATATCCAGTTCGTCACGCTTGATGAAGAACAGAAGAAGATCGAGCGGACCTTCGAATGTTGGCAGTTTTATACGGTATGGCAAATCAATTCAAAATTAAAAATGAATAATTCAAAAATATTTCATCCCAACTTCATGGCTGTTCGAACCTCTGCCATCGTTTGAGCGGCAAGTTGCTTTGCTTGTTCTTCTCCACTCTTCAAAATCTCTTTCACTTCCGATTGGTGAGATTCATAATACATTCGCTTTTCTCTGAACGGATTTAAGTAATTGGAGATTTTAGATGCAACTTTCATCTTACAATCAACACAGCCAAGCGCGCCACTCCGGCATCCGGCATCAATCTCAGCAGTTTCTGTAGGATTAAATTTTTGATGATATGTAAAAACCAAACATACTTCGGGTCTGCCCGAATCACCCTTCCGAATTTTTTGCGGATCGGTAACAGCTTTTTTTAATTTCGATTTAATTTCATCGGGTGATTCTGATAAAAGAATCGTGTTTCCCGCGGATTTGC
The DNA here is from genome assembly GCA_013824245.1 of Chlorobiaceae bacterium. Taxonomy (GTDB): domain Bacteria; phylum Bacteroidota; class Ignavibacteria; order UBA10030; family SZUA-254; genus PNNN01. Next base: position 9,018 of record PNNN01000033.1, on the reverse strand, counting down.
TCATCTTGATATTTCCATCAAGACCCGGTAGTCGGGCAAATTTTGTAAGTTTCGCTTCCGGCTCAGGGAACACATCGCCATATTGCTGATTGAAACGGCGGGCGATTTCCCTTGTGATTTCTATATGAGGAACCTGATCTTCACCCACCGGAACAATATTTCCTTTATATAAAAGTATATCAGCCGATTGAAGAACGGGATATCCTAAATGTCCGTAGATAACATTTTCAATATTCAGATCTCGAACCTGATCTTTCAGTGTTGGATTTCGTTCGAGCCGTGCGGTTGTGATTAGCATGGAAAATATCATGAATAATTCCGCATGTTCTTTAATTTGGGATTGACGGAACATCGGACTTTTTCCCGGATCGATACCCGCCGCTAACCAATCTATCATCATATCGATTGAATTTTGATATAGCTCTTCAGTATCAAGATTAGTTGTTAGTGCGTGATAATCTGCTATGAGGTGATAATTTTCGTATTCGTTTTGCAAAGACACCCAATTTTCGAGCGCACCCACAAGATGACCGAGGTGGAGTTTGCCTGTGGGGCGCATTCCACTTAAAATTCTTTTTTTATTTTGCAATACTACTGAGTCCTTTAGAGTTAATTCATATAAAGATATGGCTTCCATCCATCATCAACAGTTCCAACAAAATGACGGATGAACGAAACATGATTTGGACGTAACGGTTTTCTTTGGAGTTTAAGATGTGCTTCTTCCGGTGTTCGGTCTCCCTTTCTATTGTTGCAATGAACACAAGCCGCAACTAAATTTTCCCATGTATCTTCGCCCGAATGAGATTTTGGAATTATATGATCGACCGTTAACGGCATATCTGTCCTGCCGCAATATTGACAACGGTGACCATCCCGGCGAAGAATGTTTTTCCGCGAGAGTATAATTTTTTTATAGGGAATATGAACATATACACCAAGCCGCACGATGCTGGGAAACGGCATGTTCATAGAAATAGAATGAACTAATCTACCGTTGGATGCCTCAATTAATTCGGCTTTTCCGAGGTATAACAAGATGATAGCTTTCTTAACATTGCAAACGCTCATTGGTTCGTAATTTTGATTCAGGATGAGCACTTTGCTGTTCAGTTTACCGTTCGATTTATGGGTATACTGCGCACTGAAGACTGATTACTCCTTTCGTTTTAGATTGAATGTTGAAAACCGGTAATTATACTATAAAAAATATAACAGAATTTCAGCCCTTTGTCAAGAATTGGTGATTTTTAAAATTTATCCTCGAACAGTTCGATTGGATAACCCGCAGATATTTAAGATATTGCGCCTTAGCTTTTATAAATATCTAAAAAACCAAGGCGCATGAAAGATTCTTATTTGATTTCTTTTCCGTCTAAATCGCAGAAAATAACATCACCCGCGTTCAAAGCTTTCACTCCATTTTTAATTTTCTCAACATCACCAACGACCACTACTGCCATGTGCGAAACATCGAGATATTTTTTTGAAATATCGGCGACATCTTGAAGAGTTACCTTCTCATAGTTTTGGAGATAATTATTGAAATAATCTTCAGGCAATCCGTACAGCACAATACTCTGAAGAGCTCCTGCGATTTGGGATGATGTTTCAAACGATAATGCGAATCCGCCGATCAATCCTTTTTTTACGAACTCAAGTTCCTCTGCCGTCATACCTTTATCGTACATCAATTTAATTTCGGCAAGGAATTCTTGAACCGAACTATCTGTCTTTGCGGTGTGAACCCCTGCAGATGCTGTGAACGGTCCGGCACCCTTTTGAAAATTGAATGACGAGCGCGCGCCGTAAGTGAATCCGTGTTTCTCACGAAGATTCAAATTTATTCGGCTCATGAATTGCCCGCCAAGCATTCTATTCATAACCTGCACCGGGAAAAATTCCGGTGTGCTTCTTGGCAGTGCCGGATAACCGATTCGAATTTCGGATTGCGCCGCGCCCGGTTTATCGATTAGATAGATTTTTCTTTTCTCAATTACCGGAGGAGCAGGTACTGAGAACGATGGAACAACTGCCGGGTTCCAATCGGCCATCAATTGCTCCAGCTGTGGGAGTATATCATCCATCTTAACATCACCGACAATAATAAGCGTTGCATTATTCGGACGGTAATTGGTTTGATAAAATTTCTGGAGATCGCCGGTGGTCATGCCTTTCACAGATGCTTCTGTTCCGGATGGATTATTCCCATACGGATGACTTGAACCGTAAAGGATTGCTGAAAATGAATTGTTAGCAATCATCACTGCTTGATCTTTTTGCTGAAGCAAAGATGTAAGCCGTTGCTTTTGTAATCGTTCAAATTCCTTTTGCGGAAAAACAGGATTCACCAACACATCGGCAAAGATATCAAGCCCTTTATCGATATATTTCGATAAACAACTTAATGACATAAACGTACCGTCCCAACTCGAGCCGACATTGAAGGAAGCGCCTATCGATTCGATGTCATCCGATATCTTTAAAGCATCGCGCATTTTAGTACCCTCATCAATAACATCGGCAGTCATTGAAGCTAATCCGGTCATATTCAACGGATCATGATCGGATCCTGCCTGAATTACAAGATTGAACGCGACGGTTGGGAGATTATGACGTTCAACCAGCCAAACCTGCAATCCGTTTTTTAATTTTGCTTTTTGAATATCGGGAAGCTGAACCGTTGGTGTGGCTTTACCCTCAGGTCGTTTGGTTCGATCTATATCCTGCGCATTCATAAAAGTTGTAAGTAACATCATGACGATAAGTCCGATCAAGAAAAAGTTCAATAAATATTTCATGGCGATCATTCCCCTCTCTTCGCGGCGAGTTCAGGTTTGCCGAGCGGTACAATGCTTAAAACAACTTTCGGCTGTAATAAATATTTTTTTGCAACCTCTATTACTTCCTGAGGTGTGATGTTTTTATAGAATTCCATCTGGCGATTGATATTGTTCGCGTCGCCTGTCAAAAAGTAATTAGCGGCAAGGGCGTTACCTTTGCCAAGCGCAGTTGCAACACTGTTTACTACTTGCACTTCTGTACCGGTAATCGCTTTATCGATTTCACTTTGAGTAACATCGTTTTTAAATATATCTGCAAGAATTTCATCAATCGATTTTTCCATTTCGGTCAGCGTTTTTTCCGGTTTGGCGGTTACCTGAATTTGAAACTCACCGGCAATCTCCGAACCGCCCTGCGAAGCACGAACATTCTGCGCTATCTGTTTATCATAAACCAATGATTTATAGAAACGAGAACTCTTGCCGTTTGTAAGTATATCTGAGAATACCGACATGACAGCATCGTCTCGTGTATTACCGGCAGCACTATGCCAAGTGAGGTTTAATCGTGGTAATTGTACTTTGTCTTCATAAAATATTCTTACTTCTTTTTCCAGCGAAACAGGGACTGCCTGCGGACGATCGAATGGATTGCCTTTTGGAATAGTTCCAAAATATTTTTGGATCATCGGTTTAACATCTGCGGGGTTGATGTCGCCCGCAACAACTAAGCAGGCATTATTCGGCGCGTAATATGTCTTAAAAAAATCTTTCACATCATCTAAAGATGCGGCAGACAAATCTTCCATGAACCCTATTACGGGCCAATTATACGGATGCGTTTCAGGATAAAGCGCCTTTGATATTTTTTCATCCGCAAGCCCGTATGGACGGTTCTCGTAATTTTGACGGCGTTCGTTTTTTACTACATCGCGCTGGTTGTCTAATTTATCCTGCGTCATTGCCGAGAGCAAGAATCCCATACGGTCCGACTCGAGATACAAACCAAGCTCAACGAAATTGCTCGGCAAAACTTCGAAATAAGTTGTGCCATCTTGCTGTGTGAACCCGTTAACATTAGCCCCCACTTCTTGAAGCAATTTGAAATGTTCATTATCGCCTACATGCTGCGACCCTTGGAACATCATATGTTCGAATAAGTGAGCGAAACCTGTACGTTTAGGTTTCTCGTTTTTCGAGCCAACATGATACATAACAGTTACCGAGGCAACCGGCGCGTTATGATCTTCGTGAAGGATTACAGTCAATCCGTTATCTAAATTATACTGCTCGAACTTAACATCCATTTGCGCTATGGTGGATATATTCATAAATATCACCAAAAATAAAATTGCGAGTAAAACTTTCATTGAGAGTTACTCCATGTTTAATGATTGAATGAGGGTAATTTTAATTGATGAATCTAACAATTTACGCAGTTAGATGCAAAAATGGAGGTTTTTCTTTGTTAACCTTGCGGAGGTTGACTTAGCCGCCCTATGGAAACCTCTGCAAGGTTTCTGGCTCAAGTGCGACTCACGTTCAGGTAAGACTCAAGTTTGGACGTGAGTCGCACATTATTAATTGCCCAAATTCGCCAATTATGCAAAAAAACCTGGCCTTTAAATATTATGCTTGACTTTCCAGATTATTTAATTTAAATTGCCACTGCCGTGGAAATTGAGGTTGTGGGTATTCCACCGTGAAATTTCCGCAATGCATTTATTGATATTTTCTATAACTTAAGTTTATAACACGCATTCATTAAGTCAACCCAAAGAGAGTAGACGATGAAACGATTATTATTAATAACTTTTTTAATAACTGCTCCATGCTACACCCAAGTTACTCTCCAAACGTGGACAGAAGTCTATGGTACGGTGAATGGACAACGTCTCGGACAATTCGTTTTGGGCATTAAGCCAACATCTAACTTACCGTATCGAGCTGCAGTCTCAAAAAATGGCAGTACAAGTTTTTTCCGCCTGCAAACACCTACCGATACTTCTGCACAGCTTATACTGCAAGGAGAAAATCCTTTGGTGGGAGATTTGAACAACGATGGCTATCAAGATGTGGTTGGGAGAACGACTGTGAGTGTATGGGACACTGTCCTATTATACTGGGGGACTCCGACAGGCATCGACACACTGAATCCCTTGGTCATTCATAGTGAGAACCAGTATGATGAACTTATGCCGGCATGTATAGGTGATATCAACAATGACGGGAAATCTGATCTGATCTTATCTGCTGTTGGTTATCCTGGTGGGTTTACCAAAGGAAAAGTTTATATCTATATCAACCCAGTGATAAGCAACGTACCGGATACCGTTATTCTTGGTGATTCGACAGGGTACGGGCTTGGAACTAATTGTGTAATTGGCGATTTGAACCAAGACGGCTTTAACGATCTTGCGGTTAGAGGCTATAAGGTAGATAATTTTAATTATGTCAACATTTATTACGGGTCAGAGGTAGGTAGGGTTAATCTTGAGTTGCATAATAAACTCCAAAGCCCCTATGCCACCGCTGGTTCGGGACTCGCTTGCTTTGATGTCAATGGAGATGAAATTGCCGACCTGCTGTGGACGAATGGTAACAGCGGGAACTGGGTATATGTTCATTATGGAAGTAACAACTTTAGTACATTGCCATCATTAAAACTGAAAAACCCGGGCGTAGCAAACTTTGGCAGCGTTATTATCAACGCTGGTGATATGAATGGGGATGGATATGATGATGTTGCTGTTGGTGCTTATGACGCAAATATCACATCGGGGTTTGTATTCATCTTTGGTGGTGGGCAAAAGATTGACAGCACTTTTGACGCCGCAGTTGGAATGAGTTCAGAGAGCTTTTTTGGTTACAGTATCAGCAGTGTCGGAGATATCAATGGTGACGGCTTAGCCGATATTGTTGTTGGCGCACCTAATTATGCGTTTGCCAACGAAAAAGGTTACTGGGGAATCTTTCTTGGAGATACGGCTATTCATGTTACTGATGTGAAAGATGAAAGTCCGTTACCACAGGTTTTTTATTTATACCAAAGCTATCCTAACCCTTTTAACCCTAAATCTACCATCAAGTATCAACTTAACGAGAGTGCTTTTATAAATTTAGAAGTTTTTAATATGCTTGGACAAAAAATATCACTTCTCGTAGATAAATTCCAACTACCCGGAGAGTATGAAGCCGTTTTTAACGGCTCACAACTTTCAACCAGTGTTTATCTCTACAAGCTAACTGCAAAAACAAACAAAGGAAACATCTACACAGACACAAAAAAACTCACACTAATTAAATAAGTGATTCCCTAGGAATACTAAAATGAATACAAAAACATATAGATTGCTGACAATATTGATTTTAGCAACAGCCACGAGTGCAGCGCAAGTTACCCTACAACCGTGGACACAAGTATACGGAACTATTAGTTGGCAGCGGCTCGGACTATTTGTTATGGGTATAAAACCAACAACCAATTTACCATACAGAGTTGCAATATATAGCGGAGGTAAAACAAGCTTCTATCGTCTACAAACTCCAACGGATACGACTGCACTGTTGTCTCTGACCGGAGAGAATGCTCAGATAGGTGACTTGAATGGAGATGGATTCACGGATATTGTTCTCCGAAGAATAGGGAACTCACCGTTGTACATTGATACGGTAGTAATCTATTGGGGAATGATAACCGGGATTGATACAATAACGCCGACGAAGTTAACAGGTAGTAATTTACAGGAGGATTTTGGTTCATCCATTTCCATTGGAAATATTATTGCTGATTCCACTCCCGATTTGATTGTTGGTGCGCCTCAGTATTTTTTTGGGGCTTTTCTGGGAAGGGTGTATATATACAAAGGTGGTAGTCTCTTCTTGGAAACTCCCTCTGTGATACTCACCGGAGATTCCGCTAACTTCAACTTAGGAATTAACTGTGCCGTGGGAGATATAAACAATGACGGTTTTAACGACCTAATTGCTCGTGGTTGGTACGCACTTGGACCTGATTCAGTGCGCTTCGACTATGTAGATGTATGGTTTGGCGGTGTGGTATTCGATACAACTCGCGATATGATGATGTACAGCAAATATATCAACGGCAGTGGCCTCTCTTGTTTTGATGCTAACGGTGATGGAATTGCAGACTTACTGTGGACCCATCGTAATAGTATGCTCAACGATGAAATTTTTGTGCATTTCGGAAAGGCAAACTTCGATACAATCCCAAGTTTAAGGTTACAAAACCCTGGAGTAGCGAACTTTGGCAGTACGATAATTAATGCAGGTGATATGAACGGAGATGGATATAATGATATTGCGGTTGCCGCTTTTCGAGCTAATATTACTTCTGGATTTGTGTTCATCTTCGGCGGTGGACCAAAGATTGACGGAGATTTTGATGCTGCTGTTGGGATGTCATCTGATGCAGACTTTGGATATGTTGTCGCAAGCGTTGGTGATATCAATAGCGATGGCCTTAGTGATGTCATAGTCGGCGCTCCATCTTACGCTTTTGGAAATGAAAAAGGCTATTGGGGCATCTTCATCGGAGATACAGCGATTCATGTTACAGATGTGAAAAATGATATTTCGGTTCCTGCTGTTTTCAAATTATTTCAAAGTTATCCTAATCCGTTTAATCCAAAAGCTACAATCAAGTATCAACTTATCGAAAGTGCATATATCACGTTGGAAATTTTTAACATGCTCGGGCAGCGAGTAAAGTTACTTGTTGATAAGTATCAGGTACCAGGTACCTATGAAAGCATCTTCGATGGCACACAGCTTTCTAGTGGAGTCTATATGTATAAGCTTACTGCAAAAACAAACAAAGAGGATATATATAGTAACACAAAAAAATTAACTCTTATAAAATAACATCATAGCAGGAAGGAAATTATTATGAAACAAATGTATAAGGTTTTCTCACTTGTCATAATAATGCATACAAGCATAATATTTGCTCAGAACAGCACCATTCTCCGCGGAGTGTATTTATTTGGCAGAGGCGATGTCAACTTCGGGCAAATGAAGGATTCTCTACATTTGAATTCTTTTCAAACCACTACTGGTTATGCAGGGAATGAGACCCAGGATAATCTCGCATTACACAACTATGCCGGTTTAAAAGTGTACAACCAACGGCAATATCTTGCTACACAATCTTCAGCGCAAAGGATGGTATATCAAGCTGAACAGGTAGAAGATCTTACATATACAAAAAACATCTTTGCCGAAAAGCATCCAAACATCCACCTAGAAAATTTTAACATATACGTGTCGCCCCCAGCACCCGCAGGCTACATGGTGAAATCTGCGGCACCAAACTATGAATATCATTACGGGGACAGAGGAACTAATTACTATGCATCGTTTCGGCTCAAGGTAGACGGTGGTAGCAGTTCAACACAGGTTGCGGATTGTATTGTGTATTGTTTGAATACAAACAGTTTATTGGCATATAAACAAGTACTTGTGAGTGATCTATCACCTGTTGGTTCGTACCACGATGTTGTTGTTCAATTTACACTTGACCCAGCACCAACAAATCCTGCAAGCGGTAATATCGCAAAAATGTTGACCGGAGGAACTGTACAATCAACTCAGTCATCTTCCTGTACTAACGTTGATTTGCAGGTTTATTGGAATGGGAATGTTACTACATATCTCGATAGAGTTACGGTCGAGGATGAGCTCGCAGTGGCTCTCTTTAACGGAGCTAACGACAATGCTATTATGCAAGATGCATCTCAATTTACCGCGAACAATTATCCGTTACACGATAAATTTTATCTTGTGGATGAACCGCCAGTAAGCGCGTTTTTAGGTTTTAATTATGTAGGCAACCTTATCAAAAATACGCTTGGCAATATTCCACAAGCGGGGACAGTGGCAGCAAATTACTATGCCTTTGAACGTTTCCTCAATGATGGAACACCGTATCAACTCATGGTTGACATTTATCCTATTACTTCTGATATTCCACACCCATCTATTACAGATAATATAGTGGCGAATGCTGCCGGTATAGCTACATGGGATTATAATATTTATTTAGATTCACTTCAATCTAAAGTTGATCATAACTTTCTTCCGAATATTCGCTCAGCTACAAATGCCGCGCATGTGAATGGTAAACCTTTAATATTGATACCTCAATTGCATGGAGTTATTGATCAACGAACAAGTACATATAAGAGACATCTGAAAAATTAAAGATAAAGTT
>PNNN01000024.1 GCA_013824245.1 Chlorobiaceae bacterium | reverse complement strand
AAACTAACTTTATCTTTAATTTTTCAGATGTCTCTTGTTGTGATTCTAATTCTTATCCTCTTTTTTGTTGATTCCGATTACCTTGTCTTTAATCCAATCTGCAATCTTTTCCATTAATCCCAATACAAATTCTTTTTTCAAAGATGCGTACTCATTCGGATTTCCTGTTTTTGCTTCTTGAAAAAGATGATTGGTTTTAGGAACGATTTGAATTGTATATTCTTTATTCCCGGCTTTACTTAACGCACTTTCCATCGGTTCTCTATTCAAGTCGGGCGGAACCTGCATATCCAACTCGCCAAATAATGCAAGCACCGGAAGTTTAATCTTCTCTAATTGCTTGACAGGGTCGAAATCGATAAAATATTTGAACCATGGAGTTTGTATGCTTTTTATTTTAAGATCGACACTTTTCTTAGCGATATTTTCAATATCAGGCATCGCTTTCCTCTCATCGTCAGTCATCTTTGATATGCTTTCTTCCGCATCTTTTTTAAAATCAACTCTTAGTTTATCCCATCCTGAGTTTAAGCGGACAACTTTAAAAACCTGATTCTGCCTGATCAATGCTTTATTGACCTCCTCTTCCGTTGCTCCCCCCGCTCTTGCCAGAAGTTCGATCTGTTTTAATATTATCTTATCTCCGCTAACTGCGGGAGCTGCCAATAATACTAGAAACGAAATATCTTTCATACGTGTTGCTACTAACGGCGCAACAATTCCACCCTCGCTGTGCCCTAAAAGTCCGATCTTTTTGTTGTCGATCTCTTTTCTGGTTATAAGATATTTTACCTGTGCCTCAACGTCTTTTGCAAAATCCTCCCCGGTTGCCTTTTCCATACTACCCGTCGAGCCGCCTATCCCCCTATCATCGCATCTTAAAACTGCTATGCCAACTCGCGTGAGATAATCTGCAATAATTTTGAATGGCTTGAATCCGAAAATCTCTTCATCACGATTTTGAGCGCCGCTTCCGGTTATTAAAATTACCGCGGGATGCAAACCCTCCGATTCTGGTATTGACAACGTACCTGCAAGTGTAACATCTCCATTTTTTATTTTCACTTCTTCCTCTTTATATGGAGGTGGCGGTTCTGCCGGCATCGCGCTCTTATCTGCACTCTTCTTCGCTAAATGAAATTTACCCTTAGCGCCTGCCTGTGAAAATTCACCGAGTATACTGTCGGATTTGATTTCACCATCGAACACTGCAACTCCGGGTCCTGCCGGAAGTTCAAAATAGATTTTTGGGTGATTGAATTTTACATTCTTCAAAGGTAACTTAAAAGCGTTTTGCATCGGTATATCTATCGTCGCTTTAAGTGAATCACCTTCAGGTTGAATATCGACCATCATCCCAAGTTCTGTTCCCATTATTGAAATAGCGCCCTCCCAATGACCCGCGATTTGAGATTGAGTAAAAGTTTTTAAATTAAAAGAAAGTAATATTAAAAAAATAAAAATCGTTTTTGAGTTTAACATATTTATCCCCTTCTGAGATAACCATAATTTAAATCTGCATAAATCTTTATGAGGCATAATTACACACCATTAAATCTTTGTTTGTCGGCGCATTTTTAAATCCCTTCTGTGAGAGGGGGAAGATTACGAGCAAACTGTTTCAAATTCGGATTGTATAGAATAATTTTTCGTCTCATCGACACACCGCTAAACCCCCTCTCGAGAGGGGACTTTTATCGTTCGCCACGCATAAAATCTTGCATCCAATACGGATAGATTCGCGGTGGCTTGCTAATTTCATCCAACCGCTTTACATCATCAGAAGTCATCTCCCAATCGGATGTCTTAACGATATCTTTTAATTGATCCGACGTTCTTACACCAACAACAACTGAGGAAACCGCGGACTTGCGTAATAAATAATTAAGCGCCGCTTGTGATACGGTAGCTTTATTTTCTTTTCCAATCTTGTCTAATTCCTCTACGATATTAAAACCTCTTTCTTCGTCGAACTGTAAAAAATTTTCCTCTGCATTGCTTCGTCTTGCATTCGCCGGTCTAACTTGTCCTCTGCGATATTTACCGGTCAGGAAGCCGCCTGCTAACGGGCTCCATATCAATATTCCCATTCCTTGATCGAGACACGCCGGTACAATTTCATGTTCTAATTCGCGGTTTACTAAAGAGTAATACGATTGGATAGTGATAAATTTAGACTGGTTATATTTTTCGGAAGTCGCAAGCGCTTTCATCAATTGCCACCCGGAATAATTCGAACAGCCGATATATCTTACTTTTCCCCACCTTACAAGATCGTTCAATGCCTCTATCGTTTCTTCGATTGGTGTAAGATGATCCCAGTTATGCACCTGATACAAATCAATGTAATCGGTTCCAAGACGTTTTAAACTTGCATTACATCCTTCGATGATATGATGACGGGAAAGTCCCACATCGTTTGGTTGATCGCTCATTTTACCGCGCACTTTTGTTGCAAGAATAATATCTTTTCTCCGGATGCCAAGCGCTTTGCCAAGCATCTCCTCAGATTTTCCCCAAGAGTAAATATCGGCGGTATCAAAAAAATTTATTCCATGGTCAAGCGCAATCCCGACCAAAATATTAGCATCGTTCTGGTTTTGTTTGCCGATACTTCCCCAATAACCGTCTCCACCAAATGTCATAGTTCCGAAACATAATTCGGAAACTTTTAAGCCCGAATTCCCGAGCATTCGCATCTTCATGCCGTTGATCCTTTAAAATAATTTATCGCAAATCTCATCAACCATATCTTGGAGTTTTGAGTTATACATCAACCCACCTTTAAAATTCACTTCATCGTCCCACACAATTTCTCCCGTACTACCGTCAATTAAATAAAACATCATAGAATATCGAGATATCATTCTGATCGCGACTTTATCTTCCGTTTGACTGGTTGGCGGCAGATATTTGCCATATTCGTTTGTGGCGCCGGCAATGTAGCCACCGATAAATATAATTCCGATCAATCCTCCCCCTAACGATTTTGAAAGATAAGTTGCCGCGGGAATATTTTTAATGGCGTTATCACCTAAACGTTTATTTTCCATCAATGAAGAATAAACTGTAGTGAGAAGTTTTCCCCTGATGGTATCTTGAAGAAAAAGATCGTGGATATAGAAAGGCGCTTTCCCAATCTGCAGATCAGCGGGTTCTATTTTCTTATCATCGCTTTCAGCATTAACTCGATATTGTATGTTCGAACTTAACAACAATCCGATCGATGTATTAAGCAGCCGATCTACGGAATATCCTTTTTCGTTCATCCTTCCGGCAAACATTTGAAGAGCAAGTTTCGCCCAACTTTTATTCTCTGCAATATTTACAACATCCATGTCGCCTATCAGTCCGTTTACAATAACTGCGTCTGCGAGAAGGATGGTTGTTTGATTATTTAACTTTGAGTTGATGAGGTCAGAAGAAGAATGCCTGCTGAGAGGCGAGCTTGCACAGCCGTAAAGTATCGCTGCCAATAAAATTGTTAAGATATATTTCATAAAATGATCAGAAAAATGCGCTAAACTTATAATGATTTAAACGATAATAACTGCTGATATATATTGAAAGTTTTTTGAGCGACCTGATCCCACAAAAATTCATTCTGAATATGCGTTTTAAGCTCAGAAGATTTTTCTTCACTGAGCGCGTGTAATATCCCGCGCCTTATGCTACCGATTGAAAGCGGATCAATATATTCGGCATGGGGACCAAAATATTCACTCGTACCACCATGCTTGGTAATTACAATTTTCGCTCCGGCAAGTCCCGCTTCGAGCGCAGCAATCCCCGGAGTTTCAAAAAGTGATGGCAACACAAAACAACTGCAAGCGGTATATGCCGACAACAACAGATCGGAATCGTTTGGCAGTGAATCTAAAATTAGAATGCGAGGGTTGCTTTTTGCTTCCTCCAAACAAATCTTTCCATAAGAATTATTCTCAATTCTGCCGATGATAACGGTAGGAATATCTAAACCCTCGACTGCCCGAATCAGACGAAGCACATTTTTTCGTTCCGGGCCAATATGACCGACATTCAAAATATAATTATCCACACCGTATCTGTTCCGGAACATTTCGCCGTTGCCATTTTGGAAACGCGGATCGACTCCGTTCGGTACAACATGAAGTTTCGATGCAGGCACATTCAATCCATCTTCCAACAGTGCGCTTTCGCTTCGCGTATTCGGTAATACCATTTTTGACCAAGTGCATATATCGGAAAGTATACCGTAATCGGACCAAAATCCGCGGAATATTTTCCTCATAAACTTATCCCCAAATAAGGCGGTGTTTATAAATTGACCTGAATGGAGCGAGTAAAATATCGGGCTGACTACCATCGGGATTCCCACTTTAGAAATTTCACGCGCCAGATGATACGTACCGATGTTCGCCCCGAATAAATGTATAAGATCAATTTTTGATTTGTCCAATTCCTGCCACGTTTCAAAAAAAGAGATATTAACCCCGAGTTTTTTCAAACCATTAGCGGTCTGTAATATCTGGGTTCGTGGTCCTCCCTTCAACATCATCACACTTTGATATGATGCAAGACAGATATTCATATGAAATAATATCGATATGATAATTGAATCAACGAGATCATGAACTAGACTTCAATAATGAGGAAATATAATCTTCTATCTTATTTAAACAAATTCGTGGATTGAATCTCCGCACTCGCTCTATATCATCAATTTCAGTATCCAAAAATCTTTCGGTTTTCAGAACTCCGCGAAGATGAATCGTCTCATTCATCGCCACCAATGATTCCGTTCCGTCCGGGAATAGGATTCGCAACCAAACATCTTTATGAAATTGATCTGCTTTGATTGAAACAGTTTCGTCTACGATATCAGCTTCAAATTTAACAGAGTTTCGTTTTTTCCACCAACGCCCATAATCAATTAACTGTAGACGCGGAACGCCGAGATGTTTTATCATTGCAAAAATAGATCGAACAACCGGTGTGTTATTATCGCGTGGATGATGATACAAAAATATCGGCTCGTGATTATGAAGTTTTTTGTTAATGATTTTGATAAAATAATCAATCATCGATTGTTCACTAAATCCTTGACGCTTCAAGCTTCCGATGCAAATCGGATGAACCGGAATCTGTAACGTGTGAGTCTCACCCTTACATACCGGATACGACGGAACATTGTCATAATCATATGAAAATTCCGATGAATAAACAAAGCCGCTTTCATGAATGGCTCTTGCTATCGATTCGTTCCACCTGCCATAGGGCACCGCAAAACTCTCGGTATTCATTCCATTTACAAAAAACAATTCTTTTCCACGTTTTATATCGGCAAGCGTGTCGTTGTATTCGTGATAGATTTTGTGTTCATACCCATGCAAGCCAATTTCCTGTTCTTCCATTCTGCGGAAAACGGAAAGATGAGATTCCTGGCTTTTACCATCGACGAACCATGTTGCAGATATATTATTTTTTTTGAGAACCTCGTATAATTCCTCAACATCTTTTAACGATGCGCCATCAGTATCGATACGCCAATTAAAAACAGATGGAAAGTTTTTTGGGAAAAACCATTTCTGGATGTATGGAATATTCCTGCACAAATGAATATATTCAAGCGCTCCGCTAATCAGACGGAATATTTCACCTTTGCTCACAAGAGAAACCGTCTCGTGTGGCAATCTTTTTTCTGTCGAATAGAATGATTTTCGGACCGACTTCCATCCCGAGATAATAGTTGCAGGATCAAACGGAAGAACAACAATATGCCCGCCGCCGTATTTACCAATATAGACAGAAGATTCACCGAAATCAGTTTTAAATCGGTTTGCCTTGGATGGAATCAATCCTTCAGTTTCAATATCGGCAAGCCCGGATTTAAAAAATGGCGCAGTGCTTCCACCTCTGATATATTTGATATATTTTTTTTTGCACTTTTCACCGGATAATCGGGAATAAAATTTTGCCGAACAGATTAGTCCACCTCCATTGCTCAGATATGATTGAACAGACGGAATGACTCTTTCATGATATTCATCGGGAACGATTAAGCAACTAAATTCAGCGTCGGATAATTTATCGCCGACATATGAAAAGGGTACGCCTTCCTGTTCAAGAATTAATTCCCATCCGACAGTTTTCAGACCGGCAATCCCAACATTTATCTTCATACAAATCGCAAGATTAACGTTTGAATTTCAGCAGATGTTATTGCTTTTGAAATAAATAACATCGAGATATATGTGCCCGCTCCTATCAGAACTGCAACAAAAAGAGGCAACACGGGAAGTACGAAAACTACTGAACCCATTACAATCACTGACAGCAAAATCTTACTCAACCTGTCGGTCGATTTTACGTGGAGTAGCTTTTTTAAACGAATCATCATAATTAAAAGTGTTGCGGTTTCGGCAATGACCATGCCGCCAGCCGCACCTGCCACACCGAATATTATTGTTCCCAGGATAATCAAGATGAAATATATTATTGCACTAAGTAACATTACCTTGCCGTATATCTTTTCCTGTCCAACAGCAAGCATTCCTGATGAAAATATTGTATGGAGTACCGTAGCGAAGAAAAACCAGATAAGAATACGAAACACGTTGGCCGATGAAGCATAAGCGGCGCCGAAGACTGTGATAATAATTTCGCTCGATAAGATAGTTCCGCCAACACAAATTGGAAGCGAGAAGACAATAATCCACTTTTTTGCCTGAGATAAAATAGCTGACAGCGTTTCAGGTGTTTCTGCAAGTATCCGCGATGATGCGGGTAAAAATATTGTACCGATTATTCGATCTATCATCAGGAGAAAGAAAACAAATTTTTGAGCGGCGCTGTAAATTCCGACATCATAGTTGGATAGAAGTATTCCAATCACGAGTGTCGGTAAATTCATCGTAATTGCGGCAAGCATCGAGCCGGTACCCATTGGAAGTGACGATTTGATTATCGAACGTGCATTTTTCAAATTAAATTTCGGCACATACTCACCGTAATCTTTTCGAAAGATTATCCAAATGATACAAGCAGATAATGAATCAGAGATCAGAGAACCGATGGCAACCCAAACAAGATCTTGAGGTGAACGGACAAAGAATATTACAACACTAAAATAAACCACTGCCGCAATGAACCTTGCCGCGCCGATAACTTCCATTCTTTCTTTGCCTTGGAAAAACCAATCAAGCATAAAAGCATATGGAATAACCGCAATCGACATCACCATGATAATCATCATCGTTGATTTATCTGCCAAGAAAATAAATGAACCGATGAGAATCGCCATTAAAACAATAACACTTGCAAGAATGCGAACGGAGAGAATGGTACCGACAATATTGGTTGAATGACCGCGAGCAATAGCGCGCGCGCCGTAAGTGTTAAACCCGAATGAGCTTGCCAACAGTGCATAAGTCAAAATAGTAAAACCGATATTGATAATTCCGAATTGGTCGACCGAAATATGACGTGTAAGATAAGCGATTGTTAAAAACCCGATTAGCCGCCTTGCAACATCACTGCCCGTAATTGCAATTACATTTTTCGAGAGCCGTTTCATTTATTTTCCATCTCAATAAATCGGATGATCTCGTTCGCTCGTTTCGATCTTGGGAATAGAGAAACTATTCGTGCTCGTGCGCGAATTCCTTCTCCAGATTCTGCCGATAAACCGGTGAGGATCGCTGCAGTTAATTTCTCCGGATCGGAAACAGGTATGAGAATTCCCGTATCACCAAGCGCCGTTGGATTTCCATTTACATTTGTAGCAATTGGGAAACAGCCGCACAGCATAGCTTCGCACAGGGCGTTGGGCAATCCTTCATGTAGCGACGGTTGACAATACAGTTTCGCCCGTTGGTAGAACGGAAGAAGATTTTCTCTCGGCACTTTCGGGATGAGACGAATGTTTTGAGGCAGATTTTTATTTGCAGCAATTTTTTCATCCACACCGACTACAAAATATTGAATATTTGGTAAATGTCGCGCCGATTCAATCAATGTATCGATTCCTTTTCGGCGAAATGTGGTTTCATCTTTGATCGCGGCTACAGTCAATACAATTTTCTCTTTTTCTCCGAGCGGCTTCCAAAATTCGGAATCATATCCCGTCGGCACATATCGAATATTGTCTCCGTTATACTCCGCCAACGAGATCGCCGATTCCTTAAGAGATGGATCAACAACCAGAATGTATGTCGCATTCCTAAAAACATAACGAATCAATTTCGCCTTCCAAGGATTGAGCCAAATTCCATACCCTAACTCCGCATCTTTGGCTGCATCAACGCCACCAACAACGATGATTGTTTTTATGTTTATCATCTTACCGATAAAAACACCGACGAAAGAGTAAACCGATGCAAACCAACAAAACAGCACATCTGTTGTTAGAGTATTGAAAATGATTTTTATTAGGGCAGGCAAACCATGTCCGATCCGTTTCTTGAGTATGAATTTATTTTCGATGGTCTCGATATCATCCTGAATAAATGAAGCATCGAATGCCGCCACGAGAAGTACTTTTATGTACGATCTAAGGGTCATACACGAGCACTAAGATATCCGCTTTTGAATTGTATCAACAGCTTGCTGTGCAACAACATCCCAATCGAAAGTTTTAGACCATGTAATCGCACCTTCGGTCAGCTTCTTGCGTAAATCTTCATCATTCAACAAAAGCAACATTTTAGTTGAAAGTTCCTCAATATTTCCGTACTCGTACAACAAACCTGTTTCATTATCTTTAATAGCATCGCGTAAACCGGGAACGTTACTGCCGAGCACCGGAGTTCCGCAGGCGTTTGCTTCAATCACAGTCAATCCCCATCCTTCCTTTGCCGATGTGTTTACCAAGAATAACATTTCCTGAAGCAATCGGACTTTTTCTTCCTCGCTCACATATCCTGTAAAACGAACGGATGATGATATTCCGAGAGCATATGCAAGCGACTCTAATTGCAATTTGTAATCTCCATCTCCAACGATCACGAGCGAGGCATCGGGGAGTTCACGTTTGACCCGCACGAATGCTTGAAGTAGATGATCCACCGATTTATATTTTTTCAAACGACCAAAATACCCGATAAGGTTTTTCGACTTTTTCGGAACAACAGGCAGGTGATGGACTTTATGATCGACACAATTATATGCGAAAGTTATGTCAATTTTTCTATATCCATGTCTTAACATCTCTTGCTCGGTACTGCGAGAAACAACCATCAATGGAATTTTCTTCCACCTTGCAAGCGCCACTCCGAATTTTTCCATCAAATACACATAGAGTGCGACCGGAAAAGATGCTTCCCGAAAAATACTCTTATCGAATAAATGGTGAATTATAAAAAATAACGGTTTACGGATATAAAGAGGCGTGAAGAAAGGAATTTTATTCATATCGTCGATTACAACATCGAATCGTTCTTTTCTGAATCTTGTGAAATAACGCCATGGGACATAAAAATTAAAAAAATTTCTACCCCCTTCTCGTATAATCTTAATTCCGTCTATCGTTTCCATCGAAGGCGCTCCTTCAAACGAAGAACAATACAACGTAACATCATGCCCCAATTTTACAACACGGGAAAATATTTGATGGAGATGGACTTCCGCGCCGCCTCCGAGCGGATTTTTTATATCCTGCCAATTGAAAATTAATATTCTCATATTTTTTGATTCACAGCAGGAAGAAGCGAGTGGCTTCCTCTCTTATTTTGAAAAGTATTTAAATAGCAGACGGGAAAAGAATAATTCCCGTCTGCGATGAATATTAAACGATAAATAATTTACGATTAGCGAGGTTTGGCGCTGTCAACAGCGTTTTGCCCTTTGAGCATTTGTTCGTAAAATTGTATCCGTGATTTCAACTGCGGATCACCCGGATATTTTGCCGTAAGCTGATTCATCAAATCGAGCGCGGCTGAATAGTTTTTCCTTCTGTCGTAAATATCTAACAGAACTTGATACGGCAACGATGGATCTTGAGCATCAACACGATTTTTATTTATCATATCAAGAGCAGCAACTTCGAGTACCTTGGAATATTTTTCTGCATACATCGTATCGTTCAATTGATTGAATAGATTCATCACGTATGCGCTAATCCGCATCTCGAGATTCGGAATCACATCTATCGGTATGATCTCTTCCATCCGTTTCATGATTCGTTTTGCTTCATCACGATTATTTTTTTCGCGCAACGCAACCTCTGCCAAGCGGATGAAGTTGAACCGATAATTCATGACCATACGCTGCACATTTTCATCATAATAAACCGAAGGATCGTTCAATTCCCTGTACAAATAACCGAATTGCGGAGTCTTTGTGGGAGTAACATTTTCCGCCATCAATTGATTTGTCATAATATTGTAATCTATTCCCATATCGCCCTGAGGAACCTTACGCGGTTTTAATTTATATGTTAATCCCTGCATCCAGAGATAATTATCAAGACCTATTTTCGAATCGGGAGAGCAAGTGACAGCAAAATGTATCGGTCTTTCCCAACGATTTGCTCGTATAATTTCCCAAACTAATATATCCTGAACACGAAGTATTCTAACATCCTGCTGATACGGAATACCGTTCATCGTAAAAGTGATCTTTCCTTCTTTCAGAACATTCGAATCGGCAAGTTGAACCTGAGACATCCGCGGACGATCGACAGAATCGTACCGGTTAATTATATCTGATGAAACAGGCAACTCGAGTTGCTGAGGTTTCCATGCACGCGGTGTAATTCTATCGATTTGGCCGTCACTCAAAGATATCGGAACTTTCGGCGTTCCGTGAGGCATTTGGTTTTTCAACTGTTTGATATACCATGATGTGTTCACCAAGCTAAGATTCACAATCCTGACATCGCGCCGTACACCCTCAACATCTTGCAAATACCATAACGGGAATGTGTCGTTATCTCCGTTAGTAAATAAAATTGAATTTGGCTCACAGCTCTGGAGTAAATTGTAAGAATAATCCCAAGCAATGTAGTTTCTGCTCCTATCATGCTCGTGCCAATTCACACGTACGAGATTGATTGGAACTGCCAAGGCGCAAATAACTAATATTCCCGATGCCGCCGTGGTAAATATTTTTGGTTCTTTAATTTTTTTCCTGAGCAGATCAATCAATCCAACAATACCTAATGCTATCCAAATAGCCATTACATAATAAGCACCCACATAAAAATAATCGCGCTCGCGCGGTTGCGGATTTTGTTGATTTTGATACCATGCAAGAATAACACCCATGATCATAAACATTGAAAGGAAGGTGAGCGCCATCTTCCAATCTTTTTTGAAGTGGAAATATATCCCGAACAGTGAAATGAACAACGGAATTCCCCATGTATCTTTCCACCCCACACCCGCATCTTGCCAATCACCTTCTGCACCGACAAAATTCCAAAGTACATATCGGATAAACATATGATTGGTTTGATAATTCCAGAAAAAATCTCCGTCACTCTTGTAATTTTCTCGTGTCGGGCGATGCATTTCTTCAGGAGACCATCGGCGCGGGAAATATTTTTCAACGAAACCTTGCTGTTCGTTATTCCAACTATCTCCTTTCAACATCGGAGTGTCGCCATATTGCTCACGACCAAGGTAACTGACAAGTCCTGCAAGATTATGCGGAGAGTTCTCGTTCATCGGAAGATTATCAACATTCGCACGCATGATAACGAGAATATAAGTCGTGTAACCAAGAACGATTAAGAGAAACGAAAGTAATGCAACTTGCAATATTTTTTGTTTTTTCTGAGTTGCACGAAAAACACCATATGCCGCGGCGATAATTGCAACCGGCGGAATAAATGGCAGTATATCGCTGCGTAATCCTTTGAATTCTCCATCGAGCATCGACGGAAGAAATTGAACAACACCCGGATATATTACGAAGAAAATTATCACCGATATAAGTCCGAACCTGATAAACGATTTTCTGCTGAACTCATATCGTCTGAAGTATACTAACATTAAAACAGGGAAGATCGCAAGTACAGCTAAAAGATGTACGCCCACCGATAATCCGATGAGATACGCGATGAGAAGAATATATTTTTCGTTATGAGGTTCATCGGAATTTTCCCACCAACGGAGCGCGAGCCACATGATAGCCGCAACGAACAACATACTTAATCCGTAAACTTCCGCCTCAATGGCATTATCCCAGTAAGTTGTACTGAAAGCCAAAGTCAATGCCGCAATTGCCGCGGCACCATATGTAATTATACGATCGACATTTGCCGATATGGAACCACGAAAATGTGTTATTAACTTAACAATCACCAGGTAAACAAACATGATGCTGACAGCGCTGGAGATAGCCGAGATAGCGTGAACCCGCGCAGCTATATCTGCAAACGAAGGTATCTGCGATGCGATTCTTCCTAAGAGGATGAATAATGGAGAACCCGGCGGATGCGGAACCTGCAATAAAACAGCGGCGGCAATAAATTCACCAACATCCCAAAATACAACCGTTTTCGAAAGAGTTAAAAAATAAACCAACAAAGTTACAAAGAGGACACCGCCTGCTATGTAACGATTTAATTTGATTTCAGACATTTAAACCTCGGCGAATTAAGTAATAATGAAAAATATACGGCAATAATATAGAAGAAATATGCTACAATCGCAAAAATACTACATAATTGAGAACGAGTTGAGAAAACGTTTGGTAATTTCATCACAAAATACGAATCCATTTTCGGTCAATTTCACAATCCCATCCTTATATTCAATGTAATTATCGTTGATTAGATCTTTAATTAATTTTTGTGAAGGATCCATTTCGATCTTGAACTTATTTTGAAGATGATTAAAATCTAACTTTCCCATTCTCAATTGGAACATTACTTCTTCAATCATGGTTTGTTGTGGGGTCAAATGTTCAGAACCTGAGAGAGGGACTTTTCCTTCAGCGATATTGTCGAGGTAATCGCCGATATTTCGATGATTCCACCATCTAAGATCATTACGGTATGAATGCGCGGATGGTCCCAACCCTAAATACGGTTTATGCATCCAGTAATTACTGTTATGTTTCGATTCCATATTTGGCAAAGAATAATTTGAAACTTCATAATGAATATAACCGCACTCCTCAAGATACTTCATTGCATAGCGAAACATTTTTGCACAAAGATCATCCTCTGGAATAGTTACAGATCCCGATTGTACCATCCTGGATAACGGAGTTTGATTCTCTACCGTAAGATTGTAAGCGGAAATATGTTCCGGATTAAACTCAACCGCACGTCGTATTATTTCTTTCCAATTATCTAAAGTTTGAGTGGGTAAACTGTAGATGAGATCGATGCTTATATTGTTGAATCCCGATCTGCGCGCATCCAGAATTGTATTTGTTGCCTCGCTTGCATTGTGGATTCGAGATAGAAATTGTAAATCTTGATCACGAAATGATTGAACTCCAATGCTGACTCTATTGATTCCACTTGAAAGATATTCTTTAAAATAGTGCGGAATAATTGTACCCGGATTGATTTCGATTGTTACCTCCGGCTCAGCGGAGATATTAAACCGATTGTGAATCGCTTTTAGAATGGTTCCTATCTTATGCGGAGAAAGGACTGAAGGAGTTCCACCTCCAAAATAAATTGTTTCGATTATTTCATTTTGCCAAACGGCATCCGATAACTCGATCTCTTTAATGAGTGATGATACGAATTTTTGTTGGAGAGAATTATCTTCAATTGAATAGAAATCGCAGTAGATGCATTTGCGTTCACAGAATGGAATATGAATATATATGCCAGCCAAATTTCAGATAGATTTTTGGAGGAATAGAGAATTAAACTAAACTAAGTATTATTTAACAAGAGTTCCGAGTCGCCCCCAACGAATAGTGGGCAGCTTGTTCGCAAGATCGAATAAAGAAATATCCGGGTTCCACGACCAATAAACTATCAGCGGAGTACCAACGATCGATTCCATCGGAATGAATCCCCAGAAACGGCTATCGAGACTGTTATCGCGGTTATCTCCCATTCCAAACACATAGTCTCGCTGCACCTGATAACTGTCAGCTTGTTTTCCATCGATAAGGATTTGTCCATTCCGCAAATCGATAGTATGACCCTCGCGCTTGATAAAAGTATTCCATTTCAGAAAATCATCAATCGTCAGACTGATAATATCCCCTTTTTTCGGAATTCGAATTGGTCCGTAATTATCTTCGTTATAAGGAGCGCCGACCGGAAAAATTCTCGGCTCGGTATAATTCGGCGGCTTAATAAATGTAGTGTTGAATTTCATGTTGCGCGGGAAGGAAGATTGCTCACCGTTGACATAAACAACCCGGTTGATAATCTGAAGCGTATCGCCCGGCATAGCAATACAGCGCTTTAAATAATAGGCAAATTCTGCCGGCTTAGATTCTTCGCGATAACCGGGAAACATAAATACAATAACATCCCCGCGTTCTACATTCCAGAACGAAGGCAATTTGAAAGCCGGAACTTCAATGTTTGTGAAAGGCACTGTGCGTGGCGTTGTCCCCCCGAAAATAAATTTGTTGACAAGCAGAAAATCGCCGGTCATAATTTCATTCTCCATCGATCCGGTGGGAACTTCGAAAGATGCGACAACAAAACTGTTCAGTACGAGGAATGCGCCGAAGACAATGGCAAATTCTTTTAAGCCGGCTTTTATTTTTTCCTGCCAGCTTTGATGTGTTGCTTTATTTTCTTTTTCCGATTTTACGTGTTTTGAACTCATATTTTTTGTTTGATATCAATTGTTATTGTCGAATAATTTATTCTTCCATAGCAAGCACTGCTAAAAATGCTTCCTGCGGTATCTCCACTCTTCCAACCTGTTTCATACGTTTTTTCCCCTCTTTTTGTTTCTCCAAGAGTTTACGTTTACGCGAAATATCTCCGCCGTAACATTTGGCTATAACATTTTTTCTCATTGCCGAGATGGTATCGCGCGCGATTACCTTACTTCCAATAGCCGCCTGAATAACTACTTCGAACATCTGCCTGGGAATCAGCTTTCTCAATTTGGCGCAAAGCTTCTTGCCCCACTCATATGCTTTATCCCTATGCACAATTGAAGATAGTGCATCTACAGATTCGCCGTTCAATAAGATATCAAGCTTCACCAAATCGGATTCACGGTTCTCAAGAAAATCGTAATCAAGAGATGCATAACCGCGTGAAGTCGATTTGAGTTTGTCGTAAAAATCAAAAATGATTTCAGACAACGGAAGTTCATAACGCAAATCGGCGCGTGTCGGGTCGATATATGTAGTGTTTTTGTATACTCCACGTCTATCGGTGCAAAGCTTCATGATATTTCCGATATATTCGGTTGGAGTAATAATCTGTGCCCTGATGAACGGTTCTTCAATCCGATCGATATCTCCAATCGGGGGCATGAACGCAGGATTATCCACCAACACCACATCGCCGTCTAACTTTATCACACGATATTCAACGTTTGGAACTGTTGTGATCAGTTCCTGCTGATATTCTCGTTCGAGTCGTTCCTGCACAATTTCCATGTGCAACAAACCCAAAAATCCGGCACGAAAACCAAAACCCAAAGCCACCGAAGATTCAGGTTCAAAAATTAACGATGCATCGTTCATCCGGAGTTTTTCAAGAGATTCTCTCAACTCGCCAAAGTTATCCGCATTAACGGGATACAAACCTGCAAACACCATCGGTTTAGCTTCTTTATAACCGGGCAATGGACCATCTGCCGGATTATTGGCGTTGGTGATTGTATCTCCCACTTTTGTATCGTGAACGTCTTTGGCTCCGGGTATTAGATATCCAACATCTCCGGCTCTCAATTCTTTAGTGCGGAGTCGATCCATTTCTAAAATTCCGACTTCTTCCGCGTCAAAATATTTATTCGTTGCGAAAAACTTCACTTTATCTTTTTCACGCAGAACACCATCAACAACACGTATATAAACAATCGAGCCGCGATAGCTGTCGAATATCGAATCAAATATTAATGCTTTTAACGGAGCAGTTGGATTTCCAGATGGAGCTGGAATTCTTTTAACCACCGCCTCTAAAATTTCATCGACACCGATTTTCATTTTCGCGCTCGCCATTATGATATCGTCCTCTTTGCATCCGATAAGATCTATTATCTGGTGTTTGACCTGCTCGGTCATTGCTCCAGGTAAATCTATCTTGTTGATGACAGGAATAATTTCTAATCCTGCTTCAATAGCGAGATAGAGATTGCTGATAGTCTGAGCTTCAACACCCTGCGAGGCATCGATAACAAGTATAGCGCCTTCACATGCTTCGAGAGAGCGCGATACCTCGTAAGAGAAGTCAACATGTCCTGGCGTATCAATCAAGTTCAGCGTATATTCATTTCGGTCTGCCGCACGATACTTCATATGTATCGCATGGAGCTTGATTGTAATACCACGTTCCTGTTCCAACTCCATATCATCGAGCACTTGATTAAACTTCATTTCGCGCTCAGTAATTGTACCGGTGCGCTCAAGAAGTCGGTCGGCTATTGTCGACTTTCCGTGATCGATGTGGGCGATAATGCAAAAATTTCTGATATGTTCCATCATAAGGGGCAAATATGAACAATCCCGCAATATTGAAGCGGGATTAATTAGTGAAAATATACCAAAAATTGTGCGTAGTTCCAAAATTTTCATAAAATAATTGACATTCAAACAAAAGTGCGGTATATTTTTACAGCCATGTTAATCCCTCACAACGTATCGAACAGGATTTGGGTTATGAAAAAATCATTAGTTATTGCTTCTATCGTTTTATTCGCGATCAGCGGTTGCGTACGTTCGCTATACCCCCTTTTTACAGAAGATGACATCGTCTTTAATCCGGCACTAATTGGTACATGGATTGAAACCAATTCTAAAAATATGTGGACGTTTGAAAAAAAGGGAGAATCAGAATACACGTTGTACCACTACGAAGCAGAGTACGATATTGGCGGTGGGAAAAAAGTTGTCGGCGACACGGCTTCATTCATCGCCCAAACTGGGATATTAGGTCAGTATAATTTCCTCGACATCTTCCCCGGGAAACCCGAAACAAAAATTAAGAACAGTTTTTATAACTTCCATCTCTTTCCGCTTCATACGATTTCAAAAATCTGGTTAACAGGCGATACACTTCGCCTATCTATGCTGGACAACGATTGGCTGCAAAGGATGGTAGATAATAATGCGTTTAAAATTTCTCACGCACGGATTAATGATCAGATCGTTCTTACTGCATCAACCGAAGAATTGCAACAATTTGTATTGAAACATGCCGAGAACGCAAGAGCATTCCCCAACCCGGTGATATTACACAAAGCAAAATAGCGTAATCTTATCGACTACCGAAGAGTTACCCGTCATTTATAATAATTTTATTATTAGATAAACATTGGAGAAACAAATGAAAACACTATTTCTTTTTCTTTCAACAATTGCTGCTCTTTTTTACCTCACGGCATTCACCTTCCCCGACGAGGGAATGTGGACCCTTAACCAATTGGGAATACTTCAATGGGATAAGATGCAGAAGACCGGTTTGCAATTAACACCGGAACAAATTTACAATCCAAACGGCACGAGTTTAAAAGATGCGATTGTGCTGTTAGGCGGCGGAACCAGTTCATTCATCTCTGCCGATGGTTTGATGTTAACAAATCATCATGTTGCATTTGGCGCTATTCAATCTGTGAGTTCAGTTGAAGAAGATCGATTGAAAGAAGGTTTCTTGGCTCAAAAGCATGAGGATGAATTATCTATCCCATCTTATACTGCACAGGTTGTTTTCGGTCAAAAAGATGTTACCGACGAGGTGCTATCGGCTGTTAACGATACAATGTCAATTGAAACACGCGCGAAAGCGATTCAAACAAAAATCCAGGAGATAGAAAAACGTGAGAAAGGCAGTACTGAATACAATTGCCGTGTCAACGAATTTTATAACGGTGTAAAATATTATTTATTCACATACGATATCTTTCGGGATGTGCGGTTGGTTTACGCTCCACCAACAGCGATTGGTAATTACGGCGGCGAGGTTGACAATTGGATGTGGCCCCGGCATACAGGTGATTTTGCTTTGATGCGCGTTTATGTTGCGCCTGATGGCAAGCGTGTTAAATACGCGAAAGAAAATATTCCTTACAAACCAAAAGTGTTCCTCCCAATTTCGCAGGAAGGAATTAAGGAGGGAGATTTCGCGATGATCCTGGGATTTCCCGGGAGAACATTCCGGTACAGAACCGCCGCCGAAATTCAGCTTGCTAAAGCTGAGACCCTGCCGCTGAGTATTGCGCTATTTAAAATTCGAATGGATATTATCGAAGCAGCCGGCAAAAACGACCGCGCCACAGAAATTAAATATGCAAGTCGATGGCGGGGAATGGCAAATGTTTATAAAAATTATCTCGGTACGCTCGATGGTATGCGCCGCACAGATATTCTAAAAGTGAAAAAAACCGAAGAAGAAAAATTCCTCCAATTTTTGGAATCAAATCCGGAATTAAAAAATAAATATGGAACAATCTACACCGAGATCGCTTCAGCGTTTGAACAATTAAAGGAGATCAATCAAAAACAAGTTGTTTTCAGCCAACTGATGGGCAGCGCCGATGTGTTAACCATGGCTAACAGATTCAGATCATTCGCTAATTCATTTGTAAAGGATTCAACCGGAGAGATTGTTCCGAATCCTTCAACATTAGCCGAGTTGAAGATTTTTATTCTCAATGCTTACAAGAACACTAATTTTAAAGTTGACCGCGACCTGCTCACTGCAATGCTGTTAAAGGCATCTAAACTTCCAAAAGGTCAGGAGATTTCTGTTATCAGTAATATCATTGGTGATAAAACCGGTGAAAAAAGAACAAGAGCAATTACCGAATTCGTAAACGACCTTCATGATGACACAAAAATTACAACCATCGAAGGTTGTGAGAAGTTGTTGAAAAAAGATCCCGAAGATATTATTGACGATGAATTTGTAAAATTTTCGGTTGCGCTTGATAAAGACAACAGTCAGTTGATCGCGAAAGTTAATACCTTGAATCAGAAGATCTCACGCCTAAGGGGAAAACTGTTAGAAGCGATAATGCAATGGAAAGGAAAAGATATTTACCCTGACGCTAACCGCACACTGCGTTTAACATACGGCGAAGTTGAATCGTACAATCCGCGAAATGCGGTTCATTACGATTACCAAACCACACTTGGCGGTATTATTGAAAAAGAGACCGGCGAAGAGCCGTTTGTAGTACCTAAAAAATTGAAACA
This sequence comes from Chlorobiaceae bacterium, assembly GCA_013824245.1. Classification (GTDB taxonomy): domain Bacteria; phylum Bacteroidota; class Ignavibacteria; order UBA10030; family SZUA-254; genus PNNN01. The sequence continues at coordinate 369 of PNNN01000024.1, read as the reverse complement.
GCTTTGGGAAACAAAAGATTTTGGCAATTATGCCGACCCGCAAACCAACGATGTGCCTGTAGCGTTTCTTGCAAATCTCGATATAACCGGTGGTAATTCCGGTAGTCCGGTTATTAACGGCAAAGGTGAATTGATTGGTTTAGCATTCGATGGCAACTGGGAAGCGGTTGTTGGAGATTATTTGTTTCAGGATAAGATGAACCGAACGATAAGCGTAGACGCGCGGTATATACTTTTCATTATCGATAAATTTTCGAACGCCAAAAATATTATGGATGAACTTTTAATCAAGTAAACAAAAAGATCGATAAACTTCCGACATCTTCTTCATTTAATCAAAGAGACTTCTGAAAAATTAGTATAAATATT
>PNNN01000029.1 GCA_013824245.1 Chlorobiaceae bacterium | reverse complement strand
GTGTGCTCTTTCTAAATCTCATACATACAGTATAGCACTTTAATCACAACACCACATCGTCTGGACTGCCTATCCATCACCAGACAGGAGTCTGGTGTTTTAACGGCTTAATAAATATGTTGTTTAATTTACTAATCTATATCGAAGCAATCAAATAATTACGAGGGTTTTAAATTCTCTTATTTTCTCCCCTATCATATACTACCTTCAAAATCTTTCGTTTTTCAATACCTCAATATTTTGCTTCTTTTTGAGGGGGCAAAACGCCTTTGCTTAAAAATAGATCGTTTTTGGCATTTTCCTATCTGGGATTATCGCAATCCCGAACGGAACTGCCGCAACTACGAACGGGATTGTCGCAACCGCGAACGGAATTGTCATGACTACGAACGGAACTGCCGCGACTACGAACGGAATCGTCGCAACTACGAACGGAACTGCCGTAACTGCGAACGGAGTCATCACAATCCCGAACGGAATCGCCGTAACTACGAATGGAATTGTAACAACAGCGAACGTAGGTACGATGAAATCGAACGGAGTTGCCATAAATGCAATCGGTATCAAGGCAATGCTGTTCGTCGTCGAGGCAATTCCGATCATCTCTGCTCCAATCTTCAAGAACTTCCCGAAAGTTCCAGATTGGACATGCATAGTAACTTTCGGGAAGTTGCATGTTATGGCCGCGATGTTGGGCATCTTCAACACCGCCGTGTAGCCCGCGCGATCCTTCGAACTAAGTCCTCAGGACAACGCCTTTACGGTCGCGTTGGTGGGCTTCCTCCGCAGGCATGAAGCCTGCGGCTACACAATAAATAAAAACGGCTCACGTTGATAAGTGAGCCGTTGTACAAACAACATATCAATCCTTTTTCTGGGATTGATGAATCATCAGTCTATTTAACTAATAACATTTTGTTTACTTGTGTGAACATCTTTCCGGGATCAGATACGTTGGTTACTTCAACTCTGTATAAATAGATACCGCTTGTTAATGCCGATGCGTCAAATTCAACTTCACGCTCACCTTCATCTATAACTTCGTTATTCAGCAACGTGGCTACATTCTGTCCAAGCATATTGTATACTTTCAATGTAACACGGCCCTCCTGAGCAATTGAAAAAGAGATCGTGGTAGTTGGGTTGAATGGATTCGGGTAATTCTGTAATAACAAAAACTGATCGGGCTGCTGATCCAACATTGAATAATCGTGCGAACGTCTGGTAAACGGAGCCGCCGTGGGATTCGGATGGATGAATGAATATTCAGCCACTGAGTGCGTTCCTGCTACTACAAACGGGAATAAGCTTACAGCGATATAATCTCCATCAAATGCACGGTTGATTCTGCTTATGCATGTATCGAGCTTTGCATAAATTTCGGGATTCAAATTAAAATGATCGCAATATGTAAGCGCAGAATCGACGAGGAAAATAAGTTGCCTGATTGTTAAACCATTCCCCGGATCGCCTGGGTTACCGAGATCATTATATATTAAATCACCCAATGCGGTTGTATCTAAAGGTTGAGTTGCGCCGGAGTCGTTTGCAATCACTGCAAGTTTCAACGCATGAACTTCGCCCAGCAAATGATTATTGTGTTTTTTAACATGCGGATTCTTCAGTTCGTGGTCGAACGGACGAGTGATTGTAGAGCCGGTGCTAATCCGATCAAAGCAACGCGCAGTACTTGAGTGGGGGAAAAATTTTCGGTCAGCAGTTTTATATCTAACCCACCCCACATCATTTGTATCGGTCATCATTCCGACAACAACTCCTTGTGGACGATGAACTATCCGTTTATAAATAACTTCGAGCATGTTACCGCCATTGGGTTGGATCGAGATACCTTCGAAAGTACCCGCAAGTCCTTCACGTCTGGCGCCGACAATACCACCATCCAGTTCCCACCACCAGAAATTTGTCTGGGCACCCGGGGCTTTCTTTTCCAGGTTGAATGTAAGTATCGCAGAATCACCGGCGGCAATCGTTCGACCGGTTGCGGTGATTGTTTTTCTTTTTTCACTGATCTCGATTGAAGTGAAACCTCCGGAATCGAGAATACTAATTATCGCGGAATTGAACCTCGCGTGTAAACCGTTTACTGTTATTCCGCTGACATCATTCTTGAAAATAAATGATGAATTACTGCTCAGAATTTTACCTGCTTTTGCTTTCTTCTCACTTAAAGAGAACTGGCTAAAAGTTCTGTACTTCGGTTGCGCATTAATTGAAGCAACCGCGACCAAGCATAAAACTATCCACGTCAATTTAGTATAAATATTATTCATTGTTTCATTCCTCATATAATTCCGACATGTATTTATGGTTTGCACATCCTATTTTAATATACTGATTTATGTTATTTAATGTCAAACAATTGATCTAATAAATCAAAATTCTTGGTTAATTTGAATAATTTCACTTGAAAGACAATTTTCAACGAGTTTAATTGAGCAATAAATCAATTTCCCCTCAATGGGGTTGACCAAGAAGAAATATTTTCAGATAGCCGCAGACTTCTTTATCCGCCTCCCGCCAAAAAATATGGCGGGCTAGCTGGCGGAATGTCTGCGAAAACATTGTAGAAACGCAACCTGAAGGTTGCGGCTACCACCTGAAACCGATTTTTTAGTCAGCCCCACGAAAGGGGTGGTCAACCAACAATATCATAAATGGTCGGGAGAAAATCTCCCTCCCAGTCTTGGATTTGACTGACTATAAATAAAAACGGCTCACGTTGAGTGTGAGCCGTTGTACTTATAACTTCCCGAAAGTTCCGGGACAGACAAACATAGCAACTTTCGGGAAGTTGTTTGCTTACTTCATCAAAATTAATTTCTTAGTTTCGATGAAACTGCCTGATTGCAAGCGATAGTAATAAACACCGCTCGGGAATCCTACCGCATCCCATCTTACCGTGTACGCACCGGGTGGTTTTATCTCGTTCACCAAGGTTACTACCTCTTTACCAAGTACGTCGTACACTTTCAGAACTGTCAATTGAGTATTAACAATACTGAATTGAACTGTTGTAGACGGGTTGAACGGGTTCGGATAATTTTGTTCAAGAGAATATGTGGCTGGTAATTCTTCATTATCCTTAACCGCCACAAGAGTACCCCTGAATAAAGTATCTGCCAGGAATCCGCTTATAACTTGAGTGTTTCCCAGCAATGATGTTCCCACAAAATTCTGTCCCACAACAGACTTCAACACGGTATTTGTGACATTAGATTCCGCAAATCCCATATTGAATGACAACCAAGTGACTTTGGTGTTCTGTGAAAGAGCATAATTTGATACGAACATCAGGCAGAGCGGTAGCAATATTACCGCTCGCTTTATATTTTTGAAAGAATATTTCATTTTCATGACATCACCTCGTTTATGAGTTGTCAATTGGTTTATCATTTATTTGGCGGAGTATCAATTACGCTTCCGCTATTTTCTACCGGTTTCGTTACCGATTTTACAGCTTCAGTATTCGCAACGCTTCCTGTGTTCTCAATTGATTGGGGAACTGCCTGAGTTGCAGGTGCCTGATCGAGACTGCCGCCAGTTTCGATTACTGTATCCAGCGGTTTTTGCGGAACAGAAGCCGTTTGAATTTGCGAGACGTCTCCATCTGTCTGTGCATTATAGTGGATACCGCGTGACGTAGGCAAATTGAATTCAACAGGATTCAAGTACTTGCCTTTGTTAACCGATTCTTTTTCTTCAACATTCGGGATACGATTATTATTGGCATAAGCATCATGACGGATGCCTGTTACCTGCCAGCTTACTTCAATGTTGGGTATGTTAGTCGCAATTTCAAACTGGTTGTTCTGCACTTTCTTGGAGATGATTGCCTGAGCAAAAGAACCAATAACTGTCAACTGATAACGAAATTCCATATTCAACGCTTCAAAATAATCAGGCAATGATACCACAGCTTTTCCGGAAGCATCAGTTACTATATTGCCGTTGTAAATGTTCATCATGTCCGGGCTTTCCACGAAGCTGTGAGAGAGGTATTTGTTTTCGGGATCCATAGGATGGTCAATTTTAAAAGAACCGGCAGATTTAGAAAGTGTTCCGCTAACGGTCACCCGACCTGCAAAATATCCTGCATATCCCACGGTGTTGCTGCTGCCGTTGTCTCCAAAAATAGCGGCTCCATTGCTTATGGTGCTCCTTGCATAAATGCCGTTATTCTGTGTTGCAAGGGCTGCAGTAGGTCCTGCACTGTGAGAACCATATACGGCTCCATCTATATTAGATAAAATACTTGACGTTCCATATATACCTCTGGTAGCACCTGCTGTAACATGCAACTGAGAGGTGGGATTAGTAGTATTTATACCGAAAAATCCTGTCGAATCCTCAATCACAACGCGACTTCCCCCACCACCTAATTCATATATTTCTAAATTATCGTCACTTGGGCGGTTGCGTATATTCCACATGTTGACACCGGCTTTTTGAAAACGCAATGCGGCATCGCCACTTGCTGCATCTATATCAACAACTGAGAAGCTGCTGCTTGAACGACTACGTATACCAGTAGCGCCTCCATGTAAGACATCTAATTTATATGAAGGAGCTGTGGTTTCTCCAATGCCAACATTACCGGTGGCATCCTGTATAACCATGCGGCTGCCGCCGCCGCCTAATTCAAATATTTCTAAATAATCGTCAGCAGGACGATTACGAATATTCCATTGGCTAACGCCTGCCTTCTGAAAACGCAATGCGGCATCACCACTCTGCGCATCAATATCAACAACTGAGAAACTGTTGGTAGAACGGCTACGAATACCTGTAGAGCCATTATGCCATACATCTAATTTGTAAGCTGGAGTAATAGTATCACCAATACCAACATTACCTGTAGCATCTTGAATCACCATGCGGCTTCCACCGCCACCTAATTCAAATATTTCTAGGTAATCATCACCGGGGCGATTGCGCATATTCCACTGCCCTACCCCAGCTTTTTGAAATCGTAATGCAGCATCACCGTTTTGTGCATCAATATCCACTACTGAGAAGCTGTTGCTGGAGCGAATCCGGGCACCTGATGAACCACCATGCAAAACATCTAATTTATAAGCAGGATAGTTTGTATCACCAATACCAACATTTCCAAGATTGTAATAAATATCTGATCCGAGTGTTGTCCATTGACTGCTGACTCCTAACACACCGACTGAATCATTTCTTGGTGTCCAGATGGTACCATTCCATTTCATGATCTGTCCAATGGCGGCACTATTTTGCGCAATATCTGCAAACTGAATAGTACCGTTTAATATCTTTGCGCTGGTGATACTGTTGTTTGGAATTGTTCCGGCGATACGAGCACTATCTGCTACGCCACCCTGCGGTGCAACACGAGCATATGACGCTGTATCAGCATTCACAGAATTCAAACTGTAACCAACCGCTGAGAGTTTGACGCGAGGCGTAAGTTCCGGGTTAAGATTGACTTGAATTCCTAACCAATATTGTTTGTCGAATAATACTGACGAACCAAATGGTGTTTGCCCCAGGATTGAACTGAAGAGACCTCTATCCACTTGAAGACTTTCTGCCTGTGTCCAGAGTGCCACACCTCCTGAGCTTATATCATACAGTTTAAAAGTGAATAAATATCGTCCGTTCGGTTTCGGATTACCCAAATCATCTGTCAGCACACCTTGATATGATATAGTCCGCGGGATCTGCGAATAGACGATTGCGGGCAATAAAACAAGGAATACTAAAATTAGTAAAATAATGTTTCTCATAGTGAATCTCTTTATGATTTATTTAAAAACAGTGAATTTGAACGATGAATATACTAAGATTTATTTTATCAACAAAAATTTTTAGGATGATAGTTCCACAAGTTGTTTCGAGGACAAAATAGGTTCCATAGTATCCTTAACATGAATGCTCACAAGCAAAGCTTAGGAATGAGGTAGAGGATTGTAAAAAAAAGCGGCCTACGTTTTTACGTGAGCCGCTTTGGGATTCTGAATGATTAACAGGTTATTTCATCAAAATTAATTTCTTCGTTTGGGTGAAACCTTGTCCTGAGCGTGTAGAAAGATTTCCTGCTTGCAAACGATAATAGTATACACCGCTCGGGTGATTAGCTGCGTCCCAATTTACCTTGTAGTCGCCGGGTTGCTTCATTTCGTTTACCAACGTCGCCACTTCCCGACCAAGTAAATCATAAACCTTTAATGAAACAAATCCGAAATCTGCAATCCGAAATCCGAAATTTGTAATCGGGTTGAACGGGTTGGGATGATTCTGCCCTAACTCAAACCTCTGAGGTATTGGACTTACGTTCTCTGTCTTCTCATCCCCGGGTTGCGGTGGCGGTTGTTGGCTGGTTGGTACTATTTGAATCCTTCCAACCATTGAACCGAGAGTTGAACTGTTCAAAATCAATTTCCCTGACGTACTTACTTTCACCCAATAACAAAATCCGGGTAATAATGTGTCGGCTAATGTATATCCGCCTTCGAATTTGAAGAATTGTGATGTAATAATTCCGCCCGGTATTGAGGAGATATCGGTTACTAGCAATGGAACCGAAAGTGAGCCGATCATATTCCATCCTTCCCTAACCTCAACTGTATCATTATCATTCACATAACCCAAGAAATCGATGGTTTGTGGAGATGAATATTTTATCCAGTAACCGATCCCATTTTGAAGTGTATCTTTTGCTACGTATGTGCCTTCATATTTATAGGCAGGAGATTTGGCGGTTGGATACAATGTTTCCTTTCGATAATCATCGACCAGTAAAGGAACTGAGACCATATTCCAGCCTGTGTTCACATTAACAGATAAATTTACCGGAGTACCTCGCATTAGAATATAGAGGGGTTTATTTGCCAGAGCCCAGCTCATACCTCCATCAACGCTTATTTCTAAATATATATCGAAGAAGCTGCATAATCTGTAATCACCTGTGTCCATCAATAGAATGTCACACCTGCCTGTAGATGGTTTAGTTGGACTTTCTCTGATCTGTAGTCCCATCGGAATTGTTCCTCCAGCAATATTCATCGATAACATTTCCGTATCAAAAAACCTGGCAGAACCGTCATCAATACCGGAATTAACAAATACATTTTCATTACTGCCGCCGCTCGCACTTGTCCATGTTAAACCGCCGTCCATTGAAATCTCAAATTCAACAATACCTGCAAAAGAATTTGTCTGTGATCCGCCCGGTGCTGGAGGAGGAAACGATTGTGTAAAGCGGCCGTGCAACAGACTTCTCAACATAAATCCATTTGTGAAAACGATGTAATCAGATTGAATACTTCTGAACTTTGAGTCGCTTGGGAAATAATTCGACAATGAAAAACCAGCATCCGAAGGTTGAACGAAATATAGCAAAGTTTGATTCGATGCGGGCGACCATGTTGCCCCCCCGTCCGCGCTCAACTCGGTAAAGATATCGAAGAAACTATCCACCCGCCACCTGCCATCTGAATTCTGCGACATGAGAATTTTACTCTTTGATGCAATCGTCGGACTTTCACGCATCTTTAATATCCCGGCTAAAGAGTTTATATTGAATTGCAGAACCTCGACTGAATAATTTTGGATCTCTCCATCATCATACGAATGATTAAGATTCACCTGTATTGAAACAGGCAAATTATAATATGGAGTCCAAGTCAATTTACCATCAACCGATAATTCAAGATCAGCGGTTGCACTGAATGTATAAATCTGTCCGGAATAAAGCGCAGGAGGTTCACCAACATGTGACAAATCGCGAAGCAGCATTTTTCTAAACGCAATTCCCACCGGATACGAAACTGTGTTTTCAGATTCCTGGTGATATCTACCCGTTTGCGGGAATTGATCTGAATACGTTATCTGATCGACAGGCATAACAGCCAAAGAATATTCCAAAGAATTAACGCAGCCATTCGAATCAGTAACTTCAACTGTAAATGTTGAAAAACTTATCGATGTTGGCATCCCGGATAATATCCCTTTCGAAGAAAGAATTATTTCCGGCGGTAATGTACCTGAGGAAATAATGAATGAATATGGCGGTGTTCCACCCGATGCCGTAATCTCTTCATAATAGCTTTCATCTACTCTCGCATTGGACAATCGAGCCGGCGAAATTAATACAGTTGGACACGGCGGTTTTAACGAACATGATATGTAATTTGTCGATGTTTGGAATGTCATACCGGCATCAGTCGTTATTTCGGTAAATATGTCAAAGAAACTGCTGATCATATATCCACCTATAGTCGGCACAATGTCATGCCTTCCGGATGAAACCAGCGTAGGAGATTCGCGGATAAATACTCCCATCGGTAGACCTCCTCCACTAATGTTGAGTTGAAGTATTTCGATTTCATAAAATGAGGCTGTAGCATCGTCATCTGCATGGTAAATTCTCACTTGCCAACCCACGGAAGAACTTATAGATGCCCAAGACAATCCACCATCCAAACTCCATTCAAAGTTAGCGGTTCCATTAAAGGTAATTGTATTCGTAACTCCCAAAGCAGGAGGCGGGAATGATGCGGTAAAATTATTCAGAAGCATACTTCGGATTTGAATACCAGATGGATATATTATGGCATCACCATCAGCCGTCTTGTATCCTGTCGCCGGCATCATTAAATCGGTTATTAATTCATGTGGAATCGGATAATTCAATTGAATTATTAATGTATCAGTGCTGGGCGACCATGATCCTCCACCATCAAAACTGACTTCTGTGAATATATCAAAGAAGCTTGACATCGTATACCCTGATACCAATGTATCCACTATTAACCTGCCCCGCGATTTAAGAGTTGGACTTTCTCGTATCATAATACCAGCCATTAAACTTCCTCCGCTGATATTCATTGAAAGCACTTCTGCTTCGTACAAACCAACCCCGACTGAGTCTGCCACATTAGCGATATCAATAGACAAAGATACAGGTGAATGGACTATCTGCCAAGTTGAGCCGCCATCTAATGAAACAGAAAAATCGGACGAGGCACTAAATGAAAAATTCTGGAGAATATTATTGGGAAGATAGCTGACATGTGACAAATCGCGAAGAATAAAATTCTGAACTCTCATTCCTACGGGATATGATACAACTTCCGATTCGTTTTGCAAATACTTTCCATTGGGGGGAAATTTTGTGGACGGCACCGCAACAGAAGGAACATGTTTTGAAAACGACACGATGCTTAATCGTATTGAATTTTGCGCTGGCATAAATGAAGCACCACCATCGGTGCTGATTTCAAAGAATATGTCAAAAAAACTATCACACTTATATCCATCACCATCCGGAATCCAGATTGTTCTGCCAACCGATTGTAAGGTCGGACTTTCTCTTATCAGAATGCCGGCAGGCAAAGTGCCACTACTTATATATAACGAATTAACTTCCCCTGTATGAATATTATACGAGAGAGAATCTTTCAGATAATCGAGGTGAAACTGATCTGCTCCTTCAGCATAGTAAGTATTCCAAGTGCCACCCTGATCAAAAGATAAATCCAAACTGATACTGCCAGCACATATGTAGTTCTGACTACCTCCGGATGACGGTGGAAGTGCAGTTGGTCTCAATCCATACTGAACAAGGTTTTTCATTAGTACACCGTTTGCCCAGATTACAGGTACACCAGGTTCAGTTATGTATGCACCCTCAGGCGGGAAATTATTGTTCGGGAACTGATATTCGGGAACAGAAGCAAGGCAGACGTTAGAAAAATTATCAATTCCACTTACTGAGAAAAGGAGTGGAACTATTAACAATCCAAACAAAGCAAAAAGAACAAGATGATAAAGACGTTTCATAGCAACTCCATGGTTGTTGTGATTGGAAGAATGATTAATTTTCGATTGTTATTGTATTAATACAACTATCTAATAATGTATTTCACTTCCATCCATCGAACTACCTGGTTGTCATATCCAGAGCGGTGGGGAGTATAGCGATACTGCGTATATTGTAAGAAATTATTCATTTAAATTCAAACATTGAATAATCCTGAATTTTCAGTGGAAGATTAAAATATAATTACTTTTTTCTACCTTCATTTTTACCAGAAAATTACGATAATTTAAATGAAAAACCACAATTTATTACTATTCGCTTTTTGCTTCTATCAATCCTTTCCCGTATTTTCTAAACGATGATTACTCTGAAAGCATATGCCAAAATCAATCTCGGACTCCGTATTCTTCGAAAACGAGAAGACGGATACCATGACTTAGAAACGGTATTCGCTCGCGTCAATCCGTTTGATGAAATAAATTTAGAACTTGATTCTAAAATCAGCATGACATCAAATGAGATCAATCTGCCAATTGATGAAACCAATCTTTGCATCCGTGCAGCAAATCTTCTGCAACAACAAAGCGGAATTGCAAAAGGTGTAAAAATAAGTTTGATAAAACATATACCTATCGGTGCCGGACTTGGCGGCGGAAGCTCAGATGCTGCATCTACTTTAATTGGACTTGTTAAATTGTGGGAATTAAAAATATCGGAAGAGAAATTATGTTCGATTGCTCTTGAACTTGGATCGGATGTACCATACTTCCTAAAAACTGGAACCGCATTTGCTACAGGTCGCGGTGAAATTCTTGAATATTTTTCGTTACCACTTCCCTACCGGATTGTAATTCTTTATCCCGATGTTCATGTTTCTACCGCGTGGGCTTATCAATCACTTGAATCATCCAACACCAATCATATCCCACATCCCACATCTCATATCACTCTCAAAGACTTCCTCATTAAGAATATTCATAACCCTCACGAACTCAACCAAAATCTTTTGAATGATTTTGAGCCGGTAGTATTACACCAGCATAAACAAATCGGTTTTGCAAAGCTCATGCTATACTCTGAAGGCGCTTGTTTCGCTCAAATGTCGGGCAGCGGTTCATCTGTATTCGGTTTCTTCAAAGATGAACATAAAGCTGTTTCAGCGGCTGAAAAACTCCAAAATCGATACAAAGTATTTATAACTCCTCCAAACTTCCACCCTGAATAACTCTATACTGCATAACTACTCAACAACTTACTGCTTACCAATCACCAACTTAACTACTCACATACTTATATACTTAAATTGCATCTGTTATAGCTTTTCTATATATTTTTGAAATTAAATTTTGGTGAAAAACTGTTGCGAATATTTCTAATCAGCATCATCATAATTGTTTGCTCAATAATATCTTTCGCGCAAACACTTTCTAGCGATTCACTCGCAGTCGATTCTGTCTCCCATCCGTTCCTTCTACCCATACCAACCATAGGGGCGTTAGATAGAGAAAATCTTTCTTCTAATCAATTAGTAGATTCAGTGATTAATTTCAGCAATTATCGATACACTGGAGATTTGCTTGAATTGAAAGCAGGCATATTCAGTCGCGATTTCGGAAGTTTGGGTCCGCTCCCCGGTTTAAATATTTTGGGGATAAATGGAAAAGGAATTTCATTCTTCGCGGACGGAGTTCAGTTAAATGAACCGTTCACCGGAATGTACAATCCGTATTTATTCCCAACCGAAAGCATTGAGAACATTGAGACGATAACCGGCACTCGCGCTTTTATCTATGGATTGAACAGCACCGGAGCGGCTATTAATTTTCTGACAAAAAGTAAGAAAGCATTAAAGCCATACTCACGAATCCGATATTCAGAATCAGGATACGGTTTCAGTATTATTGATGGAATGGTTAGTCAGGATGTTATTCGCGGTATGAACATAACAGCAGGCGCACAGCATACTGTGTATGGCCAAAGATATCTTAATGAAAACTACGATAACTGGAATGCACGCATCAAAGCCCGCTACAATCTGAACGAGAATTTTAATCTATTCGCGTCCGAGATGTATAATCAATCACTCCTCGGCATCTGGCAGGGAGTTAATATACTGCAAACGCCTGATTCTCTGCGCTACGAAGTTCTGCAAGCCGTTGTTCGGAACACCGAGGCATACGAAAAAATAACCCGGCACGATATTCAAATGGGTGCCGCCGCGCGTTTACTCCCCGACTCAAACGCAATAAGCATGTTTACATTATACTATATCTCGAATGTTCGACAGTATCGAGATTTAGAAAATAAACCTTTTTCAAATGGTATTTATTCCGATCAAAAATTTGTGAGTAACTGGGTCGGAGCTAAACTGAATCAAAATTTTGCCGTTGGAATACATTCATTCGATTTCGGAGCTGAAATTCAATCGCAACAAATTACTTACACGCCTGCAGAAAAAACATGTCATGCTATAAATAGCAATTTTTACGGCAAAAGCGAATCGAATATTTTAGAATGGTTGCAAATCTCTCCGTATGCACGCCTCGACTTCGCACACTCACGAACATTTCTCGGTTTTGGTGCAGATATAAAATTTAAACTTACACCATGTTTTGCAATCTTCGGCGGTTATTCAAGATCTTATCGATTGCCCACATTTCAAGAAACCATCGGAATCGATACGATTATATCGTCAGATTTAAATAACGATCCGGAGCGGCATCATTTATTTGAAAGCGGTATAAGCTGGAATCCCGATAATAATTTTAGCTTCGAAGTTAAAACATTCAACCGAATAATTTGGAATGCGGTTACGGTTACACCATCAACCCAAGAACCAACAATCCCTTTTAAATATAGCCGCTCATCGAAAAGCATATTCCGCGGTATTACCGGCAGTGCAAAGGCACAATTTTGGTTTCTATTATTCGAAGGAACCACCGAGTATCTTGAAATATCAGAGAATTCGAATCTAACCTCTTCCCTACCGCGCTGGTCTTGTACAGGCGGATTATATTTCCGAGATAAAATACTCAGCAACCACCTTGATTTGAAATTCGGGCTTAGAGGAAGATACTTCAGCAATTACTTTGCAGAAGAATATAACTTTGAAGCTGGAGAATACTTGCCCTCAAGTTTTGGTTACCAGATCCAACCGACCGGAGTACTCGACCTTGTTATACTTGCTCATTTAGGTCAGGCATATATTCATTTGATATGGGATAATGTTTTAAATAAGAAATACATAATGAATGCTTTTTATCCGATGCCCGAAAGACAAATGAGATTTGGCGTGAGTTGGGAATTTTTAGATTAGTGAACGGTGAGTTGTTAAGTTGTGTGTAGTGAGTTGGGAATGAAAGATGATAAAATAAATCATATTGTAACAATATTCGGAAGCTCTAAGCCAAATTCCGGCGAAGAGGATTATCAAATCGCTTACCAGCTTGGCAAAAAGCTTGCAGAAGAGGGTTACACAATTTGCAACGGTGGATATGCCGGAACAATGGAAGCATCTGCACGAGGGGCACGAGATGGCGGCGGAAAAACTATCGGAGTAATTACCGAACATTTTAATCGCAGTGCTAATGATTATATTCTCGAAACCGTTCGAGTAAAAACATTAACCGACCGATTGTTGAAGTTGATTGAGCTTGGCGATGCATATATCGTGCTTAAAGGAAGCACGGGAACTCTTGTTGAGTTATCGATGGCATGGGAATTTATGAACAAATCTGTCATAAAAGAAAAACCAATAATTGTCTATCGAGATTTCTGGAAACCGGTAATTGGCACTCTTACGACTGAATTAATACACGAAGGATTGGAGAACGTTACAAAATTTATTAGATACGCCAACAATGCAGATGATTGTATAAATATTTTAAACTCATCGTTGAATAGATGTAACATTTAGTAAAATCAAGCGTTACAATATCCTTAACAACTAAAAGGAATCGTTATGGAAACACAAGTCCCGCAAGCGGCAACTCAACAACCACCAATATTTCATTATGCAGGATTCTGGAAGCGGTTTTTAGCATATATCATCGACCAGATGATAATGGGCGTTTTAGGTTTTATTGTCGTCGTTCCTTTCTTAGCGATGATGGGGATTGGTTTATGGAATGAAGATTTCGATCCTTCAGTAGGTTTTATTGTCTGGCTTATAGGCGCATATCTCACGATGATTTCGACTATCGTTATTGGAGAATGGTTGTATTATGCCTTGATGGAATCGATGAAAGGTGCAACGCTCGGCAAGATAGCACTTGGTATCACTGTTACAGATATGCAGGGTAATCGACTTTCATTCGGCAGAGCGACGGGTAGATATTTTGGAAAAATAATTTCGGGTCTAACATTGAGCATAGGTTACATTATGGCTGGATTCACACAACAGAAACAGGCATTGCACGATATGATTGCCGGGTGCTTGGTGATAAATAAATATTAAGATTTCCTAAATGTATCATTTATATCTTGGATCGATATACCATTCATGATACACCATATAACAGTGAGGGAAACGCTAATGAAGAAACATCTATTATTTATAATTTTTCTCTTCCTAACCATCTGCATGGGAGGTAGTACAACATCTGCCCAACCAATAATATTTTCACAACCGCTTAGTCCGCGCATTGCCAATTATCATATCGATGTAAAACTTGATGTTCAGAAACGTCTCCTAAACGGACATGAAGTTATCAAGTGGCATAACAAATCGCCGGATGTTATAAGCGAACTTCAATTTCATCTTTATCTCAACGCATTCCGTAACAACAAATCCACATTCATGAAAGAATCGGGAGGATTGAGCCGCGGATTTAAAATTGAAAAAAATGGATGGGGTTTCAGTGAAATAAAAAAGATTAAACTCGCCTCGGGCGAAGATATCACAAACGCAATACAATACATTCAACCCGATGATGATAATAAGGATGATAGAACTGTTTTCCGTTTACCACTCACTAAATCTTTGCAACCGGGGGATTCGATTAAATTAGAAATTGATTTTGTGGCTTTATTACCCGAACCGCCCTTCGCACGTTCTGGAGCTAAGGAAGAATATTTTTTCATTGGACAATGGTTCCCCAAAATCGGTGTTTATGTCGATCATCAATGGAATTGTCATCAGTATCACGCCTATTCTGAATTCTTTGCCGACTTCGGAGTGTACGATGTAAAAATAACGGTTCCCGACAAAAACATTGTTGGCGCAACCGGTATTCAAGTTGAAGTGAAAAAAAATAATGACGGCACTGCAACACACTGGTATCATGCCGAAGATGTGCACGATTTCGCATGGACTACAAGTCCGGAGTTTATTGAATTCAAAGGTAGAGCACAGGATGTCGATATTCGCGTCTTGATGCAACCCGATCACGCTTATCAGGGCAACCGACATCTTGAAGCGGCAAAAATTGCAGTTGAATATCATCAAAATTGGTACGGCGATTATCCTTACCCGAATCTAACAGTTGTAGATCCTCGCAGAGATGCTGGCGGCTCCGGCGGAATGGAATATCCAACATTGATCACTGCCGGCACATTATATGGTTTACCTGCCGGTGTTCACGCTGTTGAAATGGTGATTATACACGAGTTCGGACATAATTATTGGTATCATCTCCTCGCATCAAACGAATTCGAAGAAAGTTGGTTGGATGAGGGAATAAACAGTTACACAGAAAATCAAATCATTGAATCGGCATACGGTAATAGCGGTAATTTTCTTAACTTTCTTGGAATCAAAATAAACGATCTGCAATTTCAGCGGGCACAATATATTGGTATTGCAGATTTAGACCCCACAATACGGAACGCATGGCAATATTATTCTGGTGGCAGTTACGCAGTCAATTCATACATGAAACCGAGTGTCTTTCTGACAACGCTTCAGAATTATGTCGGAAAAGAAACCATGTTGAAAATTATGCGCACCTATTCTGAGCGTTGGAGGTTCAAACATCCAAAGACTCAAGATTTTATCGACGTTGCTAACGAAGTGTACACTCAACATCGTATTAAAGATGAACCGGAATATTCTAAGATTCAGATTGCTCAATCATCTGCAACCAATCAGGGATCTCAAAATCTCGGCTGGTTCTTCCAACAAGCACTTTATACAAACGCGGTTCTGGATTACAGCGTTGATTATGTTTCCTCTAAAAAAATATTAAGTGATAAAGGTTTCGATTACAATCTCACTATCCAAGAAGGAGTTGATGGAAAAGAATTTCATAATCAATCGGATGATGATGATGAGGATAGCACAAGTATATTTCTTAGCGATGTTAAGATACGCCGACTGGGTTCTTTTATATTCCCCGTTGAAATTGAAATGCAATTCGAGAATGGTGAAACAGTTCGGGAATATTGGGACGGCAAGGAACTCTGGAAAAAATACAAATATTTAAAACCATCCAAGCTCGTTTCAGCAACGGTAGATCCCGACCATAAAATTCCTCTCGACATCAATTTGACGAATAACGGCAAAACAATCGAGAGCCAGATACTTGCTGTCAACAAATTATCCGCGCGAATTTTGTTTTGGGCGCAATTCATACTCGATATGCCCGAGTTCATGAACATGTTTACTTTCTTCACCAACTTCTTCTGAAGTAAGAGGATTAATTTTTATGATGATAAAAAGTCTCTTCGCCGGTATCAGCATTGCGCTAAAAAACAAAAAAATGATCGGCATCTACTATGGAACAAATTTAATCTTCGGGGTTATTTTGATGATTCCATTTCGATTTCTTCTTGAAAGGGTAGCCGGCACATCGTTAATCGGAAATAATTTAGTCGCCGGAACCGATATGGATTTTGTTTTTGAATTCATCATTAAAAATCAAAATGCGATAACAGGCATCCGAGGGTTAATTTTGATTGTCCCTATTATTTTCTGGTTATTCGGTTTATTTCTATCGGGAGGTGCATTCGGCACTTTCATTCATCGGCATAAATATGAAGCATCTTATTTTTGGGGAGAATCGGCAAAATATTTCGGTCGATTCTTCAGATTATTTTTATTCAGCATTCCTATTTTCATTCTGTTCTACTCCCTGCAATTTCTTGAGACCGCGGTTCAATATCTCATCTATGGAAATGATCCTTATCAATCGGTAATTTATTGGGGCGGATGGATTAAAATTGCGATAGGATATCTTGGTTTACTCATCGCTTATCTTATTTTTGATTATGCCAGAATATACATCGTCATGTTTGACGTTCGCAGTGCGCGAAAAGCAATATGGCACGGATTCAAGTTCGCGTTCAAATATTTTCCAAAAACATTAGGCATCAGTTTTACATATTTTATACTCGGCATTTCATTTCTAATCATTTATAATCTAATTGCAGACTCAATATTCGACCGTAATTGGTTTCTCATAGCCGCCCTAATCATAATCCAGCAAATTTATATGATAGGAAGAACAACCTTGCGTTTATCACTCTACGGAAGTCAATCATTCTTTTACAAACATTTCAATACTATCGAAAATGAAGATGCAGCACCAAGCTCAACTCCTTACATTTGAGTACGGTCGTATTTTTAGAATTTAGATTCTTTTTTACTATCTTTCAGAAAGATAATTTAACTTCATTTGATTGGACCAAGATGAAATACACTCTATTTTTGTTAACTATTGCTATATTCTTATCAACCTTCACATTCGCTCAAGAACAACGCGATCTGCTCAATCCTACTGTGCGAGACCTACTCAACAGTAAACTTGACGGTGAGATCGCAAAAGAGCATGTCGTTCAACTCACAAAATTCCACAGAGTTCAAGCTTCGCCCGGATACCGAGAGGCGGCGAATTATGTTCTGAACAAATTAAGAGAATACGGTTTTTCAGAAAAAGATGCATACATCGAAACATTTTTATCCGATGGAAAAAAAGAATATCAAACATGGCAATCACCGTCGGGTTGGGATATTACATCGGCACGACTGAGTATTGTTCAGCCCGAAGAATTTTTACTTGTATCTTATCCCGATATCCCAATGAGTTTGATGACTTACTCAAATCCTGGTGACGTTACGGCTGAAGTTGCCTGGGTTGGTAACGGAACAAATGACAGTGACTATGTTCAAAAGAATGTTAAAGGTAAATTTGTACTTGCCACCGGTAGCGGCGAAGATGTTCATCGGTTAGCCGTTATTAAATACGGAGCGAAAGCTGTTGTGAATTATCTTGATGAAAAACGTGGCCGCGAAAATCCCGATATGATTCGATATACCGGGATATGGCCCCGCGCTGAGGAACTGAGCAAAGTAACGTTCGGATTCAATATTTCTAACGCCCATGGCGAAAAACTCAGATCAATGCTTGCCGAAGGGAAGAAAGTTGTGCTTCATGGTGTTGTTCAAGGAAAAGGTTTGCACCCATCAACTATGGAAGTTGTAGTTGCAACAATTCGCGGTAGACAGTTTCCCGAAGAAGAACTGGTATTCACCGCTCATTTAGATCATCCAAAAGAATGTGCTAACGACAATGCAAGCGGGTCGGCTGCAATTCTAGACATTGCACGAAGTTTCAAAGAGATGCTGAAGCAAAGGATACTTCCTCAGCCAAACCGTTCGCTAAAGTTTCTTTGGGTACCGGAATGGTACGGTACGATGGCTTACATAGATGCACATCCGGAATTTGCGGGACCAACTTCCGGCGGAAAAATAATTGCCGGGATAAACATGGATATGGTTGGTGAAAATTTAGAACTATTGCATTCGAAAATGTTCGTTGTGAAATCGCCGTGGTCTGTTTCATCCTGCCTGAATGATGTTGTTGCAAATATGGCATCGATGGTAGACAAGATGAATATTCAAAAACCGGGCGGCAGTAAATCACAATTTAATTACCGCGTTGTTCCATTCCGCAGCGGAAGCGACCATATGATGATGCTCGACAGAAAAATTCCGACCGTGATGTTATCGCATTCCGATTACACTCATCATACAACTTATGATACACCCGCGAATGTAGATCCGACCGAATTACAGCGTGCCGAGATGATTGCCGCATCTTCGTTGTGGTATCTGGCAAATCTATCTGCAAGTGAGTCATTAGATCTGTTTGAGCTTGTCAAAGCGAATACATATCAGCATTTCGGTGAGATGGCTCGCATGGTGCGCGCGCAAATTACAGGCGCAAAAATCAAAGATTTACCGATGGCATGGTCGGAATCGGATAATGCACTTAGCACTCAATTTGTTTTCGATGTTGAGGCGGCAAAATCGGTGCAACATTTCAACAACGACCCGGAACTTATTAAATTAGCAGAACAAGTTCAAGGACATTATGGAAAGCGATTTGAATTTCTTTTCGGACTTACTCGCGCACATGCAGAAGCGTCCAGCTATGGCGCCGATTTAGGTCCTCCCGTGAACACACAACCTGATGAAAGAATACCCGAGCGGCTGACCCGAGGACCTATTGATCTGCGGCTTCCTTGGAGCAAATTACCCCAAAAGGATGCGGCATGGTATGAAGGAATTAATTTCTCTCTGAATGATTCGCAACGATTCGAAATAATCAATCTAATCGATGGAAAGCGGAAAGTATCGGAAATTAGGAATATCTTCATTGCGGAATTTGGTTCAACTCCTGATTCCGTTGTAAACCGCTTCATCAGCGATCTCGTAAAAATCAAAGTGCTAAGATGGAAATCGGATGGGAAATGATTGAATCAAAGTAATTTTTCATAATCTGATAGTTTAACAAAAAGGCAGTTTCCACAAGTGTAGGCTGCCTTTGCCATTTCTCATGGCTTTTAATATATTCATTATAGTAGTTGAATATAAAGTATTTGAGTAGTTGAGAGGTATTTCCGTATTTACTTAAATACTCAACGACTCATCTACTCATATACTTATTTATGAAAAAATACACAATTAAAAAACCGGCAGGTGGACTTCACATCGTCCATCCCCAAAAATTTCAGATCGACTATAAGAACGAACTGAACAAAGCACAATACGATGCAGTAACATCCATTAATGATCCCCATCTAATTATCGCAGGTGCCGGAACGGGCAAAACCCGGACAATTGTTTACCGGGTTGCATACCTTGTTGAACTTGGAGTAAAACCGGAACATATTCTTCTGCTCACTTTCACACGGAAGGCGGCACAAGAGATGCTTCGGCGCGCTTCGATATTGTTGGATCATCGATGCGAACGGGTTTCGGGCGGAACGTTTCATTCTTTCTCAAATTCGATTCTCAGAAAATATTCAAACCTGATCGGGTATGAACGGAATTTCACGATACTCGATCAAGGTGATGCTGAAGATGTGATGAACCTGATACGAACGCGGTTAAAATTCGATACACGTGAGCGAAGATTCCCAAGGAAAGAAACTCTATACGATTTGTACAGCCGATCGATCAATACAAAAGCATCTCTGACAGAGATACTCACCATCGATTATCAGCATTACCTCGAGGATGAGCAGGATATACGAAAAGTGCACGAGTTATATACAGAGTACAAGATAACTCATAACACAATGGATTACGATGATCTGCTTTTAAACTTCAACAAACTCTTAAAACAGAACGAACCGGTGCGTGCCGAGACATCGAACCATTTCAAATATATTATGGTTGATGAATATCAGGATACCAACAAACTTCAGGCAGAAATGGTGAAACTACTCACATACAAACATCAGAATATAATGGTTGTCGGAGACGATTCACAGGCAATTTACGCTTTTCGCGGAGCTACTATAAGGAACATCTTAGATTTTCCAGATGATTTCCCCGGGTGCAACGTGATAAAGCTTGAAGAAAATTACAGAAGCACTCAATCGATTCTGAATGTCGCAAATGAAATTCTTAAACGTGCAATAGACTAAATTGGATTAATGGATTG
>PNNN01000012.1 GCA_013824245.1 Chlorobiaceae bacterium | reverse complement strand
CAGAAGTCTCTCATAGTTATTCTTTTATATCGCGTAGATTCTGCGTCATTAGTATCTCCGTGGGAAAATATTTTTACCGCAGAGTAGCAGAGAGCGCGGAGGTTTAACGTTTCAACATGCTTATCCACATTCCACCACCACCGATGATAAACATAATTGTCGCTTGCACCAATGTTTTATAGGCGATAGTTTCACCCATGAGTGCATCGTACGAGAACCATCCACCCAAAATTATCAAACCCAAATAGATAGCGATCATAATTTGTCTGGATATTTTATTTGCCTGCGGAGTTTCGTGCGCGAAGAATCGGTTATAGAGAATAAGTCCAACCATTGCAACAATACCAAGCCCGGCAAATGTGAGCCAGAATGATTTTATATCCCCTCCGATTCCTGCTTGTCCTACTAAAGGTTTTAACATTGACTCGTACATCATGCCGCCCAAGTTTGAACCGACTAAACTTCCAATCACACCATATAAAAACGCATACCCCATGTAAACGGCTTTTTTATCTGCCGGCGCTACAAGTCCGATGTAGCTGTAATATTTAGGATGCGCAGTCATCTCGCCGATAGAGAAGACGGCAATTCCTATTATGAATATCCAAACGTTAGATGCGAATGCAAGGCAGACAAATCCCAGTGTTCCAATAAAAATCCCGACCACCATAGTTAAAAGTGGTTTTGTGTTTTTTACGATCCGGCTCACTATGACTTGTAAAAGTATTATGGTGCCGGCATTAATGACGGTAACATGCTCAGCATCAAATTTGAGATTGATGCCTATCGAGGCGAATGCATTATTGATAGGAGTTGCATCGATAAAATCGCGAAGGAACCATAGAACAGAACCGAAATTTTGGAAGTATAAAATCCAGAATCCTGAGTAGACAAAAATCATCAGCATGAATCGGGTATCGCCCAACACCATCGCCATGCCCCTAAGCACTTCTTTCAAAGTTTTTGTGTTTGCAGGTTTCGGCGGATCTTTGTATAAGAATAGTGTCGGGATCAACATGAGGGCGGTGTATAGAGAGGAGGCGATGAAAACATAATTCCACGAAAACCCTTTCATGTAGCTTACGGCAAGCGGGGCAAGGAATGCGCCAAGATTTATCATCCAATAATAAATCCCAAAACCGAATCCTGAGTTTTGCTCGTTGGTTGTACGCGCGAGAGTTCCGCTTATAATCGGTTTAAACAAACCGGCGCCTGTTGCCATTACAAGCAGACTTGCAAACACAGCACCGTATGTGCTCATGTTTCCGCTGATGAAATATCCGGTCGATAGAAATGCGAAAGCAACGATGAGCATTCTTCTGTATCCATATCTATCAGCGAGAGCGCCGCCTAAAATCGGGATAACGTATGTGCATGCATAGATCAAACTTTGTAAAAAGCCAACCGATTGCTCTGAGAATCCCAACCCGCCTTCCCTGACCGAATTGGTAAGATAGATAGCGAGAACGGAATTCAATCCGTAGTAAGCGGCGCGTTCGAACAGTTCCATGACATTGGCAACCCAGAAGACGCGCGGGAAAGATCGCAGTAAACTTGGAGGTTTATTTTCCATTATATTTATCTTTTGAAATATGATAAAAGGTTTGAATTATGTTCCGTCAATATACGTGTATCAATTCAAAAGTCAAAATTAAGGATGGTAAATCATTCTATGCACTTCTCAACTGGTTTTCGTTTGCTTATCTCTCACTTTCTTCGGATATTTAAATGATTTTATGGATTTTCCTGCTGAAAATATCAAAGATAGGATAAAAGATTTTCTCGAGAGTGAAAATCTTCGTTCCACAATCTGGATAAAAATAGGATTAGGGTTAATTTTATTGATATTCTGTTTCCTTGTATTTCCTCATCCCGAGTCGGCAGAGTATCGTTATTATGTTGGCGCAGTTTGGACGGAACGCGATTTAGTTGCACCATTTTCTTTCCCGATCTATAAAGACCTTCATCGGTATGAAATAGAAAGAGAAGATGCGATTCGTTCGGTAAGACCTGTTTATTTCCGTAACGATTCAAATGCTCAAATCTCTGTCGAAGCCATTCGTGCTTCACTTCGCTCGGTGGAACGTGCTTCGATTGCATATCGGACATGGATAAAAAGTAAAAAACAGTTAGATTCGGTGAATTTTCTTAATGCAATGCGTGTCCTGCCAACCGGTATTAATCAGGTTGAATGGAAAGTAGTTTTTGATTTTATCGATCATCAGAAAAAATCGGGTAAAGAAGTCATCCCAAATATTTTTGGCATTCTTGAATCGAAGTTAATCGATATTTATAAGACTGGAATAGCTGATAAAATGTTGACTGCACATTCAGAAATCGCATTGAGGAAGAGATCGATTGAGGAAGTTATTACTGCGCAAAATTTTTATAATATTGAAACTGCAATCAGTAATGCGGGGAATACCCTCGGTTTAACTGTCGGAGATCATCCTGCAAACGGTGTAATTTTAAAGATCATACGTGAATATCTTAAACCGAATATTGTATTCAGTATCGGCGCTACAAATGAAGCGATACAAGCGGCGGCTGATAATGTTCCACGTACATTAGGATATGTTTCGGCGCATGAACTTATCATCAGTAAAAATGAACCGATTACGGAACAAACAAAATTGAAGCTCGATTCATTCAGGCGCGCGCGCGCGGAACATAGCGGTTTCAACAGCGGATGGAAACATTGGATCAGTACAATAGTTCATATCGGAATTATACTAACACTTTTTGTGCTCTACTTATTTTTATTCAGAAAAAAAATATTTCAGGATAACGGTAAACTATCTTTGATTACCGTAATCATTTTGATTGAAATTATTTTCGGCTATCTCTCTGTAAGCATAAATGTTCAGGAACCGTTGCAGTATTTAATTTTTGTTCCCGTCGCTTCTATGTTGTTTGCGATTATTTTCGATACGCGTGTTGCATTTTACGGAACTGTTACAATCGCTTTTCTGATTGCAGGTATTCGCGGCAACGATTATGCGATAGCCCTATCATCAATAGTTGCCGGCGCATTAGCCGCATATACAGTGCGCGACATCCGCAGCCGCACTCAAATATTTTGGTCGATGATTTATATCTTTGTGGGTTATGCGTTATCAATCATCGCTCTCTCAATCGAGCATATCGAAAATATAACTCAAATTATGTTGCAGAGTTCTTTCATTGTTGGGAATGCAGTATTCTCGCCATTGATCACTTACGGTTTAGTGTTGTTATTTGAAAAAGTGTTTCGTGTAACAACCGATTTACTGTTGGCAGAGCTTGCCGATTTTAACCATCCGCTTCTGATCGAACTTTCTGAAAAAGCTCCCGGCACATTTCATCATAGTGTTACGATAGGAAACCTTGCAGAAGCCGCCGCTGAAGCAATCGGAGCGAACTCGATTCTTGCCCGCGTTGGCGGTTATTACCACGACATTGGAAAACTGTTGAAACCTGAATATTTTATCGAAAATCAGGTGGGACCGCACAGCCGGCATAACAGACTTAAACCGCGTATGAGCGCTTTAATTATTTCTGCGCACGTTCGTGAAGGAATTGAACTTGGACGCGAGCGCGGCATCCCTGAATCGGTACTTGAATTTATACCACAGCATCACGGCACAACAAGAATTTCTTTCTTTTTCGATAAAGCTTTGAAACAAGCGGCAAAGCGACCGACGAAAGATGGAGTGCGTGAAGAAGATTTTCTTTATCCCGGACCAAAACCGCAGACAAAAGAAACCGGTATTGTTATGCTTGCAGATTCTGTTGAGGCGGCAACACGTACGATTTCGGAACTAACTCCGCAAAAGCTTGAATCGGCAATCGACAATATGATTAAACATAGGTTTATGGATGGTCAACTTGATGAGTGCGAATTGACTCTCCGTGATCTGACAAAAATTAAAGAAGGATTTTTAAAAATACTTCTCGGTATTCATCATCACCGGATAAAATATCCTGAACCGGATGCGATTATTGATGAGCAAATCACTGAAACTAAACATCAGGAATCTTTAGAAATAAAATTTACTGCACCAACCCCGGTAACACAATCTGCGGTTGAGGATGATGTTCTTATTCCTGCGATGGAGATTGATGTTCAACAATCTCCAACATCAAACCAGCCGGACGATCAAACGCCAAAACAAATCAATGAAGAGAATCCTGCCAAAAATCCATGATTGATAATCTTCGATCTTATATCCATCATCTGAAGCTCGAAAAAAATGCTTCAAAAAATACGATCGTATCATATCAACTCGATCTGTCGCGCTATCTGGATTATATGAAATATCAGGGTATAGAAAGGTTGGATGACGTTCTTGAAAAACAGATCGTGAAATTTTTAAGTTCATTGGCTGAGAACGGATTATCGCCGCGCAGCGTTGCGCGGAACATTTCCTCAATAAAAATGTTCCATAAATATTTAGCAGGCGAGGGCATATTAAAATCTAACCCGGCGGAGAATATCGACACACCAAAGCAGTCGAAAACACTTCCTGATGTTTTGAATCCTGATGAAGTCGAATTGATTATCTCTCAACCTAATTCTATGGAGCCGGCGGGCATACGTGATCGCGCTATCTTAGAGACGATGTATGCAACAGGTATGCGGGTTACCGAAGTAATCACAATCAAACAGCGAGATATTTATGCTGATGAAGGTATTGTGCGTGTTTTTGGGAAAGGATCAAAAGAACGACTTGTACCAATAGGCAGATCTGCGCTTGAGTGGATCAAGAGATATAAGGTGGAAGTCCGTTCAGAAATCGCTGTATCGGGAAGAGGGCAAGATGTTCTATTCCTTAACTTGCGCGGGAAACCGATGTCGAGAATGGCGGTGTGGAATATAGTGAGAGCATGTACGGTGAAATCCGGCATCAAAAAAGAAATTCATCCTCACACATTCAGGCATTCATTTGCCACTCATCTGCTCGAGGGCGGCGCCGACTTGCGCGCCGTTCAGGAAATGTTGGGACATTCCGATATTTCAACCACGCAAATTTACACTCATATTGATCGGGAATATTTAAAAGAAGTTCACAAAACGTTTCATCCGAGGGGATAAAATGCAATTGAAAAAACTTACACTTTCAGATTTAAGAGATGAGCTGGTCGGCATCAATTCTGTGGTTCCCCTGCTTGATGGCACCGAGCAGCGATATATATTTTTGGATAATGCGGCAAGTACACCAACATTTCGTTCTGTTCTAAAATGCGTTGAAGAATTCATGCCTTGGTATTCGGGTGTCCATAGAGGAACAGGGTATAAATCTCTTGTCTCCACCGAATTATACGATCATGCACACGACATCATAGGAAAATTTGTTGGTGCTGATTTATCTACAAATACAGTTATATTGATAAAAAATTCCACCGAAGCAATCAATAAGCTCGCGAACAGGTTGGAGTTAGAGAAAGATAATGTCGTTATTACTACGATTATGGAGCACCACTCGAACGATTTACCATGGAGAAAATATTGCAAAGTTATCCATATCGATGTTGATGATGTCGGCAGATTGCGTCTGGATGATCTTAGGAATGCGTTGAAAACTCATAAAGAGAAAGTAAAGCTTATTGCTGTTACCGGTGCATCCAATATAACCGGAATATGTAACCCCGTTCACGAAATAGCAAAATGGGCACATGAAGCGGGAACAAAAATATTTGTCGATGCCGCGCAACTCGCGCCTCATCGGGCAATCAATATTCTTCCCGATAACGATCCGGCTCATATAGATTTTCTCGCATTCTCCGCTCATAAAATGTACGCACCTTTTGGAACTGGTGTTTTAATTGGACAGCGGAAATTCTTTGAACATGGTTTGCCCGATGCTGTTGGCGGTGGAGTTGTAACTGCTGTATCACTCGATGAAGTATACTGGAGCACTCCGCCCGATAAAGATGAAGCAGGCAGCCCGAATGTAGTAGGTGCGATAGCATTGGCAAAATCGATTTTGATGCTCGAAGAAGTGGGTATGAATAATATATCTCAGCACGAAACTGATTTACTTGAGTATGCTTATGAAAAATTAATGAAAATACCCAAAGTTAAATTATTCGGACCTTTAGATGATTTTAAAAATAAAGTAGGAGTAATAACTTTTAATATTGAAGGAATGCACAACGCTCTGGTTGCCGCGATTTTTGGTGCTGAGGGTGGAATTGGTTTAAGAAACGGTTGTTTTTGCGCTCATCCGTACGTGAAAAGAATGTTGGGAATTTCTTCTGAGGAAGACCGCAGGTTAACTGCTGAGATGGTAGCCGGCAATAAACAAAATATACCCGGGTTAGTTCGCGCTTCTCTTGGTTGTTATAATAACGAGGAAGACCTCGATTTATTTATTGATATGTTGAAAAGTATCGCTGCCGGTAAATTCAAAGGTGATTATGTCATGAATCCAACCACCGGCACGTATTATGCTAAAGGGTATAAACCCGACCTTGCAAAATGTTTTGCCCTCGATAAATCTATTTTACCGCGAATTGAACGCTATCCGTCAGAAGCATCCTAATAAAATTCCATGACTCATAATTCATAACTCATAATTCATAACTATAAGGTTTCATGCTCGAACAGCTATATATTTTACCGATATTACTTTTTTCGGTCGTCATTCACGAGGTTGCACATGGTTGGATGGCTTTAAAGCTTGGCGATCCAACGGCAAAACAGATGGGAAGATTAACGTTAAACCCTATTCCGCATATCGATCCGATTGGTTCTATCCTTGTTCCAATGTTTTCGCTTTTTGTCGCAGGCAGAGTTTTTATTGCATGGGCAAAACCGGTTCCCATCAATCCATATAATTTTTCGGATTATCGGAGAGATGATATACTTGTTTCAATTGTGGGACCAATTTCGAATCTCCTTGTTGGGCTTGGTTGCACAATTATGTTTATCCTGATTGCATTACTTGGGCAAGTGGTGCCAATCAACAATCCGGTTATCGAGGAAGCATTCAGTTTTTTTCTCAAAATGTTCGCGGGCGGAATAACTCTCAATGTTGTGCTTGCGGTATTCAATCTTATCCCGATTCCGCCGCTTGATGGATCCCATGTGGTTGCCGCACTGCTGCCTGCCGAAATGAGCGAGCAGTATCAGCGCTTAGGATTCTATGGAATTTTTATTGTTCTGATCATTATGCGCTGGCAACCGTTCAGTATGCTGTTCTCAAATATTATCAGTATTTTGACTTATCCTTACTTCATGCTCATTCATCTGGTGGTTCAATAGAAAAAGATTAACAATTATTCAATAATTCAATCTGTCAATGAAACAATATAATGTAGCTGTTGTGGGCGCAACCGGACTTGTTGGTCGCAAGATGATACAAGTTTTGGAAGAACGAAAATTTCCAGTTGCTAAACTTCGACTGCTCGCTTCTGCAAAGTCGGCAGGGACAACAATCGTTTTTAACGGTCAGCCGGTTGATGTTAACAAGTTGACAAAGAATAGTTTTAAGGGAATAGATATAGCATTATTTTCCGCGGGTGGGGCAATCAGCAAAGAGTTTGCGCCTCATGCGGTTAAAGCCGGAGCGCTTGTCATAGATAACAGCAGTGCATGGCGTATGGAGCCGGATGTGCCGCTTGTAGTACCTGAAGTGAATCCACAAGATATTTTTAAAAACAAAGGAATTATCGCTAACCCAAATTGCTCAACAATTCAGATGGTTGTGGTTTTAAAACCTCTTCATGATAAATGGAAAATCAAACGCGTTGTTGTTTCAACTTATCAGGGAATTACCGGAGCCGGCAAGAAAGCAGTTGACCAGCTTGAGGGGGAGTTGGCAAAAAAAACAAATGTTGAAAAGAAATTTCCTCACCAGATCGCGTACAATGTTCTTCCGCAGATCGATGTATTTGTTGATGGTGGTTATACAAAGGAAGAAATTAAAATGGTCAATGAGACAAAGAAGATAATGGGAGATGATTCAATCGAAGTAACTGCAACTTGTGCGCGGGTACCGGTTAAAGGTGGACATAGCGAATCGGTTAATGTTGAATTTGAAAAACAATTCAAGATCGAAGATGTATTTGATTTATTACGGAAGGTACCTGGAGTAACACTTCTGGATGATGTTGCCAAGAGCATTTATCCCATGCCCATCTGGTCGCAAGAAAAAGATGATGTCTTCGTTGGTCGCATACGCCGCGATGAGACGATAGCAAACGGATTGAATCTTTGGATAGTATCCGATAATCTCCGCAAAGGCGCGGCAACAAATGCCGTGCAGATAGCGGAGGAATGGATTAAACAAGTAAAAAATCAATCCGCCTAAGGCGGATAAAAAGTAAAAATAAAAAAAGATGGCATGTCGCTCCTACGGAGCTATCTCGAAGTGGTATTTGATGATCTATCTACATGTCGTCCCTACGGGACTAACAAGATCATAGTTCTAAGTAAGATTAATCTATCCCCGGAGGGGATAAATGATTATAGAAATAATAAAGAAAGGAGGAAAGCTCCGTGAGGAGCGAAATAAAAAATGGCAAATACATTCACACAAATTTATATTCATGTTGTATTTTCAGTTAAGCAACGAGTATCGTTGATCCAACAAGATTGGCGCGAAGAATTACACAAATACATCACCGGTATAATACAAAATAAGAATCATAAACTTCTCGCAATAAACACAATGCCCGATCATATCCATCTCTTAATCGGTATGAAGCCCGATGCTTCTCTTTCTGAATTAGTCCGGGATATAAAGGCGAATTCATCAAAATGGATCAATGAGAAAAAAATTCTCAAAACAAAATTCCTTTGGCAAGAAGGGTATGGAGCTTTTTCATATTCACATTCTCAATTAGATGAAGTAATTCATTATATTAAAGAGCAACAAGAACACCACAAAAAACGGACATTTAAAGAAGAATATATCTCGTTTCTTAAAAAATATTACGTACCGTATGATCCCAAATATGTTTTCGATATTGATGAATAGCAATATTGTATTTCAAGCTGATGGAAAATAAGAATCAAAATATTGAAATATTAATCAACATCTGCCACCGCCTTTACGCAAATCGTTTTATCACGGCAACCGACGGCAATGTAAGTGTTCGACTTGATAATGGCAACATCCTCACAACTCGTACTGCTATTAACAAAGGCATGGTAACAGAAAATGATCTTGTCGAAGTTGATCTTAGCGGAAACGTTTTATCGGGCAACCATCTACCATCAACAGAAATTGGCATGCATTTATACATTTACTCTCAACGATCCGATGTCAATGCGATTGTCCACGCTCATCCGCCGTACGCAACCGGTTTTGCAACTGCCCGTCAGCCGCTGAACGAATGTTTATTCCCGGAAGTAATAGTTGGTCTTGGTGCGATTCCACTTGCCGAGTACGCAACGCCATCCACTGAAGAAGTATCGAAATCCCTTGAGCCATATGTGAAAAATGCTGATGCGATTCTTCTTGCTAATCATGGAGTTGTAACTTATGGCAAAGATCTGTGGGATGCGTATTTCAAGATGGAAAAGGTCGAACACGCCGCTCACATCACTTTTATTGCGCGAATGTTAGGCGGAGAAAAACCGCTTACTCAGGAAGAAGTTGAAAAACTCAGGGCAATCAGTCAGCAATCGTACAGCAAGGACTTTTCGAATAAAATCGCTTGTGAGACAAGTTGTTCAAATGAAGAAAAATCCGTAACTTCACCATCTGATGAGGAAATCCGAGAACTTGTGAAAAAAATGCTCAGAGCGTAGAGATATGAGATGTGAGTTATGAGGTATGAGTTATGAGGTATGAGTTATGAGTTATGAGTTATGAGTTATGAGTTATGAGTTTATTAAGGAACTAACAACATAGATATGAGATCAAAAATTGAAAATCGAAAATCTGCGCCTGCTCGGCGGGCAGGTAAAATCAAAGTCGCTGTAATATTTGGCGGTCGTTCAGCAGAACATGAAGTCTCGCTTGTTTCTGCTTCTTCTATCATTGCCGCACTCGATAAAGAGAAATATGAGATCATCGAAATCTGTATTACAAAAGAAGGCAAGTGGCTCTGCGGTGATGGTTTACTTGAGCGTATCAAGAATAAAAAAAATCATTATGAAGAAGGCGGCAGTTTCATCTCCCCGGATCCATTCTTTAATTATCCGTCCTTGGTTGATGGACCGCCGAGACCATTTACAAAGGATGATCTGGATGTCATATTTCCTGTTCTTCACGGAACATTCGGAGAGGACGGTACCATTCAAGGACTCTTCGAGTTTTCAGGAATTCCGTATGTTGGGGCGGGAGTTCTCGGGTCTGCAGTTGGAATGGATAAAGTCATCACAAAACAACTTTGCGAAAATGTAGGTATACCGGTTGCTCCGTACATTTGGTTTTTTGAAAATGAATTTAGAAACTCCTCACAAAAGATAATAAATCAAATTGAAAAGAAATTAGGTTATCCGTTGTTTGTGAAGCCGGCAAATTCAGGATCGAGTGTTGGGATATCTAAAGCGAAGAATCGAAAATCGCTTATCAAGTCGATTAAATTAGCGCTCAACTATGACCGGAAAATTTTAATTGAGAAGAGTATAGAAAATGCGAGAGAGATCGAAATAAGCGTGCTGGGTAATGACGATCCTGAAGTTTCGGTGCCGGGCGAAATTATTTCCTCAAACGAGTTTTATGATTACGACGCAAAATATATCGATGGAAAATCTGAGGCGATCATACCGGCAAAGCTCGCCAATCCGACAATTAAAAAAGTTCAAGAATATGCTCTGCTCGGTTTTAGATCAATCGACTGTGCCGGAATGGCGCGTGTTGATTTCCTTGTTACAAAGAAGACAAACAAAATTTATTTTAATGAGATCAACACAATCCCCGGCTTTACATCAATCAGCATGTATCCGAAACTTTGGGAAGCATCTGGGTTGCGGTATCCCCGATTACTCGATAAGTTGATACACTTGGCGATAGAGAAAAAAAAGCAAAGCATACGAAAAGGGAAAAACTTCACACCTAAAAATGAGTGGTACAGGAATTAAATAGCCTTGCAAAACTTCTGGTATCTGACTAAGATAAACAAAAGAAGATACCAGAGGTTTTCTTGTTAGGTCGGGAGAATGATCTCTCTCCCAGCGAGGCAGGTATGATAAGATACCAGAGGTTTTCTATAAAATATAAAACCCCAGCCAATCCGACTGGGGTTATCTCTAATCCACCAATTAACTAATCCTGATTCAATGTAATTGATAAGCGAGCATTTCGCAACGGCTGTGTGATATTTTGCACAAGGCAACGAAGGTCAATAAAAAACCCCGACTTTAAGCCGGGGTTTCATCACTAATCCACAAATATTTCTTTAAGGAGTTGATTTATATAATGCAATCATCATACCAAAAATCAATCCCCATCATCTTTTTAAAATGCTTAATTATTCCAATTTTTAAGGGTTCTGGAATTCAGCGTATTAATCTCTATCGAATATAAAACAGATGGCTAATAATATCCATCAAAGGGGAAATTCCGCTCGGTTTTGATGATAGCATATTAAATTCATATCTCTGTATGGCTCTATCTTTTGGAAAAGTTTTTAAAAATGGTTATTATTTAATGAGTTTCAACATATCTTTATCAAAATCTTATAAAAATCAATAAAATATGGATGAGGAAAACATAAATAATTTGAATCAGCAGAAAACAGAAGAACAGACTGTGAATATTCAAAACCAGCTTCCTGAGCTTACAGAAACCGATATGCTCAGCTCGAAAATTGTTGAGCTTGAGAATAACGTGAACCAGTATAAAGATCAGGTGTTAAGGAAAGCGGCGGAGTTTGAGAACTATAAAAAAAGGATTGAGAACGAGACAGGAAATATAATCCGGTATGCAAATGAAGAATTAATTGAAAAAATACTTCCGGTGCTTGATGATTTTGAACGGTCACTTGCTGCATTGAAGAATACAAATACCGAAAAAGAAAGTCTCGTCAAAGGTATTGAGCTAATCTATATTAAGTTAAAAAGAATACTCGAGCTTCAAGGTGTGAAACCGATGGATGTTGTTGGAAAGCCGTTCGACCCGGAATTCCACGACGCGCTACTTCAGATGCCATCGGCGGAACATCCGCCGCATACAATTTTACAAGAGGTTGAGAAGGGATATTTACTTCATGATCGAGTGCTGAGGCATGCAAAGGTGATTGTATCTTCCGACAAGAATGATTCGGAAGGATCGCCCAAAAACAATTTATCTGAAATGGACTAAAGGAAAAAATGGCAAAGCGAGATTATTACGAGATACTTGAACTTTCACGATCGGCATCGCAGGATGAAATAAAGAAAGCTTACAGAAAAGCAGCGATGAAGTGGCATCCCGACAGAAATCCGGGGAACAAAGAAGCGGAGGAGAAGTTCAAAGAATCGGCTGAGGCGTACGAAGTTTTAAGCGATGATACCAAACGCCGGCGGTATGATCAATTCGGGCATGAAGGAATGCGCGCCGGTTCCGATTTCCATACATATACAAATTTCAATGATGTGTTCCAGCATTTCAGCGATATCTTTGGTGGGGGCATAGGCGGATCTATTTTTGAGGATGTATTTACTGGCGGCAGGTCTTCGTCTCGCGGGAGAACTCAGGTGGGTACACCAGGTTCTGATTTGAAAATTCGGCTGAAACTTTCTTTGGAAGAAATTGCATCGGGTGTTGAAAAGAAATTGAAAGTGAAACGATGGAAGGGGTGTGATATTTGCAACGGTAGCGGAGCAAAATTAGGATCGTCGAAAATAAACTGTCCGGTTTGTAATGGTAATGGTGAAGTGAGACAGGTGTCGCGTTCGGTTTTTGGTCAGTTCATAAGTGTTACAACATGCACAAATTGCGGCGGTGAGGGTCGAATAATAAAAGAACGATGCACCGGATGCCACGGCGAGGGGCGGCTGCAAGGCGAGACTACTATAAAAGTAAATGTACCTGCAGGCGTTTCTGAAGGAAATTATATTCCGCTTCAAGGTCAGGGTAACGCAGGTCAGCGCGGCGGCGAACCGGGCGATTTGATTGTTGTGATCGAAGAAGACTCGCATCCGATTTTTACGCGCAACGGGGACGATATCCTGCTTGATCTGCTCGTGAGTTATCCACAGGCGGTAATGGGCGTAGATATTGAGATTCCAATAATCAGCGGAAAAGCAAAATTGAAAATTGAACCCGGTACACAATCCGGTAAAATCCTCCGATTAAGGGGAAAAGGAATTCCCAACCTGCGTGGTGATTATCGGGGTGATCAATTGGTCAGAGTTAATGTTTATGTGCCTACTCATTTATCAAAAGAAGATAAAGAGTTGATAAAACAACTTTCAAAAAGCGAAAATGTTCAGCCGCATGAAGGAGATAAATCGGCGCATTCCGATAAAACATTTTTTGAAAAAATGAAAGACATTTTATCCTGAGTTATGGGTATTATTTCTAAAATTAATCAGATGCTTGGGTTCACCAAAAACGAAACCCGGATAATTCTATTTTTGACTATTACATTTTTAGCAGGTATAGGGATTAAAATATTCAAATCTTCTTACACATCGAAGCCGGAATATGATTATTCATCGGTCGACTCTGAGTTCTATGCGCGTTCCGCTATCGCTGATAGTGCTTCATTAAAGTTAAGTTCAAAAGAAAATCTGGCAGATGAGTCTAATGGAACCGGACGCCAGATTTTATCAAGTAAAAATTCAAGTTCAATCAATATAAATTCTGCAACAATTACGGAACTGATGGGTTTGCCCGGTATTGGTGAAGGTATAGCCCAAAAAATTGTAGCATATAGAAAAATTAATGGGAACTTCAAATCTGTTTCCGACCTGAAGAAAGTCGGAGGCATTGGAGAAAAGAAGTTCGAAAAAATATTACCGTTGGTCACGGTTGGAAAGTAATAGATGGGAAAAGAAATTATAACCGGAATAAGTTATTCGGGCAACAAAGCTCAATTAGCAGTTTGCGAAGTCAGATTGAAAGAAACCAAATTGATTTATCTGAACGAGTTTTCCGTGTCTGCTGTTGCCGATCATTGGTATCTAAATAAAATAACATCACCCGATATCCGTCTCTTGAAAAAAGTTTCGAAAGTATCAGTCGCTCTTGATATTAATTCTGTTGTCCTGCATAGTTTTCCTTTGGATACAAGTTTGAATCAAACTGAACAGAACGGGCATGTTCATTGGGAGTTGTCGAATTTTATAAAGGGTTATCAACCGAAAGAATATATCTACGATTTGCACACACTGCGTATATCGGCGCGTGAGCAGGTGGCGGATGTCTTGGTTGTTGCGATTCAACGCTCGAAACTTTTCGGTATCCAGTCGGTTCTCGAGTCAAAAAAGATTGAGCTTCACATTGCCGACACTTCTTTTTTCGGGGCGGAACAATCGCTTTATGCCGCTTTTCCAGAAGTGAAATCAAAAACAGTATTGTTAGTTTTGGTTGATATGAATGAATTGAGCTTGGGAATTATTGCCAACGGCAGGGTAGTTAAGTTTGCTCTCGGACATCAAACATCTCCCGATAATATTATCGAATTATTTCAATCGATCAAGCAAGATGAAATCGTATCAGAGATATACCTGTGCGGATCAAACGCTTTGCAGGATATGGGAATCGTGTTACGAAACAAGTTAGGTGTTCATGTGAATATGCTCAATCCTTTTAGAAGAAATATTACAACATCATCGTGCAAAGAGTTTAAACAATTTGCGGGCAAAGAACATTGCTTTGCGGCAAGCGTTGGCGTTGCGTTAAGGAAGAGATGAAATGAGAATCATCACCGGGAAATATAAAGGAAGAGTGCTTGAGACACTGCCTGATAAATCCGTCAGACCTGCAACGGATAGAGTGAAGACAACGATATTTGATATGCTGCAGAACAGGTTGGGGTTGAAGGGAATTCTTGTACTCGATATGTTTGCCGGGAGCGGAAGTTTAGGATTCGAGGCGTTGAGCCGCGGAGCCGGTAAAGTTGTTTTCGTGGATGATATGGAAGAAATTCTGGATGTCATGGAAAAAAACGCGGAATCGCTTAACTGTATACCCGATACTGAAATCATACGCAGTGATGCGATGAGTTACATTGAAAAATCGAGCAGATCGTTTGACCTGATATTTGCCGATCCACCATATTCATACGAACGATTAAACGAAATACCGCGGACCATCTTTGAAAAAAATATTTTAAATTCGAGCGGCTATTTGATAATTGAACATTCCAAGCGAACCGTATTCGATGCGTCGCCGCTGTTTTCGCTTGCGGTGCAAAAAGAATTCGGCAATACGCGGGTGAGTTTCTTTATTCATCATAAATTGAATGGAGAGAAAGCATGAAGACAGCAATCTATCCCGGGACATTCGATCCGATAACATTCGGTCATCTCGATATTATTGAACGGGCGAGCGGCATGTTCGATAAAGTGATTGTTATGGTTGCCCGTAACAGTGCCAAACAACCGTTGTTCAATACCGAAGAGCGGATGAAAATGATTAAAGAGGCAGTGAAGAAAATTAAAAATGTTACTGTTGAAAGTTACGACGGGTTGCTTGTAGAATTCGCACGGAAGAAAAAAGCAACAGCTATCGTCCGCGGGTTGCGCGCTATTTCGGATTTTGAGTACGAGTTCCAGATGGCATTGATGAACCGTAAACTTGCTAACGAGATTACAACGGTTTTTCTTATGCCTCACGAGAAATATACATATCTAAACTCGAGCATCGTGCGTGAGATTTCGAAAATGGGCGGGGATGTATCGGGGTTTGTGCCTGTAAGTGTGAAGCGGGCGTTGAGGAAGAAATTTAAGTAAAGTTTTAACCGCTAAGTTTGCAGAGAAAACGCTGAGTGAAGCTGAGATATTTAGCGTATTTTGATGAATACTAACCTATCATTGTTCAAGCTAAGAATAATCGTCCGAACTAAACGCAAGTCTATTGACGTTTAGTGCCACTAAACGCTAACCGGGTTGCGTTTGGTACATCCAAGAATTTGCTGAGATAAACCTCCGACTTTTTACACCGCATTGCCAAAGTAAAAGTCGGAGGTTTTCTGAAGGACTCAACAAAAACGTACGCGTGAGGGAGAAAGGTTAGTAAGAAACGGCAGTAATTACACTAACTTTACGAAGGCGTCAGAGTTAGAACACAGATTAGCCTTTGCAAGGTTCACCTGATCAGCAAAGCCAGAACACGCAACGATTGGAATTTAGTGACCTTATCTGTATTGCCTAACGGATGGTGGCTAAGCTGCGGTCGCTCAGGTATTAACCCATGTGAGCCGTAAGCTTCGGCATGTAGTTAACCTGCGTAGATGT
This sequence comes from Chlorobiaceae bacterium, assembly GCA_013824245.1. GTDB lineage: Bacteria > Bacteroidota > Ignavibacteria > UBA10030 > SZUA-254 > PNNN01. The sequence goes on along the minus strand of PNNN01000012.1, from coordinate 4,409 downwards.
AAAATAAAATATTCTCATTCAATGTTTTGTTACTTTAATCCCCTTGTACGGTCAACAAAAGGTATTACTTCGAGTCCACTTAGGTCTGCATTTTCTACTCTTGAATATACAATCAGTTCGCTGCCTTGCAACATGCTGATACCTGCCTCCTGTATATTTATTACATCTAGTACAACATTTTCTTTTTCTCCGTGTATGTTTTCTATAAAAACACGTATGTTACTAAAACTGGGAATATTGCCTCTTAATTCAATGGGCCACTCAAAAAACATCCAACCCTTAATACTTTCACCAGGTGCAATGTTTTTATCCCTAGCTTGTAGATCAAAGCTATTTGTCCTAAAATCAAGTCTACGGCAGGCCTTTAAAGAATCCATTGCCCAAAATAAGTCGATTGATATCAATGTTGAAAGATTCAGTAGTCTAATCCACTGTCCCCCCACACCTACATCTATATAATACGATGCTATTTTCGTTGGAGTGGGGCGATTATTCACAACTTCAATAACAACAGCATACCCAACCGGTGCGATTAATTTTCCAAACTCTGAATCGTAAACGTACAACAATGGACCGGGGTATTCCAATACTAATGATGTAAGGTATCGAACATGTAACGGATTAGCGTGTGCCTGTGATTTATTTTTAATGTTATCATTGCTTGTCATTAGAATTACAATTATTAATACCACGACTATTGCAATAATAAAACAATAAATTGCTTTGAGTTTTTCTTTTTTCGCAAGATAGTAATAAAAGAAACCGAGCGCTAAGCCTGAGGCAACAAACCACAATACTTGAATCAACCACTCTGGGGTCATATTCTTCGAATGAACTCCTTTAGAAAGGTTAACTATTAATATATTGTTTCAATATAATACTCTTTTCTTTCATGCTGTGGGGTATAGCATCCTACCGTAAATTATTAATAACTTTTTAATTGTCTGATTGAGAAATGAAATCGTGTCTGTGTAACTTGTTGACGATTCTAAAAATATAATTGGCATCCTTTTCATCCTACTTCTCCTTTGCGTACAATTTAGCAAATATCAGGTTTAAGGTCAAGTGCTCGAAATGTCTTTAGAATGACCCTTTGACCCTCTCCCTCGTTCCCTCTCCCGATCCTTCGACATTGCTCAGGACGAGTTCGGGAGAGGGATGTCCCATTCCGACGAATATCGGAGGGGACAGGGAGAGGGTTACTCATCAGTAATAAATTATCTTTTCGTCAACAAATAAAAAACTCCGACCTCTTTCGAAATCGGAGTTTCATAGTTACTTACTACTCACAACTAACACATTCTACACCTTAGGTCCTGCCTTAATAACTTCAACCGGACAGCCGGCTTCGTACTTCTTGAAGTTTTCGATGAACCGACTTGCAAGCTGTTTATATTTCGTCATGTGTGCTTCTTTGCTGTGCCATGACGATGCGGGATTGAGAACGCTCTGTGGTATATCTCCGCACGTTTCAGGCACCTCAAAGCCAAAGAGCGGATCTTTTTTGAACTTAACCTTGAGCAATTCACCGCTAAGAGCCGCGTTCAGTAATTGTCGCGTGTACTTTATGCTTATGCGTTTACCTACACCGTATGGTCCGCCAACCCAGCCGGTGTTTACCAGCCAGCAATGAGCGCCGTACTTCAACATTTTGAGTTTCAACAAATCTGCATAAACGGCTGGATGATGTACCATAAAAGGTGCGCCGAAACATGCGCTGAATGTCAACTCCGGCTCTTTGCCAAGTCCCATCTCGGTACCTGCAACTTTTGTTGTATAGCCCGACATGAACTGGTACATCGCCTGTTCGGGTGAGAGCTTTGCAATAGGCGGCATAACACCAAGCCCATCGCAAGTTAGAAGAATGATGTTCTTTGGATGCCCGCCAACCTTTTCGGGCACAGCGTTATCTATAAACTCTAACGGATAGGATGCACGAGTATTTTCTGTAAGAGTTGGATCATCAAGATCGATCATACGTGTAACGGGATCGTAGACCACGTTTTCGAGAATTGTTCCAAATTTTCTAGTGCAGGCATAAATCTGCGGTTCTGCGGTCGGAGAAAGTTGGATAACTTTTGCGTAACATCCGCCTTCAAAATTGAAGATACCTTCATCGCTCCAGCCGTGTTCATCGTCGCCGATTAGTCCACGGTTCGGATCGGCAGAAAGTGTCGTTTTACCAGTGCCCGATAATCCGAAGAAGAGAGCTGTGTCTTTTTCTTTCCCGATGTTCGCAGAGCAGTGCATCGGCATTACTCCATCCAACGGCATTAAGAAATTCATAACTGTGAAAATAGATTTCTTAATTTCTCCACCGTATGCAGAGTTGCCAATTATACCTAATTTCTGTTCGAAGTTAAGGAGTATAAAAGTTTCAGTCGCAGTTCCATCAATCTGTGGAAGTCCTTTGAATGAAGGTATCGACAGAAGTGTGAAATCAGGAACGTGGCGTTTGTACTCTTCAGCCGTCTTTGGCAGTATAAACATATTCCGTACGAACGCGCTGTGCCAAGCTTTTTCTGTGATGATACGGATGGGCAAACGGTATTCCTCATCAGCTCCTGCGTAACAATCCTGTACGAAAAGGTCGCGACCTTGCAAGAAACCCTGCAGGCGGCTCCACACTTCGTTGAATTTATCCTGATTGAACGGTCGATTATATTCGCCCCACCAAACTTTATCCTGTGTTGATGGTTCCTTCACCACGAACTTATCATTTGCCGATCTGCCGGTATGTTTTCCGGTGTGCGCGATAATAGGACCGTGTTTGGAAATTCGTGCTTCACCTCGGAATGTTATTTCTTCATAAAGAGCTTCAGTCGGTAAATTCCAATAAACTGTGTTAAGATTTGTTAAGCTGTGATTATCAAGTCCATAATCACTCTTGAGTGCTTTAGCTTGATCTTGAGCCGGTGTTTTAATGTTCAGTAAATTATTCATAACCAATCCCTCACTAATTTCCGTTCGCCGATAAATATTTCATTCGGTGAATTTGGATCAAGCGCCCACTTGATGCGTTCAATGCCTTGCTTAATTTCTTTGATTGTTCCGCAGTAGCTTAATCGTAAGTGTCCTTCCATGCCGAATTCTTTTCCGGGAACCGTAACAACGAGCGCTTTCTTGAGAAGGAAGTTCGATAATTCAAGTGAGTTTTTGTTATACGCACTGAAATCGGGTAAACAATAAAACGTTCCATCGGGCTTCGTTATCTTCACACCATTAAACGATTGCAACTCTTGCATCATAACGTTGCGGTTGTTTTCTATCATCAACCGTAATCCCTCTACGATGCTTTGTATTCCCATCAACGCGCCTTCTGCCGCTGCCTGGAGAATAACGGATGTAGTTGTTGTAATCTGTCCTTGTACGTTGGTCATAATCTGTGTCAACGCTTTTGGCGCAACCGTCCAGCCGATCCTGAATCCTGTCATTCCGTAAAGTTTCGAGATACCATTCACGACGATGACTTTAGAATTCTCTAAATCTATTTTTGTATGCTTGTAAGCAGAAATCGGTTTTCTTCCATCAAATATAAGTTTGTGGTAGATATCGTCCATGATGCAGTAAATACCTTTGCGCTCACAGAAATCAATAATCTCCGTGATGAATTGTTCGCTGTACATGATGCCCGAAGGATTGTTTGGACTGTTTATGATAATCGCCTTAGTGTACGAGCTGACTTTTTGTTCGATGTCTTTCATTCGCGGATGGAACGAACCGTCTTCCGGTGTAACAATAACGGGAACACCGTAACACATGCGCACCATTTCTGGATAACTAACCCAATAAGGAGCGAGTATGATTACTTCTTCCTGCGGATTTAGTAAAGTGTAGAGTAAATTGAAGACAGATTGTTTAGCACCTGCCGAGACGATAATATTTTCGGGTGCTACCATCTTATCGTAGTTCTCTTCAGTGTATCTGATGATTGCTTTCTTAAGCGATGGGGTGCCATCGGTTGGCGTATATTTCACGTCGCCTGTATTAAGTTTTGCTGCAGAACTTAGAATGGCGTTAATTGGGGCTTTATTTTTTGGTTCACCCGCTCCGAGGTGAATAACCGCTTCGCCTTTTTCTTTTAGTAACCGAGCTTCTTCAGTAAGCTTCAGTGTCGGCGATTCAGCTATCGAACGTGCAAGCTGACTCACATTCATTTATGAAAAAACCTCACTTTCATATAATATTAAGGGATTTAGAACGGTATGATCCGATGATGATCTCAGATCGGTATTGTCATAAAAAATTATTTACGTGCAATAATTGTACGAAAAATTTCGTTGGAAATCAAAGATGAATATTAATAATTTAAATGGTTTTGGATAAGTTCAATTTATTGAAATTCAACGGAAGGATTTTGTTAGGATGGTTATCTACCGGCTGTATTCAAATGAGTTAGGCATCATCAA
>PNNN01000030.1 GCA_013824245.1 Chlorobiaceae bacterium | reverse complement strand
AACTTTATCTTTAATTTTTCAGATGTCTCTATAATTAATAAGGAGTATGTAATGAATCAAATTATACTATCAATCTTACAAAAAAGAATTATCACATCGGTTATCATTTTCTTCTTCATTTTTTCATCCCATCTTTTCGCTATAGACGTTTCCGGGAACCAATCGGGTACCTGGACTCTCTCAAACAGTCCGTATAGCGTCGTAGGCGATGTAACCGTTCCGGCAGGGCTTACTTTAACCATAGAGCCGGGAGTTATTGTGAAGCTCGACTCAGCATTGAGCATTACTATCAACGGTGTACTTATCGCTAATGGCACAGAAACCGATTCAATTATTTTCACTACATCAAACACTATACAGGATGTGGGACAATGGAAACAACTTCGTTTTACTAACAACTCATTAATCAGCAATATTACATATTGCATATTTGAATTCGGGGGTAATGGAAATTCAGCTCCGGTTCAAATGATTCCAAGTACTAAGTTATTTCATAATAATAATTCGTATCGAAATAATAGCATTCAAGCTGTTGGCATTGAGGGAGGCGGTATAGTAATTCCTGATGCTGTTTGGTACAACGGTGGAATACCGTATTTAGTGTTAGGTGGGATTGCAATACACAGCGACGGAGGAGATGGGAAGTTAGAGATAAAGCCGGGTGTAGAAGTAAGGTTCAATCCAAACACAGGCATACAGATGGGCAGTAATTATTATTCAAGTTTGTATCGAGGTCAATTACAGGCGATAGGAAAGCCGGACAGTATAATAACGTTCACATCTTCGAGCGGAGAGAATAACGGTTGGGGCGGATTATATTTTCACAATGCGAGTGATGCCGATGGTGCAGTTTCAAACTTAGAGTATTGTGTAATTGAGAAAGCAGGACAGGCTATTTACGGATACACAACAAATATTTACTGTGAAAGTACAAACCAACCGACAGTAAGTAATAGCATCATACAGAATTCAGGCGGACATGGAATATTAGTACAAAATAGCAGTCCGGTTATTAGTTCCGATACAATACGCAATTCAGTAGCAACTGGAATATACGTAATAAGCGGCAGCCCCGATTTGTCGAACAATGTTATTGAGTCAAATCTTGAAGGTGTGTTTGTGAACAGCGGTAAACCGATCATTAGTAACAATACGATAATAAATAATACCACCTACCCGATAAGAATGGCTTCTAATACAAGTCCTTTTATTAATGGAAATACATTCACCGGTAACGGAACGGAAGTAATCGGAGTGAATGGAGGCGGCATAGTAATTCCTGACGCTGTCTGGTACAACGATGGAATACCGTATTTAGTGTTAGGCGGAATTGCAATACACAGCGACGGAGGAGATGGGAAGTTAGAGATAAAGCCGGGTGTAGAAGCAGTAATTATTATTCAAGTTTGTATCGAGTCAATTACAGGCGATAGGAAAGCCGGATAGTGTAATAACGTTCACATCTTCGAGCGGAGAGAATAACGGTTGGGGCGGATTATATTTTCACAATGCGAGCGATGCCGATGGAGCAGTTTCAAACTTAGAGTATTGTGTAATTGAGAAAGCAGGTCAACCTATTTACGGACCCACAACAAATATTTACTGTGAAAGTACAAACCAACCGACAGTAAGTAATAGCATCATACAGAATTCAGGCGGACATGGGATCTATTTAAATGGTGGCTCCACAACACCTCAAATATTCCAAAATAAAATTCACTCCAATAATGTTGGTATTTACTGTACGGGTAATGCTAATCCATTGATAAGCGGATCTATTCAAAACAGTAACGAAATATATAACAACACTAATTACGGCGTTCAAAATACATCTTCGGGCGTAACAATAAACGCACGGCATAATTGGTGGGGCGATCCATCAGGTCCATATCATCCGGTTACAAATCCTAACGGTTTGGGAAATAGTGTAAGCGATTATGTGGATTATTCTGATTTCGACACACCGGCAATTTCTATTGAACCAGAAATTGTGGATTTCGGTAGTGTTCGCCTTAACAATACTTCTGTCGATAGCTTCATGGTTCGAAATACAGGTACAGCTTATCTAAATATTTATCAAATCACATCAGAAAATCCTGAATTTAGTATCTCAGAGCAAACAGCGAGTATCCCTCCATCCGATAGTTCGATATTTTATGTAACATTCAATCCAACTGAAATGGGAATAAGAACAACAAAGTTATTCATTGTCCACGATGCTTCATCTTCACCGGATAGTTTGATTGCAACCGGAGTAGGAATCGCACCGGTATTCTCGATGAGCAAAACAGGTATAAATTTTGGAGACCTTGGAATTAGTTTTACACAAGTTGACAGCATTTATATTAAAAATACTGGAACATATCAATTAAGTGTTGATTCGATATACTCAACAGACGACCAATTTACGTTTTATCCAAACACACTTTCCATTGCGGTCGGGGATTCACAAAAACTTTACCTCGTATTCCAACCTACAAGCTTGGGAATTAAATCAGGCAAAATTATATTCCTGCACGATGGAATTTCAAAAAACGATTCCCTTGAAGTTTCGGGTAACGGAATAACTGACGTTCAAGCCGAAGATTTGATGCCAAAAGAATTCACGTTGTATCAAAATTATCCGAATCCTTTTAACCCAAGCACAATGTTTCGATATGACCTCCCGATTCAGAGTAGCGTTACGCTACGAATTTACAATGCGCTCGGTCAGTTGGTATTTACACTTTTAGATGGTGCGGAACAAGCAGGATACAAGGTGGTTGAATGGAATGCATCGAGTTTAGCGAGAGCGGTATGTACTTCTACCGTCTTGAAGCGGCGAGCGTGAGCGATCCGAACAAATCGTTCCAGCAGGTAAAGAAGATGTTGTTAATCAGATAAGATTTTTCAGAACTCCGACTTCTATCCCGATTTTGCTTAGCCAGTTGACAACTCTCTACGAGTCATAGACAACTCGTTGAGAAGTCGGAGTTCTTGCTATGTTTTATTATTCAAAAATCTCCACACTTCCTCCGGTGTGAATGAAGATAACATTTTCATTTGGCGAGAATAGTCCTCGTTTGGCATAATCTAAAAGTCCGGCGGCGGCTTTGCCCGTATAAACATTATCTAAAACAATTCCTTCTTTCTCATCAAAAAACTTTATGGCAGATTCACATGCTGCTGTTCTTGCGCCGTATGTGTTGCCCATGTAAGAATTATCAAGTATAACATCCTTCTTATCAATGGATACATGAAAGAGTTTGCCCGTATCATGTGCAAGCTCAAACACCTCCTTTGAAAGTTGTTTTTCCGTTTTTGCTACACCCATCCCAATAATTTTTCCCTGCCAGCCGGTCAGCAGTAAATTCAGGATTGACAAACCCGTACGTAAAATCTCTTGCCAATAGCGGCGCAAATCTATTTGCTGGTACTTATGGTGGCGGAGTGTTTTTATCTACTAATAATGGCACGAATTGGGTAGATGTTAGCTCGACATTAACCTTTTTGGGAAAACAGGTTAATGTACTTGAAGTATATGGAGCGAATATCTGGGCAGGCACTGATGATGGTGTTTTTAGATCAATTAATAATGGTCAAAGCTGGACTTCAGCGAGTATTGGTTTGACAACCCTAAAGGTTAATGCACTTAAAGCGGATGAGATATATCTTTTTGCAGGGACTGCTGGGGGTGGTGTTTTTCGTTCAACAAACTATGGCACCGATTGGTCGGTAGTTAATTCAGGCTTAGATAATATGACTATAAATGCTTTTGCTAAAATTGATACTAACCTTTTTGCTGGAACTGGTGCTGGTGTTTTTAGATCATCGAATAACGGAACTTCCTGGACTTCAGTTAATACGGGATTGCTGCCAATATCAAGTGTAAATGGTTTAGCGGTGAGTAGTAAAAATCTATTTGCCACAACTTCTCGCGTATTTCTCACGACTAATCTGGGAGAAAATTGGACAGAACATAGCGATAGCTTGCCGATAATTTCCATCAAAGCAATAACTGTTGGTCCGATTACACTAACCACAAATCTATTTGCCTGTCCTGAGCGTCAAGGTTTGTGGCGACGACCATTATCAGAATTAATTACGTCAGTGAATAATCCTGCGGGTGAAATTCCGACACAATTTAATTTAGAGCAAAACTATCCAAACCCGTTTAACCCGTCAACAGTTATTAGTTATCACCTGCCCGCCGGTCAGGCGGGGTTACCTGTTAATAGTTGGGTAACGCTGAAAATTTACGACTTACTCGGACAAGAAGTAGCAACACTTGTGGATGAAAATAAAAAGGCGGGGAATTACAAAATTCAGTTTGATGGCTCTAAGCTGGCAAGTAGCATTTATTTTTACAGTTTAGTTGCCGGCGATTATATTGCGGTTAAGAAATTTATTTTAATAAGATAAAATAGCAAACACAATTAACGCTGTGCGGGCAAAGCCCACGCGGCGTTATCTGGCTCTAAAAGTCCCTCGTAAATAAAAAGTACAAAAACACTCCACCTATCGTAATCTGAATCCATCTGTAAGTTGGGAAATGTTTTCGCTTGAGGTAATTCCATAGCAACGCTGACGAAAGCATCAAAAAGAAAAGTCCTGCAAATAGTCCAATCGTTTCAATGAACGAACGGTTCAGCCCAAAAACAACCTGCATGTTTAATTGCGGATTCATGGAAGAACCGTAAAGCACAAGCAAATGCAAAACATAAACAAACAACGATTCGATACCGAGAACGGTGAATATTTTCTTCGGCTGTTTTATTGCGCGAGAGAGATACCAGAAGCCCGCAATAATTGCCATCAGCGAACCGAGACGGATGAGGAAATAGTTTGGACTTGTGAACCAATAATTATATGTGGCATAGAGGTGCCATGGTATCATATCAAATAAAAATCCTGCGATAATAAATATCATGCCGAGCACCGCGAGCCAGTACATAAATTTTCCTTCGCGATTATGCTCAACAGCCACAAGGAACTCCCACGAAACAATAACGCCTGCATAAAGAAAACCAACGTATGGGAAAAGCGGAAACGGCGAGCCGTGATTTCCGTTGAACATTTGGGCAAATGCAGGAGGAATATATTTAAGAAAATCTAAATCCCAGACAAACGGAGTTGTAAAGCAAACAACAAATATTGTTGTAATAACAAGCGAGTAAAACCGTGATTCATGTTTGAAGAAAAAGATAAGTCCGTGAAGCGATAAAAGTCCGATACCTATGCAATGCAAAACATCGAATTGAAATAATTGCAGAACTTCGGGTGAAGAAAGCTCCAGCATAACTTTCCGGAATGAAAAGTACGGCAAATGCAGAGCAAGACCAAGCAGGATAACAAGCAAAAAACGTCTCAATCTTTTAGCAAGCGGCGGATCCCAGTGGTGATAAGCTTCCCAGCGCTTTCGGGTTGAGATAACAAAAGTCAAGCCCGCGCCAAATAGGAATGCCGGCGCGCTTAGTCCGTGGAAGAATTCATGCAGTTGAAACAACGGTTCACGTTGCAACGATGCCGGAAGGAATGCTCTTAAAACATGTCCTTCCAGCATCAGTAAAATTACAGCGCTTCGGTAAAGATCGATAAAGACATATCGTTCACCCGAACGCTGGGTTGGCAGTTGCAAAAGTGTGTCGGAGTTGGTCATCTTCTTTTTAATTTACGCCATACATGCGAAAGAGTCAGTAAAACGTTTACGCATGTTCACCTTCCTAAAATGGGTTTGACCAAGACATTTTATTTTGTCATTCCGATTCCGCTTCATTGTCTGCCATCTCTTTGGCAGAAGCGGGAGAGGAATCTTAATACTAGCCGGTGTAAAGATTTCTCGTCGCTTCTCTCCTCGAAATGACAATAGGAATTTCTCATCTTGCTTAGCATCCGTTTAAAACTACACAGCAAGCACGCAGTTAATTGCAGTGGTGTTGACAATATCTTCAACACTGCATCCGCGCGAAAGATCAAACGCCGGCTTACTCAAACCCTGAACTATTGGACCGATTGCCTCGGCGCCGCCAAGACGTTGCGCCATTTTGTAACCGATGTTTCCCGCATTCAAATCTGGGAAGATCAACACGTTTGCGTTGCCTTCAATCGGACTTCCGGGTGCTTTCGATTTTGCAACCTTAGGTACAATAGCGGCATCAAGTTGCAACTCGCCATCTACGATTAAGCCCGGTGCTTTTTTCTTTACGAGCGCAGTTGCCTGCACAACTTTATCGATTAAAGGATGAGTGGCACTCCCCTTTGTTGAAAATGAAAGCATCGCTACTCGCGGTTCTTCGCCCGTAATCTTTTTATGATTCTCGGCTGTGGCTATTGCGATATCGGCGAGTTGTTCAAATGTCGGGTCTGGCACAACTGCCGAATCGGCAAATGAAAATACCTGATGCGGAAAAACCATAACAAAGAAACTGGAAACGATACTGATTCCCTCCTTCAATCCGATAACCTGAATTGCTGCGCGCAAAACATCGCCCGTGGTTGAGATCGAACCGGCAACGCTTCCGTTTGCCATGCCTTCGCGCACCATCATCGCGCCGAAGAATAGCGGATGCTTCATTGTTTTCTGTGCTTCATCAATCGTGATCTCCTTATGTTTTCGGAGATTAAAAAAGATGTGAGAGAAATCGCTTAACTTTTCTGAACGTGCGGGATCGATAATTCGGATTCCGCCCGTGTTAATTTGCAGTGATGCCGCCTTCGCACGAATTTCATCTTCATTCCCAATCAAAATCGGATTGGCTAAAGATTCATCTGCTAATATTCGAGCTGCTTTTATCACTCGTTCATCGGTAGCGTCAGGAAATACGACTGATTTTTTATTTTTCCTTGCTTGTTCTTTAATTGATGTCATTAATTGATTTGGTATCATAATAATATTTCTGAAGTTTTATGAATGGAATAGTAAAGGTGAATAATAATTTATTTTATGCATTTGAAATTTCGTTTATTTTTATCGAAAAAGCAAAGATGGAAATATTAACATATCAACAAATAATTCTAGCTCGGATTATTCTTACTCACTGTTATTCCGCATATATATAACTACTTATGAAAAATCCTAAATACGAATATCGAAATTCTAAAAAATGAATGCTCAAAATTGCATTATATTATTTCGAGGAGGTGTAAATCACTAACCTGCCTTTATGTCAGACGATATTAAATTACATTAATATGACACCCGACTCTTGATTGTCTGCCATAATTTCAGTAAATTTATACACAATAAAATCCGATTTTTCCATCAATTTAAACTAATATTAGGTAATATTGATGGATTCACAATAAAAACATTGACAAGAACCCTTTGCAAAACAAACCAAAAAAAGTTTATTTAGAGACGTACGGCTGTCAGATGAATTTGGCAGATTCTGAATTAGTGCTCGGTCTGCTGGATGACGACAATTACAGCTTGACTGAAAAAATGGAAGATGCTGATGTAGTTATGGTAAACACTTGCAGTGTTCGTGAAAATGCAGAGCAAAGAATATATGGTCGGCTTGGTGAATTTAAAGCGGCGAAAATTAAAAAACCGGAAATAGTTGTTGGCGTTTTAGGATGTATGGCAGAGCGGCTTCGTTCCAAATTGAACACTGAGGAAGCGAAGGGTGTTGGACAAATTGTTGACGTGATTGTTGGTCCGGATGAATACCGTAAACTCCCATCGCTTCTGAATCAGGCGTGGCATGGTGAAAAAGGAATTGCGGTACAACTTTCCCGCGTTGAAACTTACGATGATATTACACCGCTTCGGACAAATGGAATAAGCGCGTGGATATCGGTAATGCGCGGCTGTAATAAATTTTGTTCGTTCTGCGTGGTTCCGTTCACACGCGGCAGAGAACGAAGCAGAAATTATTTTAATATTATAAATGAAGTTGAAGAACTTGCGAAACGCGGCTTTAAAGATGTTACGCTTTTAGGTCAGAATGTAAATTCATATAATCATGATGGAAAAGATTTCGCTGATCTCATGAAAGCCGTTGCTGAAGTTGATAGGACTATACGAATTAGATTTATGACTTCACATCCGCAAGATATGTCGGATAAGCTTATCCAGACAATCGCTTCGAAAGATAATATTTGCAAAAACGTACATCTGCCCGTTCAGTCAGGTTCAGACCGAATTCTTGATTTGATGAAGAGAGAGTATACATCAAACCATTACCGCCAGCTCATTTCAAAAATAAAAACCGAAATGCCTGAAGTTTGCCTGACAACAGATATCATCAGCGGATTCCCGACTGAAACTGAAGATGATCATAGAATAACAATGCAAATGCTGGAAGAGATTCAATACGACGGCGCATACATGTTTAAATATTCAGCCCGCGAAAATACACCTGCATGGAAGATGGCTGACGATATAAGCGAGGAAATTAAATCGCGCAGGATCGACGAGATAGTTACATTTCAGAACAAAATTTCTGCCAAGCGAAATCAAGCTACTATCGGAAAAGTTTTAGATGTTTTAATTGAAGGTGATAGCAAAAAATCATCCGCTGAATTACAAGGCAGAACAGATGGTAATAAGATGGTTATTTTCCCTAAAGAAAATTATACTCCGGGTATGTACATCAAAGTGAAAATTACCCGATCAAACTCAGCAACATTATTCGGAACAATTCATCATAATCATTTGGGAGTTACAATATGATTAATTTGATTCAACAAATATCACGTTTAGCTATGCTGCTAATGATATTATTTCCAATAGCGCTTATCGCTCAAAGTGATGATGCGGATATAAAAATCGCATTGGAAAAAATCGACAAAGGATTATCAGCCGAGGTTCGCAAAGAGTTGCCGAATCTTGTTTCAAGATATCCGAACAATGCCGCAGCACTTTACCTTCAGGGGCGGCTGGCGACAGACGGTATAGAAGCTGTTAAATTTTACCAAGGAGTGGTTGATAATTTCCCGAAAAGTGAATGGGCTGACGACGCGCTTTACAGAACCTATCAATACTATTATTCACTCGGATTATATCGCACCGCCGATTTAAAATTACAGCAATTAAAAAAAGATTATCCAAATTCGCAGTATGTTACCGGAAAACCGGAGGCAATTATACCACCCGTTGAAGAAAAAATGGTAAACTTACCGAAGAAGGAAATTGTGCCTGTTGAATCAACAGATACAATGGAAACAGTATATTATATGGATTCCGCAAAAACGGAAGAAAATAAAATTTCAGAAGCGACCAAATCTTTCACAGTTCAGGCAGGTGCATATGCTACAAATGCCAATGCCGATAAGCAAAGAAAATTTTTCGATGATCTCGGATATTCAGTCGAGATAGTGAATAAAGTTCGTAACGGTAAAAACTTGTTCCTTGTTTGGGTTGGAAGTTTCAGAACAATGGAAGAGGCAAGAGAGATTGTCAGGGAAATAAAATCGAAATACAAAATCGACTCAATGATTGTAGAGAGATATTAAAAAGTGAACGAGACCAAGAATCAATATGGTGTTATCGGCAACTCCGTTGAGATGAAAGAAATTCTCAGCGTGGTAAAACAAGTTGCTCCAAGCGATATAACCGTACTGATCACGGGTGAGAGTGGTGTTGGCAAAGAAGTGATAGCGAAACTTATTCACGAGATGAGTAAGAGAAGTTCCAAGCCGATGATCTCCGTTAATGCCGGAGCAATACCCGAAGGAATAATAGAAAGCGAGTTATTCGGCCATGAACGCGGCGCTTTCACGGGTGCGAGTGATTCGAGAAAAGGTTATTTTGAGCTTGCGGATGGCGGCACGTTATTCCTGGATGAAATTGGTGAACTTCCAATCGGAACGCAGGTAAAGTTTTTACGCATTCTTGAGAGCCGTGAATATATGCGGGTAGGGTCGTCATCATCACGGAAAGTAGATGTTCGAATTATTGCGGCGACAAATAAAGATCTGGAATCGGAAGTCAGCAACGGCAGATTTCGTCCCGATTTATATTTTCGCCTCCGTTCTATCAATATTAAAATTCCGCCTTTGCGGGAACGCCGCGATGATATCCCTGAATTCGCAATAGAATTTGGTAAACAAATTGGCGAAAAGAATAAAATTAATTTTGAAGGATTTTCTACCGAAGCCATGGCGCTTTTGAAAAATTATCACTGGCCCGGCAACGTGAGAGAATTGCGAAACATTATAGAAAGTTTGATTGTGATTAAAGGTGGAAAACAAATTGACATTGTTGATCTTAAAAATTTCATAAAAAATTCATTTGAAGGTAATGGCAGAAATTTACCTGTTTACACACACAAGAGCCCCGATCAGGCAGAGCGTGAATTAATATTGCGTGCGTTGCTTGAGATGAAAGCCGACATCAATGAGATGAAGCATCTGCTGTTGAATCAGAACGGTTCGCGCGTAGAACCGCATTATGTGGAGGCATCATTCGATGCGACGAGCGCCGATGAAAACTCGTTGGTGGAGCCGGTAACAATTGTAGAAAAGAGAGCAATACTCAGTGCGCTCGAAAGATTCAAAGGCAACAGACGCATGGCTTCACGTGCACTTAGCATAAGCGAACGAACTTTATACCGGAAAATTAAAGAATACAATCTCGACATTTAATATGCGTTTTCTCTATTTGATAATCATTATTCCGATTTTTATATTTACTGGCTGCTATTCTTTTACCGGCGCTTCAGTCCCCCCGCACCTGAAAACTGTGGCACTACCTCTCTTCGACGATCAGAGTGGTTCGGGTGAACCGGGGTTACGCGAAAAATTGACAAATAAATTGATTGAAAAATTTCGGCAAGATAATAGTCTTGAGATCGCCGACAAAACAAATTCAGATTCTATTATCGAGGGAGTCATTACCTCGATGAATTCTCAACCCCAAGTGGTCTCAAAAGGTGAAATCGTTTCAAAAACAAGATTAACAATCAGCGTTAAAGTTACATATCAAGATTTGAAATTAAAAAAGAAACTCTTTGAGAAACAACTGAGCGGCTGGAGCGAATATGAACTCAGCGCCGATCCTGCTCTCAGAAATAAAGCAATCGATGAAGCAATCGACAAAGTTACTGAAGACATTCTCTTGAATACAGTTTCGGGATGGTAATGATGAAAAAGTGTTATACAGAAAAAATTAATAATTGAGGTTATTGTTTAAATGCAAGATTATATTATTTACTCCTATTTTATTTCGTTAACAATATTGTTTGTCTTTGGATCGAGCGGGTTCGTTATGATCTATTATTATCTGAAACACCGGAATACAAAACAGGAGCCCGTTGACTTTTTGAAAGAATTCCCGGCAGTAACAATACAACTCCCGTTATACAACGAATACTATGTTGTAGAACGATTGATTGACTCGGTTTGCCTTATCGATTATCCAAAGGAAAAATTCGAGATTCAGGTATTAGACGATTCAACGGATGAAACCACCTCGCTACTGGCAGGCATTATTGAACAATATAAGAACAAAGGTTACGATATTCATCATATACGACGTAATTCTCGCGAAGGATATAAAGCAGGCGCGCTCAAAGAGGGTTTGAAAAGCGCCCGCGGTGAGTTTGTTGCCATATTCGATGCTGACTTTGTTCCTCACACTGATTTTCTTATGAAGACATTGCCGTACTTCCACGATTCCAAGATCGGTTTAGTACAAACGCGATGGGAACATCTCAACAGCGAATATTCTTTCTTAACCCGTGTTCAGGCGATGGCACTCGACGGGCATTTCGTTATTGAGCAAAACGTTCGGAACAAAGCAGGATTTTTCATCAACTTCAACGGAACAGGTGGAATTTGGAGAAAAGAATGTATTTTCGACGCGGGCAATTGGGAAGCCGACACGTTAACTGAAGATTTAGATCTAAGCTACCGCGCACAACTAAAAGGTTGGAAATTCAAATTTTTAAACCACGTTACCTCGCCGGCAGAATTGCCTTCTGAAATCAACGCATTGAAGTCACAGCAATTCCGGTGGACAAAGGGCGCCATCGAGACTGCCCGGAAAATTTTGCCAAAAGTATGGAAATCCGATCTTTCTTTGGAAAAGAAAATTCATGCAACATTTCATCTGTCGAATAATATCGTCTTCCCGTTTATTCTGCTTGCAGGAATTTTAAATGTTCCACTTATTTTCATTAAGCATCAAGGTGGATACGAAACATATTTTTCCGTGATGGCTGTGTTCGTTTTTGCATTCATTGGCTCGTTTCTATTTTATCTCTATTCTCAAAAAGATGTTTACAAAGATTGGCAGAGACGGATGCTGCTGTTTCCTCTCTTCATGGCTGGAAGCATGGGGTTCGCAGTTAATAACACAAAAGCAGTAATTGAAGGATTGATAAAGAAAAAATCGGAATTTGTGAGAACACCTAAATATAAAGTTATCGACAAAAAAGATGCCTGGCTCGACAAAAAATATGTTCTGAAAAAATTCAATTACACTGTTATTATTGAATCAGCCCTCGCGCTTTACTGTTTGTTTGGGGTTGTATCATCAATTTATTATCTTGAACTCGCTGCCGTGCCGTTCCAGCTTTTATTTACGATGGGATTTGGTCTTGTCGCGTGGCTCTCAATTCGACACGCATGGATGGCGCGAAAATTAGGTACATCAAAATAATTATTAATCTTGAACGACGAACCGACTAACTTGACCTTTGAACAGCTTGAACAACGGCTGAGCCGACAGCCCTCCTCGCCACTATTTGCCCGGCTCGCATATGAATACTTGAATCAGAACAGAGTTGAGGATGCAAAACAACTTTGCGTAAAAGGGCTTGATTTGTACCCAACATATTCTACCGCCAGACTGATACTGGAATTGTGCCATCGAGTGGAATCGACTGAGATTATTATTCAGCCAGAGCCGAATATCGATGCAATTCCTCCTTCTTTGATTGATATTAAGGAAAATCAAGATACAGAGATTACAACCTTACCGAATGAAATCGACAGCATCGAAGAAGTTATCGTTGATAAAATTGAATCAGAAGTCTCAATATCACCGGAATCCGATCTTGACGATGCAACTGTACAAGAGGCACAGGGCATTCCGGAAGCAGAGCAGATATTGAGCATCGAAGAACTACAGGGTGCCGGATCAATACAACCGGGTTCCTCTCATTCAACACTTGAAACTCTTGAAACTCTTGATGCGACCGAACAATTGCTAACAGAAAACAACGATCTTAAAACTCAATCTGATGAGATCATCGACAAAGCTGTTGATGTTATCCTGCACGGGGAAAATATTGAAACCGAGAGTGATCGAATTACCACCATAGAAGATTTATCAGTTGCCGATGAGCAATCTGTAATTGCGGTGGAAACTGTTTCAGAATTTTCTGTTCCAACTAAAACAACATCTGTTGAAGAAAGTTTAGAGGAAGCATTAGAAAATACTCTATCTCCTCGTACTGATTCTAAAGAGAATACAGATGAATCCAATTTAAAAGAGATAGATTTAATTGACGGTAATGAAACAGAGCTGATTGAAACAGAGAAGAACAAAGGTATCATAGATTATGCCCGGCCTATTATCAGCAAAACATTAGCCGAGATTTATGCCTCGCAGGGCGAATACAGGGAAGCGATTGAGACATACTCCATTCTAATGAAAATACGTCCAACCCGAAAAGGAGAAATTGAAATCCGCATACGTGAACTGGAGGAAGAATTGTCAAAGACGAGATCTGAACAGAACTGATATTAAAATAAAAAACCCCGAACATTCGGGGTTTTTTATTCATACGCTTTAAATAGAACTTACTTTAAACTGTTTACAAATTTAGTTAAGCTCGATTTCTTATTTGCCGCGTTATTCGAATGGATATGACCTTTTGCCGCCAATTGATCGAGCATTTTAACCGCTTTCTTCAATTCGGCAGATGCTGTTTCTTTTTCCTTTGCATCTCGAACACGCTTGATAGCAGTTTTCATTTTTGCTGCGTAAGCACGGTTTCTCACACGGTTTTTTAAAGCTTTTCGTGCTTGTCGCTCTGCTGAAAGATGTTGTGCCATTTACTTCTATTCCTCTGGATAATTATTCAAACTTGTTCCAATATAATAATATTAGATGAGATTCACAATTTTTGTCTTCCCATCTAAAAAATAGTATAACTCAATCCTAAAGCGATCGTTTCTTTCACCTGAGTTCGGGGAGTTACCTTTTTCTCGTTAATAAGCTGAACATTGAGAATGGCTGTAATGTATTTACCCACTTTTGCGGTTACAGAACTGTTATTTCGGACTATAATTTCATCAATAGTTTTGAACGGTGCAAATAATTCCAACTTCGATGTAAATAAAACATTATCTTCCATCTGCCATTCAACTTCTGTTACCGATTCCATACCACCATCGATTGTGGTCTTCTCAATCTTATCATTCGTTTTCGGATCATCGGTATAGTACAGTGAGAAATTATTCGTTATCACCTCACGCAAGCCAACTCCGAGCCGAGTTTTGATTTCTTTTATTGGTTGATATCCGATGCCGGCACTTTGCGTAAGATACGCGGGATCAAAAAAAGCAGATACTTGCACTGAACTGTCTTGACGCGGATAAATATAACCTTTCGCAAATTGCGTCTTCAGAGATACCGAAGCATACGGATTTATATAAGTACAAACTTTATAAATATACACGGATGACACATCAATAATGTCATCCGTCTTGCGAAGAGTTTGTCCGCCAAGACGAGTTTGCCCGAATGCAAATTTATAATTGTTGGACCAATTAGAGACTTCTTCATCATCCACAGATTTACCGTCTGCACTGAAAGTATAAGAGAGAGCATTCTCTCCACCCTGTGCCCAATCGGTAAATGCAACCTGAGTTAAAGTTAAGCCGGCAACAAGTCCGTGCTTCCAACCATATTCCGGTACCGGGGTTGTTTTATCCTGACTAAATCCAATAATTGGAATTATAATAAGGATTAGAACAATGATCATATTATTTTTCATATTATTAAACCTTCTTCTATTTAAAATATTACTAAAAGAGACTTCTGAAAAATCTCTCCAATTGTCACCCTGAACGAAGTGAAGGGTCTCAAATACTTTAAAATCGAGATGTTTCGCTCCGCTCAACATGACAAAAAAGAATAATTCAGAAGTCTCTAAAAATTATTTCTTTGTTACTTTTTCTTCTTTTAGAACTTTTTTCGCAAAATAGAAAACAATCCATGCAACAATCAGGAAATCGATTGCCGCACCAAGGAAAGGTCCTAACAAGAAATGAAACGGACCGATATCAAGTGTGGCAGTTTGCCATTCGCCGCCGGGGATGAAGAATGTAATAATAGGCATCAGTATCCCGTCAACAATAGCGCTGATCAACGCATTTAATTTACCACCGATGATCACCGCGATCGCCAAGCCGATGACACCATACTGTTTTAAAAAATCAAGAAATTCTTTCAACATAAAATATCTCCTGTATAAATTATTTTAAATAATAGAGAATTTGGACTGAATAATATAAGTGATTCAAAACCAAATTTCAATCTAAATGATGTAGTCTGTGTAAATGTAAATATCGAATTAGATGCTTAATTGGTCATAATGGTTCAAATCAAATATTTGCTTTCTTTTATTCGGGAATGTATATTATGAGTGATCCGTTAGGGGTGTCCTGAGAGAAAACAGGACTGAGAGCAAACCCTAAGCTTGCCTGCCGAAGTGGCAGCGCAGGCAGGAACCTGATCTGGATGATACCAGCGTAGGAAAACGGGAAATATTTTTGATGCCATTTTTCTGAATTCCTTCATTTTTTAGGATCAGGAAAATGGCTTTTTTATTTTTATCAATTTGAAAGACTGAATTATGAAATTATTTTTATTACTTACAGCGTTCATTGTTGATGTAATTTTCGTCCCTTGCTTCGCGCAGGTAATGGTCCCGGAGGAACCCGATACAACATATTACCTTTCCCCGGTTGTTATATATCCTACATACGCAACAGAGAGAGAAACTCCTGCAACTTTTTCTAATCTCTCACAACAGCAAATTTCAGAAAGATATTCCGTTCAAGATATACCGGCATTGCTTTCCGAACTGCCTTCGGTTACATACTATTCTGAAAACGGTAACGGCATCGGATACAATTATATAAAGCTGCGCGGCTTCGACCAACGCAGAATTTCTGTAATGATAAATGGAATACCCCAAAACGATCCTGAAGATCATAATGTTTATTGGATCGATTTCCCCGATCTATTGGCGAGCACCGGTGATATTCAAGTACAACGCGGCTCAGGAAGTGCTTTTTATGGACCACCGGCAATTGGTGGCAGTGTGAATTTGGTAACTAATCCATTCAAACAATCACCCGCAATCACTTTTGAATCGATTTTCGGATTTCAGGAATACGGAAGTCGAAACTCTTCTCCGCTTCTTTCAACAAAAAAATTCAATCTCTCCATCAATTCGGGATTGATTGGCGGAAAATATCTTTTCTACAGTAAATTAGGGAAAATACAAAGCACCGGTTACAGGGACAATTCATGGATAGATTTGAATTCATATTTTATCGGCGCTATACGTCTCGACAAAAATATGACGACACGATTTCACATTTTTGGAGGACCTATCTCTGATGGACTGGTTTATACGGGTCTTCCCAAATTCGTCAACAACGATAAAAAACTCCGTCTCCAAAATTTATCTTATTGGGAAGTTGACTCTACCGGCACAAGTTACAATTACTATGCTCAGCGTAGAAAGCAGGAGATCGAAAACTTTTCTCAACCGCACTACGAATTAATGAACGAATGGAAAATGACACCTGTGCTAACTTTAGCTAACACTTTCTTCTATTACACCGGCGATGGTTTCTTCGATTACGATGCATCGTGGGCAGACACTTCTATGCTTCGAATTGGATATAACTATGGAATTCCCGCTGCGCAAAATCCAACCAACACTCTCGTTCGTGCTTTCGTTGGAAATCGACAGGGTGGCTGGCTGCCGCGTTTGGAAATCGATCACAATGATGGATCCCTCACACTTGGTGCTGAACTTCGCTTCCATCGTTCAATCCATTGGGGAAAAATTCAATTTGCCGAGAATCTCCCTGCCAACATCGATCCCGATTATCATTTTTATGAATATCATGGAGAAAAAGACATTCTATCTTTTTACCTTCATGAGTTGTATAAACCATCGGACGATATTTCTGTTTTAGCTGATATTCAATTTGTAAGAAATCGATACGGCATCAATAACGAAAAGTTTATTGGAAACGATTTTAGTGTTTCATACTTTTTCGCAAATCCAAGAGTTGGCATAAATTATAACATCAATAAAGAATGGAATAGTTATATCTCTTTAGGCTACACGACAAGAGAACCGCGACTGCGAAATCTTTATGCGGCAGAGGATTCATATTTCGGAGCCATGCCGCAATTCAAAACAGATACCACAGGTGGAGTTTTTAAATATGATTTCAAAACGCCATTGGCAAAACCGGAACAACTTCTTGATATTGAATTAGGGTTTGGTTATAATACACCGCTTGCAGAATTGAATGCAAATATTTTTTGGATGGAGTTTTCGGATGAACTTGTTAAGAGCGGGCAGGTAGATATATTCGGTCAGCCGGTCGCCGGCAACGCAGAAAAATCGCGGCATATTGGAGTTGAACTTGAGGGAAATATTCATTTTCTGCAACAAGCTACTTTAAGCGGAAATATTTCTCTTTCACAAAACCGATTAATTCGCTACAATATTATTGAGAACGGCGAAACGATCTCACTTAATGGGAATCCTATAGCTGGATTCCCGGATATCCTTGCGAATTTAAGATTTTCATATAAGTTTGGAGACTTATATTCTTCTGTAACCGCCAAGTATGTTGGTCCGTTTTACACAGATAATTTTAAAAATGAAGAAAATAAAAACGATCAATACACAGTTTTCAATACCGAGTTTTTATATAAAATGTCTGACATTCTCGGAATCGAATTATTGTTACGCGGCGAAGTGAGGAATATGTTTAACCGACTTTATTTCATGAGCGGTGAAGGGAATTCATTCTTCCCAGCCGCCGAGCGTAATTATATTTTTGGAATTACAACTACATTTTAATATGCACGCCCTTATCATCGCAAATGGAAATATCTCTAATCCCGATTTTGTGAGAGGACTTGCAAAGTTTGCCTCACAAATAATCTGCGCCGATGGAGGTGCCAATCATGCACGCGAGTTAGGCATCAAACCATCTTTAATAATTGGCGATTTCGATTCGATACTTCCCTCAACTCAAACATATTTTCACGATGTTGCTCAAATACAGATTGATGATCAGTATTCCACAGATCTGGAGAAAGCGATTCAATACAGCATCGATCATTCGATTACATCCATCGATATCGTCGGAGCACTCGGAACAAGAATCGATCATTCAACCGGTAGTTTAGGATGCTTTAAAAAATTCGGCACACGAATTCACATTCGGATGCTTGATTCGGAGGGAGAACTGACTCTCATCCGAAACGAAGTTCATCTTGATATGCACAAAGGAGAAAAACTATCTCTCATACCACTCGATAAATGCACAGGCATTTCAACAATTAATTTGAAATATAATTTGAATAATGAATCACTTGAACTTGGAATTCATGAAGGCATTAGTAACGAGGCGATTTCGGAAAAAATAACTATCCGGGTCGCTGCCGGCACTCTGCTGTTGTATCGCTTTCACGGCGAAGCATGGCATATACAGCATAGATAGGACCATTTCTAAACATTTTAATCTCGATGATAAATTTTTCACCATCCGATATTATAATAATCGTACTTTATTTTCTCGCTGTTCTCTACATCGGATTCAGGGCGGCAAGAAAGGTTAGCAGCAACGATGACGATTTCCTGCTCGCCGGAAGATCTTTAACTCTCCCAATATTCGTAATGACATTGGTCTCTACATGGTATGGAGGAATATTAGGGGTTGGAGAATTTTCATACCGGTACGGAATATCTAACTGGGTTGTGCAGGGAGTACCATATTACATCTTCGCCGCGATCTTTGCGTTCTTCCTTGCAAAAAAAATCCGTGCAACAAATTTATATTCCATCCCCGATAAACTCGAACTGGCATACGACAAAAAAACAGCCATCCTCGGTTCATTACTGACATTCATATTGATGACGCCGGCGCCTTATATTTTGATGCTCGGTGTTTTGCTTCAAATGATTTCCGGGTGGAGTTTGATTATTAGTATGATTGCCGTCGCAGTCGTAGCTATCTCGTATCTTTACTGGGGTGGGTTCCATGCCGATGTTCAGACGGATGTCCTTGAGTTTATTCTAATGTTTGTCGGCTTTGCGGTTATACTTCCATTCAGTTTTTTAAAGTTTGGCGGTATAGAATTTCTGAAAGCAAATCTTCCTCCGTTACACCTCGAATGGAGCGGTGGGAATTCTGCGCAATTTATTATGGTCTGGTTTTTCATAGCGCTCTGGACACTTGTTGATCCGGCATTTCATCAACGATGCTACGCCGCAAAAGATGGGGCAACGGCTCAGAAAGGAATTCTCGTTTCTATTATTTTTTGGTTAATGTTCGATTTTATGACGGCAACGGCGGGATTATATGCGCGCGCCGCACTGCCAAATCTCTCCGAACCAATTATGGCTTACCCGATGCTGGCAGAAGCTGTGCTTCCACCAATTGCCAAGGGATTATTTTATGTTGGGATGTTCGCTACAATCATGTCAACACTAAACACATTGGCGTTCGTTTCGGCACAAACGTTAGGTAGAGATATTTTTGGAAGATTGCGGATTCCCGCCTTCGCTAAAGCTATGGCGGGCAAGTCGGATTTGGCACTCCTGCCAAAGCGAAGCGGCGGGCAGGGAGTGCGGATTGAAAGCGGATTGGCAGAGCAAAACGAACGCACATCTCACATCTCATATCGTACTTCAAGCAACGCCACGACGTGGACTAAAATTGGTTTGATCGTTTCATTTCTCGTCTCCGTTGCAGTCGCACTCGTTATTCCAAGCGTAATCCAGATTTGGTACACAATCGGTACGGTTGTTATTCCCGGATTACTTGTGCCGTTAATGGCAAGTTACTTCGAACGAATGAAGATCGGCGCGCGTTATGCTTTTTTATCTATGTTGTTCGGATGGTTGACATCACTTGGTTGGTTGATTATGGGATACTTGAATGGTAACACAGGCAATTATCCTCTTTGTATTGAGCCGATGTACCCGGGTTTGATCATTAGTATTTTTATTTGGAGTTTGGGAAGAGTTTCGTTGAGAATGAAAATGAAGGATTTAAAATAACGTTCGAGCATGCCCGACGGCACACCCGAAAAAGTTGTTTTCGGAATCTTGAGCAAGTAGTTGTTGCCCAGAGATTCTTTGATCATCGGCATTAAATAAGATTGATGATGAGCTTGACCATTATGTCCTTGTGCTTGGGATTGCTCTCGGCAACCAACAGCGTCAGGGCAACGAGGGCATAGTCGTTGATCTTCCGTTCTACGTTATTTTTTGTCATGGCTCAATTCTTCAATTTAAGATTTATATCCATTTATCTTTATCAATTTGCTTCATAATTCTCCCCGTCTCCGTAAGTGACATAATCATTTTCTGATAATGTTCGATATCGGCATTGGTAAGAGTTCTATCTTTACGATCTTTGAGCCACTTCTGCGCTGGTTGGTAGCCGCCGATATAGAAGTTCCAAGCAACTTCCGGGACATTACCAAAGTACTGGTCTTTGTTTATAAATACATTATTATCTTTGTAAATTAATTTTTC
>PNNN01000028.1 GCA_013824245.1 Chlorobiaceae bacterium | reverse complement strand
TGGATCAGTTGCTGAGCCAACACCTGTGAATACTATTGGATCGATTCCAGCAAATATGGTTACAAGTAATTTTTTCGCTTACAGCAACGGTTATTATATTTCCGATACGTTACAACCGATGAAAGCGTATTGGGCTCAGGTGAATCAAGCTGGACAACTTATTTTGTCTGCTACAGGTACATCCTCTAGCTCAAACCAGATCAGAATGGTAACTTCTTCGGATTTACCGCCGGCACCACCATC
Source organism: Chlorobiaceae bacterium (assembly GCA_013824245.1). GTDB lineage: Bacteria > Bacteroidota > Ignavibacteria > UBA10030 > SZUA-254 > PNNN01. Next base: position 20,704 of record PNNN01000028.1, on the reverse strand, counting down.
GGATGAAATAATGTCGGTAATCGAACTTCCAACAAAATACTCTTTGGATCAAGCATATCCAAATCCGTTCAATCCAATAACAAAAATTAAATATCAACTGCCGCAAGATACAAGGGTATCCCTGAAAGTATTCAACATTTTAGGCGAAGAGATTAAAACCATTGTTAATGAATTTCAATCAGCAGGGTACAAAGAAATCTCATTTAACGGAGAGGCACTTCCATCCGGATTTTATTTTTACCAACTTCAAACCGATAAATTCACCGATGTGAAAAAAATGTTATTGGTAAAATGATATCCTGAACAATCCAATTCTAAACCACAAACCAACCGCCGGTTAATGCGCCGGCGGTTTTATTTTAAAAGCAATATCAGGCCAGGTAAAAAAATAAATTTAAACTTTGATAAGTTTATAAAGCTGAATTCTGTGGAAAGTCGTTCTGAAAAAAGGTCGAAATCCGGTCATTGCCCACCAAGCAGGAAATGGACTGAATATCTCCGAATTTATTATTTTGAATCCGCAATATTCAAACATACGAGACAAACCGTATTCTTTATATTCAACAAAGTGAGCATCTGTATGGTAAATAGGTATAACGGCAAGTTTTGGTGTTGAAAGATATAATATTCCGCCGGGTGCTAATAATCCGTGAATATCTTTTAAGAAGCGGGACGGATTCATAACATGTTCCAAGACTTCAAAACATAGAATCGTTTCATACTTCTCCCCCTTCGTCTTGATAGAATCATTGAAATCAGATTTTAATGTATTTTCTATTTTTACATTGTGCTTGTTTGATATTTGTTCAGCAATCCAGTTTGTGTCACCAATATCAAGGCATGGCTCATTAATTTTATCTATCATCTTCAGATAATGTTTTAAACGATTCCTTTGATTTAAATCAGGGGAATGGTCAACTTCATGTGCGAATGGAGTGTCTCTAAGCACCTCTTTCGACTTAAATCCCCTATCGAATAATTTCATTAAACTACCTTTCTAATTAAAATTGAAGTTGTATGATTCTACAAAAACGGATTTAATATTTCCAATGCTCGCTTCTGGAATGATGGGAAAGAATAATCGTTAAATCGTTTTCGGACTTCTGAGTTATATTTTCCCCGATCAATATTTCCATGAATAATTTGAAATGAATGTGAGATCAATTCATCTATCGTTTCCCACAAAAAACCATTGACACCCGGAGTAACAATTTCACGTTGTCCGCCTCTATTCACAACAATAGGGATGCAACCTGCAGACATAGCTTCGACGGTGGTCATTCCAAAATGCTCGGCATTTTCAGGATTTTTCTTTTCATCAATACCGTAGCCGGCACCATGCCAAAATATCGATGATTCGTTATAAAGCCGCCGCATTACATCAAATGATTCGTTCAAGTGGAAATAAACCTGATATTTTTGATTGACCTTTTTTAAATTTTGGATCATTTCCTGAGATTTACCATCGGTGGCGGCTGTGCCAATAATGTGATATTCCCAACCGGTCAAACCAGCGTCAGACATTTTTCTAAACGCTTCAGTCATTATATCATAACGTTTATTGTTATATAGTCCATGGAATAATCTGCCCACACTTAAAATAATATTTTTTTTATCATATCCTGTTTCATAAAAATCTTGAATCGGCGGATGCAGGATATTACTATGGATTTTATAATTATTCAGCAAAACATCTTGCACAAATTTGGAATAGGTTAAAACGAGTGATGATTTATCACGTGCATATTTCAATAGCTGTAATCGGAGGATATCTTTCCCTGCTTCTTTAATATCCCCGCGTAGTGATTTTCTTATCAACGAAACGGGTGTAATTTTACTGTACGGTATCTGAATAATCTGCACACAATGCCGGGCTTGAGTAACGATTTTTTTTACATTAGACTGAAAAATAAAACAATCAGCACCATCAACAACATGCTGTATTTCATTAAGATCATTTACTTTAACAAAGTTAAGTTTTGAAATATCAATTCCGGAAAATTTTGCTAAATCGTTTTTTTGAATAACAGCATCCGTCGATAAGAGAGTTACATCATACTGACATTCACGCGATAACATTTCCCCTATAGCGAGAATATATTTTTCCCCACCACCGTAAGTTGACCAATAAGGTGAATATAAAAAAATCTTTTTCATCTTGAGAGCATTAATATCTGGTCTTTAATTTCAATGATAGGAATGTTTGCCTTGAATAAATATAGCATGATGTTTACTTTATCTAGTAAGCAGTTCATTGTAGTGTTGTCTTATTGAATTTGCAACCTTATTCACATCAAATAATTTCTCTACTCGAAGACGTCCTTGCTTCCCAAGTTCAGCACGTTTTCGGGGGTCATTAATTAATTCCTCTAAAGCGGATGTAATAGAATAAAAATCATTCGATTGAATAAGTATACCGGCATCGCCAACAACTTCGGGAATTGAGCCACTAAGAGTTGAGATGACGGGCTTACCTGTTGCCATACTTTCTATCAGCACATAGCCAAATTGTTCTTGCCAATTTGGTGTCGGCAAACTTGGCAGTATAAATATATCCGCTAAATTATGTATTTTGGGCATCAGTGCATAATTATAGCTTCCTATTAAATGCACATTATTACCGAGATCAAGTTTTTTTATCCAACCTTCAACACGATCCTTTTCTTTACCGCGTCCCGCAATCAACAATTTTAATTTCGATTTATTAGCAGACCTATCAATTAATCTTTTAAACCCGTATATCAAATCGTAAATACCTTTTTCACGATACAAATTGGCGACAAATAAGACGATGATATCATCTTCAGAGCAATTAAACAACGATAGATATTCTTTGTCTTTATCCATCGGATGAAAATGTTTGATATCTATGCCAGGCATCTGAACTTTAATTTTTTCTTCCGGCATCCCTTCGAGTATTAATACTTCTTTGGCGCGTTCTGAGGTTGGAAGAAATAAATCAGCTTGATGCGCCATTAACGAACGATTCCGCATTGAAACTTCGGAATAATAAATATAAGGAATATTCTCCCAAACAGTTAGAACAAGCTTATAATTGTTTTTCTTTTTGGCAAGGCCTGCTTGATACGAACAATAATAATAAGATTCAACACTATGAACAATTTCATATCCACTTAGAGCAGAGCCGAGTCCTTGGAGATCGTGGTAATCTCCCATCCATATATTCATCGGTTTCCGCAGAATGCGGGCTTTGACAAATTGACCGACCGAGAATAATTTTTTAACTTCGAACGGGATTGTAGTAAGATCGAAATTATTGAAGTAACTTGTATATGCACAAAATTCAAATTCATCCATAAGAGGTGAAAAATTTTGCATTTCCCATGAACTTAAATTTGGACCTCGGACAATTGCGACTCTTTTTTTCATCTAAAGTTTTTTCCTAAAATTCATAAAATTAGTTCTTCATTTTGCCGACATTTTATTTCTCATTGGATCAAAAATAAGTCTATTCAACAACTCCTTCTCCTGTTCGCCAAATCCACCAATAAGATATAAAACTATCAAATAGACAACGGCGCCCATAAAAACAATTAAAAAGAAATTCAACCCCGATAACAGAACTAAGAGTATACCCATTACGAGCGCCGAGATAAAAGGTTTGACGACAGAAATGATTGATAAATTTCCATAAGATATTTTTTGAAGATACAAACGGTGAACAATAAAAATCAAGAACTCAATGCCAATCATCATTAATGGTAAAACAATGTAACCATGCTTGGGCACTATTATCACCGAAAGAGCGGCAGTTGCCGCACCGATAAGGATTGATAAAAACATTAACAGAGATTGCCTATTAATAGCCATAAGAAATGTGGCTGTAACCCAGTTCAAATATGCAACAATAATCGAGATTATTCCCAATTGGAGAATGATAATCCCAGGATTGAACTCAGATGGGAAAATGATTGCAAACAATTGGGGTGCAAGTAATATTATTCCGACTGCCACGGGAAAAGCAATAATCAGCATAATCCTTAAAGAATCATTTAATGCTTTTGATAATTTTTCTGCCGTAGCCGAATAAAATTCTGAGAATATTGGATAGACAACTTGAGAATAAGCCATGGGGATAAGCATCAAAATCGATACTAACTTATACCCTGCCGTATATATTCCAACCTCGACATCACCGCGAGTGTATTTTAAAACCGTAGGACCTATGAACATATACAAAGAGACCCCAAGTGAATTCATAGCAATTGGTGTACTGTCTTTCATGAAATTTGTCCATAATTTTCTATCGAAACATAATCGAGGGATACCAATTGTTTTTATATACATCACATATAGAAAGAGCATATTTGCAACCGATACCAAGATGCTTAAAATTAAAACAGTTATTACAAACGGACTGCTCTTGATAAGAAGAATTACGAATATCGATAAAAGCAGATCATTCAAAATATTTGAAACCGAGACAAGCGCCATTTTTCGATGCGCCTGAAATGCGCTTAAAAATATCATCGATATGCCGTTGATGGCAAAAACAACTGTTGTTAATAATATTGCCCAGTTGGTTTGATTATCAAAATGCAAAACAATACCTATCAATCCAACAATCGCACCCGCAATAATAACAATAATGATTTTTAGAATTATTATTCTGCCAACGAGTTCAGCACTTTTCGAAACATCCCGCGCTATATCTCTGGTGAGAAGCTGAGACATTCCAAAATCGAAAAGCACCTGGAATAAAGAACAAAAATATAATGCAAAATTTAAAATCCCGAAATTTGCCAAACCAAGATAAGTTGCAAGGTAACTCAAACGAGCCATGCCGAAAATAAGACCGACTACTTTTCCGAAAAAGATCGCTGCAGTATCGAGCGTAATTTTTTTTGTTTGTGTGGGCATCTAAAAAATTATCAATACCTGAAATTATCCGATTCAGGCAATGCGAGCCATTGGGCTAATGTTCGAGCTGTTGCATCACGAGGTGAAAGTAATGGATTTTTTGTGGGCCAATCGATACCGATCTCAGGATCGTTCCAAAGTATGTTCGATTCCCCTTTAGAATTGTAAATACCGGTACATTTATATTGTATTTCGGCAACTTCAGAAAGGACACAAAATCCGCGGGCAAATCCTGGAGGAGCCCAAACTTGCAGTTTGTTTTCTGCAGATACCTCAATTCCAAACCATTTGCCGAGAGTAGGGGAGTTTTTACGTATATCAACCGCAACCAGAAAGGCAGTTCCGACCGTAACACGCATCAATTTGCCGATCTCAGGTTTCCATTGAAAATGCAGACCTCGCACTACATCTTTTGAAGATCGTGAATGATTATCTTGCGGAAAGTAAGACGAAATTCCTAACGTCTTAAATGTATCTTCGCGGAATACCTCCATGAAATATCCGCGATCATCATTGAATATTTCAGTCTTAAGAACAATAATTCCATCTAATTGTTTCGAAATTACGGTGAACGGCATAAGCTTATATTTGCTGAATAATTAATTGATAGATTGACTTTAAAATAATAAATAAATTTTTTATGAAGAACAATTATTGAATATTGATTTTTTTCGATCTGTATATTGTCAATAATATATTCAAAGGCAGTAATAAAGGTATGGTCAGCCAATGATACGGTTTTGCATAACGGAAAAGAAAACGCAATTGACTTTTAAGTTTGTTCCAATTTTTAAACCAAGAAAAATGTCCACCTGTGCTTACCGATACCTTATGCCATAAGATTGCCTGAGGAACGAAAAGTAATTTATATCCTGCCCCAGCTGTCCTTAAACTCCAGTCAGCATCTTCCCCATAAATAAAATACGATTCATCCAACAATCCTATTTTTTCTACAACTTCACGTTTTACAAGCAATGCACAGCCGGTAACATAATCCGTATATTTCAATTTTATAAATTGACCTTTATCGATTTCACGAACACCTAAATGAGAAACCGAACCAGTCCACCAATCGATTTTGCCGCCTGCATACCAAATCCGTTTTTGATCGGAATGATAATATATTTTTGGTCCTGCCATCCCGACATGTTCATCCGATTCCGCCGCTTCTATCAGATGAGAAAGAAAATTTACATCAACAATCGTATCGTTGTTCAACAATAAAACATAATCAGCTTTTTTTTTGAGCGCAATATTAATTCCAATATTATTGCCGCCCGCAAATCGGAGGTTCGATGAATTTCGAACCAGCTCAACAGAAGGATAAAGCCGCATTACTTCATCTGCTGTACCATCAATCGATGCGTTATCAACTACAATGATTTTATAATTGGGATATGATAACTTTTGAAGTGATTGCAAACACTCGATTGTATCGGATTTACCATTCCAAGTCAAGACAATTATATAAACCAACGGCGGATGGTTCACTACTTTACCTTATCAAGGAGGATATTAACAATGCGTTCAGCGGCTTTTCCATCTCCGTACGGATTTGTTTTTGTCGACATATCGTTATACGCTTTCGTATCCGAAATTAATTTTTGCGCTTCCCTCACTATTGTTTGATAATCTGTTCCAACAAGCTTACCTGTTCCGGCATCTATTGCTTCAGGTCTTTCCGTTGTAGTTCGTAAAACCAAAACCGGTTTCCCCAGCGACGGAGCTTCTTCCTGAACTCCACCCGAGTCTGTTAGAATCAAATACGATTTGTTCATCAATTGAACGAATGGACGATAATCTAACGGCTCGATAAGATGAATTCTTTGAACACCGGCAAGAATCTCATTAGCTTTCTGTCGAACGTTCGGGTTAGGATGAACGGGATAGATCATTTCAACATCGGGATTATTTTCAACAATATATCTGCAAGCGGAAAACACCTGCCCCATCGGTTCTCCAAAATTCTCGCGACGGTGCGATGTTAAAAGAATTACTTTTTTCCCGGCATAATCTATCCGGTTCAGCGGAGATTCCTGGAATTTATAATTCGGGTCAACAATCATCAGCAACGCATCAATTACGGTGTTACCGGTTACAAATATATTTTCTTCTTTCACATCCTCTTTTAATAAATTTTGTTTAGCCCAAGGTGTGGGTGCAAAATGATAATCTGTTAGGCGAGTGGTAATTTGACGATTCATCTCTTCTGGAAATGGATTCGTTTTATTCCATGTTCGCAAACCGGCTTCTACATGTCCGACCGGAATTTTTAGATAAAATGCAGCAAGACTTGCCGCGAATGTTGTGGTTGTATCCCCTTGCACTAACAGTATATCCGGATTTTCTTTCTGTAAAACCGGTTTAATATCATTGAGCACGGCACTGGTTACATGAAATAAGTCCTGATTGTGTTTCATTATATCAAGATCATAATCCGGTTTGATTTTGAAAACATCTAATTTTTGATCGAGCATTTCACGGTGCTGTGCGGTAACAATGACTAGCGGCTGCATCCCGCGTTTCTCAACCTCTTTAACTATTGGAGCCATTTTTATAGCTTCGGGGCGTGTTCCGAACACGATTGCAATTTTCATTAATTCACTTCTCCTTTATTGCGAAGATTTCAACTCTATCACCGAATATTTTCAGCATGCGGGTGAGGAATATATTTGGATATTGAAACATTTTTTTCATTGTTTTTTGAAGAGCCGACCCACGGAGCGAAATCTCCGCAGCAGGCATTATTGTCTGGTTTATTATTTCAATTTTGAATCCGTTTGAATTCAATAAATAGTGAAAACTTATTGGTCTATATTCAAAAAGATGATATGGAGGCAGATGCACTGTAGCTTTTTTCCCGAGTATGGAATAGACAAAAAAACCGATTCGAGAAAAGAGCGTATTTGTTTGCATAGGACAGCGGATCCCAAGCACTCCGCCCGGTTTCATTATTCTGTAAATCTCGTTCAAGGTTACATTCGGATCAGGCAGATGTTCAAGCACGTCTCCCATATAAACAAGATCGAACATGTTGTCATCGTATTTAGCAGATGAAAGATCGCCGGTGTGAATATTTAGATTGAATCTTTCTCTTCCAAACTGCGCTGCTTCGGGTGAATATTCGACACCATGAACATTATAACCTGCTTTGCGGAGTGTATTTAAAAAAGCACCGCCGGCACAACCAATTTCTAAAAACATTCCGTTATTTTTAAATTTTTTAAATTGTTCCAACAATTCATCTTCACCAAGCTTCTCAAGTGCCGATTCATCGAAATAACTTCCGGTATGACCGCAACGGAAATCGTGCTCAAAATATTCTTTCGTATATAATGAATTAATCTCTCGTTCTGTCGGTTGCGGATTGATGAAAATGATTTTACATTTTTTGCATTCAACAGCACCCAACCATCGATTTTTAAAAAGATACCCGAACGGTTTCTTGCTCAAGCTTCCGCTCTTACATATCGGGCAGAGTAAACTACTATTTGTCATGAGTTTCCATTAATTCTTCGATTGCTCGAATAAAATTCTCCCACGAATATTTAGTTTTTTCTATTTTTACTTCATCAATAAAATTCTGTTCTCGTTTTTCCGAATAAAATCTATTAATCGCTTTCGCCAGAGCATCGGCATTGTTGGGGGGAACTATAAACCCTGTCCGTCCATCTATCACAACTTCCGCTAACCCGCCAACATTTGTGGCTATAACAGGTTTATCGAAATTATATGCGATCTGCGTAATACCGCTTTGGGTTGCAGACAGATAAGGCAAAACAACTACATCGGCAGCGCTAAAGTACAACGAAACCTGATCGTTTGGTATGTAATCAGGATAAAATTTTATTCTCGACTCAAGTCCGAGTGATTTAACCTTATCAACATACTTCGTTTGATCATCATAATATTCGCCCACTGACAACAGAAGTACATCATCTAAATGTCTCATCGCTTCGATGAGAACAAGCAGACCTTTATATGCTCTCACGTATCCGAAATAAAGGATAACTTTTTTCGAATTAATTCCAAGTTTGGTTCGGGCTACTTCTTTTTGAATTGGATCGCCGAAATTTTCATAAACCGGATGAGGGATTTTACGGTAACGAACCGCAGGAAAATATTTTTGCAAATCTCGCTCAACCGCATCGGATTGGACGATAAAATAATCTGCTTGTTTGAATGCATACTTTGTAAAAATCACATCACCTAAGCGTCGTTCATGCGGGATGATATTATCACATATGAATAACACCTTTGCATTGGTTCTTCGTTTAACTAATTTAGCGATCGTCCCAAAGCAAGGACCAAAAAACGGCAGCCAGTATTTGAAGATTAGCAAATCAGGTTTTTTATCTTTTAAAATTTTCGCGACCTTAATCCAGTTCAACGGATTAATCGAATCTACTAACTGCGGAGCTTCTTGGGTATCATTCGATGTACCTGCTTCATCCTGTGTTTTGCCGGGAAATAAAAGTTTCGGATACTGACGTTTAAAAGTAACAGTCTCTACTTCGTGGTGAGTACCAAGATGCTTGGCAAGCAAAGCGTTAAAGTGAGCTATGCCGCCTCGAAGCGGATATGCTGTTCCAACAATTATTATCTTCATAAATCTATCATTTTACATTTATCAGACGATATAACTCATCCAATTTACTTTGAATTTCTGCATTCTTGCTGTCTTTTAAATTCAAAACCGCCAAAAACCTCGCAGTCTCTTCCAGTGATATTCCCTGCAAATCGTTAATAGCCGGGATGTTTATATTCTTATTATAAAAAGAAAAAAGATTAATTGCTTTATCGAATTGTTTGAGTTGAAGCAGAGACAATCCCATAGTTTTAAGCGCTGATGCATTTTGAGGATCGTATTGAAGAGCATCTACACACCGGTTTCCTGCATTCCCGAAATCGCGCTGTTGATAATAAAGCACAGCAAGTTTATAATACAACATGCTTATATTGAGATCATGCTTGTTAGTATACGGCAGTAAATCTTTTATTGTTTGCTCTCGATGTTCGATCTGCTTTTGTGGATCATCGATTAACTTTTCTCCCATATTGATTATATAAGAAGAGCCGTGATAATAGCTTTTGAAGACCCACTTCCCCACACCTTCGAGGCGCATTGCCGATAATTCTTTATCTGCATTTATAATAAATATCGTACTGGATAATATTGCGACAGCGCCTATTACGCCAATTATCCTTGAATGGTCGATTGCGTTTTTCGAATTACGGAAAAGCTGATATGAAAGCACAATCGATGCAAAATTGATAACAGCGGCGACAGGTGAGAGCATATCCCAATCACGAGGCATCGATAGCATTGGATTGATCGTGAAATTAAATACGATGAAATAAAATACTGCAATTATAGAAAATATTAAATGGGGTTCATTCCATCGGATTCCTTTATAATAGGTGACCATAATTATTGTCAACAACACGAGTGCAGGTGATGCGGTAAAAAACAATTGTTGAATAACATCTGAGAGATGATTCAGAGACAGCAGGGAGTAAGAATGCGGTTCAGGTAGTGGATTAACGACCGGAAGGAATATTTTTGTCATTATCTCTTTCTGATCACCGGTTGAATATCGATGCGCTTCAAAATAGAAAAGATATAATAATACCGCGCAAACTATCGAAACCGAAACAAGCAGAATTATTTTCCGTGGGTGTAACCAATGATTTGATCTTCCCCTGCGTTGTTCAAACCAAAAAGCACCTGCATAAAGAAGTGCCGGCAGTAGTAGAATCATTTCGATATGAAGTCTCGATCCTATGAGAAAAACAATAACCATCCAGCCGAATATTTTTTTACCGTCAAATAAATTCCAAGCAAGAATGAGAAACACGGTTATCGCCAAATAAATAAGAGTATAATCTTCCACATGCCCAAAGAATAATTGATTGGCACCGGCAAAAATCAAAATAATCAATGCAAGCAGTTTCCAAGACTTGATATTTTTTCGGGTTAATATGAATGGGATAACCAAAATTAAAAACAATCCTCCGCTAACGGCACTAACTATTTGGAATGTCAATTTCTGATCTATTCCGAATATCGATGCAAGAGATTGATGCACGAGGCGCGTTAGGGGCTCTTTATCTCTAAAGTCTAACAAATCCCCCAATGTATATTTCTTTTCTGCCAGCAAACTCAACAAAGTCAGCGTATCTCCATACATATCGGTCTGAATTCGGAAAATATAAAAAATAGCCGCTCCGAATATTCCTATAAACAGAACAATTAATACGCGAACAAGGAATGGGTTCGATAGAAAACTAATTTTATTATCGATGAATGATAGAGATATTTGAGACGTCAAAAGGAATCCGACTAACAATGCACCAAAGAGAAATATTAACCGCATCATTAATGGAAGAAACGCGAGGTGATTAACTCCCCATAGGAATGAATCGGGGAAAAAAGAAGCGAGAAAATATATTGATAAAAAAAGAATAATTAATAAAAAACCAGAATGATTACGAGAACCAGACTGTTCTAACCAAAACTTCTTTATCATCTGGGTTCAAGATCAAATACGACTGATGGCAGGATAACCATTGACCTATTCATGTTATATATTGAAGTTAAACGATACAAAATCATAATCCGATTTTGTCTTTCACAACATAAATCGGTCGTTGCTTTACTTCATCATAAATGCGTCCAATATATTCGCCGATCACTCCGAGTGTAAGTAAAACCATGCTTCCGATGAAAGTGATGGCTACGATGGTGGACGTCCAGCCGAGGATTGCCTTATCTGTGAATAATTTTTCATAGATTACATAAAGTCCGCCAATAAATGATATTGCAGCGACAACAAGTCCCACATAGATTGCAAGTCGGAGAGGCGCATTTGAAAATGATATCAATCCATCTAAAGCAAGGTCGACCAATTTTTTTATCGACATTTTCGGTTTTCCGGCAAATCGTGCTTCACGGTCGAATTCTATGCCTGTTTGCTTGAAACCAGCCCATGCGCGCATTCCGCTGATGTACCTATTTCGTTCAGGCATCGACCGTATCACATCCACTACCTTCCGATCCATGAGAGAAAAATTTCCCGCTTCCATAGGAATTGAGATGGAAGAAAAAATGTGCATCATTTTATAAAACGATGCGAAGGCGAATCGTTTTAGAACATTTTCTTTCCTGCTTTTTTTAATTGTATAAACCACCTGATATCCTTCGGTCCATTTTGCCAATAAGCTCGGCAATAATTCAGGCGGGTCTTGAAGATCGCCGTCCATCAATATTACAGCTTCTCCGCTTGTGAACTCCATACCGGCAGTGATTGCAACCTGATGTCCGAAGTTTCGGGCAAGGCGTATTATTTTAAAACGCTGATCTGTTTTATGAAGCGATTCGATTATGCTGAAAGTCTGATCTGTGCTATTATCATCCACGAATATCACTTCTGCTTCCATACCGATAGTATCAAGAGTGAGCTTCAACCGACGATGTAGCTCAGGTATGATTGCCTCTTCATTATAAACCGGAATGATGACTGAATATTTCATAATTGTTCTGCCAGAATATGTTATTTATTTTTCTTCTTGATCTGAATAAAAATAATTACCGCCAAGGAAATCATAATCGTTAAAAGAGTTATCCATGTGCCTCTGCGAAAACTCTCCGGCTCGAAACGCAAAACTATTTCATGTTTCCCTGATTGTACCGGTATGGCGCGTAAACTCCAGTTCGCCCTATAAACCGGCGATGGCAAGCCATCGATATACGCGACCCAGCCGGGGTAAAAGATTTCACTCAACACTAAAAAACCATCATTGGGAGTTTCTGCCCGCAGTGAAATATTATTCAAAGAGTATGATGTGATAGTTACATTCCCGCTACCGGCAATTCCATCGATTTTAAAATGAGGATCATCTTCGAATACTACAATTGAGCGGGGATCGAAATTGGGATCCATCATATACGCACTGACAGAATCTTCGTTTCTGATTATCGTTGATTTATAAACGAAAAATGCGCGTGGCAAATAAGTATTGGATGGAGCAAGATTCATGTATCGATTCGATTCATCAACAACGAGTCGGAATTTCGCATTTAGCAAATCGCAGGCGCGGTCGAAATCTTTAACCGGCGGATAAATACGCTGTAAAGATAATGGAGTATAACCTTCCATCATAAAAATGCGGTCAACCATACCCTGATTTCTGTCCAGAATCATAGTATTTTCGCGACGGGAATTTACCCGAAAATATTCGGTCTTACCGGCATCTCTTACATATTGAACCAAATTTTCAGTACGCCGATAATACTCATCGGGATTTATATCGCCGTTGTTTTGCGTAAAACCGAATATATTTATATCGATAAATTGCAGAATTAAATAGCCGCTCAATAATAATAAGACAGAATAACGCCGGCTAATGAAAAATAATAATCCAATAGCGATAAAAGATATGATGAGCATTGTGATTGATGCATCCACACTGTCTGTGTGGATTTGACCTGCTACACGCGGATCGGCGGTGTTCTGCATCCAACCGGCTTGAGTGGCAAGAAATAAAATTACCGTCACAACCGCAACTCCGATCATCATCTGCCTCATTCGTTGAGATGAGTTGGCAATCAGCTCGAACAACGCTTGCGCACCGAAACCGGCAAGCAATGAAAAACTAAATGTTGAGAGCAATGTAATTCTTCCAACACTTCGGAATTTATCAAATCCCGGTATGTAGTGAAAGAAGAAATTGTGGAGAATGAAATTATCCCCTAAAGCATAAAGTATTGAAAATATTCCCACGCCGAAAAAGAAAACGATGTAACGATTTAAACGGAATTTGATCGCAGAAAATATTATCAAGATCAGCGCCGGAGTTCCCAAGTAAAAACAAGTTTCCCAATAAACCCAATATGCCCCAATACCCCAGTAGGTTGAACCCTGTGCGCCGCTTGAACCAAAATATTTTGGTATTATCAGAGTTATCAACTGTTGCCACGACAGTTGACCTTCCTGCGATTTTTCATACGTGATGGTGGCACGTTGCGAAAGCGGAGCCAATTCAATCGTCGGTAATAATTGTATTGCCGTGAATGCAATGGCAAACAGAATGAATCCGGCGGCAATTGCACTTCGCTTTAATGAACCGGAAAGTAAATTTTCTTTCCAAGCATAAAATAATTCAAATAAAAAGTAGAAGAAAAGAAATAAAATAATGTATAATGAGACCTGAGGGAAACCGGCAAGGATCGCATTACCAAGAACGATGCCGCCGATAATCATTGCAGTGATGGAGCGTTGCAGAATAGCACGGCGGAAAAGTAAAACGATCAAAGGAAACCATGCAACCTGACAGATAATAACCTGATGTATGGCATGGGTTATCATGAAACCGGATAATGAAAATACCACACCCGTTATGAGTGCCGCAAAATTCGGTAGTTCGAATTCCTTCGCCAAGTAATACATACTCACACCCGCAAGCATGATGTGGAGAATAATTTGAATTTCGAGCCAATAGAAATTCAACTTTCCCCCGCTTACAAATAGTGTTAAGATCAGATTTGGGAGATAAAAAACTGCAGACTGAATATCTGCCTGAAAAGGTGTTCCGCTGAAAGTAAAAGGATTCCACAACGGCAACTCGCCGCCGGCAAGCGATACCGCCGCAAAATTTCGGAACGGATAGAACTGATATAAAAAATCTTCCCAGAAGAATGCTTTCTGAAGAAGTATATCGCGGAAGAAGATGGCTACTAGTAAACAAATCGCGATTACAGCATGCCAATCTTTAATATGAGGCAGAGTAATCGAACTATTAGTTTTGCCTTTCTTCATATTCATCAGTATTTATTTTTTTAGCTTGAGTAGGCGTACACAAGAATCGAAGACTTTGCCAACTTTAAGATATTGCATACAGTCATTACTACAGATTGGAGAATAGAAACAATTGCATTCAAAATCCGGCTCTAAAATTTCGCCTCGTCCGTACAAATCGAATTCATGCTTGTTGAATATGTTGTTAAACAGAACGATCTTTTTCCTCGAACCGATTGCAAGATGCATCGCCATTGTTACCGCAGTGACAACCAGATCGCATTGATTCACTTCGCTCATGAACTTACTGAGAGAGAAATGTCCTAAGTAAAGCGCACCGCTCTGGCGCGCAAGCTTGAGATTTTTCACATGTTCCAATTCGCCTCCAAGTAAGAGTGGAACATATCCGGCTTTTTTCAGTTTTTTGGCGAGCGAAATCCAATTTTTATCGGCCCACAATCGCGAGGTCCATCTGCCACCGCATCCCGTGTTCAAGCCGACAATCTTCTTATTCTTAGGCAACTTCCAGTCAATATTTCCTAACGCAGGCATTATGTATTCTTCACCCGAGAATTTATAACCGCAAATCTCGAATATCTCTTCCTGATAACTTTTAATATTAGACTTACTCAGGTCATCGAAAACACCAGTGAGATATTTATGCTCGGCATCGTTATCAATCGGGACACATTTACCTTCCCGAAGTATGAAACCTTTCTTAACACGCGCCGATATTTGATTGGCAAGTGCGCAAGCTTCTTTGTCTTTATCCAAATTGAATAGAAGATCGAAAGAAACCGAACCTAATATTGCAATCGACTGTGCGGTGAATGGCAGTACAACATCAACCGACTTCGGTACAACATCGGGAGTGAGTGTGAGCCACCAGATTTCTGCCGATGGCTCAACTGCTTTCAATTTGCGAAGAAGCGGAGTAGTTCGTATCACATCCCCAATCGCTCCTAATTTTATAATTAAGATCCTTTTATCGGTTGGATCGTAATGCTTGCAGACTTTGCCTTTCGAATCGATGCAATGAACGCCATCCTGCTTGTGCGGCTTGCATGGTACATCGCCGCGGAAATACCCGCAATCGGATTTAATTTGTTTGGAAGTAAATTGTCTCATCACTTAAAATGATTTGATTGGCTCATTTCCAAAATTCTTTAACGGAATATTCCTTATCATTTACGTGCCTGGTTTTCGCAATCATTTCTCCTAATAATCCGATTGAAATAATTTGAACCCCGACTATCGTTAAAAGGATTCCGCCTAAGAAAAGCGGTCTGTTGCTTAGCGCAATCCCTTCAACAAATTTTAAAACTACAAGGTAAGCATCTATTCCGAAACCGATCAGGAAAAAAAACAATCCCCATAATCCAAAAAAATGAAGCGGCCGCTGTAGATATCTCGTCGTGAACAATGTCGTCACTAAATCGAGGAACCCTTTCCAAAATCTTCCGAGACCGTATTTTGTTTTCCCGAATTTTCTGGCATAATGCTGAACAACTATCTCGCCAATTTTAAATCCCCGCCAGTGCGCAAGCACAGGTATATAACGATGAAGCTCTCCATATATTTCGATCTCTTTGACAACTTCTTTCCTATATGCTTTTAAGCCGCAATTGAAATCGTGAAGTTTTATTCCGGTCATTTTCGAAACTATGAAATTGAAGAACTTCGATGGAATTGTTTTGGTGATTGGATCTCTGCGCTTTTTCTTCCAGCCGGAAACGAGATCGAATCCTTTTTTAATTTCATTGACGAGATTCGGAATCTCATTAGGATCGTCCTGCAGATCGGCATCCATCGTAATAATTATATCGCCCTTCGCATTATTAAATCCTACGCTAAGCGCGGCAGATTTGCCATAATTCCTTCTGAAGCGAATAATTTTAATTCTTCTATCACGATGCCGCAGATCATGAAGTATGCGCATTGAGTTATCGGTACTCCCGTCGTCAACGAAGATGATTTCAAATCTTTGATTCCGGCTTAACGCATTTCTAATTTTATCGTAAAGTTCTCTCAGTGATTGTTCTTCGTTGAACAATGGAATCACAATTGAAAGCTCCTTTGCTAAATCGTGCTGCCTCTCGGTATCAACGCCCTGCGGACGTGGCCTGCGGTATCTATTATGCCGCTCTCTTCCTCGTTCTTCTTGTTTTTGTCGCCCTTGCTGCTGATTTTGAGATGAGCGAGGCGTGGTCTGCGATTCCGTGGCAGGGGTAGCTAAATTCCCATTTGGGGATGGATTGGCTTGTATCTCTTCCTTCTCCCTGTCTTTTTCCCGCATATTATCTTGATTTTCCATTCTTCTCCTATTTAATTTGAGTCAAAATACGATATTTTTTTGTTATAATCAAAGAGAATTATATTTACCACTTGATACAATTAGAGTAATTTTATACATTAGATTAGTGTACACCTCAATGAACCGTCACTTTATCCCGGAGTTTCCCGTATGCAGAAAATATTTACAACCTTAATGGCAGTTGTTGTTGGATTCATTTCACACACCGCCATATCTCAACCACAGAAAGATTTTGCACAACGGCGTGGTTTAGAGATCCGCCAGGAGCACGCAGAGGCAGAATCACTCGCAGTGAAATTAAAAATGCCGCTGCGAGCTACACTTGAAGATGGAACCACTGTTGCCATCCATCGCATGCAGAATGGTTTACTTATATACAGAACCACTCACAATATTAACTCGGCAAAAACAATATCAACAAATAAAGTTTGGCCCACAGGCGGTAACGGTTTTGCCCTCTCAGGTGATGGAGTTGTTTTAGGAGAATGGGATGAAGGGGCTCCGAGATCTACACACCAAGAATTGACAGGAAGAATACTGAAAACTCAGGGCAGCCAGAGTGAACATTCAACACATGTTGCAGGTACAATGATTGGTGCTGGTGTTAATGCAAACGCAAAGGGAATGTCATACCTCGCTTCGCTGAAAGCGTTCAATTGGGATTATGATGTTCTCGAGATGGATACCGCAGGTGTTTTGGTTTCTAATCATTCTTATGGCGCAATTACTGGTTGGCGGTACGGATATCCAAATGCCGGCGCTTGGAATTGGTGGGGTGATGTAACAATCAGCACGGTTGAAGACTACAGATTTGGATTTTATGATGCCGACGCACATGATTTCGATCAGATATCGACCAATAATCCTTACTATCTCATTTGCAAGTCGGCTGGAAATGATAGAAACGAGGGACCGCCTACAACATTCCTAACCTGGCACTATGTTTGGAAAAATGGGAGTTGGGTACTGGAAAGTACGACTCGTAATCAAGATGGAAATAACGGTTATGATTGCATCGGCGATGCCGGTGTTGCTAAAAATATTCTTACTGTTGGCGCAGTAGACGATATCACAGGTGGCTATTCCAATCCTTCAGGCGTTGTCATGTCAGATTTCAGTTGCTGGGGACCAGCTGATGACGGCAGAATTAAACCGGATATAGTTGCTAACGGTGTTGGATTATATTCGACTGTTCAAACGGGTGATGCCGCCTATGCTACAATGAGTGGCACTTCAATGGCATCTCCCAACGCATCCGGCTCAATCGGTTTGCTTCTTCACCATCAAAAAAGATTACATGGTAGTACTTTATTGCGCTCATCCACTATGAAAGCAATTATCTTAAATACTGCCGATGAAGCAGGTCCAAACCCCGGACCAGATTATATGAACGGCTGGGGATTGATGAACACGCTCAAAGCTGCCCAACTGATGACTTTGGACAGTATCGATGGCATCGATTCGCACATCAGAGAACGATTGCTAAGTCAGAACGATACGATCCGTTTCAATATCCTGAGCGATGGCACAACTCCAATCAGAGCATCTATTTGCTGGACCGATCCGGCTGGGACACCGGTTACACCCGCCCTTGATCCAACCAACATTATGCTGAAGAATGATCTTGATCTTCGAATTACAAGACATAGAGACAACAATGTTTATAAACCATGGATACTCAATCCAACATCACCTACCGCAGCCGCATCCACAGGCGATAATATACGTGATAACACCGAACAAATATTAATTTCATATCCCGAGCGGTCTGTTTACACGGTTCAAATTACACACAAAGGTACTTTATCAGGCGGTTCGCAATATGTCTCTTTCGTTGTTAGCGGCAACGTTAATAAGTTGGGTCCTGTTTTGGCATTACCCCCATTATATTATGAATACACAATGATCCCCGATAGCATTGTCCACGATTCAGTGAAGATAAAAAACTTAGGCGACTCGCTATTGATATTAAAATTTTCAGTTCCTTCAGAAAACGCGGGGTGGTTAGTGTTGGATAATGACTCGATCGCGGTCGCATCTCTCGATTCAGGATACATCAAATTTGAAATTCAACCACATTCTCTCAACACATGGGATACTTATAGTTCTCCGATAAATATCACCACTAATGACCCGGTTTACCCCATATCAACATTTTGGATTAGCCTATACACACTCGGTTCTACAGCCAACAAATCAATCTCTCAGCTTGCGTACGGCATTGATTTAGGAGCGATTGCTGAAGATTCGTTCTACATATGGAACACCGGTCACATACCGCTCACATTTTCCATTGCTGATACAGGTAAAGACCTTCCCAACTGGTTAGTTTTTGATCCTGTTGATGGATCGATATTACCCGGTGAAAGTTTAAAGGTACGTCTAACTCTAAACGAAGTAAACCTTCCCCGCGATAATTATTATTCAACCGTCGTTATTGAGCATAATGATACACAGACAGAAGGTTATGCTATACCTGTAAGTTTGTATGTCGGCACACTCAAGATTGTCTCAACCGATGTTATTGATTCCTGGAACATTGTATCATTGCCTGTAGTTGCAGTCGATAACAGAAAAACAATTCTTTATCCTTCCGCGCTCAGCAATGCTTGGGCATACAACGGGTCGTATTCGTCCAAAGATAGTTTGTACCCCGGTACGGGATATTGGCTTAAGTTTGCGGCACCCGAAACCTTCTCCATGGCAGGATATGTATTCAGTGCGGAAACATTGAACGTATCAAGCGGCTGGCAATTGATTGGCGTTTTATCAAGCACTATTCTCGCCAATACCGTAATAACCGAGCCACCCGATTTAATTATTTCTAATTTCTTTGGTTTCAATCATGGCTATACGTTTGCCGATACACTTTACCCCGGAAAAGGTTACTGGGTTAAGATGGGCGATGCAGGTAAAATTATATTGTCGGGCGCATTGCCGCCTCTTGCAAAAAACTCGGCAATCGATCAATTATCTGAGTTCAACAGCTTAACTTTCTCTGATGAAGCAGGTAATAAGCAAACGCTTTATTTCAGTATTGGCAAAAAACCGACGAGAGATATCAGTTTTTATAAACTGCCTCCACCCGCACCGGAAGGTAGTTTCGATGTCCGCTTCGCTTCGGGATCTGTGTTTGAGATGATTGATAAAAATTCTGCCTCAACTCAAACTATCAACATACAATCATCATCAGGCAATGTGGTTGTTAACGCATCGTTGAAACAGCAGAACGGCTCTGCTATCGCACTTGTTGATGAAGCGGGACATCAATACCGCTTCGACGGAAATAACCAGATAGTTCTTAGCGGTGTAAAATCTATTTCGTTGCTCAGCAAAGGTATGGAAATCCCAACTGAGTACGCTTTAGATCAAAATTATCCGAATCCGTTTAACCCGACAACAATTGTCAATTATCAATTGCCAATTGACAATTTTGTAACGGTTAAGGTTTATAATAATTTAGGGCAAGAAGTTGCCACACTTGTTAATGGATACAAAGAGACGGGTAACTATTCGGTAGAGTTCGACGCAAGCAATTTACCGAGCGGAACATACATTTACAAAATGACCGCCGATAAATTCAGCGCTGTCAAGAAGATGGTGCTGATGCGGTAAGAATTGGATATGAGATATCCGATATGAGATGTTGGATATCTGTTTTCTGACTATAAAAAAACCTCCAGAGTAGAAAATATTTTGGAGGTTTTTTATT
>PNNN01000062.1 GCA_013824245.1 Chlorobiaceae bacterium | reverse complement strand
TTTCCTGTATTCGACCCAAGAGTATTTATTTGGTTAAGTAAAAAAAAGTGCCTGGCAGTCAAAAATCAGATAATAAACTTATGTTAGTTTTACCAGTTTATACTAAATAAGAAATTAAATAATAAATGAAATCTTTGTAAAAGACTTGTAAAAATGCCTATCCGTCTGAAAAATAATCAAAAACAGTTTAATTTGGTGTCAATTCGAATTTATAAAGAATGGGGATTAATTAAGAAAACCTCAACAATTTGAGGTTTTCTTGTTCGAGCGGGAGCGACGGGTATCGAACCCGCGATCTCGGCCTTGACAGGGCCGCATGTTAGCCACTACACCACGCCCCCGAACTTCATAAAGTTTACCACATCAAAAAAAACACGTCAAGAAGAATCGTTCAAGCAGAAGAATCGTTCAAAAGAATCGATCGAAGAATCATTTGATTTGTTCTTGTTAAAAGAAAATTTTCGCAAGTTTTAAAGCTTTTTGTTTCCATGGGAGACGATGCGTGAGACCAGAACCCCCCGTAAATGTATTTTTGTTGTCTAAATACCACAGATAATTTCTGATCAATGCCTCTTGGTTGGAATGCGAAGGGGCATAGTCAATTTGTTTTTGCGCTTTTTCAATGGATACAAAAGAATCTTTAGAGGCTGTTTCGTATATCCATGGGTAGAGAGGTGAAAGTTTTAAAAACTCTAAAATCCTTAATACTGCGATAACTGGCGCAACTGGAAATGGAACTATTCGCTTTCCAAACCCAGCTTTGTCTATTACGGTCTGATAGTCTTTTTTCATAGTTGAATAGATTGCTGCGCCTATATTAAAAGTATCATTTACTTTTGATTTATCTAATGTCATGCATGAATGTATTGCCTGGCACAGATCCTCAACATCAAGTAATTGGTAAAGGTTATGGCCAGATCCAATCATTGGAAAGTTCTTGCCTTCGCTGACCCATTCATAAAAAATAGCAAAAACACCCAGACGTTCAGGACCAACAAAAGATTTGGGGCGGAGGATTGGAATACATAATCCTTTCTTGCGATACTCCATACAGATCTCCTCAGCTTTTACTTTTGCTTCTCCATAATGCCCAACACCGTGAACTGGATCTGTTTCAAAGAGTGGATGATGGTCGGGAACTCCATAAACTGCAGTTGAAGAAATATGAATAAAACGCTTAACACCGTTTGCTAAAGACTGTTCCAAAACATTATTTGTACCAATGACATCAGTTGTGTAGATGTCTTCCGGTGCATATAACGGGAGAGCCGCCGCAGTGTGAATGACAACATCAGCTCCTTTCATACTTTTTTTCAAGGCTTCTAAATCTCGTATGTCGCCTTGTAAAAAATCGATTTTATCCCGTTCAGGATAATCAAAATTTACCAGATCAATTCCTGCGATATCGTTATAACCGTGTGCAATTAAGTAACGAACAAGGTTGATACTAAGAAAACCGCTTATTCCGGTGATGTAGATTCTCATCAGAGAACTCCTGAGTGTAAAATGAAATGTCTTGAGCTAGATAAAAGAGATATGAAGTCATATATGCAATAGGAAAAGGGTTATTAGATAAGAAAAATAGGTCACAATATTAATTTTTCCCCGTAAACCAATTTTCGTGGACTCTTTCCCAAGGAAATAATTCTGATTCAGAGAACCAGGTTGCGATCTCCATTGCTGAGTTTTCAAGAGAGTCTGAAGCGTGGGTTAAATTACGGCTGGTAACTAATGCAAAGTCATGCCGGATCGTGCCAGGGGCGGCTTCAACAGGATTTGTAGCGCCCATCGTTTGGCGGACTGCGCTAATTGCTTGGGGCCCTTCCCATACCATGGCCAGGAGAGGAGCGCTTGTAATATATTGAACCAATCCCTCATAAAAAGGTTTACCTACATGGATTTTATAGTGTTCCCGGGCGAGTTCTTCGCTAACCAAAATAAATTTCACTGCGATGGCTTTTAACCCTCTTAATTCCAGACGTGTAATAATCTCGCCCATTAAGTTACGTTGAACACCGTCGGGTTTTATTAAAACTAATGTGCGTTCCAAATTAAATCTCCAGTCATGAATTAATTGTGTTTATGAGAATTTCTTCGGCTTTCTCATAAACCAAAATTGCATCATCTAGTTTAGAATTCTGAGCATAGATATCCCCGAGACACTGCCAATAAGAGTAATTGGATTCTTTGTTTGTGGATAGCAATGATAAAGTATCAATCAAAGTCTCTACGGCATTACCACGTGATACCAAATCAGAAAAAATACCCGGAATTTTTTCAAATTCTTCGAGACTGATCAATTCATTAAAATATTCAACAGAGAGATCTGATGCAATGCTTTCTGGATCCTTTTCAAGTATATCAGGCAACTTTTCGTGTGCTCTGATTTCCCCAGTCTCGGAAACAGATTCCCGAGTTACTGTTAGCGTTGGAGCGTCGACTGTGATCTCATGTGCAAATAAAGAACTTACTTCATCAATATCCGGATGCAAGATTTTAGACATCTCGGGAATATTTTCATCTATGGAGGACTCAAGGTCGATACCGGAAGATGTAGAAGAACCGGCTTCGATAGCGTTTTCAGGTTGACTTATGCGGCTTCCTGACAAATCACCCAAGCGGTCTAACGCTGACTCCATTGAGGAATCATCTTCTTCAAAGGATATCGATTCTGATGTATGAACCTCACTGCTCTCGAAATCCAATTTATCATCTTCGGGTTTCAATCCGCGTAACCATTCCAATAATTCATCATTGGTTTGTTGAGAAATCACACCGACTTCAGAGTGCTCTGAAGTGATTTCTTGGGTCATTTGCAAATCTGAAATAGGAAGTTCACTCATTTGTGAATCATCTTGATTAAATAATACGCTTTCCTTTACGTCTTCTTCTTTTTCAACAATGGTACCTTGAGTGTCCAAGACAGACTTGACCCAATCAGGAATACCATTGGTAACGGCAGTTGACGATTCGACAGACGAAGCAGTTTCTGAAAAATTCTGCGAAGCGGATATTTCATTTTGCCACCCATTTGGAAGGTCTGGCATTAGAGGAGGTAAAACCTGGTCAGACTCAATTTGGGTATCAGTTTTTTGAGAATTAAGAAGATTTGTAACAATTTCGATTGATGGCTGTAAGGTAGTATCCGCGTCATTATTTTCAAATGTTGTTAATTCATTTGGTATATCCTGGATTAAGGGTCCTGCATTTTCGTTCTCAAGGATTGGACTACTGAATATAGTTTCATTAGGTTGCGAAACGTTGTCTTCTGTTAGCGGAACCGCATTTTGATTTGTTTGAAGGTTCTTTAACCAATCAGGAACATCAGTGTTGTTATTTTCTGAAACAGTCTGATCTTGCTCGAAGTTCTTCAACCAATCAGGTAAGTCTTGATCAGATGTTTTATTTTCACTTTTATCTTCATTTTTCATAAATTGAGACAACCAATCCGGTGATGAATTTGCATCTCCATTGGCGGTTTTATTTTCAATATCGTTATTGTCCATATTTTCCTCATGCTTCCAATCAGTTAATGATTGTCTTAAATTATCGACTTCGGTAGTTTGATTAAAAGGAATTGTGTTTTCATCGGGTGAATTATCTGGAGTAGTTATTCCAGGCGGGATAGTTCCACCGTTCTGTTGGGAAATATTCTCAGAATTTATTGAGCTTAACCAATCAGGAGTATCAGTATTTTGATTAACCTGTGAATTGTCGTTAGAAATATTCTCAGACAGAGAAAAACTCTTTGGCTCTGTCGAACTCTCTGCAGGGACCCAACCGGCTTTTTTCATCCAATCAGGGATGTCGGTTTCTTGGGCTGAATCAGGAAAAAAACCGGATTTTGGTGTTGCAGATTCATCTAGTGTAGATTTGGAGTTTGACGAAGGGTTTATCGGAATGGTCTCATTACTAGCTGGTTCGTTATCTTTTCCTAAGTTTGAAAGCCAATCATTATTTCCGTTTGATTGTTTTTCGTCCCAATCAACACCAACTGCTTTTGTCCATGCTGGGACCGAAGTTTCAGATGATACAGACGGTGAATAAACGAGTCTATCGATAACAACCTTATCATCATAAACCCCTGCCTTATTCGAAGGCGAGGATTGAAAGCGATAATATGGATCAAGAGTTATTAAACGATTACGAAATATAGTTGCGTTTTCAATATTACCGTTCTTCGTAAATATTTCCTCCAATATCTTGTTAGCTTCAAAACAAAATGGTATTTTTTCGACAATTTTATTACAGATCTCGGCTGCCTCAACTAATAAACCTGACAAAAAATACATTTTTGATAAAACGACTTCCATATTAATACTTTTAGGGTCTTCTGCAAGGGCGGAGTGTATTTCGGCAATAGCTTGTTGGAAAAGCTCTCCTCTGGCATACATACGCACGAGTGCGCCACGAGTGAGTCGGATTTTTTGAGGTTGCACGCCGTCGCGACGACCAAATAAGCGTTTTAATTCTTCCTGAATGGCAACATTTGATGGTTGTACGTCAAAAGCCTGTTCCATGTGCCAAATCGCTAAATCAAGATCCCGTTCATCTTCATAGATGATACTGAGACCCACATGAGATATAAAGTCATCAGGGTAGACCGATAAAACACGTTGAAAAATATCCAATGCTTCGGTATATCTTTTACATTCAAGGAGTGTTTTGCCTAAATTGCGATATGTATCGATACATTTTGGATATGTGGTGAGAATATTCTTACAATGAGCGATGGCTTCATCGTACTGGCCATTGTCGATTAATGTTTCGATCTCTCGATTATATGCGCGTAAAGAAATCATTTAATATTCAATACCTCCTGCTTAAGTATGCAACAATCAACATATTTATGCAAGATTAAACAAAGAAGCAGCATAATTGCTGCCCCTTTATCATTTTATTCTCCGAGATAATCTCGAAGTTTCCGGCGGATCGATGGATGCCTTAATCTACTAAGAGCTTGGGCTTCAATCTGACGAACGCGCTCTCTTGTTACGCCCATTTTCCTGCCTACTTCCTCCAGAGTGTAAGCTTGTCCATCAAGTAGACCGTAGCGAAGTTGTAGTATTCGAACTTCCCGAGGTGGTAGTCCATTTAACACATCCTCAAGATGTTCTTTGAGTAGATTGTAAGTTGCTGTTTCATCCGGTGGTGGAGCATCATTATCTTCTATGAAATCACCCAATACTGAATCTTCCTCATCATCCGTCGGTGTTTCAAGGGAGAGTGGGCGTCTTGCAACCTGGATCATATTCTCAACTTTTTTTGGTGGTACATCGAGAGAAATTGCTAATTCTTCAACAGTTGGTTCTCTCCCTAATCGTTGGGTAAGTTGATGTTGAATGCGAAGTAACTTATTTATCTGATCACCCATGTGAACCGGAACGCGAATTGTTCGCCCTTGATCAGCAATCGCTCTGGTGACTGCCTGCCTGATCCACCAGGTGGCATAGGTACTAAATTTATGTCCTCGACGATAGTCGAATTTTTTTGTGGCCCGAATAAGGCCAATATTGCCTTCCTGGATCAAATCAAGAAAGGGAACACCACGCCCCATATATTTTTTTGCCACACTAATTACTAAACGAGAATTGGCAGTAATCAGATGCTCTCTGGCGGACCAGCCATCTTCAATTAATTTCCTTAATTCCAGTCGCCTTCTATTGCTGACATTTCCGCGAGCCAACTCTTCTCGAGCCATGCGCCCGCGTTCAATGCGCTGGGCAAGCTCAACTTCTTCTTCAGCGTTAAGCAGAGGAACTCGGCTAACTTCTTTAAGATACAGACCGATCGTATCATCGGTGTCAATATTTTCAAGGTCATCAGAAAAAAGAGTTCGAGTTCCTTCCGTTTCTTCATTTACAGTAAGATCTTCATCCGTTGGTTCTTCATGCAATGATTCATCTTCAACATAAGGAATTCCGGCGCTCATCAACGCGGCAAATGTTTCTTCCAGCTGTTCGACATCTTGTTCGGCGTCAGGAAAAAAATGCAAAATATCGTCAATAGTTACATATGATTTTTGGCGACCAAGCTCAATCAGCCTGGCAATCGCAGGATATTCTTCGTCTTCGTCTTCAACAATATTGATAATTGGGTTTTCCATTAAGCTTCACGGTCCTTATAGTAAAGAGAAAGTATGAGAGTGTAAATTGGATCTCAACCTTAATCTTCTTTGGTTTTAGAATACACAAGTTTCATAAGAATTTCAATAGTTTCTTGGTTAATTACCAGATTAAGCAAATTGACACACAAAGAGCGGAAGCTGTCTTCCGCTCAAAACATGTCTTCCCAAAACCGCGATTACCACTATACAATAGAACCCTGTTAAAAGTCAATATCTTTTAGAGATTGTGTTGAAAATCAAGTTTCACGGGAAGAAAAACCTCATTTTGTAACCATATATGGTGGTTTTCGGTAAAGCTGCGAAATTATCTTGTAATTCCGACTTCCTAAATACCCTCTTTTGTTTAATCTTTACATATTTATAAATACGAGTAAAATTACTTTTTTGTATTGCAAGTCAATAACCCAAACTGTAACCAACATAACAATTTAAGGAGGAGCAATGAACATTCTGGGACTTGGATTAAGGCATGGACTGAATGATTTCGAGCAAATTGCAATAGCAGGTGTCTTGGTTATCGCCTTCATCAGTCTGGTTTATGCCTGGCTTCTGAAACGTTCTGTATTAAAAAAAGATAAAGGCACCGAAAAGATGCAGGAAATTTGGGAGGCGATCCGTGTTGGAGCGGAGAGTTATCTACAGAAACAACTGAAAACAATTTTACCTGCTATCGGTATTCTATTTGTCGCACTGTTTCTTTCAGTTTATGTTGTGCCGCCCAGTTCAGAAGCTCTTTTAGAGTTTCCTGCTGATAAATACAATACTGTGTTAATTATTGCAATGGGTCGAGCCGTAGCCTTTGTGCTTGGCGCTTCATTCTCAATGATCGTTGGACAGCTTGGAATGCGAATGGCTATTCAAGCCAGTGTTAGATCCGCTTCTGCTGCCCGAAGACAATTTAATGAATCTCTTTCGATCGCATATTATGCCGGAACATTCACCGGCATGTTAACCGACGGTTTGGGATTATTAGGCGGAACAGTAATTTTCATCATTTTTGGCAAGGCTTCACCAGACGCATTGTTAGGGTTTGGTTTTGGCGGAACATTAATTGCCTTATTTATGCGTGTCGGAGGTGGTATTTATACCAAGGCTGCAGATGTTGGCGCTGATTTAGTTGGGAAGGTAGAAAAAGATATTCCAGAAGATGATCCTCGAAATGCTGCAGTAATTGCTGACCTCGTAGGCGATAATGTGGGCGATTGCGCTGGTATGGCTGCAGATATTTTTGAAAGCTATGAAGTTACAATTGTCTCCGCTTTAATCCTTGGCTTAGCGCTTTGGAGTCAAGATCATAGTCTGAAATGGATCGTTTATCCACTAATCATTCGAGGAATCGGCGTTATCAGTTCTATTCTCGGGACATTTGCCGTCCCTATATGGGAAAAATTCCCGATAAAATTCATGCGGGCACATGATGCAGAAGAATCTATGTTCCGCTCTTATGAAGTTTCAAGTGTTAATACTGTTGTATGGGCATTCATCGTTGCGATCTTGTATGCCAACGATTGGAAACTGGCAATGTTAACAACCATCGGTGTTGGTTTAGCGGTCGCTTTTAACCCGTTAACATCATATTTTACCTCTACAAAATTCTCTCCTGTCAAAGAGATCGTGGATTCAACAAAGACGGGACCAGCAACCACTATCTTATCTGGTCTATCCATCGGAATGGAATCTAGCGTTTGGGCGCTCCTGGTCATCGCAGTTGCCTTTTTTGCAGCGTTAGTTTTATATAGTGGACAAGCCCCAATATACGTGTTGTATGGCATTGCAATGGTTGGTATTGGTATGTTAAGCCATACAGGCAATAATGTCGCAATGGACTCCTTTGGGCCAATTTCTGATAATGCCAACGGTATTGGTGAGATGGCATGGCACGACCAAACAGATGAGGCAACTCTTAAAGCCCGCCAGACTATGGCTGACCTTGACGCAGTTGGCAACACTACGAAAGCCATCACTAAAGGCGTGGCAATTGCTTCGGCAGTTATAGCCGCAGTCAGTCTTTTCTCTTCATTCATTACAGACGTCAGTCGTGTTCAGACGGATTTGATAACTAATTATGGAATGAAGATCGATGTTTTAGATTCGATTCGGATTTCAGATACAAAAGTGTTCATCGGGTTCCTGCTTGGCGGCGCTCTCCCTTGGTTGTTCAGTGCGCTTTCAATTAAAGCTGTTAGCCGGGCTGCAATAAAAATTGTTGAAGAAGTTCGACGGCAGTTTAAAATACCCGGCATCATGGAAGGTACAAGGAAACCTGATTATGCGTTGGTTGTAGACATTTCAACAGGGTCAGCTCAAAAAGAATTGATCCCACTGGCAACTATCGCAATATTATTGCCGTTGACTGTTGGAATGGTTCTTCAAGTTGAAGCGCTTGGAGGATTTCTCGCTGGTGTTATCTTGAGCGGACAACTCTTGGCTGTGTTTATGGCTAATGCAGGTGGCGCCTGGGATAACGCAAAGAAAAGCGTTGAAGATCAACCCAGAGATCTATTAGCTAATACAGGAAAAGGCTCAGAGCGCCATAAGGCCGCCGTTGTTGGTGACACTGTGGGTGACCCACTGAAAGATACTGCTGGTCCTGCATTAAACCCGATGATCAAAGTTGTTAACTTGGTTAGTTTATTGGCTGCCCCAGTAATTGTTCGATACCAGGATCTGGGAGTCATTGGCTGGGTCGTGGTCGCTGCTCTTGTGGGTGCAATGATCTGGGCTGTGATAGTAAGCAAGAAACCTGCAATATTGAATTAATACCAATCAGTGATTGTCAAAAAAACTCTGGAAAATTCTATCCGGAGTTTTTTTATTGCAAGTATGACAGTACCATGGAAAAATCGTCGGGATACCCCGCCGTGAAAGTCATATCAAGGTGTGTTGCTGGGTGTCGAAATGTAATTTTGTAAGAGTGAAGCGCTAACCTTTGAATCTGATCATTTATTGGTGAATTTGCTGCAAGACGTCCAATACGATATAGATTGTCGCCCACTACAGGGCTGCCAATTGCATATAAATGTGAGCGAATTTGATGTGTGTAACCAGTCCTTGGGCATGCAGAAACAAATGAAATGCCGGCTTGAACTTTTATAACACTAATGGAGGTTTGTGCAGGTTTACCAGAAATGAAATCTACAATAGTTCTATGCTGGCGATCGCCGTTCGTTCTTAATGGGAGGTCAATCGTAAATTCAGATTCTGCTGGCGTGCCATAAATAACCGCGTGATACATTTTTTTATTTGCCGATTTTGAAATAAATCATTTAGTGAGCGATGCGTGTTCTGACTGCGAGCGAGTACTAAAACACCGCTTGTTTCTTTATCCAAACGGTGGACGATCCAGCATTGCCCGTATTTGGGCTCAAGAATAGATTTGATATGAGGAAGCTCGGCTTGATATCCATCTTGAATCGACAATAAACCGGATGGTTTATTGATTACAAGAATTGATTCGTCTTCATAAATGATTTCCATAGCAGTGAATTAATGCTTTTTAAAAAACAAAAAAAGTTAACATATTTTGTTGTTGCTTTTCAAAAAACTATGCCGTAAAAAAACTTACGGCTAAAACGCCAGGACCGGCATGAACAATGATCGCGGGAGGTAGATCACAAATTAATATTTCCTTGATTCCCATTAAGGACGAAAGACTATTCCTTAATTCAATCGCATCTTCCATGGCATCTGCTTCAAGAATTGCCAAATGAGAATCTTGGGTGGGAGGGCATTCTTGTTTTACTAGTTCAGCAATCCTTGCAACGGCTCGTTTTTTTGTCCGTTGACTTTCAAATTGACTTACTTGGCCGTCTTTGAATAAAAGAATCGGTTTGATTTGGAGAACACTGCCAACAAGCGCCTTTGCCATCCCGATACGTCCGCCTTTGTGTAAGTATTCAAGTGTATCAACGTAAAAGAATATTTTTACATGTTTGCTAATATCTTCCACGCGCTCAATGATCTCATTAATTGAGCTGCCTTGGTTTACCCATTCTACAGATTTTCGAACAACTGTGCCCAAGGCAGGTCCAATGAGTTGAGTATCAATCACATGGATCTGCGCATCTGGAAAATCTTGCGCTGCCACGATTGCGCTACGATAAGTGCCACTCACTTTAGAAGAAGGGCATAAAACAATAGCACAATCTCCCTTTTTTAAAATTTCTTCATAAATTGGAGTATATAATGCAGGAGGTGGCGCAGCTGTTTTGGGCATGGTCGTCGAACTTTTTAATTTTATGAGAAACTCTTTTGTAGAAATCTCATTATCATCCCGATAGGAACTTTCCCCGAAGACAATCATTTGAGGAAGATAGAAGATGCCAAGATTTTCTGCTTCTTTTAAAGAAATTGTTGAAGTGGTATCAGCCAGGATTCTAATCATTGTTATCCTTATCTATTAACTTTAAAAAAGAACTTGGTGGGTGAACTACAATAACGGAGAACTACAATTAGTGCACGTAGTCTCCCTCTTGAAAACAATATATCCGCATTTTTTGCATGTCAGTGGCTGGATATCCCCTAAAGGAGCTCCACAGGCAATGCAATTTGGTTCCCCAGTTGGATTAGGAGTGGTACAAAAATCACAGATATATCGATTTAAGCGTTCGGATAATTCAAAACCAGAACCTAAAGCTCTTGCAGTAGAATCAATTACATGCCAAACATTTTCAGAGAGCTGAACATATTCAATATCCTGGGCGATATCATCAAGCCGGTTTATGAGTGAGAACGGATTACGAAGCGCAGACAATGTCGTGACTCCCAGACTGGCAGCAATACCCAACCAAGCCTGTTTGCCGATTTCAACTGCAACACCATCTGCAACATTTTGCAACGAAACATTAAGGGCTGTTGTTCCGCCAGACGAGGCAAATTGTGAAGTTGCGATTTGGACGATAATTGAGTCGCCAGCGCCAAATTGTTGGACGCGAAGATTACCTCTGCCGAATTGAGCCAGGAGCGCTTGGGCTAAATCATAATTGCGAAGGTTTCCATGATAGATTTGTTGTGGCATATATGAATTATAATCAGTTTTACAAAAAAAAAGATTTTGGAGAAAAATGGCTTATAAAGGATTTCGCTGGTTTGGAATATTTATTATTATTGGATTATTAATCTTCACGTCATTTGCGTTATCCGAACCATCATATGTGTACGCACAACAACCCACTGGCTCAATTCCTACGGTAACGGGAACCCCAACAGGACCGACGGCATCAATCAAGGCAGGTGTTTCTGACGGCAGCGTAAACATACGGTCAGGACCGAACACGTTATACAATGCAGTTGGCGTTATGTTATTGGGAGATGCTGTTCCAGTAAAGGGCAAGTCGCCAGGTGGGGATTGGCTGTTGATCGAATACCCTGGAATTCCTGGAGGAACTGGCTGGGTTTATGCGTTATATATGAATATTACTCCTGGGGAAATACCTCTCGCTGAATTGCCACCTGCGGCTCAACCAAAAGTGACAATGACTATTGACCCGACACTAGCGTCACAGTTTATTACAACACCTCTCGCAACCAGGCTTCCAACTTACACGCCATCTGCGCCGCTTGTGGTTCCGACTTTTGAAAATCAGAATAGTCAAATATTTGCCGGGATTCCTATTGGTTTAATCATTATTGCATTGCTGGGGTTGGGGACTTTGCTCGCATTATTTTCGTATTTTCAAGCAAGGTAGCATTTATTTAGAATTCTTTGACTTTTTTATCACAAAGTCGATTAACTGGAAAACCAGAAGAATGACGACAATTGGCAATAGACCAGAAGATATACATAAAAACCCTGTAATTACTGCGCCTTTTCCATAGAAAATGTAAATTAAACCTAACCCGACAATAATTATTATTGCCAGAGATCCAAGAATCAATCTAAAGAAAGTTTGTTTTGAATAAGCGCGTAAGTCTCGAATAAATTGCTTTGGTTTTTGTTCTTTCATCCTGTACATTCCTGATCAATCTTATTTTTCAACTAAAGCGTTTAGGAGAACTATATGTCAATTCTACTCGAGAGTCGAGAAAGTTCTTCACCGATTATTACAAGGGCTGTAGCAAATGGGTTGTTGGGGATAAACACCGAGGTTTACAAATTTACAAAATTACAAAAAACTGCTCTTGGAGTAGTTGGACAATTCCCAAAGCAGGTTGCAGAATGGCTGGTTCCGAGAGTAAATTCTTATAATGCATTGAATGCAACCGATATATGCAATCTGAGATCGAAAGATCTCGTAAATGGGAGACTGAAAGATTACGATAGAAATCCTGGCAAGTATCCAGCAATAACTGTTGGCGTTGGTTTGGGTGGGACAACAGCTCATATAGCATTAGGACTAGGCGGACCATTCTTACCCCAGGCTTTTGTTTTAACTATAAAGAATGGGACGAAGAACGGAGATGTGAACGAATATTTTCATATATCACATTCAACGGCTCTGAATATTACAAAAAACAACCCGGATCTTATGACAATTCAACATTATGATCCCGTTCATGATGGTTGGTTGGTGAGACGAGTAAATCATCTGAGACTCAAATTAATTGATCTACCAACCGAATACAAAACTTTCATTAAAGAGAAATTGATACCTGGTGGAGAAGTTGTTTACCTTGAGGGAAGAGCGCGTTGGAAACAATTTAGAGTAGGAGAACGGAATGTCTTACAGGTCGGTGGGTGGGGCAGTATTTCACCTGAGGAGTTTATTAATGGAAGTCAGAGGCTTACTTTATTTTCAAAAAAAGAAAAACTTGATTTTTCAAATTGGAATCTTGACGGTTATCCCTTGGAAGATGGTCGGGAATCTGAATGGGGTAGTGAACCAGGTTTGGGTGAGGCTTTGGAACAATTCTGTAAAAGTGAAGGTTTTAATTTCATTAAGATCTCTTTTGAAGACCCAAATGATTTTTCTAAATTGGCGTATTATGCAAAGCGAAGTCAATTGGAAAGAGACCAAATTGAACCTTCTGGCGTGATCGTCGAGATGTTTTCTCAATTTGACGCAATCAGCGTCGAAAAAACTGCGTTATTACCATTATGGTTGATTTTCAATACGACCGACTCGTTAAAGTTTCTTCAAGGAATGACAGAGGAGTTTCCAAAAGATGCAACTGTATTTTTCTCGGGTTTGTCTACATTCACAACTACACCGGATATGGTTTCCTGGGATGAATGGGAAAAAGCCTTGAAAGGTTTTATTGTTATTAATATTGGGACAAGAAAAACACATTATCCGGGTGACGCATTGGCATTAACGGAGTGGAAAAGACCTTTATTAAAGTGGGCGAGCGCCAATCAATACGATCATAAGAACCAACTAACTGGCGCAAAGTTAAAAGACTTGGCAAACAAAATAAACAGTATCCAGGATTTGTAGATCCTTATTATTACATTATGAAGATTTTCTAATTAATTCCAGGTGTAATAATGTTGAACATAAACGCGTACGAGATTCCTATTATTCCATCTCATAACGGATGCCTCTATCTTATAGTCACCATAAAAGACATTTAGGAATATTGAGGGAAAAATAACTGTTGGGATGGGAATTGAAGTGATAATCTCAACGATAGGTTAAAGCTCCATGCTTCTGGCAACAGTATTGAGACAATGAGAAGTACTTGTAATATACACATGATTTGCAGGAGAGGGGAGTAAGAATTTTTACCTAAGCGGTTTCTGCATTTAGTAAAAATGAGAAGATTTCTCGAAAAAAAATATAATCCGTGAGAGTTGAGGCGACTCTTATAATAATGATAGTTTTCAAACACAGACAAGAAATTGCGCCAAAAGATTTGTGGCTTAAGAAGATTATAACTGGATTCAGAAGAAATTGTTATGAGGTGTGTTTTTGCTGGTCAGTTGGTAATTTATCAATCTTTATTCCACAATTTCTTCTCCACTATTTGCGTTACAACACTCAAAATCATGTGATATCCATTTTATGATATTTTTTATTATTGGAGGCAACTATGTTAAAATTCAAATATGGAAACAAAAGCAATAGCCAAGAACCGAAAAGCCGAGTTTGAATATTTTTTACTTGAGCATTATGAATCTGGAATTTCGTTGCAAGGAAGCGAGATTAAGTCCATTCGTAGCGGGCAAGTAAGCCTTCAGGAGGCTTATATTCAGGTCACAGAAAATGAAGCCTGGCTGGTTAATGCGCATGTGGCGACCTACAATCCAGCGAGTTATACAAATCATGATCCAAAAAGACCACGACAGTTGCTACTACATCGTAAAGAAATCCTCGAGTTATGGACTGCAGTAAGACAAAAAGGGGTGACGGTAATTCCTGTAAAGATGTATTTTAAAGACGGAAGAGCAAAATTAGACATTGCTATCGCAAAGGGTAAGAAATTGTACGATAAACGCGAAGAAATATCTGATAAGGACGTTAAACGTGATATTGCCCGGGCCTTGAAGGGACGAGAGTAAATATGATTTTTGCGAGCAATAGCAAATGTTTGGAATTGATTCTCTTCTTCAAAATCATTTACAAAATAATGTAATTAGGGACATCAATGATAATCTTAGGCGACCATCCGTTGACAATTGATGAAATTATTCGTGTTGCGCGAAATAATGAAGAAGTGAAGCTCGGAAACCAAGCCAGAAGATTGATCCAAGATTCTCACGAAAGATTGTTGCATATCATTAAATCCGGTAAACCAATTTATGGAATCAATACCGGTTTTGGAATATTTGCGGATAAAAAAATCCGGATGGAAGAAAGCAATCAATTAAGTCGCAATCTAATTCTTAGTCATGCTGTAGGTATTGGGGCAAATCTGCCTAACGATGTGACAAGAGCGGCAATGTTAGTTAGGGCTAACACGCTAGCCAAGGGTTTTTCAGGAGTCAGGTTGTGTATTATTGAAACAATCCTTGAGATGTTGAATAAAAAAATAACCCCTCTTGTTCCAGGACAGGGTTCGCTAGGTTCGTCAGGGGACCTATGTCCGTTGTCGCATATGGCGTTGGTTCTCACTACGGATATGCGCGACATTGAGGAAGAATCCGGTTTTGCAGAATTTGATGGAAAGCTATTAACTGGAAAACAAGCTATGGAAACTGCTCAAATTGAGAGGATTATTCTCGGACCAAAGGAAGGTTTGGCGCTGAACAACGGTGCAACTTTTTCGGCTGCTATCGGAGCTTTGGCAATCAGTGATTCTGAATATTTAATTGACCTTGCTGATCGGTCAAGCGCTCTTACTATCGAAGCCTTATTAGGCTGCTCCGCTGCTTTTGATGAACGAATTCATGAATCCCGGGGTCAGCTTGGACAGATAGAGTCGGCAAAAAAAATTCGTGAAAATTTCAAAGGCAGCACTTTTATTGATTCTTCTGCCAATGTACAGGATGCCTATTCTTTACGGTGCGCCCCCCAAATTCACGGTGCGGTACGTGATACGATCCAGTTTGCAAGGAAAATCATTGAACGCGAAGTGAACGCCGCGACCGATAATCCATTGATCTTTGAACCTTTTGAAGCAATCTCAGGGGGTAATTTCCATGGAGAACCGATCGGTCTGGTTATGGATTACCTATCCATAGCCATGTGTGAATTAGGAGCAATTTCAGAACGCCGTATTTTTAGAATGACGGACGGAAAATTGAATGCAGGATTACCTCCAATGTTGGTCGATTCCATTGAACAAGCCGGTTTGAATTCGGGATTAATGATGCTGCAATATACTGCGGCTTCACTGGTATTGGAGAATCAAACGCTTGCAACTCCAGATTCAGTGCATTCTTTACCCACATCGGCTGAACAGGAAGACCATAATGCAAATGCGATGACTGCTGCCCGTCATACAGCAATGATCATCGAAAACGTCTTGCAAATCATCGGAATAGAAATCTATTCTGCAACAAGGGCAATGGATCTTAGAATTCGAAAACAACCCGGTAAAATGGGAAAAGAAACTGAGGTTTTATATAATAAAGTCCGAAATAGGATTCCGTACCTTGCCGGGGATGCTTTTTGGGGGCCAGAAATCAACCTCGCAAAACAAATGATCGTTGATCGGGAATTGTAAATATTTTATTATTGGAAGATAGACATAAATGAGAAAAATAAACCGAAGAGATTTCTTAAAAGTTAGCGCTGCAGGGTTAGGGGCGATTCTTCTTGCAAAAACAAACAATGTTATAGGTTACTTACCTGATTTTCCTATCAATCAACGATTGGGAAGGGTATTTAACAAGGCTGAAATTAAATCCAAACCTGATCCAGAAAGTGCTACTGTTAATGTTCTCTATGATGATGCAGTAGTCCCGATTATTCGAGAGGTAATCGGTATGCGTGATCCCAGTGGATTTAAGACCAGATTGTGGTATGAAACACCTGAAGGTTACATTACTTCATTAGCAGTACAACCTGTAAAACTGGAAATCAATCAACCTTTAACAGAACTACCAATTTACGGCATTAGTCCAGGTTTTTGGGCAGAAGTTACTGTTCCTTATGTAGATATCTATCTGGATAATAACACTCCAAGGTCTCCACGGCTGCAAGTAACAAAAAAGCCTCGGTTTTATTTTAGCCAGGTCCTTTGGGTGGATGGATTAAAAACGAATGAGGTTGGTGAAGTCATTTATCACGTTTTGGAAAAGCATGGTTCATATGGAGACATGTTCTGGGCGGATGCGCGGGCGTTTAGACCATTAACCCCGGAAGATGTTTCACCTATCAATCCTGAGGTACCGGATAAAAGGATCCTTGTGGATGTAAGCCATCAAACAATATCCTGTTTTGAAGGATCGAGAGAAATACTGTTTTCACTCGTATCGACTGGAGCCAAATATGATATGTATGGAAACAAGGTCGACAATTGGTCTACTCCTGTTGGAGATTATCACGCTGTAAATCGAAAATACATCTCCCTGCACATGGCAGGGGGGACAAGCAAAGCATCGGGATATGAGGAATTTGCTGTAGCCTATACATCCATTTTTGCGACTGGCGGCGTGGCATTCCATTCGACTTATTGGCACAATGCCTGGGGCGATCCGATGTCTCATGGTTGTGTAAATTTAAGACCTGATGATGCCAAGTTCGTTTATCGGTGGACACAACCAGACGTTCCGTACGAGTCTGGATTAATCGAACAATCAGGATATTCAGGGACAAAAGTTCAAGTCGTGGAATATTAATAAGAATTGAAAATCATTTAGGAATGACCTATTCTTTCGGTATTATATTTTTGGCAGGCGTGGTGTCGTTCTTATCGCCTTGCGTTCTCTCTTTGGTTCCTGCTTATGTGGGATACCTTAGCGGGCAAAACGTTGGGGGAGAGAAAAAAGCATCCTCAATCACTTATGCAATCGTCAATGGGTTTTTCTTTGTTCTGGGTTTTAGTATTATTTTTATTACGTTAGGGCTTTCTGCTTCATTGATGGGCAAATTCTTATATGTTTACAAGGAAATAGTTATTAAAATCGGAGGGGTAATTATTTTTATATTTGGTCTTCAATTAACCGGATTGATCAATATACATTTCCTGAACTATGATCTACGCCTCAATACAACCAAATTTAAAAATAGAAAATATATTACATCTTTATTAATGGGTATCTTTTTTTCTGCAGGTTGGTCTCCGTGTATTGGTCCGGTTTTGGGAAGTATATTAACCGCTATCTCTGTGAGTAACCTTTCAACGTCTCAAGGGGCTGAATATCTGGCAATCTATTCGTTGGGTCTTGGGATTCCATTTATTGCAGCAGCAGCAGGGGTAGGTTTTTTTAATACACTTCTGGTACGCTATAAAAAGGTTTTTGCGACAATTCAAATTCTTACGGGTGTTGTTTTACTGATTTTTGGCGTATTATTATTTTTTGGTATTATTGAGAGACTTAATCAATATATTCCTTTGTTCCAATTAGGATAAATAATGCTTACTCTTATGTATTACTACAGTAAATCTGATTTGGGAAACAATGATTTCATTATGTCATTAGGTGAGCATTGCGAAAAAAATGATTTGTTGTTGGTTGATATTTGTATTGATGACGAGGAGGAATTAGTTGAGAGATATCAAAAAGTAACACCCGCTATCAGCATCGGACCTTATCTATTAACCAGTCCATTTTCTCAACTGGATCTGGATGTCGCGACACATTCAGCAAGAGATCGACAAAAAAGACTTACGGAAACCGGGAATAAAAAATACCAGGCAAGAGTGAAGGGTGGAGTGTCCATTAATACACTTGATAAATTCTCACTTTATTTTTCCAAGTATTATGCAGTATTAATTTCTGCTTTTCTAGCTATATTCGTGATGATCCCTTTTTTAGCGCCGATTTTGGAAAAAAAAGGATACGATGCACCTGCCCACGTCATTTACAAAGTATATAGTGTCTTATGCCACCAGCTGGCATTTCGATCTTTCTATTTATTTGGTGACCAGTTATATTATCCAAGAGAACTCGCTCAAATTGATAGTGTAATGACTTATGAAATAGCTACCGGAAAACCGATATCCGATCTTACTTATGCAAGAAGTTTTGTTGGAGATAAACAACTAGGTTATAAGGTTGCGTTATGTGAAAGAGATATTGCCATCTATGGATCTTTAGCAGTATTTGGATTTGCGTTTCAGTTATTCAGGAAAAAGCTTAAGCAACTTCCTTGGTATTTGTGGTTTGTTGTAGCGTTGCTCCCAATTGCAGTTGATGGTTTTTCCCAAATACCCGGATTGTCTTCTGGTTGGCCAGCCTGGGTACCCATAAGAGAAAGCACGCCGTTATTAAGAGTATTAACCGGAACTTTATTTGGAGCGGGTACAGGTTGGTATATGTTTCCCCTTATGGAAGAGAGCATGAAGGAGACACGAATTATTGTAAATCGCAAATTGTCTATCATTAACAAGATAAAACAATCTAAAGTTATGGCAGAAAATGAGAAAAATTGAGTCTAATGGGCTGGTTTCATACGAATTTGAGACGGATGGTTTTAATAGCTGCTTGCACGGATTTTTTACAAGACACGGAGGCGTTAGCCCAACACCGTGGAAGTCACTGAACCAGGGCGGCACAGTTGGCGACAGACGTGAAAATGTAATCGCAAACAGAAAACGCATTTTTGATACTTTAAATCGGCCAGTCGAGTCAATTTTCGATGTTTGGCAAGTCCACGGAACAGCATCAGTTTGTACATCAAAACCAAGGTCGCTTGAAGCGCCGCATCAGCGAGCTGACGCGATTTTTACGGACAATCCTGAAATTACACTATTTATGCGATTTGCTGATTGTGTACCTATTTTGCTATTTGATCCAGTTAGAAAAGTTGCCGGGATTATTCATGCAGGATGGAAAGGAACTGTAAATAATATTATTCGAGAAGCGATAACTTGTATAAAGCACACATATGGTGTTGACAATGAAAATATTATTGCCGGGATAGGTCCATCAATCGGACCTGATCATTACGAAGTTGGGAACGAAGTCAGACGACAGATTCAATTTTCTTTTGGTAATTATTCTGACAACCTCTTGAATACTGAAAATAATAAAACGTTCTTCGACCTTTGGAGGGCAAACGAATACCTATTGAAAAAGCAAGGAATCAGGGCGATTGAAAGCGCCAGGATCTGCACAGCCTGTAATACAGATGATTGGTATAGTCACAGAGCAGAAAAGGGCGCTACGGGTCGTTTTGGGGCGTTCATTGCCATTAAGGATCAACTTCATGACCGATACAATTTATAAAAAGTTTATTGAAGTAAATGAAAAAATCGCTTATGCATGTGCTATTTCAAATCGAAAAAGCGAGGACGTTAACCTTGTTGTTGTTACCAAAGGACAATCTGCAGAAAAAATCATTGAAGTCGTAGAAGCAGGAGCGACAATTCTTGGTGAAAATTACCCGGAAGAAACAATAAAAAAGATTAAGATCCTGAATAGCCGCGTTAAACCAATTTGGCATATGGTCGGTCATCTTCAAAGTCGAAAAGTAAAATTTATATTTCCACATTTTAAGATGATGCACTCGATCGACAGCCTGGATTTAGCGCGAAAACTCAATGATTATTGTGAAAAAAACCAGTTATCTTTGGACGTACTCATAGAAGTAAATATTTCTGGAGAAGCAACAAAATTCGGTTTTGACGCGTCATCTTCGCAAAAAAGAGACAAACTATTTTTCGATATGGACTTATTGAAAACATTAAAACATCTGCATATGCTAGGGTTAATGACAATGCCGCCTTACGCGGTTTTTGAAACTCAAAATAAAAAGTGTTACAATATTTGCCGTGAGTTGATGTTGAACATCAAAGCGCGGTTTATGGATGAGAACTTTCGTGAATTATCAATGGGAACTAGCTCTGATTTTGTTTCCGCGATATTTGAAGGTGCAACACACATACGAGTTGGAGATGCTATTATGGGTTCACGATCAAAATTTGTAGAAAAGAGATAATAGGTAAAGATGAATTCAATTGTTGCAGCCATTCAAATCATTTTTAGAATATTCTCACTGATTGTATTAGCCAATGTGATTTTTTCATTTTTCTTACCCCCCGATAACCCTATCAAGACTTTTCTGGAAAAGATCGTAGAACCATTTTTGTCACCAATTCGACGATTAATTCCTGCTATTGGGGGGTTTGATTTTAGCCCGGTTATATTACTGTTAATTGTACAAGGTGTGGAATTTTTACTTCTTCAGATCATTCGCTAAAGAGGAATATATGATCCTCACGAGAAAATTTCACCTGCATGACGGAGATTCAGGATCAGCAATTACAGTACGAATTACGCCTCGGATGCCGAGGAATGAGATATCCGAAATAATGGAAGACGGAACAATAAAAATTCGTTTATCTGCGCCACCGCTGGATGGAAAAGCCAATCAAGTATTAATA
>PNNN01000017.1 GCA_013824245.1 Chlorobiaceae bacterium | reverse complement strand
CTCCGCACTTCGTGCGTTCGCTCAAAACTGTCTGCGGAACGCTGCGCGGGAAAAACTCCATGCTCGCTCGAATCGTCTCTCCAAAAGCAGGAGAGCCGTTCGCTCGCACGTTCGTTTTTCCCGCGCAGCGTTAGGCGTCATGCGGCACAGCCGAGAAAGTGAGAAAACCAACATGAGGAAGATAACGACATTATTCGTTTCATTTCTTGTTACCTCAGTTGTCGGTTGCAAGAAAGAAGATTCCAATCCCTCACGCCAGTAGTACAAATCAATTCGGCGAAGACAAAGAAACAGCCATTTATTTGAAAGGACAATACAATGACAAATTGGAATATGATGAAGACCCTTTACCTCTATGTTCTTGGCGGCCTCCTCATCGGCTGCGGCAAGTCTATTCCAACGCCAGAGAACGTCAAAGTCGGAATGACATATGACGAAGTGGAATCATCTTATGGGAAACCGATTGCCATCCAGAAAGGATTTGCAGAACTCACATTTGTTGATACACCCGAAATGTCAACGCTCAGGACGATACCAAGTCCTTGGATGGAAATAAGTGCTGAAACAAAAGGAGAACTGTCTAGGCAGTTAATGGACGCGTTCAAAAACCAAGCCGCAAGTGATATACCCATCGGTATGCCATCAATTGAAACCAAGGGACAATTGGTGTATACAACGTGGATTGTTGAAGCGAAAGCCCGGTATGACACTGTCAAAGTTCAAATTCCTCAACTCACAAAGAAACAGGGTACGATTTACCTTGAGAAGGTTGATTTTCACCACGCCTACTTTGAGTACCAACCTTTCATGTTGCGAATATCCAAGGAACTCTTCGAGATTTATCAGGGTCGACGTACTATGAAAGTGCAGGGGCTGGTTGACGCTGTTGCTGTTGACGTGGTACACTATCAAGTTCGATATGCTCTTGCCATCCGCTTTGATTCATCAAGCGGCAGAGTGGTATCGTGTGCATACCAGCCTGCAGAGGTTGCTAGACTTGAATAACTGGATGGTCATTACGATGCTGACTGCTCGTGCAACTGTTTCAAATCCTGACTCTTCCGTCTACTTCGCTATGTCGGAGACCTCTCCGCGTGACACTATTGTAATTCTTTCACATGGCAGGATAAACAGCATGATAGAGACGAGTGGTATCCCAATCGCAGATTACTTCTGGGGAATCAAAGCTTACTTGCAGAAGGGCGATTCTGCAAGATCAACAGTCGATCTCTATTCTGACGTTGGCTACTTCTCGATAATTGATAGTATCACGCTCGAACCATACAGGCTTATCGGATCAATTGACACAATCCGAATAACCAACCGTTACCAATTTTACTGGAAGCCCAACTACAGAATCGACACGCTGCGTTTCAAAGTTTACCTTAAGCCTAATCTCGAACTGACCTACGACCGTTTTTCCACTTCAAGCATGAGTTTCGCCTACAAGACCGCTTCGTACGATTCGTCGCAGCGTGTGGCAAGATTTACTGTTGGCATTTCTACGATGAGTTCCGAGCCAAACATTGTTCTGCAGCCATTTGGCAAAATCGACTACTTGTTTGAGAATAGTTACATAAAGGTTATTTCGAGATTTTTCTATCAACAACAACGAAAAGTTGTTCCTTGGCTTTTGCCGTAGCTGTGCCGCACGAACGCCTAACAGCACAAACCACGGCACTCGCTTATTTGATAGGACTGCCAAACCGCAGTACAGAATCAGTTGTGCTCGTTCCATGCCGCACCCAATCATAAAGAGCGTGGAGTGCGGCACAGGCGTGGTTTGTGCACACGTTCCGCAGACATTCGCTCCGCCCTGCCATCCTAATATTAATCGTTATTGTTACAACTTGCAGTTTACTCGCCTATTTAATATTTTAGATCAGTTGAATTTTCATTGTTCTTTATCTAACTATAGAAGGAATATTTAAATGAAATACACCGCATTGCTGCTCTTACTGTTCGCAACTTCACTAACTGTCTTGGCACAAGTACCTGTTAAAAAAGATTTAATGGAGATGTATGATAAATATCCATTACCGCCTGCAAACTCAAAAGAAGCATCTTCGAAAGTTGTAACAATAGATGAGACCGGCACATCCAAATGCAGTGCGGAAAAACTTTTTTCTCAGATCGATCTGGAATTAAAGAACTTTGAGGCAGAATATACAAAACAACCTAAGCCCACTGCTGCCGATATGCCAACCGGATTATCGCCCGACGATATGAAAAAAATGTCGGACCCCGAAATGCGAAAGAAAATGAAATCGATGAGCAAAGAAGAAAAGATGAAGATGGCAATGGAGATGATGAAATCGATGCCGGCGAACGGCTCTGCGGTTCAGATGGATCCACCGCCTATCCGTGCGGCATTGGATGAGTGGCAAAAAATATATAACGACACTCAGAATGAGTTTCAGCGATCTGTTGCCTTGCAGCAGGAAGAGATAAAGTTAGCCGAGGAATATCAAAACGGACATGCAGATATAGCTAAATGGGAAACCGAAGAAATTACCAAACTTCCCAGGATCAGTTCCGGCGAGATGAGCGCGCCTGATCCTGCCAAAGTGAAGATGGTTAGATTGAAATCGGCAGACAAACATATAACGCAAGCAGATAAGCGGTTAGAACAAATCAAAACCCGACTCCGCACAGCTACAGATTACGCAAAGAAAAG
This sequence comes from Chlorobiaceae bacterium, assembly GCA_013824245.1. Lineage (GTDB taxonomy): Bacteria > Bacteroidota > Ignavibacteria > UBA10030 > SZUA-254 > PNNN01. The sequence continues at coordinate 18,473 of PNNN01000017.1, read as the reverse complement.
ATATTCAGTTTTTTATCGGAAATTAATTGCCGCGGATTATGCCCTCGATTCGAAAAACTTTTCAACCAAAAAAATATTATCCGACGCGCAAATGCTGATATATAAGAATTTGATAACACAAGTTGAACAATCCAGAAATGCATGGGAAGAATCGGCGAAGTGGCAGATAAATAGAACAACGATTGAAAAAGAAAAAGTTGAATAAAATAAAATAAGGCGAATAGTAATGTGTGAATTCTGCACTCAGCACGGCGAGGGAAAAGTCTGGTATCTTAACGCCAAAAATTATTCAACCGATTTGCTCGCTGAAGCTACGAGGAAAAACTTCATAGAGCATTTTTATGACATGGCGGTCCGTAAAGGTAACCGCGATGTATCGATGCTGGAGAAACTTCTGATAGGCAGATTTGAGTTGCCCGGAAAAATAAGAAATGGAATAACAGAGAAACAGAAAAAAATGCACTTCGGTCAGGTGTTGCCGATTGAGGATGTTGAGAAAATATTTTCGATGGCGAATTCCATCACCCGAATCGCCTGCGGTTGTGCATGGGCTAAAGATAAAAAAGAAAGCCGTGTTTGCTTCGGCGTCAGTTTTGGTCCCCCCGACTGGTACGATGGTATAGATATAGAATATTTCGGCGATCCAACAAATTCTATGATGGATAAAGTAACACTGGAAGATGCGCTTAAATCTATCTCAGATACCGACAAACGAGGAATGGTGCACAGTGTCTGGATATTTGAAACGCCTTTCATCGGAGCAATCTGCAATTGCGATAAACAATACTGCTTGGCTATGCGGATGACGGTCGGACTAAAAGCTCCTGTAATGTTCAGATCGGAATATGTTGCTGAACTACATCCCGATTTGTGCAACGGCTGTATGGCTTGCACCGATGAATGTCAATTCTCTGCAATATCTTACCAAGAAGAAAGTAAGTCGTGTGTTATAGATAAAACAAAATGCTACGGCTGCGGGGTTTGTCGCGCACAATGCCAGTATGAGGCGATTAAATTAACATCACGGAAAAATGATACAGTCGCTTCTCTGATTTGGTAGCAATCATTTATCAACTGATGAGATTAAAACAGGAAGTCCCATTTTATTATAAGAGACTTCTGAAAAATCTCTCCAATGGTCACCCTGAACGCCCGCCTGCCAATGTCCGCCATAGCGGACGGCGGGCAGGAAGTGAAGGGTCTGAAATACTTTAAAATCGAGATGTTTCGCTCCGCTCAACCTGACAAAAAAGAATAATTCAGAAGTCTCTATAATTTCTTTTTAAACTCCTGATACTTTGCATTGAAAGTGTTTGCTTCGGTTTGGACAGGGTTTCCCATCTTTCCCAAAACATCCTGCACATGTTTTACTCTATCTTCATCGAGCGGATGAGTTGAAAGAAAACGCTCCAGCGTTCCGCCACTTTTCCCTCCCCTTTTATCTTGCATCTTCTTGAAAAATGAGGTAATTGCTCCGGGATAATAATTTGTGCTTGCAAGATATTTTATCGAAAATTCATCCGCTTCAGTCTCATCAGATCTGCTATTAGCGAGAAGCGCAAGCCCGGTGAAAAGATTTGCTGTAATCTCTGCAACCTGAGATGGTTTTTCTCCAAGTACTAAACCAATAAGAATTTGCGCGCCGTACGTTTTCGTCATCCGCTTTGTGGCATGGCGGCGTTCTGCATGTGCAATCTCGTGCCCAATTATGCCTGCAAGTGTCGCTTCGTCGTCTATAAATTTCATCAATCCCGTGTAGACATAAATATATCCGCCGGGCGTACAGAAAGCATTAACCACCGAATCGTTGGCGATGATTTCATATTGGTAAGCGTAAACTCCGCGCTTTTGAATAGCCGGCGCCGCGAGAATTTTATTGCCGATGGAGGCGACATATTCCTTTACATCCGCGCGTCCAGCGAGTATCGGATATTCTTTCGGGTTCTTTCGTATTTCTTCATCCACTTGCTTGCCGAGTTTCAGATCTTCAGAATCGGGGAAAATATTAACCGCACAACTGAAAGCGAATAAAATCATCGTTGCGATGATAGTGTATAATTTTGTTCGATAACCTTTGCTGATCATAAATATTCCTTTCATAACAAACTAATAAATAATCTTCTCAAGAGTTAACCCTTTTGCCGGAGCCGCAGTTCCCGCTTCCGATCGATTCTTTTTCCCGAATATGTCAAGGTATGCTTCAAATGACATATATCCCCTCGCAACATCTATCATGGTTCCAACCAGCGCGCGAACCATACCGTGCAAAAAACGATCTGCCGCAATATTAAAACGAAGGAACGATCCGTCTGAAACCCATGCCGACTCGATAACATTACACCTGTGGTGATCGACTTCAGAATTCGCCTTGCAGAAAGATTCAAAATCGTGTTCACCCCGAAGCCCATCCGCAGATTTTTCCAGCAAGCTGAGATCCAATTTATAATTTAATTGCCATGAATAATTTCTAAACAATGCTGTGGGTTCACGACTGATTAAATACGAATAATGACGTTCTTTCGCATTATAACGTGCGTGGAATTCTAACGGCACTTCTTCGATTTCATGGATAACAATATCATCGGGTAGTAATCCGTTTAATCCATTTCTAATTTCGTCAAGAGAACGGTCGATTGAAGTTCTGAAATTTGCCGTTTGTCCGCGGGCATGCACACCGGCGTCTGTGCGTCCGGCACCAATCACGTTCACTTCTTCACGGAGAATCCGGTTCAGGACCGATTCAATTTCACCTTGAATGCTCTTACCGTTTTGTTGACGCTGCCAACCGACGTAATTCGTACCCTCATATTCAACGATGAGCTTTATGTTTCGCATCTTCTCGCTCATAAATTAAATCGGAATAGAATCGGGATACTATGTTAAAAACATTTTGAGAGAGATATCATTATCCCTTGCGGATTATTTATCCCTCCTATCACTCTCGTATTAATATCTATCGAACTCGATGTTTGGATATTATTGTTATGCGACCGGGCACTGAGCACAGCATTAACCGCACTGACCAGGTGATTGATACCTATTGCCGCGATAACGAAACTTACGTTATTGAATGCTTGATCGCTTGACACACGCAAATCGCGGTAGTGTTCACGATTTAATTTCGAGTCCCAATTCCAACCAACAGGATAACGTTCGTCATAAAGTTTAGCGAGATCACGCTTTCTCAACATATCTGTGTTGTAATCTTGCACACTCGCGTAATCTCCGATATCAACGAAATATTGGTCGTCCTGCCCTATGAGCAAAATGCCTGCATGTTGAACGGCATAATCACGAGCATCATTCCGCACCCACGTTCCGTATCTATCAAAACCGATCAAGGTCATCCAGAGTAATCCTTCGGTAGCGGTAAAATATTTCCCGGTAGAATAATTACCCACATACAACTCACCCATTCCCGGCAATAGAAATGAGTACAACGCCGCAAGCGTCACGCTTTTATTCCCGGCATCTATAATTGAACCCGATTGCATTATCGGAATTGGTTTCTCTTCGTTTTTCGGCTGATAAATAAACTGTGTTATCTGAGCTGAAACAGTAGTGGTTAAAAATAAAAGAACAGCGATAAATTTCATACAGACCTCTGTGATGGTAATATGCTTTGAACATTTGTTTTTTTTGATTGCAATTGTAGCACTGTTGATATTTATTTGTTCCTTTCTCCGATGCAGATTTCATGATCAATACGGGTGATAACAATATTTTCGATTTTATTCATCATACTTTCATTACCGGTCGTTTCTACACGAATATAGTTTTCAGTCAAACCTGAGATTTTATCGGCTCGAATATTCCCTTCGAAAAGGACGGGCAACGATTTGCCGATGAAGTTAGAGTAAAAATCGCGGCGTTTATTTTGGCTTAGTATCCGTAATCTTTCATTTCGTTCGTGCCGGATCTCAGGTCTCACATGATCTGTAAATTGAAGCGCATCTGTATTAGGCCTTTCGGAATAAGTGAACACATGCAGATACGATACCGGCAAATCGACAATGAATTTATATGTCTCTTCAAATAATTCTTCCGATTCACCGGGGAATCCTACAATCACATCAACCCCGATTCCTGCCGTTGGATCTTTCGTTCTGATATATTCAACAACCGATTCATAATCTTCAGGTGTGTATCTTCGCCGCATTTTCTTCAGTATATGCCCACTCCCGCTTTGCAACGGAATATGGAAGTGGTTGCAATACTTCGGAGAATCAAGCATAAAATCAACCATCTCGGGGGTCAAGAGATTCGGCTCGATGGAACTTATCCGAATTCTTTCAAGTCCGGCAATTCGGTCCAATCCTTTCAGAAGATTTATGAAATTTGTTCCATTCTTCCTTCCGTAATCACCGACATTGACTCCTGTCAGTACAATTTCTTTGAAACCATCCTGAACAATTTTATTTGCCTGTTCGATGATTTCGAATTCAGATGCGCTTCGACTTGCGCCGCGGGCAAGAGGAATTGTGCAAAAAGCACAAGTGTAATCACACCCATCCTGCACCTTAAGAAATGCCCGGGTTCTGCCTCCAATCTCGCTTGAAAAAGCGGGATAAAATTTTTCTGCTTCATCGATACACGAAACGAATATTTGTGGAACCGATTTTTTCTTCAATCCATTTGTGTATTTGAACAGATCGAATTTTTCTTGCGATCCTAAAACTAAATCAACTCCTTCAATGGCTGATATTTCATCGGGCTGAAGCTGGGCGTAGCAACCTGTTACAATAATGAAAGCATTCGGCGAGTGTCTTAATGCTCGGCGAATTACTTGCCGGCATTCTTTGTCAGCCCTTTCCGTTACAGTGCAAGTATTCAACACAAAAACATCAGCATGTTGACCGACATCGACAGTTTCAAATCCCCTTTCGATGAACTGTTTGCCAAGAGTTGATGTTTCTGCGAAGTTTAGTTTGCAACCGAGCGTATGAAATGCAACTTTCATCATGATTTAAAATACAAAGAGTTGCCTAAAAAGACAACTCTTTGTTTCATTCCTTCAATCAAAAAATATTACATCATGAAGTCGGATGTTGGCGGACCGGTGAATTCTTCCGGAGGAGCTTCGATCGGTTTCATCGGCATCTCGGCAACCTCTTTCAAAGTCATCGAGGGAAGCTTGTGCTTCTGCGTATAATCATCGATTGCTTTTTGTTCTTGATGCTTCAAATACTCGACAACTGAAAGCACAATTTTCTTGCTCTCTTTATCGAATTCAAGAACACGAAGCGGTAATTCATCGTTCACCTTAAATGCATCGGCAATATTTTTTAGGGGAGTCATAGATAGTTGTGAAATCGGCACAAAGCCATCCACACCTTGCGGTAGTTCAACTATAACTCCTTTTTCAATCAGCCGAACTATCTTACCGGAACTTTCAGTCCCGATCTTATATAAATCGCCGAAAGTATCCCATGGATTTTCTTTAACTTGCTTATGCCCGAGTGAAATACGACGCTGTTCAACATCGATACCGAGTATAATTACTTCCAATTTTTCACCCTTTTTCACTACTTCACCGGGGTGGCGTATTTTCTTAGTCCATGAAAGATCGCTGATATGCACTAAACCATCCACACCTTCTTCCAGTTCAACAAACACACCGAAATTGGTTAGATTTCGAACTGTTCCAATATGCTTGGAATCGATTGGATATTGTTGCAGAAGCGTTAACCATGGATCCGGTTCGAGTTGCTTCATACCGAGAGATATTTTTTTATTTTCTTTATCAAGACTTAGTATGATAGCTTCAATCATTTGTCCCATGGAAACCATTTGTGATGGATGCTTGATATGCTGAGTCCAGCTCATTTCGGAAATATGAATTAATCCCTCGATTCCTTTTTCAACTTCAATAAAGGCACCGTAATCGGCAAGCGAAACAACTTTACCTGTAACTTTTGTGCCAACAGGATATTTTTCATCAATCTTTTCCCACGGATGCGGTTGAAGCTGTTTCAAACCGAGAGAGATGCGCTTCTTAGCTTCGTCGAAATCGATCACAACAACAGTGATAGTTTGATCTAATTTTACAACTTCGGATGGATGGTTGATGCGTCCCCACGATAAATCTGTAATGTGAATCAAGCCATCAACACCTCCGAGATCAACAAAGACACCAAAATCGGTGATCGCTTTGGCTGTACCTTCAAGAACTTGCCCTTTCTCGAGACTGCCTAAAATGGCACTGCGCTGTTCATGCATCTCAGCTTCGATAAGGACTTTATGACTTACAACAACGTTTTCATTAGGGTGATTAATTTTAGCAATCTTAAATTCCATCGTCTTTCCGATGAACTGGTCGAAATCGCGTACCGGCTTAATATCGATTTGTGAACCGGGTAGAAATGCATCCAACCCCATGAGGTCTACAACCAATCCGCCTTTTATACGACGCGTAATTTTACCTTGTAGTATTTCACTTTTATTGAATGCATCGACAACGCGCTCCCATGTTCGCATGAAATCGGCGCGTTTGCGGGAAAGCACAAGCTGACCATCCTTGTTCTCTACACTTTCGAGATACACTTCAACCTCATCGCCCGGACTTAACTCGTCAATGTTCGGAAACTCTTCAATTGGAACTAAACCTTCCGATTTAAAACCAATGTCAATTGCAACACTGTCATCTGTGATTGCAACGATCTTTCCTTTAACGATTTGTGATTCCTGAATATTGCTAAATGTGCGGTCGTACAATTGCGAAAGGTCTTTGTACTCCTGCTCGGTATATTCGCGTTCCTCCACGCTTGCTAAATTAAAAGAACTCCCACCCGAGCTTACGGGTGATGCTTGAAATGACGTTCTACCAACGTCGGTTGTTTTTTGTTGAAGGATGGTGTCCTTCTGCTCTTCTGCCATTCAATCTCCTAAAATGTTACTGCTACCATTTATTAGACTGCTCAAAATTTTTCACACAGAACGCCAGTCATCTAAACGCTCTTTGTGCGAAGTTAATTTTGAAGGTTATTATTTAGTTGTTTAATGATGACTTATTTAAAATGTTGTTTCTTTTACTTCGACTTCAGAAAACCGATTTTCAATTTCAAGTTTCACTTGCTGCATAACCCACTGCGGAGTTGAAGTTGCGCCGCTGATGCCGATGGATTCAACTCCATCGAACCAATCCGGCAAAAGCTGATGTTCGTTTTCTACAAAATATGTTCTCGCATTTGCGTTTTTGCAGATGTTATACAAAACTTTACCGTTTGAACTGCTTTTACCTGCGACAAAAATCATTATGTCGTTCTTTTTGGCAAACTCCTGAAGCTTCTTATCTCTTCCGAATACCTGTCCGCAAATTGTATCTTTTGCATGAAACTCCATCGCCTGCTGTTCGAACGAATCTACTATCAATTCTTTGATTTTTTTCTGAAACTCTTCCTTCAACCGATAAAATGTTTGTTTATCCATTGTCGTTTGAGAAAAAAGAACAGTTTTTTTGTTCAGGTCGACTTTTTCGATCTCTTCGAGAGATTTTATTACAATTGCTTCGCCGTTAGTTTGTCCCACTAACCCGATCACTTCAGCATGATCGATTTTACCGTAAATTACAACTTGATATCCGCTATCGTAAAATTTCCGTATCCGCTCCTGAACTTTTCGAACAACCGGACATGTGGCATCGACAATATTGATACCTAATTGTTTCGCAGTTTCAAATGTCGATGGCGGCTCGCCATGCGCTCTAACTAAAACTTTTTCGCCGTGAAGATTTTGCAACTGGTGATGAGTGATTGTTTGCAAACCTTCTTTCTTCAGGCGTTCGATTTCCATCGGATTATGTATTATATCTCCGAGAACATAAAGACTTTTACCATTCCCGGACGATTTTAATTCCGTTTCAGCAATGTCTATCGTTCTAATGACGCCCCAACAGAAACCGGCGCTCTCGTCAACTGTCACCTTCATCTTATCCTAATCTCTCAAAAACTTTCTTCACAATAAAATCAACTTGCTCATCAATCGTTAAATCTGTCGTATCAAGTGCAATTGCATCATCAGCTTTACGCAGTGGACTTATATTTCTTCCAGAGTCTTTTTTGTCGCGGGTGACTATTTCCTCAACAAGTTTGCTTAAGTCAACCGTTGCACCTGCTCGCTCTAATTCTTTTTGCCTTCTGCGCGCACGTTCCTCAACATCTGCAATCATAAATATTTTAACATCAGCATTCGGAAAAACAACCGTGCCAATATCGCGTCCATCAACAACAACACCGCCACACTCGCCGATCTTTCTTTGCTCGCGAACCATAACAGTTCGAACTTTTTCAATTGCACTAACAGCGCTTACCGCCCCTGTTACTTCCTGCGTTCGAATTTCTTTCGATACATCTTCGCCGTCGAGAAAAACTTTTATCTCGTCGTTGGCTTTCTCCAAGCGGACACTAGTTCGCTCTGCCAATTCTCCTATTATGTCTGTTTCTTCCAGATCAATTTTATTCCGTATAACTTTCCAAGTTATGGCACGATACATTGCACCTGTATCGATGTAAAGATAACCTAATCGTTCAGCGACTAACTTGGAAGTAGTACTTTTGCCGGAAGCAGCAGGACCATCGATGGCAATTACTAATTTCTTCAAAATTTACGCAATTTGAGGGTTTAACGGCTTGAAAATATACGAAATTTTGATGATTGAATCAATTCTGTAAAAATTATTATATTCTTACATGCGGAAATTAGAACATAACGAAATTACAAAAAAGAGATTTACAGTCGCTGAATTACAAAACTCGGAAAGATTTCCAATATACGGCTTACTTGATAACATCAGAAGCTTGTATAATGTCGGTTCCATGTTTCGATCTGCTGACGGCGCGCGCTGTGCAAAATTATTTCTAACGGGATATACACCATCACCCCCGCGCAAGGAAATCGAGAAAACTGCACTTGGCGCAACCGAATCGGTCCCGTGGCAATACATTCAATCACCATTAGAAGCAGTTAAAATAATTAAATCGATGGGAATTAAAATTTGTGTATTAGAACACACTACTCAAAGCCGGCCGTATTATGATTTGAATAACTCAGAATTTCCACTTTGCATTGTTGTTGGAAATGAGATCACCGGCATCTCGCATGAAATAATTGATAATGCCGACATGGCTCTTGAAATTCCGATGTACGGCATGAAACAATCACTGAACGCGGCGGTGGCGTTCGGAATTGCGGTCTTTGGCTGTGTTGCGGTGTTAAAACCTAAAGCTTAACTTTTTTTATTTCTCTCATCTAAAATATCTCTGATGCGCCGAAGTATCAATTCAGGAACATAAGGTTTTTGGATGAAATCTTTCGCGCCCGCCGCCAATAATTCTTTTTTTAGATTCGGATCAAAGTATCCGCTTGCAAGAATTGCGGTAACATTTTCATCAAGTTCCTTCATCTTCATGAACATTTCGTATCCTCCCAACTTGGGCAGACCCATATCTGAAAGAACGAGATCGATTTCCCCCAAATTATTTTGATAAATCCTCACGCCTTCTTGTCCATCTTTTGCAACCAAGACTTTATATCCCTGATCGGAGATTATTGATGAAAGAAGCAGGGCGAGCATTTCTTCATCTTCGACTATTAATATTGTTTCGTTACCCATAGGAGCAATTGGCTCTTCAATACTTTGTTGATCGTTATTATTGATTTCTGATTCGACTACCGGGAAATAAAGTGAAAAAGTAGTTCCAATACTTTTAGTGCTTTCTACATCGACAATTCCGTGGTGGCTATTGATTACACCATATACAACAGCCAAGCCAAGTCCTGTTCCTTTCCCAAGTTCTTTAGTGGTGAAGAATGGTTCAAAGATTCTATTTCGCGTTTCATCATCCATTCCAATTCCTGTATCCGAAACGCTTATGCAGATATAATGCTTAGCATTTGCTTGGGGAAATCTCTGCACAATTTTGTCTGATTTGATAAGATTTGTTCGTAAAGTCAATACACCTGTACCTGCACCGCCATGTTCATTATTTATCATTGCATCGCGGGCATTGACGCAAAGATTAAGGAGTGCCAAGTGCAACTGACTTGAATCTGCGATTATTGACGGCGGCTGATTGTACAACTCACTTTTAATTCTGATCGTTTTGGGGAATGTTTGATTCAATATTTTAATAAGTTCTGTGATAATTTCGTTTATATTAACAGAAGAAAATTCCGGTTCTCCTTTACGTGCAAAAGTAAGAAGTTGACGAACAAGGTCGGCACCGCGATGAACCGCTCGCTTAATCGTATCAAGACTCTGCGTTACACGCTGCTGATCGGTTGTTCCTTTTTGCAGAAGCGCCGTATACCCTAAAATAATTCCCAAAATATTATTAAAATCGTGCGCAATGCCGCCCGCTAAGGTTCCAATGCTTTCCATTTTCTGCGCCTGCCTGAGCTGGTCTTCGAGGGTTTTTCTTTCGGTTATATCGCGCAGAAACGATCTATAAGCTGTCGCATTTCCTTCATTATCGAAAACAGCAGAAGCGTTTTCAAGAACAATCCTTTTCTCTCCATTTTTACGTCGGATCGTAACTTCTAAATCTTTTACAAATTTATATTGTTCAAAACGCCCGAGGAACAAGTCGCGGTCATTGGGATTAAAATAAAGCATCCCGGCATCTTTTAGCTGAAGCATCTCATCACGCGATGAATAACCGAATAACTCTATACCTGCCTGATTGATATCAAGCAAATTGCCATCATGCGTTGTAAGTAAAATTGCGTCTTGTGATTCTTCAAATAATGTGCGGTATTTTTCTTCGGAATGGATTATCAATTCCTCTGCATGTCGCCGTTCAGTGATATCGGTTTGTGTACCCCATACACCTTTTAAAAATCCGTTTTCAACAACACCGACGAAATTATTCAAAAATATTTTCGCATTACCGTATTTATCAAGCTCTCTCGACTCTGCTCCCGTAAGCCGATACCCCGATTTTATAAACAATTTTAACATGCTAATATTTCGCTGATCAGTGGGATCAAGCATATTGCTTAACTTTGTGCCAATAAATTCTTCAGATTTGGAGAACCCGTACATCTGCGCCATCGCGTCGTTACACTCTGCAATGTATGCAGTTTCTAAAAACAACTTTACCTGTTCTTCTATTGAAAGTTTCGCGCTAATCGGGTTGGTCGATTCGTACCTCCAAATTCCTTCGGTACTTTGAGCAACGAATGCACGGTACCGATCTTCACTCTCCTTAAGAGCCGCCTGCGTTTGTTTTCGTTCTATTGCTTTTGCAACCTGGCTTGATACAAATTCGAGTATGTGCAGTTCACGTTCGGTATAAACGGATGGATCGGAATAATGCTGAACAACCATCGCTCCGATCGTTTTACCTTCGACTATCAGCGGAACGCCGAGCCATATAGGAGCCGGAACTCCAACAAGCACCGCTTCACCCTGTTTCTCCAATTCATCCGACACTTTTTGATCGCATAGGAGCGATTTTCCGTATCGCAAAACATATGATGTTAAACCTCTTCCCGCCGTTCCCCTTTCGGGCGGAGTATCCACTTCATCAACAAAGTATGGGAATGTAAGTGAATCATCCTTCACATCATACAATGCGATGTAAAAATTCTTCGCATACATCAACTCACCGATTATGCCGTGTATAGTCGCGAATAAATTATTGAGATCGCGTGAAGAATGAGCTTCCTCCGCTATTCTGTACAGAGCAAGTTCGATATCTTCTGCCTGTTTCAGATTTGTTATGTCACGTGAACTTCCGACAAGTCCGATGATCTTTCCGGTTTTATCGCGCAAAGGCACTTTCGATGTAGTAAACCAACGGAGTCTACCGGTCTTTGAAATTACTTTTTCAAGTTTACCTAAAAACTTTTTTCCGTCTCTTATTACTTCTATTTCATCCCTTCTTGAAATAATAGCATGTTCCTTAACGAAATAATCGGCATCTGTTTTTCCAATCGCTTCCTCTACATTCGATAAGCCGAGGACTTCCGCTTGAGCTTTATTTATTCTGGTAAATCGAGATTCCGTATCTTTAAAATAAATGGTATCTGGAATTGTATCCATCAACGAGCGCCAAAGTTCCGATTCTGTGCGGAGGGTTTCTTCTGCGGTCTTTCGGGCTGTAACGTCAATTGCAGTTCCAAAAATCTTATTTACTTTACCGTTTTTTTCCTTTAAAGGTAAAAAATTGGTGTTCCAAACATATCCACCTAATTCGATATCAATCTGGACACTCTCACCCGATAGCGCTTTGTCGAGCATAGTTTTAAACTCGATATTATTTTGATACAGCTTGTATGCCGACTGACCAACAAGTTGCTCTGGTTTGAAGTTTATTTTTTCCAAACCTTTTCCTCGCGATAATAAAAATTTACCATCTGAATCCAACTCGAACGCAAGAAGATTCAAATTATCCATCATCAATTCTAATCGTGCCGCTGTTTCGCTGAGTTGCTCCTGCACTGCATTTCGTTTCGTGATGTCGCGCGACACCCACTCGATAGCCACAATATCTCCACTGTCATCCTGAACCGGTGAAGTCCATAATTCAACAGGAATGTCGGTTCCATCCTTTCGCCTATGAATCAATTCCCCATTCCATCCTCCCTTGAGAGTGCGGAGGAATATTTTCTCGGTGATCGCCTTTGAATTTTTTGGCGACCAAATAAGTTCAATATTCTGTCCGAGTAATTCATCCTCACTGTAAAGGTATATCTCACAGGTGGAAGGATTTACAAAAAGGAGATTATTTTTTAGATCAGTTAAAATAAATGAATCTTTGGTGCAACTGACGGCATGGGCAAGAAGGCGGATTTGATTTTCCGAAACAAATTTCTCCGTAACATCCCGCGATATAGAAATAACATTCTCGAGTATACCATCTTTTGAAATTACCGGAGTTAAAATTGTATCGAGGTTACGGACACTATCTTTGGAAAGCGCTATTCGATAAGATATATGAATTTGTTTCTTCGTCTTTAAGATTTTATTAAAAGCTTCATCAACAGTATTCTTGTCATCAGGATGAACTCCTGCCAAGAATGAACTCCCTTCAATCTTCATCTCTTTCCCAAGCAGTGTTTGCAACGAACGATTAACCGATACTCTATTTCCCTCAAGATCGATTAGTGAAATAAGGTCGCTGGTTGAATCACAAATGATATTAATAAGATGGTTTGACTCTTCTTTTTTATTAGCTTTCACTTAATTGCCCTATCATTTTAATATTGGACGTCATGCGCAAGAGTATAATATTCTTCTTTTTCATGTGTGTGAATTCGTACAACACCTGCGCGCACAAGACTTACAAGGATACGCGATGCACGTCGGTCGCTTATGTTTACTAATCTACCGAACTCACGAACTGTAATTCGGTCATTAGTTTCGAGATGCACAAACAACCTTTTTTCATTTTCACCTATTGTAACTTTTAGCGGCGGCGCATCGGGGTTTTCATCTTTCAGTATTTTAATAACTTCTTTACTTGCCATTATCGTTTTATCATTCACACGAATATAGACCCGAGTATTTTCGACATTTGTTTGATCTACCGGTCCCAAAAAATAATGCGGTTTCGTGCGGCTTTCGGGAATATAGCAAACAATCACATCCTTCCCATCGAACGGAACGATCTCGATCAATGGTTCAATTTGCGGATCACTGAAATCGCGTCCGGCAATTTCGATCAATTCAATCTCCGATTTTTCACTCTCAACACCCACAATAGAGCCGTTATCATCGACCCCGAATAATATTGTACCTCCTTTTGTGTTCGCCAGCGAAATAATTGTTCGGGCAATTTTCTCGGGTGAAGATATTCGCCGTTTGAACTCAAGCATGAAACCTTCACCTTCATCTATCATTAATTTAACATCACGATAATTCATCGCACATATCTTTTCTCACCACCCGCGCGCCGCCATCCGGGCAAGAATGATCTTTCGTCTGTATTTCAGATATCTGTTCTCGATATTCGGTTTATGTTTAAGCGGACTTGGAATCACAGCGGCTAAACTGGCGGCTTCCTCGCGCGATAAATCGGAAGCATGTTTTCCAAAATATACCTGCGATGCGGCTTCAATTCCGAATATTCCATTTCCCCATTCAATTAAATTCAAATATAACTCCAAGATTCTCGATTTGGATAATTCATCCTCAATCATCCAAGCAATAAAAACTTCCTTGATTTTTCTAACAGGATTTTTTGATGTGGACAAATAAATATTTTTCGCCAATTGCTGTGTGATTGTGCTTGCCCCGCGGGCAAATCTTCCTTTTTTAATATCTTTTTTTAGAGATTCCTTCACTTCGTACCAATCAATTCCTTCGTGTTGATAAAATGCGCCATCCTCAGCCGCGATTACAGCGTGTTTGAGATGAATCGACATTTGACCGAGCGGTATGGTTTGCTGTCGAAGAAAATATTTTTTACCATCGTCAACTGCTGCCTCACGACGAGCTTCCATCAAAGCAGTGGTCTTTGGAGTTTGTTTTTTTAAACCGCGGATTTCTTCTCTATCCGGAAGTCGAAAATATTCAATAATACCGTAAAAGAGTAATAAAATAATTACGGTTAATAATTTGTGCGCCTTTATCAACTGCCATGATTTACTAAGAATATTTTTTAACGGTAAACCGTTCATTTGGATTTCCGATAATCTAAATATCCTTGAAGAATCAACGCGGCTGCCATTGCATCTATATGTTTCCGCGATTCACGATTCTTCTTGCTCATGTTCAGTTCCCGCATCGAGTTTGTAGCGATTTGTGTTGTAAATCTTTCATCCCATTTAATTATCGGAAGCATAAATTTTTCTTCCAACAATTCAATAAATTGATCTACTTCTATTGTTTTCTGTCCCCTTTCACCTTTGAGATTTAAAGGATATCCGACCACAATTTCATGAGGCAGATATTCATTTATTATTTTCTCAATTTGATTGATAAAATCAGGTTTTTGTTCAATAAAGCAAAGAGGTTGAGCAATTATCTCCATCGGATCGCTCATTGCAACACCTATACGCTTCGAGCCAAAATCGAAGCATACTATTCTTTGAAGTTCATTCGCCATTTAGAATTTTTATTTTTGATCGATAATGGTATGAACGAGCGGCTGAGACAAAAACTTTTTCAATAGTTTACTGGGTTTAAAATGAGTTTTCCGCCGAGGAGGCACTTGAATAATTTCGCCTGTTTTTGGATTTCTAGCTTTCGGTTTTGATTTTGTTTGCTTCACTTCAAACACTCCGAAGTCTCGCACTTCGATTCTAAGAGCGGGATCTGCCGTCATCATGATATCCCGTATCGCAGAGAATATATCGTCAACCCATTTTGCAGAAGTTGTAAGATCAGATTTACGCAGTTGAGCTACATGTTTTACAATATCGCGTTTTGTGAATGTTTTTATCTTCTTTGTTCTAATTCCCATTATTTTTATTCCTTATTCTATCATCCGATCAGCTTTAATGATCCCATCGATCTTTCGCAGCTTCTCGATGATTCTTTCAAGATGCTCTTTATTTTTTACACTTATGATTATTGTTCCCTCGAAAATTTGACTTTGTACATCAATTTTCACAGCCCTGATATTTGTATTCTGGTAGGATGAAATTGAGTGCGTTATATCATTCAGCATTCCCGAATGATCTTCACCCCGTAAATAAATCGCGGCAGAATATTCGCCTGCATCTGTTGGGGGCCATCCTACTTCTACAACCCGTTGCGGCTCGTTCAAAGCCATTGAAATAAAGTTGTGGCAAG
This sequence comes from Chlorobiaceae bacterium, assembly GCA_013824245.1. GTDB lineage: Bacteria > Bacteroidota > Ignavibacteria > UBA10030 > SZUA-254 > PNNN01. The sequence continues at coordinate 2,734 of PNNN01000017.1, read as the reverse complement.
ATTTTAAGTGGATCTTGATGCCATCCCCTTTCGTAACAAACCCTACAATTTCATCCCCCGGAATCGGGTTACAACATTTTGCATAGCTATGAAGAAATTTATCGTGACTGCCGAAGAGTGTAATACCCCCGGTGATATTACGGGCTGTTGTTAAAAATTTATTGAACAGTCCCTCAGTTTTTTCATCCTTGATTCCCTCCGCCGGTGGGTGTTTCATTTTCTGATCGATTTCTTTTACAATCTTGTCGGGATCAATATCTGCCCGATGTATTCTAATAAAGAAATCTTTCAAATCAGAAAATTTCATTTCTCTCAGGATCTCTAATAGATCATCATCGTTGATGTGAAGTTTCATCTTCTTCGATCTTTTCTCCCATATTTCTTTTCCGGAATTTACTTCTTTCCGTTCCTCATCCTTAACCCATTTACGGATATGTTGTTTCGCTTTATGAGTTATTACAAATTTCTCCCAATCGGGCTTCGGCGTTTGATTCTTCGACGTGATTATTTCTATCTGATCTCCGCTCCGCAACTGATGATTCAGCGAAACTATTTTTCCGTTCACCTTTGCGCTGAGACAATGATCACCGATATTGCTGTGAACCGCATACGCAAAATCTACGGGTGTTGCACCTTTAGGTAAAATACGCAACTCGCCTTTTGGTGTGAAGAGATATATTTCATCCTGATACAATGTCAGCTTAAAACTCTCCATCAATTGTTTTGCAGGTGTTTCATCCTCGGCATGATCGAATATATCCCGGACCCATGTGATCCAATTTTCTAATTCTTCATCAAGCGTGTTGAGGTTTTCTTTATACTTCCAGTGTGCAGCCACGCCTTTCTCTGCCACCTCATGCATTGCGCGAGTTCTGATTTGCACTTCCACCATTCTGCCGTCAGGACCTATTACGGTTGCGTGGATAGATTGATATCCGTTTTTTTTGGGAACTGAAATATAATTTTTAAATCTTTCCGGTATCGGCATATAGATTGATGTGAGTACACCATACGCGGTAAAACAATCATTCGAATTTTCAGTGTCAAGTATAGCACGTACAGCAAAAAGATCATAGATTTCGTCGAATGGTTTACTCCGTGCTTTCATTTTGTTAAAGATACTGAAGAAATGCTTGGGTCTCCCTTCCATCTCAAACTTCATCCCCTCTTCTTTCATTCGTTTTTCAATCGGTTGGATGAATTTTTTTATGTAAGATTCGCGCTCCTTGCGTTTCGATTTCAATTTGTGTGCAATTTCCTCGTATTCTACCGGGTGAAGATATTTGAAAGATAAATCTTCCAACTCCCATTTTATTTTTGCCAAACCGAAGCGATGGGCAAAAGGAGCATAGATGTCGAGTGTCTCTTTTGCCAAACGGATTTGTTTTTCATCCGGTAAATATTCTAACGTCCTCATATTGTGCAAGCGGTCTGCGAACTTGAGAAGCATTACGCGGATGTCGTTCACCATAGATAGGAGCATCTTGCGGTAATTTTCGGCTTGAGTTACTTCGTGGGATCGAAAGATATCTGAAATCTTGGTTGCACCATCAACGATGTCGGCGATGGTGTCTCCAAATTCGTGGCGTATATCTTTGATTGTAAATTCTGTATCTTCAACTACATCGTGCATCAATGCACTTGCGACAGAAACATCATCGAGTGGAATCTCTTTTGCGACTACGAGCGCGACTTCATACGGGTGATTAAAAAATGGATCACCTGATGCGCGCACGTTATTTTTGTGCGCCTCCAAACTGAATTGAAATGATCGGCGAATAAGGTCTTCGTTTACCGATCTTAGATTCTTCCGGCAAACTGCAAGCAAATCTTCTAATTTCTTTTTATATATTCCATCACGCATGAGTTATTTTTTCGACTGTAAGTCGTTCATAATTGAGTACTTGCTCTTATTCAATATACTCTGATGGTGGATGAATGTCAAGCTATGTTTGCGTGATTATCTCTCCCGTATTTGAGGTTTGATTATTTCATTCTCCCGTGCCGAAGATTCGATCACCTGCATCACCAAGACCCGGTAATATGTAACCGCGATTGTTTAATTTCCGATCCAAAGCGCATGTGTAGATTCTTACATCGGGATGAGCTTTTGATAAAATCCGAACCCCTTCTGGAGACGCTACCAAACTAACGAACCGAATTTTACGCGCTCCTTTTTCTTTTAGTACGGTAACAGCCGACGCAGCGCTTCCACCGGTTGCGAGCATCGGATCGAGAATCAAAACAAGCGCCTCTTTTAGAATTTTGGGGAGTTTTAAATAATAATCAACCGGTTTCAATGTTTCCTCATCGCGATACATCCCGATATGCCCAACGCGTGCATTTGGCAGAACTTCGACGAAACCACCAACAAGCCCGAGACCCGCACGCAATATTGGAACGAGAATCGTCTGCTCCACAACTTCGTACCCGATAGTTTTCTCAAGAGGAGTAACAATTTTTTTCTTTCGAAGTATTAAATCTTCGGTAACTGCATAAGCCATCAAACTTGCTGTTCGTCGCAACACTGCTCTGAAAGTTGGACTTGATGTGTTTTTATCCCGCAATATTGTTAAATCGCGTTTTACTAATGGATGGGAAATAATAATCGGCTTCTTCATATAATCCTTGATTATTTTTGGTGGGATTTATTTTGATCCATTTATTTATAATTTGAAAATTATTTTATGCAAATAACTACAATGAGACATCTGAAAAATTAAAGATAAAGTTA
>PNNN01000043.1 GCA_013824245.1 Chlorobiaceae bacterium | reverse complement strand
TTTCATTTTTGATCAAATTATTAAACACACTTATATCTTGGGGAAATGATTATTTTGTCAGAATTACCAGCATCGAATAAATTGAGGATTGAAATCATGAAGACAAAACCAAAAAAGAAGGAAAATATCATTTACAAAAAAGCCAAAGCCATAAAAAACAAAATGTCGGATATACAATTTGCATGGAACACATTAAACATTAAAAGAAAAGAATCCGATATTGAATTGTGGTATCATGGTAAAATATCCGAAGAAGAGCTCTTACACTCGATTATTAAAGTAAATCTCGTAGAAATCAAATCTTATGGTAGACAAACATTTCATAATCCCGCAAATCTTCTTGTACATGGAGACAATCTTATAGTTCTTCGTGGTTTGTTAGCGGATCCAAGTATTTCAGGAAAGATTCGCCAAATATATATCGATCCGCCATTTTCAACACAACAAGAATTTAGAAGTGGAAACGGAAGAACCTCAACTATAAGTGCTAGTGCAGATGACTATCTTGCATACGAAGATCGACTAAAAGGACCAGAGTACTTGGAATATCTTCGTCAACGCCTCATTATTCTCAGAGAACTACTCTCTGATGATGGATCAATTTATTTACACATTGATATGAAAGTCGGGCATTATGTTAAGATCATCATGGATGAAGTGTTTGGACCAAGTAACTTTAGAAATGATATTACCCGAATAAAATGTAATCCCAAAAATTTTTCTCGAAAAGGATATGGCAATATTAAAGACATGATTTTGTTCTATTCTAAATCAAAATATTTTGTATGGAATGAGCCAAGACAGGAAATGACCGAGGAGGATGTATTGCGGTTATTTCCCAAAATCGATAAAAATGATAGGCGTTATACAACTAATCCACTTCATGCACCAGGCGAAACGAAAAATGGATCGACAGGTCAAGTGTGGAATGGTTTATTTCCACCTCCGGGAAGACATTGGCGCATACCTCCAAAAGAATTAAGTAAGTTAGATAAACTTGGATTAATTGAATGGTCCAAAAATGGTAATCCTCGGAAGAAAATATTTGCAGAAGAGATACTCTCCAAGGGTAAGAAAATGCAAGATGTCTTGGAGTTTAAAGATCCACCATATCCTAATTATCCAACAGAAAAAAATCTTGAATTAATAAAACATCTTCTTAGTGCCTCGTCAAATGTTGGAGATATCGTGTTGGATTGCTTTTGTGGTTCAGGTACCACACTAATTGCTGCCGAAGAGCTTAATCGTCGATGGATCGGAATTGATAGCTCAAAGGTTGCAATCGATAAATCAATTAAAAGGCTCAATGAGATGTCGAAAGTATCGTTATTCAATTTATATAGACCCAAAGAATAATAAATGGAGTGAAATCATGAATCATTGGGGTAAAAAGACTATTGAGTTAGCAAAGAAAAAAGATTATTTAGATCGATTGTATAAGATCTATCCAAACAATCCTTCTGCTAGAGAAATCGATTTGCAAGAATTAAATTTGATTGAGGAATATTTTCATAAAAAGGATTCAGATGCCCTATTAAATAAACTTTTAGATATAGATAAATTTCCAATTAAAGATTCTTATATTAGTTTTCTTCGGACTGATAGGTCTTCAATCCAAAGAAATCCCAAAACTGTAAAGCGTATCTGTGATATACTATATGCGTTGGGACTTGATAAAGTTAAGGAAGGGATATTAGCACCAAAAGAAGCCAATACTATTCGAGGTCCACAATTTAGCAATTGGGCTAAGAAAGCTTTTCCTCACGTAAAGCTTAACAAATTCATAAATATAAAAAATAGTATATTATTTCTTGAGGATAGTGAAAAGAATATATTAGATTTTTGCAATACAGAATTGGGTATTGGTATAAGTAAACGACCCGATTTCGTTGCAAAATCAAGAGCTAAATATGTTGTTGGTGAGGCAAAATTTCTGAGTTCGTTGGGTGGAAATCAAGGGCGGGGGCTAGATGATGCATTGAAATTGGCTTCTAATACTTCAGGTCATGCTTATAAAGTTGCAATTGTGGATGGAGTTTTATGGATTCAACCTGGTTCTCAAGAGTATAAAAAAATAGAACATAGCAATGCTGCTGTCTTCAGTGCATTGCTGCTTAAAGAGTATTTGAAAAAACTTTAAAAGAAAATTATTTATGTCACTCAAAATCTACAACACGCTCGTTCGCCAAAAAGAAGAATTTAAAACTATCGTCGAGGGGCGAGTTAATATCTATGTCTGCGGACCGACTGTCTACGGACATTCACACATTGGTCATGCGAAAAGCTATGTTTCATTTGATATCGTTGTACGATATCTTCGTTATCTCGGTTACAAAACACTCTATGTCCAAAACATCACTGATGTTGGGCATTTAACCGATGATGCTGATGAGGGTGAGGATAAAATCGAGAAGCAATCTAAGAAAGACCGCGTTCATCCGATGCAGGTAGTTGAGACTTACACACGAAGTTACTTTGAAGATATGGATGCGCTTGGTGTAGTTCGTCCCGATATTTCACCAAGGGCAACAGGTCATATCATTGAACAGATTGAAATTGCGCGCGACTTGATTAAGAAAGGGTTCGCCTACGAGAAAAACGGATCGGTTTATTTTAACGTTACAAAATTTAAAGAGTACGGTAAACTCTCACGCCGACCGCCAGAAGAAATGGAAGCCGGCGCCCGTGTTGATGTCAATCCAGAGAAGAAACATGCTGCCGATTTCGCATTGTGGAAAAAAGCAGAATCGGAGCATATCATGCAATGGCAAAGCCCGTGGGGAATGGGTTTCCCCGGCTGGCATCTTGAATGCTCGGCGATGTCGATGAAATATTTGGGTGAAACTTTCGATATTCACGGCGGCGGAATGGAAAACCAATTCCCGCATCACGAGTGCGAAATTGCTCAGAGTGAATGCTCAACAGGTAAACAGTTCGTGAAATACTGGATTCACAACAATATGGTAACTGTTGGTGGACAAAAGATGGGGAAGTCGCTTGGAAATGTTATTAATTTAAAAGATGCGTTCAAAAAATATTCGCCGCTTGTTGTAAGGTTCTTCATACTTCAAAGCCACTACCGCAGTACACTTGATTTCACTGATGAAGCGCTTGAAGGGGCATCTAAAGGTTTGGAAAAATTATTAAATACAATAAGGAATCTGAGAGAGGAAATTGAGAAGTTGAGAAAATTGGAAGATAGGAAGATTGATGCACAGGATTCAAGTTTCAAGTCTCAAGATTCAGGTTTCATCGATCTTGCAGGATTTAAAAAAGCGTTTGGCGAAGCGATGGATGATGATTTTAATACTCCTCAAGCGATTGGAATTTTATTCGATCTTAACCGCGAAGTGAACACAATCTTAGCCGGTGGGAAAACTAATATGCAAACGCTTCAGAGTATCGATGCGTTGTATAATGAACTTGGCGGCACCGTGTTGGGGATTATCCCCTCGCATGTCGAAACGCAAACTTCGTCAGGAGCGGATGAGAATGATCTGATTCAATTCATCATAGAGCTTCGAACCGAAGCCCGTGCTCAAAAGCTTTGGGCAATGTCTGATAAAATTCGAGATGGTTTGAAAAATCTTGGAATTGTCATTGAAGACAAAAAGGATGGAACAACGTGGCGGCGGGGATAATCCTAAATGATTTTTATAAATAAACTTTTTAATTTTGTGCAATCATATCATCAGAAATAGGTGAGGAATTTATGAAGAATATTGCTATGTTTCAATCTGGAGTATCGAAAGAACCTTTTTAAGCAACTCACGGAGCGAGATATCGCCTCGCTCTACAATTAAGCGCAATCTTACTTATCCAACCCTTTTCTCCACTCATACACCTCATATCCATCGACAACTCTACCCGCAGGCTCGAAGCCAGTCCGTTCATTCAATGGCTCGATGGCTGGTTTTGCTACACAAACAGTGTTCGGCTTTGCATTCTTTTGCATGTGCCCTGCTATATCAATAACACGATCACTGATTTCTTCAAGGGGGATAGATTCATCAAAATAAACGAATCCCGAATTTACACCCGCACGCACAAGAAAATCGCGCCGCATCCCTTTTACAGTTTTGTTGAAATTATCCAATCCGTTAATAACTTCACGCGCCGCCCTCACTGCCGCGTCGACAGTGTTAAAGCAACTCATCACTCCATCCGGTGTCCATGTAGACTTTAAACAACCAAACGTTGCAAAACACCTCTCAACAAATCGTTTATACTCTTTGAAATCATGTTCAATAATCGCTTTCTCTTCGCCTTCCTTCATGCCGGTGGAATCGACTACATCGATTGCAAGAAAGGCAAGATCGCGTCCCATTTCGTCTAATTCTTTCTTGGTTTCAATAAATTCTTTGATAAGCTGCTCACGATCTTTTTTCTTAGCTGTTTTCAATTGTTCCAGTTTCTGATTTAATGGGGTAAGCACAATCGCGTTGTCGGATAGATTCAATTGCCGTTTCCATGTATCCACATTATCTTTATATTTAAAATATTCGGATTTATCTTTCAGCTTTTCACTAATTCTTGTTAACGACCCGCTGATGATGAACAATCCGACTATCGAAATCCATCTCGACATATCTTTGCCCGCGATCTTTGTGGGGATATTTTCTTTTACGATCACTAAAAGATTTTTATCGGTCTCAATAATCCATCTTGCAAATCGATAAGATGTTGCGTCTTCAACATAGTGCAATATGAGAGGGGCGATGAAGATAAGCATCAACAGCATGAGGCAAACACTACATGCGCGGATGATTCTTGAAGTGATAGATAAACTTCGCACGCGAACCGATTTCTTTTCTTTTTCAGTTTTCATTTTTAGATTTTATTTATTGTGAATTATTTTGTCCGATTAAAGCAAGAAGATGTGCTTCAACGCTAAGAGGCAATGCGCGGAGATTGTATCCGCCTTCCAAAACCGAAACTATCCGACCGTTGCAAATCTTTTCTGCTTTATCGATGAGCATTGAAGTCAATATCTTGAAAGAGTTCTCAGTGAGATTAAGATTAGCAAGCGGATCATCTTTATGAGCATCGAAGCCGGCAGAGATAAAAATAATATCGGGCAGAAAATTATCGAGTGAAGGAAGTATCTCTTCACTAAAAGCTTCCATGAATGCTTTTTCACCACTGCCCGCCATCAGCGGGATGTTAATAGTAAAACCCAGACCTTTGCCGATGCCTTGTTCCCCCCTGCTGCCTGTGCCGGGGTAAAAAGGAAATTGATGCAAGCTGATGTAAAGCACCGAATCGTCATCATAAAAAATATTTTGAGTGCCGTTACCGTGGTGAACATCCCAATCGATTATTGCAACGCGCCGGGCGCCATATTTTTGCTGAGCATAACGTGCGGCTATAGCAACATTATTGAGCAAACAAAAACCCATCGGTTTATCTCTTTCGGCATGATGACCGGGTGGGCGAACGGCGCAAAAAGCGTTCTTTAAAATTCCGCTCATTACCGAGTCGGTTGCGGCTAAAACGCCGCCGACCGCCATTAGTGCAACATTATAAGAATGGTCAGAAACATGAGTATCTCCCTGATCAACAGTTTGTAAACCCTGCTTGCACGCCTGACGTAAATATTTCAAATGTTCAAGCGTATGTATCTTCGTTATCCATTCTTCCGGAGCTTCATCGATAATAATGTGTTGAAGTTTTTGCCAAAGTTTTGTTTGTTGAAGATGCGAGACAATGGCTCTTAATCGCTCCGGACTTTCAGGATGCCCGTGTCCGGTATCGTGCTGAAGGAAATATTCGTTATAAACAAAACCTGTTCTTGAACTCAAAGTAATTTGCCTGATCTGTATTCTTATGAAGATAATGATACTTTTCTTCTCCGTCAAATTTAAGGAAACCGTTGTTCAGATGGTGAAGATTTCGTATATTATAACTCATCACTAACAAACTAATCATTAATGAACGAAAACAGTTTTACCGGTATCTTTGAATTAGACCGGAAAATCGGAGGATATCTTCGACAAATTTCGCTTGAGATAGAACCTAAAACGAGCGATCCATATATTCGTCCCGAAATGATGAGGGGATTTAATCTTCGTGAGGGATGTTACATCGAAGTGAAAGTTCAGCGCGGAAGACGCGGCGGACATGAAGCCGCTTCGATAATAAAAGTTAACGGAATGAAGCCGGAAAAATGGAGAGATGTAATAGAGTTCTCTCATCGTACTGCAATTGATCCGAACGAAAGAATTAAACTCACTGTGGCTCCATCAGATACATCTATGCGGGTAGTCGATCTTATGTGTCCGCTTGGAAAAGGACAACGTGCCTTGATAGTCTCTCCGCCTAAAGCGGGGAAAACAATGTTGATGCAGCAATTCGCGCACGCCATCACCGCGAATCATCCTGAAATCGAATTGATAGTGCTGCTCGTGGATGAGCGTCCTGAAGAAGTAACCGAAATGCGTAGGTCGATAAAAGGGCAGGTATTTGCAAGCTCGAACGACAGCAATGCACAAAACCATGTTCGGTTGGCGAGCTTGGTTCTTGAATATGCCAAGCGAAAAGTTGAAGCAGGACAAGAAGTTGTTCTTTTAGTCGATTCACTTACGCGAATGGGAAGAGCGTTCAATGCGGCTCAGCGCGGAAGCGGAAGAACTATGTCGGGTGGTGTAGATATTCGCGCGCTTGAAATTCCCAAAAAAATATTCGGCGCGGCACGTGCTTTAGAAGGTGAAGGATCGTTAACAATAGTTGCAACAGCGCTCATAGAAACGAATTCGCGTATGGATGAACTGATTTTTCAGGAGTTCAAAGGAACAGGTAACATGGAATTGGTTTTAGACCGCGAGCTTGCCGATCTCAGGATATTCCCTGCGATCAACATACCGAAATCCGGGACGAGGAGGGAAGAATTACTCTTTGGCGCAGATACGGGAAAGTATCAATCGCTTAGGCGTGCTCTTCATCGGATGAAACCGAAAGATGCGATGCTCACCTTCCTAAAAGCGCTGCAAAAATTCCCCACAAACCAGAAACTTTTATCACGTATTTCCGACATCCTATCTGAATAATGACTTTCACTATAAATGTTCCGAAAAATTTTTCATTTTGGCGGACAGTTTATAGCCATGGTTGGTGCGCCTTGCCTCCATTTAAAGTTGATAAAGAAAACAAATCTCTTGAAAGAATATTTAAATTAGCATCTGGAAAACATCTTGCCGTCGTGATTAAAGATGGCAAGAAAGAAAAACTGGATATCTTTTCCACATTAAAATTAAACGGTAACGAGAAAAAAGATTTGATATTCCAATTGAAATCGTGTTTAAGGATGCAAGAAGATTATTCGGAATTTTACAAAGAGGCGCGAGAGCATAAAGAATATCGTTGGATTCCGAAAATCGGCGCGGGACGTTTACTTCGGGCGCCAACCGTTTTCGAAGATGTTATAAAAATGATCTGTACAACCAATTGCAGTTGGGCTCTTACGGAAATTATGGTGAGTAATCTTTGTAAAAAATTGGGTTTCAAGTTTCAGGATTCATGCTTCATGTTTCCAACTCCAGAAGCAATCGCGGGGGTTACGGAAAAATATCTCAGAAAAGAAATCAGAGCGGGTTACCGTGCGCCATACATTCTTGAATTATCGCGAAGGATTGCCAAAGGCGATATCGATATAGATAAATGGCGGACGAGTTCATTGCCGACCGAAGAATTATTTAAAGAGGTTCGTTCGGTTAAAGGCATTGGTCCTTATGCCGCCGGAAACATTTTAAAATTATTGGGACGGTACGATTATCTTGCAATAGATAGCTGGTGCAGGAAAAAGTATTTCGAGATTCATCGGAATGGCAAAGCATCAACCGATACGATCATCGAGCGGCATTATAAACCATTCGGGAAGTGGAGGGGGTTGTTTTTCTGGATGGATGTAACAAAGGATTGGCATGATAGGGAATTTCCTCTCTAATTTGTAGAATCTTTCCTTAAAGCTTTCGGTCTATTGTAGAATCCTAATATTATTCCCAGAACAACCGACCAAACTGCGGCGAGACCAATCTGATATGGTTTTGGCAGAATGAATGTAATTGTGTGGGCAGGAATCCAGAACCACAGCAATGATAGCATACCTTTGTGAATATTGTTCCAATTCTTTTCACGCGCGATGAAGTTATCCATAACCCTGTGCATTATCACAAGGAACGGACCGAACTGCAAATTCATAGAAACCGAAACAGCGAAAGATCTGCCGAGAGAATCAAGTGCTGGCAGGAAACCGTGCTCTATTAAACTATCAACAAATCCCTGGAAGCCCACGAAAGCATATTTGATGCACACAGCGAGCAAAGCCCACTCGAGCATTTTCAATATTAGCGTGAAAGAAGGGAATGGAAAATATATCTTTCGATGGATAAACCACTTGGATACAATATCGCCGAATGTGCCGAGTATGGCAAATTGAACCATTGCTGTTGCTATTGGATATTCCGAGACTAACGAGATATACCAAGTCATACAGGTAGATTTATTTTTTTATAATAAATATTTTGAGATGTGATGACATCGGAAGGGGGAAGCGTTCTACGATTCGGAATAATCTTTTTTGGAACAGATCAAGATGATAAAATTCGATTCATCAGAGCTATCAGTTCATCAACATCGCACGGCTTATCGATAAAAGCTTCGGCGCCGTTACGTTTAGCTTCTACGGCGTTCGACAAATCTGCAAAGGCAGTGAGTATAATAACTTTTGTAGCCGGATAATGCTTCTTGATATATTTTAAAACTTCCAAACCGTTCATCTTGGGCATTTTAATGTCAAGAATCGCGAGATCGAATTGTTTTTTCTGAACACGGGCAACAGCTTCAGCACCATCGTAAGCGAGCGTTACAGCGTATCCTGCTCTCATTATTTCTTTTGACAGGAGATCGAGCAGACTTGCGTCGTCGTCAACAGCGAGTATTTGATATTTTGTTTCCATAATAGTCCGATTTTGAAACTAATATACGAATAATTTTTTGAAGAGCAAATGTAGGGATTAAAGTTGTAAAACATTTTACTTGACGTACGAGGGATATTTTTATATCTTATGGGGGTATTTTATTCGGAGATTATTGGGTAGCCGCAAGCTTTAGCTTGCGCATAGAAATAACGAATACGCAGACATAAAGTCTGCGGCTACCAAATTAATTTCAAATGAGGAATGAATTTGCAATGCATTATTTACTTATTTATGAAGTAGTTAAAGATTACGCCACACTTCGGGTACAATACCGTGAAGCGCATTTGGCTTATGCCAAAAAAGCAATTGAGAGGGGAGAGCTTCTCCTCGGTGGTGCGTTTGCTAACCCTGTAGATGGAGCGGTGCTTTTATTCAATGCCAACAGTCCAAAAGTTGCCGAGACGTTTGCAATGAACGATTCGTATGTGGTAAATGGATTAGTGATTAAATGGAATGTTCGTGAATGGACAACGGTTGTTGGACCATGGGCAACAGAACCGGTAAATGTGAAATGATATTGGTTAGTTTGTTGCATTCTTGTAATTTAAAATGCAAACAAGTGGTTTTATGTGATCAATTTTGTATATTAAATTCATATCATGACAACAAATCATAAAATAATTACTGGCGATTCAAGAAGAATGGGCGAGCTTCCAAATGAATCCGTTCATCTAGTGATAACATCCCCGCCGTATTGGCAGTTAAAGGATTACGGTTCCGAAAATCAGATTGGCTATCATGAAAGTTATGAAAGTTACATCAACAATCTAAATTTGGTTTGGAAAGAATGTTATCGAGTGTTACATAATGGTTGCCGTCTCTGTGTTAACATTGGAGACCAGTTTGCCCGCTCGGTATATTATGGAAGATATAAAGTAATTCCGATTAGAGAAGAGATCATCAAATTCTGTGAAAATATTGGTTTTGATTATATGGGGGCCATAATTTGGCAAAAAGTAACAACGTCAAATACGACTGGTGGCGGTGTGCAAATGGGTTCATTTCCATTTCCTCGAAACGGTATTTTAAAAATTGATTATGAATTCATTATTGTATTAAAAAAACTTGGTGATGCACCAAAACCAACTGTAGAACAAAAAGAGCTTTCTAAGATGACGAACGAAGAATGGAATACTTACTTCGCAGGTCATTGGAATTTTGCTGGTGCTCGACAAGACAAGCATATTGCAGTTTTTCCGGAAGAATTGCCTAAACGTTTAATAAAGATGTTTTCATTTATTAACGATACAGTTCTTGACCCATTCGCCGGAAGCGGAACGACTTCACTTGCCGCAAAACATCTTGATCGTAATTCAATAGGTTATGAAATTAATTCTGAATTCATTCCGATAATAAAAGAAAAACTCGAAGCAAATCAGATTGATATGAGTGGGGTGACCTACGAATTTATTGAACAAAAAATCGCTAATTTCAATCAACAAGAACGACAAGCAAGTTTTGAAAAGCTCATTCAAGAGCTTCCATATATTTATCGAGATCCACACGAACTTGACAAGAAAATTGATCCCAAAAAATTACAATTTGGTTCTAAGATCGATAAGAATGGAGCCAGCAAGAGAGAAGAATTCTTTACAGTAAAAGATGTCATTAGTCCAGAAAAAGTAAAGCTAAGCAACGGTTTGGTTGTTAAGCTAATTGGAGTTAAGGAAAAACCATCAATTAACGGTAAAGCGATTCAATTTATGATTGACAAAACTAAGGGAAAAAAAATATTCTTGAAGTATGACAATCAAAAATATGATAACCAAAACAACTTGCTGTGCTATCTATATCTTGAGAACAAGACTTTCATCAATGCACATTTGATAAAAAATGGTTTGGTACAGGTCGATGGTGAATCGGATTATAAGTATAAACAAAAATTTATAACTCTAAATAAAGAAGCAGATGTCCACATTATTCAATAAACGATACTCAAAAGAATTCGGAAAGAAGGAAAAAGTATTAAACTATGCTTGTCAGACTTATCAACTATCGCGCCCCAATAAAGTTGGAACGGTTATGGCTCTCATTCGTGAGTGCCAACCAAAGTCATTTCAAGAATGGGAGAAATGGTATTTTGAGAATGCGGTCACCGATAGTAAAGCTCCATCAAAAGTTACTAAAGATAGCTTGGAAGAACTAGGCGAACGGCTTTATGTCAAAATCAAAGAAATTGTTATCCCCGAATGGACAGAAGCGTTCAGTCAACTAACATTAATAGATTGCGTTGATTACATTTTCAATCTTACTATCAATCGAACATATGATGGCTTTATCAGAGAGAAATCTGTTATTGAAAATAATTTAGCAAAACAATTTCCTGATGTTCGATTTGATGAGAGTGACCCTGAACTTGATCATGCTGGAGACATTGATTATCTCGGTTGGGTGGGTAGCAAGGCATTTGGAATTCAAATTAAACCTATAACTGCTAAAGCAAACTTCGGTAATTATTCAGCATCTGAAAGAATGAGAACCAGCTTTGACAATTTTGAAGAAAAATATGGAGGTAAGGTTTTCATTGTATTTAGTATTGATGATAAAATTAGCAACGATCAAGTAATCGAAGAGATAGCAAAAGAAATCAAACGGCTGCACAAATAACAAGGTCACAGTTTTCAGTCGAAAGATATACCTCAAAATCATTATGACCTTACATGCTGATAAGTAACACAACTCTACCATGTCCACACGAACAAAGCTTGTTGTTCTTGTCACCCCTCAACGTACTTTTTATCTTCCCTGAATGAAAAGGGATTAAATATGCTACAGACTAAATGGTTCGAACGAAAATTTGATTTTAACACTACTCAAAATATATTTCCATCAATTGTTGAACGGCTGAGGGGAACACCAGTGCGACTTGAAGAGAAAATTAAATTATTGCCGTCGTATATTTTGACAATTAAGCTTGATAAAAGCTGGTCTATAGCCGAAAACATCGGTCACCTCATCGATTTAGAACCACTCTGGCAAGCAAGATTAGAAGACTTCATCAACGGTAAAGAGGAATTACGTCCCGCCGATCTACAAAACACAAAAACGCAAACCGCTAACCACAATGCGAAATCAATATCGGATCTCCTGGCATCGTTTCGCGCTGTTCGTAAAGAAACGGTAACAATGCTTGAGAATATAGATGAGAAGATTGTTTTTAGAACTTCTCTTCATCCCCGGTTGAAAACACCTATGCGAATGATGGATTCGTTTTTGTTCACCGCCGAGCACGACGACCATCATTTAGCACGCATAACAGAAATATCAAGATTGGTTTTAAGTCAAGAGTCGAAGCACCAAACAAGTTAATCGAAAATAATAAAAAAAATATTCATGTCACCTCAAGTAATATTATCAACCGTACTCATCTCATTAGCCCTTATCTTTTACTCCATCGGTGTTTGGTCTGAACGAATTGCCAAATATCTTAAACCGTGGCATGTGGTTACATTCTGGATTGGATTCACATTCGATGTACAAGGTACATGGGCAATGCACAAATTGGCTAACGGACCTTTCGATATAACAGAGCCGCACACCTTAACCGGTCAAATTGCTCTCTGGTTAATGCTGGCACATGCCATCTGGGCAACATATGTAGCAAAGAAGGGGAGCGAAGAATTGAGAACAAACTTCCACCGCTACAGCTTTATAGTTTGGTTAATCTGGCTGATTCCATATTTTGGCGGGATGTATGTTGGGATGACGAAACATTTTTAACTAATCGGATTTGCATCCGCAATGATTATTATATTTTACTTTCTCGAAACACTCTCTGCCTTCCCTGAATGAGAAGTAAGCAAGTGCAAGCGTTCCTATGGCATCAATGTATGGAATCTTTACTAATTCGTATATAGCGCTTGCGGCAAGTAACACAATCGACATGTTAACGCACACTTTTGTGCACTCAGCATCGGCAAGTATAGCATCTGAGTTAAGGGCTTTACCCATCCGTCGTTTCCAATAAATTAAAGCAAGCATTACAACGATAGAAATAATCGAAATGATTACTCCCCAGAATGTCGATTCCGGCTTGTGTCCGATATAGAAGTTATAAATACCGGTAACCACAAGTCCAACGGTAAGGGAATAAAATGCAACACCGGTAATTCGTAATGCGGTGCGTTCGTAATTATCTCTGCAAGCGTTTGGTTCGCGCCATATGCGAATAACCATATGTGCGATACCGAGCCCTGAGATAGCTTCGATAAAACTATCCACCCCAAAACCGAAAAGGGTGAAGCTCTCGTCATGCAATCCGATGTAAATAGAAACAATACCTTCGATTATGTTGTAGGCGATTGTAAAAATTGCCAAACCGAATGTAATTTTATAAAGTTTATTGGTATCTATTTTAGTTGTTGAAGGCGGGTTCATAAACAGGGAAGAAAATTTATTCGGGGCAGATGTTACTTGCTTGCCATAAATTCATCCCGGAGTGACTGAATCAATTCTTTTACGGAAGTAATATGTGTTGCTTTAAATGCGTTCGCGCCGGCGAATGCATACCCTTTTTCGAAGTTTCCCTTAAAAGCATTTATCAACGCGGTGATTATGCAGTATGGACTGCTCGAGATTTCACAAGTCTTAATGCACTGGAACGGACATTGAATCGGCTGTTTCTTGCCCTGTTTTACTTTCTCTAAAAAGTTGCTCATAATCGCGCGACCGGGCATACCTACCGGACTTTTAATAATCTCGATATCTTCACTTTTTGCATCAATGTAAGTTTGCTTGAATGCATCTGAGGCGTCACATTCATTTGTAGTTACAAAGCGTGTTCCCATCTGCACACCCGAAGCGCCTAATTGCATAATATCATAAATATCTTTACCGGTATAAATGCCGCCTGCCGCAATCACCGGTATCGGTTGATGGTATGTTTCTTCAATTTGTTTAATTTCGTGTACGACCTCCGGTATCAATTTTTCGAGAGCGTAGTTTTTATCTTCAATTTGCTCTGGTTTAAATCCGAGATGTCCGCCTGCCTTAGGACCTTCGACCACGATAGCATCGGGGAGGTAATCATAATTCTTTTTCCACTTTTCACAAATGATTTTTGCTGCCCGTGCCGATGATACGATAGGTGCTAATTTTGTAACACTGTCTTTCTTGAGAAAGGAAGGAAGATCGAGAGGGAGACCGGCGCCGGCAAAAATAATATCGGCTTTTTCGGCGATGGCTGTTTTTACCATATCGGCAAAGTTCGACATTGCCACCATCACGTTCACACCGATAATGCCCGAGGTTTTCGCGCGCGCCTTCCGCAGTTCTTCTTGTAGCCCGAGAATGCTTGCCTCTAAAAAATCTTTCGAAATATCTTTGTATAAAAGCCCCAACCCTGCGCTGGAGATAACACCTACACCGCCTTCATTAGCTACGGCGGATGCTAAACCTGATAATGATATTCCGACACCCATTCCGCCCTGTATGAGAGGAATTGGTACATTTAAATCGCCAATTTGTAATGATTTCATCTGTTTTTTTATTTTCATTCATAACAAGATAGTTAAAATAGTGGAGATTAAATAATTTTGATATTATTATTTATGCCAATTCACTGTTCGAAAATATATTTATCAAACACGAATTTCTTAGCGGCAGTGCTGAGTTATAAAGATACAATCTCAACGGGTTGTAGTTTTCTATGATTTATGGTATGATATGTCCTCCTGGGCTAAGCAACATTCCAAGTCCGTACGCTAAAGCTGCAGTGATGATGCCGACGGCAGTCATTTCGGCTCCGCTCTTGATCCAGCTTCTGCCTGTAACGATCGTTTTCAAAACACCGATAGCAAAATGCGCTAACGTGCTGATCAATAAACTTACGACGACAGCAGTCATACCGCTTGTAAAGAAAAATGGAATCACAGGAATCATTCCACCAATAGCAGTTGATATGCCGGATGAAAATGCTTCCTTAACAGGATTTGGAAATGTTGCTTCGGCTAAACCAAGCTCTTCACTAACTAAAATTTTTAACATATGCTCTGGCTGTTGAATCAATTTTCGGGCGAGTGCGTTTGCCTCATCTTCTGTGAAACCCTTTAGTTGGTAGAAGAGAGCAAGTTCTTCGATTTCCTCTTCTGGATTTTCTTCGATTTCTTTTCGCTCACGTTCGATTTCTGCTTGATAAACTTCCTTCTCGGCTTTGCCTGCGAGGTACGCTCCTGAACCCATCGAGAGAGCACTTGCAAGCGAGCCGGCAAGTCCGGCAACAAGCACCAGATCACTTCCACCTGCATATCCAGCCATACCCGAAACAATTCCGAATACAGCGCCGAGTCCATCGTTAGCACCGTATATTGCTTGGCCAATCCATCCGCCCGCGCGAACGTGCCATTTCTCTCTGCCTAAAATTGTTTCGAGTCGACTTTGAGGATGAATGGGTGCCGTCTCAAATTCTTTCAGCATTTTGCTGTGGGCATGTTCCTCCTTCTGGGCTTCCAACAACGAGGCACGATCTTGCTCGGTTTGTGCAGCATCCATGAGTGTGGTGTAAAGTTTATCTGCTTCCGATTCACCAGCTTCTAACATCTGAGCGGCAGAGGTTGTATCGCTTTTTAAGATGACCGTTTGGCGCAACTGCTCAAACAGCGTCATCTTGAATTTACCCGTCTCAACACCAAGGTCTCGTAAGCGTTTTGCCCATGTCTCAGCATGTCGTTCTTCGGCTTCTGCCATGCGTATGAGGATACCTTTTTTCTGAGTGTCCTTTTCGCGTTCCGCCAATGCACGATAATTAAGAGCGCTGAGCATCTCATCGCGCCATGCCTGTTTTAAACCTTTTATGAATTCTTTTTTCTTTTCCATAACACTTCAATTAAAAATTAAAAAAGCAAAATTAAAAAAATAAAACAGCAGAAAACGATGAGTGTCTGTGACATCACATCTTTAATATGTGCTTAATCTTCGTCTTCCCAATATCAATAAAAATAGCATCATCAAAAATTGTCTCATCACTAAATCCGCTTCCAATCTATTTCTCTAAATTATAAGTATCTCAAATTTAACACTTGATGGCATCATAGTCAATTGATAAATTTTACTCCAACAAACAGAACAACCCCATACGATATAATCGCCATTGCAAAAACAATCACAAATCCAAACTCAATAGCAATAATAGTTGCAAGCACAGCACTGATGACCGACATAAATCCGTTAACTCCCCACGCCCACGGTACTAACGATGAAGATGTTCGTGACAATACAGCAAGTCCTGTTGGAAACGGCATACCCATGAAGAATGCTAACGGTGATATGAGCAATATTGCGCTGATGTATTTTAACCACAACGGGAAATGTACTATGAAATGAAACAGATCGTTTAATAATAAGCTATAGACGATTCCAAGTGTGAGAATCAATCCAACAAAAATTTTGAAATATTTATTTGCATTCAACCGCTTCGAATACAGACTGCCTAATCCGGAAAATAAAAGTATTCCCGTGATGATAGCAGAAACGGAATACATTGGATGACCGAGGAAGAGAATGAATTTTTGTATCATCACAATCTCGATGAACATAAAACCGATGCCAAGTCCGCTGAAGTAAAGGAATGTCCGCAGTTTCTCCCCCTTGCTATCATCCGATTGTTTTAATGCGAATAAGGGAAGCAGGATGAAAACCACACTCAAGAGAACGAGCACTATGAGTGTCGATAATAGAATAAGATAACCCCAGTCCATAAATGGAAGGGCATCTCTTCCAAGCAATTCTAAAAAGTATGGAATATTACCGAGCTTCAAGAAATGTGAGTAGTACGGTTGATTGTCTGTAGCTGGTTCGATATTGAAAAAATAGTGCCGGTAAATTGAATCAGTTTTTCCTTTAAAAATATTTATTGCTGCATTATAGAAATAGTCCTGCTCAAGTTGATTGAAACGATTTACCTCATCAATGCTGATGTTTGGGTAGTGAATTGGATCGAATGAATATTCATCGCAGAATCGCTTTAGCACCGCGACATCCTTTTCTGTGAATTTACTTTTCTTCAACAGAAATGTTGCTGATCCCCAACTTCTTACACCTGCGAAATGTTCATCGGGATGTTCAATGTTATTTTGCCGAAGAGTTTCAATTAACATCGTCAATAGTTTCATCGCGTGGCGAGGCGGATGGTTAATCCAGGTAGTTATTGCAAGCATTCCATCATCTGTCAGGTGGTCGAAAATCAATCCAAATGATTCAGTCGTAAATAAATAATTTTCAAAAAGTGAATACATTCCCGCCGCCGATGCTGTGAATCCTTCCATCAACGGAATGGAAATAACATCGAACCTCTTATCTGTTTGTGTTAAAAACGATCGAGCTTCTCCCGAAAAAACATTTACTTTGGGATATCCTGATATCCCCGCGGCAGAATCAGAATAAAGATTGTCGGTTATCCCGGCGAAGTCATTCCTGATAAGCTCGATAATCTGTGGATTCAGTTCGATGCCGGTTATGTTTGATGCTTGATGTTGAATTGCTATTTGAACTTCAGTTCCCGCGCCTACACCGATAACAAGTACATCTGATTTTGGTTTTAATCGATAGGGTAAGGCAGAAGTTGTATAATCTAAAAATGAGGTTGTTGTGGTTTTTGTTTTCTTGAAAATTGCCCCCGTCCATTCACCATCGATGAACACGCCGAGTGGCGATGGAATGTTACCCGTGAAATTCAGACTCATGCTCGGCGCATATCTTAGCGCTGAACTTTCAAGCACGTTTATTACACCCATCGGACTCATTTTCTCTTTAATAATTTTCGCATCGGGAAGCAACTGTGTCTTCGATAGACTTTTATACTCCGACATTTTCAGCTCAATGGGGAAAACTGAATATGTAAGAACAATTATGATGAGATTGATGCCAATCAGCATATAGCAAATCTTCTTATAATATTTTGCGGTAACATGTGCTGTAGTTTCGGTTCGGTTGAAAATAAATGCTACAGATGAGAAGGCAATTACTGAAACGACAGGTATCAATTTAAGTGGATGGAGGATAAACATTATGCAAATAGCAAAAACACCGCCGATAGCTGAGCCGAAAAGATTTGCAAAATAAATTTGATGTACCTCCTCCGAAAAGTGCGTCAACGCTAATCCGATTGCACATGCCCCGCATACGAACGGGATGAATAACAATCCACAAACGAAAAGCAGCGACCAAACTTGATTGAAATCTATAATAATCAGATACGGCTCGAAATGAACTAATCGAATGAGTTGTGGAGAAATAATCATGAAGACTGAACTGGCGAGAAGAAAAATAGAAAATGACAGCAGGAAGTGCCTGAGTAATTTTTCTCTGAAGATAGAAATGATGACTCCACTCGTTCCGAATCCTAAGAGAGCGATGGAGATAATCATGAAAGCGAAGTGGTGCCATTGAATGAAGGAAAACACGCGCATCAATGCAAACTGATAAGCAATAATCGCAGCAGAGATAAAACCAACAGATAAACTGATGGGCTTCATTTCTTTGACCCTCGCACGAGAGGAACGAACCGCACGGGGATAATATTTTTACTTCGAACCTTGCCGTCCTTTTTTTCGACGACTAATAAATCTTGTACTTGAAGCGGATGACCGACAGGGATAATCATTTTCCCACCTTCCTTCAACTGTTCGATGAGCGGAGGCGGAATGTGCTCAGCGGCGGCAGTTACAACTATTACATCGAACGGCGCGTATTCTTTCCAGCCGTAGTATCCATCTGCGTTTTTAACTGTGATTTTCCTGTAACCAAGCCGTTGGAAACGGGGTTTGGCTTCGTTGGTGAGTTCAGTAATTATCTCGATTGTGAAAACTGAATCAGTGATCTCAGCAAGCACGGCTGCCTGATAACCAGAGCCAGTTCCGATTTCTAAAACCTTTTCACCTTTTGTAACTTCAGCTAATTCTGTCATCAGTGCAACAATGTACGGCTGGGAGATTGTTTGTCCGTATCCGATTGGAAGGGGATGATCGTTGTAAGCTTCTTTGTGATATTTTTCGGGGACAAACTCATGTCTCGGAACCTTCTTCATCGCATTGAGAACAGGTTTAGATTTTACATCACGAGCTTCAATCTGATGTTTTACCATCTGTTCCCGAAGTCGGTCGTTTTCAGACTGAGAGAAAGAGTGTGCTGCAACTGCGAGAATGACTATTGTTAATATCCAAATATGCTTCATTCTTATCTCGTATTTTGTTCAATAAAAAAAGCTAAGAGCTATGAGCGTAAAGCTAACGGCGTAGAGCATCGTATCTTTACCTAAGAAGGATGATTGAACCATCCATGTTCTATCATCTTTTTCATACCGCTCCTACGGAGCTTGAACAATATTTTTTCTATCGCTATAAACATATTGCTCCTACGGAGCAAAACTTTTATAAAAATCTAAGTATATAATCATCCTCCATCGCTCCATCAATCCATCATTCCATTACTCCAGTCGTTACTCACCATTTACGCATTCATAACTCATCCTTCATCCCTCATCCTTAAATTATCATCCTTCTTCATCAACCACCCATGGTTCCAACAACTTATCATTTAAACCTTCGAGGAAGCGGGATGGTTTTGTTAAAATAGTTCCGCTTTCTCTATCATATATATTAATTGGATAAGTGATAAACAAATTTTCTTTAGCTCGCGTACAGGCAACGTACATCAGGCGGCGCTCTTCTTCCAGTTCTTCAACATTATTTGCCGCATACATCGTTGGGAAACGTCCGTCGAGGGCGTAAATAATAAATACGCTGTGCCATTCCAAGCCCTTCGCGCTGTGTATGGTAGATAGGGTTAAATGCTCATCATCCCGATCTACCGCTTCAATATCGGCGATGCTTTCGTTCGGTGGTTCGAGGGCAAGGTCGGTTAAGAAAGAGCCGACATCTTTATACCGTTCAGCAATTTGTTCGAACATCTCAAGGTCTTTTTTCCGTTTAGTGTGATCGTCGAATTTCTTTTTCATCATCGGATGATAATACGTGATGATGCGCGATGCCTTTTCGGCAGGTGGAAATTTATCGGTTGAAATCGATTTGAGCAATTCGAACAATTCTGTAACACTATGCGGATATCTGTTAAAATCTTTCCAGAAGTCGGATATGGAAGTATCTGCTCGCCGGTGGAGGATATCCTCAATAATCTTTTCCGCAGAACGTGGACCAACCCCATCGACAAGAAGCAGTATCCGATTCCACGCCACAACATCGCGCGGATTTTCAAGCACACGCAGATACGCTATCATATCTTTTACATGTGCCGTTTCGATAAATTTAAATCCACCGTATTTTCTAAATGAGATATTAGCTTTGGCAAGCTCTATCTCCAAATCGAAAGATAAGAACGACGATCTAAACAAGACTGCAATTTCTTCCAAATGGGTACCTTGTTCACGAAGCTCAAGAATTTTTTGAACTACAAATTTCGATTGAAGGTTCTCATTCTCTGCAATTATTAATTGGGGTAAATTACCTTCGCTCTTATTTGTGAAAAGAATTTTGGAATATTTATGCCGAAGCGTCATGGCTGAGGTTTTGTGAAGATTGCTAACACTATTGTAGTCATTTTTCCGAAGACCGATTGTTTAGCTTGCTGACTGGTGACCTTCAGCGTGCCGTTTGCTGAAAACCAGACAGGGATTGAACCGTTATTTGATTTATCATCAACGGCGCTGAATTTATCAAGCAACTTGTCGGAGTTGAGATTCCCGCTTATGATGATCGGGTAACTTTGAAATGTTTCAGGCAATTGTTTCAATGAACTAATTATGCTCTCCAAATCATCTTTTGAAGCTTTTTCGGTGATGTGAGTGCTTATAACTACGATATTCAGCGCGCCGCAATCGATGATGGTTTGCATAGCCGCTTCAAAACCGGTTGACTTAATTTTTTCAAATTGAAGATTATCGCTTGACCGAATGGGATAAACCGAGAATACACTGTTGCCGCTTTGCCTGCCACCAAGGTTTATTGTTTCACCGAACGATTTTCGCGTCTCCGTTTCTTTGGCAAGTTCTTCAACAATGTCGACTCTTGTTTTTAACTCCGGATATCGGGTGATGCCGTGCATGGTAAGGATATCTATCGAGTCGCTTTTGAGTTGGCGAGCAAATTTCTGGATGTCACTTAATTCAATCCTCTTTCCGAATTTCGATATATCAATAGTCGCAAACTTGATGATCATATCTGGAATAATTTCTTTGATCGCCGGTGGCGGTGGTTCTTCCTTGACGATTGGTTTAGGTGGTTGACATCCGAAAATTAGAATTGTGATAAATAAATATATAAGAAATTGCTTCATTCAAATCCCTGATAATTAGTCCAACGCGCGTTTAAGAATTTCATTAGCGACATTTCCGCCAAAGGCGGATTGCCTGTGTGCTTCGATAGTTTTAATATAGGATTTTTTTTAAAGAAAAAATAAAAAAGGCAGCCCTACAAATAGAGGACTGCCTTTTTAA
>PNNN01000019.1 GCA_013824245.1 Chlorobiaceae bacterium | reverse complement strand
CCCGAGGCTAGCCCTAAAGCTATTTCGGGGAGTACGAGCTATCACCCAGTTCGATTAGCTTTTCACTCCTATCCTCAACTCATCCAAGTAGTTTTCAACCCACACTGGTTCGGACCTCCATGAGGTTTTACCCCCACTTCATCCTGGTCAAGGATAGATCACCGGGTTTCGCGTCTACCGCACGTAACTGATTCGCCCTATTCAGACTTGCTTTCGCTACGGCTGCTGAACTTAGTTCATTAGCCTTGCTACGTACGAGTAAGTCGTAGGCTCATTAAGCAAAAGGCACGCCGTCACTCAGAAAAAGTATTGCTACCCTTTCTTTGCTCCGACCGTTTGTAAGCATACGGTTTCAGGTACTATTTCACCCTCCTGTTAGGAGTGCTTTTCACCTTTCCCTCACGGTACTTGTTCACTATCGGTCACCAGAGAGTATTTAGCCTTGCGAGATGGTTCTCGCAGGTTCCCACAGACTTCCACTTATTCCGTGGTACTTGGGAACGCTTATCAGAGAGCCACTACAATTTCGCTTACAGGATTTTCACCTTCTATGATTCGTTGTTCCAAACGATTCAGCTATCATAATGGTTTTTTACTCTCCGTCTTATTTACGATTCAGACCACAAGCGCCCCACAACACTCCTGATACAACGGTCGTAACCTTGAATGTATCAGAAAGTTTAGGCTGTTCCGCGTTCGCTCGTCACTACTGACGGAATCGTTATTACTTTTTCTTCCTAGGGGTACTGAGATATTTCACTTCCCCCCGTTTGCTCTACCGCACCTATGAATTCAGTGCAGAGTTCTCAGGCATTACCCTGAGAGGGTTGCCCCATTCGGAAATCATCGGGTTACAGGTTGTTTCCACCTATCCGATGCTTATCGCAGGTAACCACGTCCTTCATCGCCTTCTGGTGCCAAGGCATCCACCGTATGCTCTTTGTAACTTAACCAAAAATCTTTATCGATTCACATGTATCTTCACCCGTTTCCAAAATTACTGGTTGAACAGGTTTCTAAGATGCATCTTTTATATATTTATTGGAAAGAACATTAAATTTTAGGATTACATAGTAGTTCATGTTCGATATATTTGTTCATCTATTGGCATTTTTGTTTTCAAACAAAATGGCTTGGACAACTACTAATATCTACTAATAAACTGACTCTTCTAATAATATGTCAAAGAACGATTTTAAAAAAATTCTGTGGAGCTGATCGGGATCGAACCGACAACCTCGTGGTTGCAAACCACGCGCTCTCCCAGTTGAGCTACAGCCCCGTGGCACGGTGATGGCATCAAACGTACACGCCGTGTGGGCCTGAGTGGAGTTGAACCACTGACCTCACGCTTATCAGGCGTGCGCTCTTACCACCTGAGCTACAGGCCCGGGGATAAATATATTTCTATAGAACAAAAGTGTAATAGAAAAGGGTGCATAGTCTAAATCATTTCCGAGACTATTTGGAATCTCGAAGCGCTTTCTTACTTTTCAGCAAGAAAAGCTCCTTAGAAAGGAGGTGATCCAGCCGCACCTTCCGGTACGGCTACCTTGTTACGACTTAGCCCCAGTCGCTGGTTTTACCTTAGACGCCTACTTCCTTGCGGTTAGCGCAGCGTTTTCGGGTACCCCCAGTTTCCATGGCTTGACGGGCGGTGTGTACAAGGCCCGGGAACGTATTCACCGCGTCGTGCTGATACGCGATTACTAGCAATTCCAGCTTCATGGGGTCGAGTTGCAGACCCCAATCCGAACTGAGGATGGTTTTTTGGGATTGGCTCCACCTTGCGGCTTGGCAACCCTTTGTACCATCCATTGTAGCACGTGTGTGGCCCTGGGTGTAAGGGCCATGAGGACTTGACGTCATCCCCACCTTCCTCACTACTTGCGTAGGCAGTCCACTTAGAGTGCCCAGCATTACCTGATGGCAACTAAGTGCAGGGGTTGCGCTCGTTGCAGGACTTAACCTAACACCTCACGGCACGAGCTGACGACAGCCATGCAGCACCTGTACTCCGCGTGTATTGCTACACTAGCCGGCTTTCACCGGTTTACAGAGCCTTTCAAACCCAGGTAAGGTTCTTCGCGTTGCATCGAATTGAACCACATGCTCCACTGCTTGTGCGGGCCCCCGTCAATTCCTTTGAGTTTCAACCTTGCGATCGTACTCCCCAGGTGGGATGTTTAACGCGTTAGCTCAGGCACCGATCCCGTTCAACACATATTAATATATGCTGAACGGGACCGACACCGAACATCCATCGTTTAAGGCGTGGACTACCAGGGTATCTAATCCTGTTTGCTCCCCACGCTTTCGTCCCTGAGCGTCAGTAACGAGCCAGATGATCGCCTTCGCAACCGGTGTTCTTCATGATCTCTACGCATTTCACCGCTACACCATGAATTCCATCATCCTCTCTCGTACTCAAGATAAACAGTATCGGAGGCAGTTCTGCAGTTGAGCTGCAGGATTTCACCACCGACTTGCTTACCCGCCTGCGGACCCTTTACACCCAGTAATTCCGGACAACGCTTGCACCCTACGTATTACCGCGGCTGCTGGCACGTAGTTGGCCGGTGCTTATTCGCAGAGTACGGTCAATCCCGTAAAACGGGACATTCATCCCCTGCAAAAGAGGTTTACATCCTAACGGATTTCATCCCTCACGCGGCGTCGCTGCTTCAGGCTTTCGCCCATTGAGCAATATTCCTCACTGCTGCCTTCCGTAGAAGTCTGGACCGTGTCTCAGTTCCAGTGTGGCTGATCGTCCTCTCAGACCAGCTACCCATCGTCGACTTGGTGGGCCATTACCCCGCCAACTATCTAATGGGACGCAGGCCCATCTTGTGACATCCTTTTGGGATCTTTCATTCTACTACAATGCTGTAACAGAATTTCATCGGGTATTAGCCCCGCTTTCGAGGGGTTATCCCCGTTCACAAGGTAAGTTGCCTACGCATTACTCACCCGTTCGCCGGTTTACTCAGAGTATTGCTACTCCTTTCTCCCTGACTTGCATGTGTTAAGCACGCCGCCAGCGTTCGTCCTGAGCCAGGATCAAACTCTCCGTTGTAATTTTTAAAATTATAACTTCGAGCTTGATTTTGCCTGTTTATTTAACAGGTTGAAGTCTCTTGAAGCTGACTAAGAGCTATGCACCATCTTTTCAAAGAACACTTGAGAAAAAAATTCCGACCCAGAAGAATTTCTATTAGGATCGGTGAACCACATTTAGTGGGGTTAATAATATACTAAAATTAATGTAAGATGTCAAATTTTTTAACCAAAATTTAAAATTTATTTTATTAAAAAAACATTGAATATAACCGCAATTCAATGTTTTTAAAATTTTTTAAAAACTTCTTGAACTCTGTGAATTTCTGCTTCGATTCTTTTATAGACTTCTATAAGAGGCAACTTAGTTCTTTGAGCGATTCGTTTACACTCTTCAAATTCGGGCAATATCCGCTCATCCCCATCAATTTTAGCCACTTTTACCCTTATTAATCCAAACTGAGTTTCTACTTCTCTAATATCCCTCTCTACTTTTTCTCGTGTGTATTTTTGAATTCGAATTCCCAGAGTTGACGTTTCTAATAATATTATTTTTTTTAGATTGTTTATGTCTGAATCGTAACATAGCACAGATAAAATTGTACCGGGTCTTCCTTTTTTCATAATAACTGGTGTAAGATATGCATCAAGCGCTCGATTTTCCATTAATAACTCTATTATATATGGAAAAATTTCGGGGTTCATATCGTCGATGTTTGATTCGATCAGATATATTGTGTCATCTAAATATTCATCAATCTCACCAATCATAAGACGCAACAAGTTTGGAATTTCTTTCATCTGTCTTGATCCGGTCCCATATCCTATTATAGTGGGGGTGATCTTTCTTGAACCAAGAACACCGGCAGAAACAGATTTAATTATTGCAGCTCCTGTGGGAGTTGTTAGCTCGTAAGGAATTTCAGTTAAAAAAACCGGATAATTTTGAAGTATCTCAAGAGTTGCTGGCGCCGGATTTGGAAGTATCCCATGCTCGGCTGTAATAAAACCACCGCTTCCTAATTTTACAGGAGATGAATATACGGTTTTAATCCCAAGCTTGTTCAAACAGATAGCAGCCCCAACAATATCTACAATCGAGTCGACTGCGCCGACTTCATGAAAATGAATTTTATCAATGCTTGTTCTATGAACTTTAGCTTCAGCAAAAGCTAAAGTGGTGAATATTTTTTTTGCGCTGATTTTGACTTCGTTTGTCAATAAGCTACTATCAATAATATTATTTATTTCGTTGATGCCTCGATGATGGTGCTGACGATCCGGTGAAACCACTACATCAACTTTTGTTGCATCAATGCCATTACATGAAACGTGAGATGCTTGCAGTTCAACGTTGCCGAGTTTAAGTTTTTTAATTTCGTTAGTTAGTTCTTCAAAATCAACGCCCGCGCTGACACATGCCCCCAATGTCATATCTCCGCTTATTCCACCAATCGTATCAAAATATGCTGCTTTCATTTTCTTTTTTCTTTAATTAGTTATAATTTCAAAAATTTCATAAACCGTTCCGTTGCCCCGATTTTACTTCTAACAAGGGCTTGAGCATTTCGTCCGTTGGACAATCTTTTCTTCTCTTCCTTTATCAAGATAGAAAACACCTGATAAATTTCTTCGCTTGAATGAACAGATTTCGCTCCATCGGAAGTAAGAAGAAATTTTGCCTCTTGTGATTTTTCATGTCTCGGCCCAAAGATTACCGGTATCCCATACGCGGCCGGCTCAAGAACATTGTGTATCCCGGAACTGAATCCTCCGCCAACATATGCGATATTTGCATATTGATATAGAGGCATCAAAACGCCAACGCTGTCTACAACTATTATCGATTCACCATTATAATTATGAAGGTGTGAAAATCTAATGCTTGAAACTTTTCCAT
The DNA here is from genome assembly GCA_013824245.1 of Chlorobiaceae bacterium. Classification (GTDB taxonomy): domain Bacteria; phylum Bacteroidota; class Ignavibacteria; order UBA10030; family SZUA-254; genus PNNN01. The sequence continues at coordinate 16,750 of PNNN01000019.1, read as the reverse complement.
TGAATTCTTTTTCAAGATAGTCAAGATTTTCTTCTGTCGGTTCGTGGGGGACCCAAATGATTAACAATGTTTTAGTTTCCAACAATAACCGATTTATAGCCGTTAATAAGTGTACATCGTCCTCTCTCCAGCTACTTCCGATCACAATTACTTTTTTATCTGCGGTTATTTTTGAATCGAGTAATTGCTTCATCCGCGAATCAGCGCTTCTTTGCCAAACCTGATCGTAACGTGTATCGCCTACTTCTTCAATAACAGGACGAGATATTTTAAATGCAATAAAATTATCTCTATCCTCCGATGAGACAGTCAGAATATAATCGATTGAATTATAAAGTGCGCGGAAAAAACTTTTTATAAGCGGCATCTCCCTATATTTTTTTCGATGAAATGTTGCACTTGCAAGATATGACGGAATTCTTCTTTTGTTCAGTTCCCATAAATGATTGGGCCAAAGATCGTACCGCATAAATATTGCCGCTGATGGCTGTATCAATTCAACAAATCTGCGTGCGTTTTGGGCGCTATCGAACGGAATATAAGTTATAATATCGGCAAGCTTATATGATAAAGAATGTTCATATCCCGACGAGGAAAAGAACGAAACAATTACTCGTACAGAGGGATATCTTTTTTTCAGTTCTGCAACTATCGGTTTTGCCTGCTCAAATTCTCCCATCGATGATGCATGGAACCATATTCTTTTTTCAGAGGTTGAAAAACGCGACAACTTCTTATCCAATCGCTCAAACAGTTCCTCTCGCCCGTTCCATGATCGTCTCGCCTTGGCATTCATAAAAGAATAGATTCTAAACAACAGCCAAAGAATCGGAACAATTACAATATTATAGAACAATTTCCAGATCATTTTGCCATCAACCTTCGAACCTCTGATACAACCGATTCAACGCTTATCTCTTTCATACAATTAAAATGTTTTTTGGGACATTCTGATCTGCCAATGTGAGAACACGGTCTGCACAATACACTCGCCGCTTCCACAATAGAACTCTCCGTTCCACATGGAGCAAATCCCAGATGACTGACTGTTGAGCCAAATATTGCCACCATTTTTTTCTTTCGCGCGGCAGCCAAGTGCATTAACCCCGAGTCGTTTGTTACTATAAGATTGCAATAATCTAACATCGCCGCCGTTTCAAGCAGATTTAATTTTCCGGCAAGATTTTCAGAAACATTCGCGCCGGATCTGCTGTTTATCATTTGCGTTATGTCATCACAATATTCTTGTTCTTCTTTTCCACCGAAAATTAAGATTTTTGAATTAGATTCTCGAGTCAAGGTATGACCTAATTCAACAAATCTTTCGGGCAACCAACGCTTTGTGAAATGTTTCGCCGACGGTACAAATCCATAAACTTGTTGATACCGTGATAAATTAACCCGCTCGGCTAATGTTTTTGTTATCTCAAGAGCTTCATCGGGAATAAATATTTCTAACCCCCGATTATCATTAATCACTCCAAATTTTTCTATCGTTTCAAAATATCGGTCAACCACACTTTCATTGTCTCCAAATAAATTTACGCCAAACTTCACTAATAAAATTCTTTTCAAAATTCTTTTAGTAATAACACGTGTATATCGAGCCATCGAAAAGAATCTGAGATATTTGCTGCGTAAACTGTTATGCAGATCGATAATTATATCGTAACGAGTTCGGCGGATTTTCTCTTTCAACAATTTTAGTTCTTCCGACTCCGACGATTTTAGTTCTATCAACGATGAAATATTTGGATTGAAACGATAGAGGTCTTCATACTCAGATTTGATTAGGAAATCTATTTGCGCAGATGGGAATTTTTTTCGCAAACAGCGCACCACAGGCGAGGTTAGAATTACATCGCCTAATGAGCTTAAACGAATAATTAAAATTTTTTGAGGAGTAAGCATAACGACTTAGAAACTTACCACTTTTTGAGAGAATTTGCAACAAATTATATTTTTACAGTGAGGCAAATTCCATCAGCACGGATGCCGCTTTGTGGTAAATTGAATTTTTAATTCTTCTTCAAACGCATGGAATGTTTCATCATCAAACAATACAAACCTGACGAGCCGGACATTTTCGGCTTTTATCAAAAACTCAATCGCTTCCGTTATCATAATTTTAGCACAATGAAAAATTGAAAACCCTCCAACCCCCGTACCAAGCGCCGGAAAATTTATTGAAGATAATTTTTTCTGATCGGCAAGTAAAAGTGCGCTCTTGGTGGAAGTTTTAATTTTTATTTCATCGGTATGCAGGTCTTGTCCCATTACTGCGGCATGAATTACGTACTTCGCTTTTAAACTTCCGCCTGTTGTTAAAACCGCGCCGCCAACTTCAACCGGTCCCTGCTGCATTGCTTCTTGTTCTATGATATTACCTCCCTTTCGTTTAATTGCGCCCGCAACACCGCCGCCCATCCATAAGTGATTGTTTGCCGCGTTCACTACCGCGTCAACCTGTTGATCGGTTATATCACCCTGAACAACTTCTATAATCGCTTTATTGATATGATAAGAAGACGACATTTGAATTTTCTCTAATTACCGTATTAACGGCAGACACAACCGTATTGTTGTTCCTTTATTTTCCTTGCTTTCAATTTTAATTTTTCCATTATGATCATCGATTATTTTTTTAACTATCGACATTCCAAGCCCTGTGCCATGTTTTTTCCCGTGCGTGAAAAACGGCTCGAATATTCTTTCGCGCACATCGGCAGTCATTCCGCATCCCTTATCAATAAATTCTATAACAAGGGAATCTTTTTCCTGAGAAACATTTAGAATCAACTTTCCACCGTTCGGCATTGCATCGGCAGCGTTGCTTGCAATATTATAGAAAGCGCGGAGAATTTTATCCGGGTCGAGCATTACTTTGCCGCTGTATTTTATTTTTTTCTCTAACTTGATGTTACGTCTCTCCAAATCACGCTCAATAATCAAAAATATTGTCTTGCCTACGTCCGAAAAATCAAATTCCTGTAAATTTAAAGTGCTGATACCTCGCGCATAATCCAATATCTCTTGGGTCATCGCGGTAAACCTGTCAATCTGCTGCATCATCTCCTCGGCAACCTTTTTAATTTCTTCATCGTGCGATCTTTTTTTAATCACTTGAGCCGAGACTCGCAAAATTCCCATCGGATTTTTGATATCATGAATTATCGTACTCGCCATTCTGCCAACGGCAGAAAGTCGTTCTTCTTGAATCATCTTTTGTGCAAGCTGTGCGTTCTCCAAAGCAATTGCAGCATGAACGGAAAATGCTTCTATAAATGCCTCATCTTCTTTTGTAAAATATCCCTTAGATTTATTGAGGAGTTGAAACACGCCGATTATTTTCCCGCCACGGTTTTTCATAGGCATACACAATGTCGATTTTGTGCGGTAACCGGTTTGCTGATCAACTTTCGGATTGAATCTCAGATCAGTGTACGCATCCGGAATATTAATAATCTCTCCCGATGCCGCAACAGCGCCTGCAATGCCGTAACCAATCGGCAATCTGATCTCTACCTTTGATGAACCTTTTTGTACTTTCGACCATAACTCTTTTTTAGTTTCATCTATGAGGTACAAAGTGCCTCTATCGGCTCCCACGGTTTTCGCCGCCGTTTGAAATATCAAATCTAACAGATGATCAACATCTATTGAGCTGTTCACTATTTTTGATGCTTCAACAAGCTGTTCGGTTTTATCAAGTTGTAGGCGAAGCGCAAACAAGTTAGTCTCTTGATGAAGCACATAGGTTAAATTATTCGACCGTAACCGCAACGTTACCATCGTAAGTAAGTTCATAACGAAGGCAGGACTTTCTTTAATCAGTCCATTGAATTGCTTACGCCCCATCCATGCAAGAGAACATTTCCCGATTGCGGTTGCCTGCGCCGATCTTTGACGTCTATCGATCAAATCAAGCTCCCCAAAAAAATCTCCTTCGTGCAGAACGCCCAATATAATTTCTCCACCGGTTTTCAATTTTTTAGATATCTTCACCGCGCCACCAAGCACTAAGAATAAACAATCCCCCTTTTGCTCATCTTTGAATATGATTTTTCCATCGGGATAATCTATATTTTTAAGAAATCCAGATATGGTTTTTACAAGTTGAGGATCAACTTCGTGGAATAGCGCGTTTGATTTGATTTTATCGATTTTCATTATTGTTTTCCCATAAGCATCCCCAAAATATGAAAAGATGGTAATAGAATCAAGCTAAATATTAAAAATTGATAAATTGTAACCTTTCCACCGTTTTTCCGTACTTTTTAGAAGGAATTTATAGAATATAAAACTACATATTATGAACAAAATAAAAACTCTTCTGCGGCAATCCCGGATTCCGGGGTTGGTGTTTTTTATCTTCATTTGCACCTCAACGCTGGCAATTGCATCTGAACGCTTAATAATTCAATTAAAAGATTTCACACAGACCGAGTTAAAGAGCGGCGGTTTCATTCTCCCTTCAGATCAAACAATCCATATCTATGCTGTTGGCGGAGGCGGAAAAAAGAGCGGCTTCTTCAATTCAGATATGTATGCTTACGGTTGGATCATTAACGCCGATACACGAGAAGTCGTTTGGCAGATGGACAGGTCTAACACGCGAAGTCAAAATTTGTACGGAAAATTTGACGACGATATTCATCTTCAAAAAGGAAGTTACGAAGTTTACTTTGCCGGATATGCTTATGGCGGTGGTTCAATATTTTCCAATTATTATATGAACATAGATCGGCGCGAGCAGTCTGCCGGATACAGTGAAAGTAACCGTGGATTCTTCAACTGGTTAGAGGAAGTTTTTTCAGATGATTATGAACGAGATTGGAAAAAAGCCGCCAAGAATTGGGAAATATCTCTTTACACCGATGACAAGACGGTTGAAATTCCGACATTCAATGTACCGAAAGAATTGACGAATATTCTCTTCAAAGCAACACGCCTTGGTGAAGATGTTCATATTCGACAACGCTTCCTTTTGAAAAAAGAAATACCTATTCGAATTTATGCGGTAGGCGAAAAAAATTACCAATACTCATACGCCGATTACGGTTGGATATTAAATGTGAAAACCAGAGAGCGTGTTTGGGATTTTGAAAAATCGAATTCCGATGATGCCGGAGGCGCAGAAAAAAATATTAAAACCGATGAAAACATATCTCTTCCCACCGGCGAGTATATACTCTATTTTATAACCGATGATTCTCATTCGTTCGTTGATTGGAATGCAGCCCCCCCCAGCGATCCATTTAATTACGGAATAACCCTTTGCGCGAATAATGTTTCCGATAAAGATGAATTTAAATTTCTTCAAGCAACCGAAGAAAAAAATATTATTGCCCAGCTTATTAAAGTTACCGACGATGAATCTCGCTCGTCAAGCTTCACATTGAAAGCAGATTCCCCAATCCGTATTTATGCTCTAGGAGAACAAAGCAATAGTCGGCGCCAAATGGCAGATTTCGGATGGATTATCAATTCAAAAACGCGTGAGAAAGTATGGACGATGAACGAAATGGAAACTGAACACGCAGGTGGGGCAGCTAAAAACAGAATGATAGATCAGATAATTACTTTGCCAAAAGGAACGTATACGGTTTTTTACCAGACCGACGATTCTCACGCATACAACGATTGGAATTCTACCGCCCCATTCGATCCGGAACATTGGGGCATTACCTTGTACGGTGAGGGTGATACATTCACGACGGAAAGCATTGAAAAAAATGTAACCGTAATCGAACCCGGTGTGATTGCTCAAATAATTCGCGCTGGCGACGATGCGAACAAAACTCAGCGATTCAAGCTCGATAAATCAACACGCGTTCGGATTTATGCAATTGGAGAAGGACAAAACAGGGAAATGTACGATTATGGATGGATCGAGAATTCCGATAAACATGTTGTTTGGGAAATGACTTACGGAATGACGTTCCATGCAGGCGGCGGCAGAAAAAACCGCTCCGTTAACACTACTATAATGCTTGAAAAAGGAAACTATACACTTCATTATATATCCGACGATTCTCATTCTTTCAACGATTGGAACACCGATCCGCCGGATGACCCGACTATGTGGGGAATTACTTTGTACGATGCCGACAAATAATTTTTGGAGATAAAATTATGAACTTGAGATTATTTCTACTCGCTATTGCATCAACTATTTTGTTGAATTTTTCTTCTGTCGCTCAGGATAAAGAGGAATCTTCGAAATTCAAGCAAAATTTAGATTCTATAATTGAGGATGCTTTCCATCGTTTCGATGAAAAATTAGGGACTTACATCTTCCGCGATGAGCCGGATAACATCGATGAGTTTGAAGAAAATAAAGATGAGGATGAATTTTTAACTAGCGATAATGAAAATATTCAGATACCGCGCAAGCGAAGTTTCTCGCGCGGTATCTATTCTGTTCCACCCGAACATGGTATTGTCCGCAACATTTCTCCCGTCATGCCTTGGGAAATAATGGATGAAAATATTCTTTTCCGTTATAACCGTGTAGAAGGTTTATTTCTTGGATTAAACTACCCACAAAAATATTACTGGGACGATCACCATATCTCCCTTTTTGCATCGGGTGGTTACGGCTTTCAGTCTCACAGATGGCGCGGAGGCATTGGCGCCGCTCAGCAATTCGGCACTAATGAAACATTGATCGAAATCGGAGTTGAGGGGCACAGCTTAACCGACACACACGATGAATGGTTGGTTGATCTCGATGAAAACAATCTCGCTGCATTTCTCTTTCGGCACGATTACCGTGATTATTTCGGAAGAGAAGGAATATCTGCGTGGACTGGAATTTACAAACGCTGGCAGAAATCCGATTTGCAATTCCAGGTCGCTTACAGAAACGATTCTTATGAGTCTCTTGAAAAAACAACGAACTGGTCAATCTTCGGAACCGATAGAATATTTCGAGAAAATTTTTCTATCAACGATGGGCGAATGCAAAGCGTTCTTGCAACACTGCACTTTCATTCAACCGAATCGCGCAAACTATTAACAGGCGGTTGGAGTTTTTCGGGCAGCGCTGAACTTGCAGGTAACGCTTTTGGCGGCGATTTCGATTTCAACTCTTACACCATTGATGTACGTCGGTATCAACCAATCAGCAAGTACGATAATATCAATATACGTTTACGGGGGAGTTCAGCTACGGGCGATCTCCCATTCCAAAAACAATTTGAGCTTGGCGGCTTAAGCACATTACCCGCATACAGATTTAAAGAATTCAGCGGCAATAGAATGTTGCTATTAAATGCCGAATATGTTGTTAATGGTAAGATGTTCGATGATGTGGATTTCTTCCCGTCGTGGCTTCTCAGAAATATTAACATGATAATCTTTGCCGATGCCGGTTTTATAAATGATATAGATCGTAACGCTAATGCGTTTGATGGATTTGAGTCGCTCACAAAAAAAACAATCCGATCCGACTGGGGAGTTGGTATCGGCACAAGAGATGCGAAACTGCGATTAGGATTCGCGTGGCGGACAGATGTTGCCCAACCGCCAATGGTGTTCCTTAGAATCAACAGACCTTTTTAAAATGATGAAGGTTTGTTCCGGATTGTTTACTTAACGGAATAGTTCATTTTTCGGAGTCGTTCCGTTGCACGGGCTCGCTGGTCACCCTGAAGTTCGATATTGCCATCTTTCACAGTCCCTCCGGTTCCACACCATTCTTTAAGCATTCTCGCAATCTCTTTCATAGTGGTAGGATTGTGCGGCATACCAGACACAATGGTGACTGACTTTCCTTTTCTGCCTTTTGTTTCGAGAGAAATACACACCGCTCTCCCCTTTCCATCATGCCCACCCTTCGCTATAGGGTGTGTGGATTGAAGAGAATTAGGTAGAATCTGATGAAGATCAGAAAGAGATTTGAGTTTCATATTGCTGATTGCAGTAGTGAATATTTAGATGTAGCCGCATGATAACCTCACTTCTTCCAGTTAATCGATGCGATGAACTCTCGAAATTTTTAATTACTTCTAAAAATCTTTTTCTCTACGACGACTTCCCCTTCACCAACGCCACCATCTCGCGCACTGCGGTTTCCAATCCTACAGAAAGCGCCCGCACAATTATCGCGTAGCCGATGCTCACTTCTTCTATCTCTCGTATCTTAACTATCGGTGAGATATTTGAGTAATTTAAACCATGCCCCGCATTTACGCTAAGCTCCAACTTGCGCGCAAGCCGCGACATTTGACTTATTATTACGAGATGCTTTCTTTTTTCACGAGCCGAGCGTGCTTCTGAATATTCTCCCGTATGAATCTCAACCATGTCCGCTCCGATATACTTTGCCGCATCGATATGATCTTGCGCAGGATTGATGAAAACGCTTACGAGAATACCGTTATCGTGAAATTTATTTATAACTTTTTGCAACGCTCCTTTTTGTTTAACCACATCCAAACCGCCTTCCGTTGTCAACTCCTGGCGTTTTTCCGGCACAAGCGTTACCATCTCCGGCTTGATCATCAGAGCGATCCTTACGATATCGGGCGCTATCGACATCTCAAGATCGAGTTTCGTTGTTATGATCTTTCGAAGTTTCTTTAGATCGTTATCGCGGATATGCCGCCTGTCTTCACGAAGATGACACACAATACCGTCGACACCGGCTTGTTCACAAATGGTTGCGGCATCCGATGGGTCGGGCAGTTCTCCGCCGCGCGCGTTGCGCAGCGTTGCTATATGATCAATGTTTATGCAGAGACGCATAGGCAATTCCTGTTCACAGTTTTTTTCTGATAATATATTGAAATCTTTCCGGTTTTTTACTTATAACTTTAATTTCAGGCGGAGCTGAAAATGCCGGTTGTATTGATTCGGTTGTATCGGCAATTAACTCCTGATAGTTCACACTCACTTGAAAATCTTCTGTCGATAATTTTGCCAATTGATCAATGCCGCCACGAACTATTATATCCATTTTAGGGGGAATGAAAATAACTTCTCTGTTCAGTGGAATTGAAACCGCGGCGACCGTAATCCCAGTAAACACTTTTTCAGCGAACGGTTGCACATCAATTTGTATACGGGCGGAATTATGAAGAAGCTTAACAGAAGGTGTAGTGGGTTCTTCCAGCGGTAAGTCGATGCTGAGCGGCGTATTTAGTTCATCGAACTTTTGATATACAGTGGGCCAAGATGCAATTGATTCGATGAGATGCCGCGAGCCGCCTATAGTGATACTCTCCGGTGTTACCCGCATATTACCGACTTGTCCGTATCCCAATTTATATGTCGTGGTTAAGTTGATAGTGATTGGAACGCGTTTCTCGCGATAATCATCAATTGCAAGTATCATCGTATCAGGCACAACTTCAATTGGCTGCAAAGCAACCGGCAATTTAACATGATCGGGAAGGTCTTGTGCTGTAATAATAAAATCATCCGTACCTAACGTTGAAAGATCGATTGAATAACGAAGATCGGGAGTGAGGTACAATCCCGTTAACGACCATCCGCTTGCTTTGAATCGTACATTGACCGTTTTCGGAAAAGGATATTTGAGTGCCTTGCCTTGTTTCAGATTTTCGAGAACGACCGGAAAATGTTTCACTATAGTATATTCTTCTCGCAAATTAACCGATATCCAGGTAAGCACTGCGAATAGAAACGATGCAATCACAATATGATATCGTTTTTGTTCCATCACAAAAAAATAAAAAACTCCATCCAGTTAAGATGGATGGAGTTTATAAAAATTCCTTTAATCATTTCTGAAATTTCACTCGAATCAACTCGGCAATAAGTTGATCACGGTTTGCCCGCGAAATTTGTCTGCCAAAAATTGAAAGTCCCTTCACACTGCGTGCGTAATGACGAAGCCGATGAACAGTCATAGATTCTAGTTCCTGTTTATATGTTGCTTCATCATCGCTTCCAGCAACCGGGTGTTCGGTGGTTTCTTCCGTTTTAACTTCTTCCTGTAACGCCGGAATGCTTGGGGGTTTAATCGAAGGCGGTTTTTCAACTCGCTTGCGAATTTTATCCACCTTTTTTTCCTGTACTTTGGGAATCGGTTTAACCTTGTGTGAAGATGTCGGAGAAATAAGTATTTCTATCTCTTGATCGGGGCGAGGTATAACATGCACAGAAACTAGATCTCCAACCCGTTGAGCTGCTGCCGCACCTGCATCCACAGCCGCTCTCACCGCAGCCACATCTCCTTTTATTTTAATGCAGATAAGACCGCCGCCGGTTCTTTCTTTGGAAATTAATTGAACATCCGCCGCCTTGCACATAGCATCGGCAGCTTCAACCGCACCAACAAGTCCGCGGGTTTCAATCAGCCCTAACGCGTAATCGAGCATTGAAATTTTAAAAAGCTAAATTAGAAATGCTGTATTATTTATCCGAACGCTTCGGAAGAATCAATTCAACATCGACATGAGGACGCGGAATTACATGGACGGAAACAAGTTCGCCCACGCGCTGTGCCGCTGCTGCTCCGGCATCGGTTGCCGCTTTCACTGCGCCAACATCGCCGCGAACCATTACTGTTACGTAACCACCGCCGATAACTTCTTTTCCGATGAGTGTTACCTTCGCAGCTTTTACCATCGCGTCGGCTGCTTCAATGGAGCCAACAAGCCCTTTGGTCTCAACCATCCCTAATGCATCAAGTGATATTTCCGCCATTAATGAACCCTTTCATCAAATATATATGTGGCAAAGTAAATAATACGTGAATCGAATATACCAAAATGGGAGCATATAGTCAATATTTTCGGTTGCTAATCTATCCGTATTTCGGTATATTTTTTCTGAATTATATTTATCTTCTAAAGGAAGTTTATCATGGCGCTCGGCAAAAAAGCAAAATTTTGGATTATCATTCTCTCGATTCCTGTCGCATTTCTGGTCATTGCTCTTATTGGGCTCAAGCTTTACCTGACAAACGACCGACTTAAATCGCTGATCATACCGAAAATCGAGGAAGCCACACATCGAACCGTAACCGTACAGGACATATCTTTTTCTGTTTTCCCTTCGTTTGCAGTTTCGATAGACGGATTGGCGATATCAAATCCTCAGGGAAATAAATTTACGAAAGAACTTTTTCTCTCGTTCGATAATCTGCGCCTTAAAGTTAATCTCTTTGCCATACTTAAAAACAATTTAGAAATCAATTACGTTATAATCGATCATCCTGTAATAAATATGGAAGTGTTGGAAGACGGTTCGAATAATTATTCCATGTCTGAAAAAAAATCTCCCGACGGGAATGTTGAAATCGTAAAGAATAGCAGCGGCGCCCTTTTGCTTTCAAACCTTGAAATTAATAACGGTGATTTGGAGTTCATCAATAAAAAATCAGATTTCCGATTTAAGATGAGCGGCATGAATCAAACTTCTCGCATAACATCCGAAACGGGGAAGAGAACATTAGAGATAAACGGAATAACGTCAACTGAAAAAGTCAGTTACGGCACTACCGCAACATGGCTTCTCATTGACCAGCCGCTTAACGGTTCGGTTAAGTTGACGTATGAAATCGACAAAGATATGTTGATCTTCGATCAAGTAAGTGCGAAACTGAGGGAGCTTCCGCTCAGTGTTACCGGTTCTATTTCTCAACTTCAAAAAGAAACGATGCTGTTTGATATGACTATCTCAACACCCGGCACGCAGATGCAGCAACTTCTTTCGCTTGTACCGCCGGATCTACTTAAAGCGGCAAAAGGTCTTTCAAGCGCAGGCGATGTAACCTTCTCAACGATAATCAAAGGTGCGTTGGGAGAAATACAAACCCCCGGCGCAACCGGATCGTTTGCGGTCTCGGATGGAACTATAAAATATACCGGACTTCCAAAATCGATAACGAATATCAACATTAAAGGAGGGTTCACTCGTCCCGAAGTTGTTGCGGGTGAAAAACCAATCGGCAATTTTTCGTTAGATAAATTCACAGCTTCTTTAGGTGCAAACGAATTGAACGGAAAAATGAGCATGACTAATTTTGACGATCCGTTTTTATCGGCTTCATTTTCCGGAATTTTGAACCTGAATGAAGTCAAAGATTTTTATCCGCTTGAACAAGGAACGGAATTGAGCGGGATAATGAAGGGTGATCTTTCGATTGAAGGAAAAGTAAAATTACCGCAAAGCATTAAAGCAAATGGTAAAATTGAATTTCGCAACGTAACGATGAAAACCGCAACGTCACCGAAACCTCTCAGCAATCTCGTTGGCACCATTTCTTTTAATAATCAGCTCATAGAGTCGAAACAACTCGCAATGAATATCGGTGAATCCGATCTATCTCTAGGATTTGTGATGAAAAATTATTTGGCGATTGTGAACGAAGACGCGAAGAAAGCGGGCGGAAAACCTTCGGCTTCAATCACGCTCACATCAAAACAACTACGGACAATCGATTTGATTTCCGACGAAAAGCCGGCCGCAACCGATGCAGAAAAGAAAGAACCGGCAAAACAAAAGGCGATGTTTCTTCCCGGTGTTGATGTTGACGCGAATGTTTCGATAAGTAAATTAGTTACAGAGAAATTTGAATTCACAAATGCACGCGGCAGTTTGAACATCAAAGATGGTATCATAAATTTGAAGAATTTTTCGGTGAACGCTTTTAACGGAACCGTACTGACAAAAGGCACGCTTGATCTAAGAGATATGAAAAAACGACCATTTAATCTTGATCTTGAAATTGTCGGAGTTGAAGCAAACTCGGCGCTTCCGAAATTTACTTCGTTCGGTAAAAACATTTTCGGCAAGTTAACAATGAATACAAATATTAAAGGCGATCTTGACGATACGCTCGGTTTAAACAGACAAACTCTTGGTGGCGAAGGTAAAGTTCAAATATTTGACGGGAAACTTCTTGGCTTTCCGCTTACAACAAAACTTGCCGAGGCAACAGGAATAGAAGAACTGCGACAGGTTGATTTTAAAAATTGGTCAAATGCATTTTCAATATCAGACGGCAAGGTGAACATCAAAGATTTGAAAGTAAATGCCGGCTCCACCGACTTCAATATGAACGGAACGCACGGACTCGACGGAACAATGGATTACGGATTAAATATTAAACTTCCTTCTTCGGCATCGGATCGTCTTAAATTATTGGGTGTTGCAAGCCAACTCGTACAATTTTTTAAAGATAAAGATAATCGGATTAGTTTAGATTTCAACGTCAGGGGTGCAACAACAAGTCCGTCTCTTTCGCTGAACACGAAAGCACAGGAGGAGATGGCGAAGCAGGCGCTTGAAAAAGAAAAACAGAAATTACTTGATGAAGGAAAGAAAAAACTCGGCGACGAGTTGAAGAAAAAAGCAGAAGAAGGAATCAAGAAATTTTTCAAGAAACCGTAACAGCATGGCAACGCCAAGAGTAACGGTTAGACCGAAGCAATCACTCGGTCAGAATTTTCTGATAGACGATAACATTGCGCGAAACATTGCCAAGTCGCTCAAACTTCAAAGCGAAGATATCGTTATCGAAATAGGACCGGGTCAGGGCGCTTTAACTCGTCATCTAACGAGCAGTCCAAAACGACTCATAGCGGTGGAAATAGATGCCCGTGCGGTAGAGCAACTACGCTCAACAATTTCGGCAAAAAATGTTGAGATAATCCATCAGGATTTCCTCGACATATCTTTGAAATCAATCTCTAAAAAATACGATGCGAAAATTCGAATAGTTGGGAATATTCCATACCATCTCACGAGTTCGATCTTATTCAAAATTTTCGATGAGCGAGAGGCAATTTCCGATATAACCCTGACAATGCAGCGCGAGGTAGCGCAACGGATTACGGGATCTCCCCGCACAAAAGAATACGGCATTTTATCTGTCTTCTCCCAATTTTACGGAACCCCAAAACTCCTTTTCAACGTTTCGCCAAACTGTTTTTACCCGAAACCGAAAGTAACTTCATCGGTTATTCAACTTTTTATGCGCGATGAATTACCCGGAGATGTAAATTTAAAATTATTTCACAGTATAGTTAAAACAGTTTTCGGAAAGCGGCGGAAAACATTGCGGAACGGTTTACTATACATGCCTTTTGAAAAAGAAGTGCTCGACATTATTCAAAAAAACACCGATCCTGTTTTTATTAAGAGACCGGAAGAACTTTCGATTAACGATTTTATTCTACTCACAAATTATATCCAGCGTTTACTTCGCTGAGTGTGCGGAGGTGACAAAATAGAATGCAGCCAATTCCTAAAAATATAAATCTACAACCGGAACGAAAAAGCATTAAGACTATCGAAGTCGACGAAGAATTGCTGGACGATATCAGACAGTTGGTCGCCGATCAGGCACAAACATTACTGTCAAATATCGTAACCGATTTGCATGCCGCCGACATTGCTGAAATACTGAATCACCTATCGGATGATGAGCGTCTTTTTATTTTTTTACTTCTCGTGCCGGAGGTTGCGGCTACAGTTCTATTGGAGCTTGATCATGATGCACGCCATCAATTATTGGAGATAACACCGTCGGATAAAATATCCGAGTTTGTCAGCTTCCTCCCATCGGATGATGCCGCAGATTTTGTTGCTGAGTTGCCTCCCCCGCTTGCAGAAAAAGTACTTCGCGCGTTACCACAAAAAGAAGCCGGCGATGTTCAACATCTTTTAAAGTACGATGAAGATACAGCCGGCGGAATAATGGATCTTGATTTCGTTGCCGTTAAGTCGCTTAATTCGGTCGAAGAAGCCACGCAGGAAGTGCGCAGCGCCGCACAGAACGGTATATCTGTTTATCGTGTCTTTGTTGTTGATGATGAAAGAAAATTGTCGGGGGTAATTTCAATCGCCGATTTAGTGCTCAATCCGCTTACCTCTATTATAAGCACAATTATGGAGAAGCAACCAAAGAGCGTCGAGACCGACATGGATCAGGAAGAGGTAGCAACGTTATTCAGGAAATATGATCTATTAGATCTGCCCGTTATTGATAAAAACGGGATATTGGTTGGCAGAATAACTATCGATGATATTGTTGATGTAATGGAAGAAGAACACAGCGAGGATGTTGCGCGAATGGTTGGCTCCGATGCCGAGGAGCTTGAAAAAAAATCTCCGTCGCGAATTGCTTTCATGCGTTTACCATGGGTATTAACTACGCTGGTAATAGAATTCGGCGCCGGTGTTGTGATACATTTTTTCGATAAAACATTGAGTCAGGTAATTCTTCTCGCTTCGTTCATGCCGATTATCTCTGCAATATCGGGAAACACCGGATTGCAATCCGCGGCTATTATCGTCCGCGCTATGGCAACCGGACATGTACTTCCGGATCAATGGTGGGCGCCTGTTTGGCGTCAACTGCAAACGACTTTGATTATTGGCGCGGTTTGCGGTATGTTGATTGGTTTTGTTGGCAGTGTTTGGCAAGGCACTTGGGAATTCGGCTTGATTGTCGGCTTTTCAATGTTTATTTCAATCAACATATCCGGTTTTATAGGCACTGTTGTTCCGATTATCTCGAAACGTTTAGGTTTCGATCCGGCAATTACTGCCGGACCTTTCGAGACTGCTTTTCAAGATGTAATCGGAATTACAATTTTCTTAGGTCTTGCAACTTTACTTCTACACTGGATAGTTTAAGAAGGATTTATCTGAGTGAATATTCCAAAAAGTTTTAAATGTCTTAAACCGGTTGATGTGCTGTTCATTATTTTCTCGCACATACTTTCCATTCTTGGATGTATATATTTTCCGGGAACAGTTACAAATATTTCGATACTAATAATAAACATTGCTGTTGGCGCCTCAATATTATTACTCGCAAAAACATCCGCCTCGAATAGGTACAAGCTTGTGCGGTTCATTCACGATTGGTATCCGGTCCCTGCCATATTTTTTATTTTTAAAGAAGTCCACTACACTATCATGGCAATGGGCGGCAAAGACTGGGATTCAATTTTAATAAATATCGATCGTGCGATATTCGGCGGTGACCCAACAGTTTGGTTATTCCAATTTTCAACTCCTTTAGTTACCGAGATTTTGCAGATAGCTTATACAAGTTATTACTTCATCATGATTGCGGTTGCAATCGGGTTATACCAAAGAAAAGAGATCGACAAATTTAATTTCTTCGCTTTTACAATCGTTTATGGTTTTGCATTGTCTTATCTCGGTTATATGATCTTTCCCGGAGTTGGTCCAAGGTTCACATTGCACACATTCTCATCTCTCGGTTCAGAGCTGCCCGGATTATGGCTGACTTCGTATCTAAGGGATTTTATTAACGCCGGCGAATCGATTCCCAAAGAAGTCATTAATCCAATCGCGTTTGCACAGAGGGATATTTTCCCAAGCGGTCATACGCAAATGACTTTGCTCACGATGTACTACGCTCACCGCTACCGATTTTCATTCAGATATATAATAGATCTGTTCGGAGTTCTACTGATAATAGGGACAGTTTATTTGAGATACCATTACGTAGTTGATATAATCGGCGGGTTTGTTTTCGCTCTTATAACAATCTGGACGGCAAAGAAATTAGTATTGTGGTGGGAAAAAAGATAGAGTGCTGCTATTTGCCTAAGCGTTCATTGGAAACGATTCCCATCCATACTTTCTATTAAATTCATTTATTTCTTCCGCAAATGTTTTTTTAGAATGACGTTCTTCTTGCTGTTCCGCAGACATTCGCTCCGCACTTCGTGCTTCGCTCAAAACTGTCTGCGGAACGCGGCGCGGGCTTTGCTCTCGTTCCGCGAAGAGCCGT
>PNNN01000074.1 GCA_013824245.1 Chlorobiaceae bacterium | reverse complement strand
AATGTGCCGGGATCAACACCGAGGACAATCATGAATCAAGTCAAAATTAAAAAGTAAAAATAATTATTCGTTCAAAGCTGCTAAAGTTTTTTCATCGATGTCGAAGTTGGCGTAAACATGCTGAACATCTTCATGTTCTTCTATAGAATCCATCAATTTTATGGCATGTTCTGCATCTTTTCCTTCAACCTTAACGGTGTTTTCGGGGATCATCTGCACTTCTGCCTCTTCCATTTTAATACTCTTTGCTTCAAGAGCTTGTTTAACTGATTCAAAATTTTCCGGTGATGTGTATATTTCATACATATCATCTTCGGTTTTCATATCGTCTGCGCCTGAATCGAGTGCGAGACTCATCATGTCGTCTTCATTGAGGGCGGTTTTCAATATTCGCATCACACCTTTTCGATGGAACATATAAGCCACAGAATTAGAGGCGCCAAGTTTTCCGTTATGTCGTTCAAGGATATTGCGGATTTCGGAAACGGTCCGGTTTTTATTATCGGTAACCGATTCGATAATCAGAGCAACGCCGCCGGGTCCGTATCCTTCGTATGTAACATCTTCGTATATAATGCCGGGCAACTCACCTGTTCCTTTTTGAACAGCACGTTTTATATTTTCTGCAGGCATATTTGCCGCTTTAGCTTTATCGATCGCGAGACGAAGTCGGGGATTGCCTTTTGCATCTCCGCCCCCCATGCGTGCGGCAATTGTAATTTCTTTTATGATCTGTGTAAATGCCTTACCTCTTTTTGCATCGGTAACTGCTTTTTTTCGTTTGATGGTTGCCCATTTAGAGTGACCAGACATTTTAAAAATCCTTTCTGAAAATTATCAATTTATTCGATTGCATTAACCGGTTCGATTGGTGAATCGGGAATATGTTTTCGAATATCTTTTATCTTGAGTTGAGGAAATGATTCGGTTGTGCCGGCGCTTGAAATTGGTATTTCATGTTCGTCCACAGAAAAAACAAGATCGAGCGCTTTTCCGCCATCGCGTACATCCTCAAGCAACGCTCCTAATCCAAAACCAATTGCATCTAATGTGTATTGATTTTGTTTGACCCGAAAGCGAAGATGATCTTTACCAACGATTTTTGGAACCCCGATTGTTTCCACATTTCTTGCAAGGAAGATCGGGCGCATATTGCTTGGACCGTACGGCGCAAATTCTTTTAAAATTTTTAAGAAGCGTGGGTTTAAATCACCAAGTGTTATTTCCGTGTCGATCTTGATTTCTGGTGTGCGGATATTATCCGTCAACAATTCATTAACAACGAGGTTAAAAGCTTCTCTGAATTCATCGACACGATCGAGTGCAACAGAAAGCCCTGCGGCATATTTATGCCCTCCGAATTGCAGTAATTTGTCTTCTACGCGTTTTAATGCTTGATGAATATCGAATCCAACTATTGAGCGTGCAGATCCTTTCGCAACCCCATCAACAGTTGTCATCATTACGGTAGGTCTGTAATATTTTTCTACGAGCCGCGATGCTACGATTCCGATTACGCCGGGGTGCCATTCTTCATTATGGAGGACAATTGCAGGGTCGGGTTCGACCTCGAGGTACCTTTCTACTAACTCCTGAGCTTTGAGGAATGTGTCTTCATCGATCTTGCGGCGGTTTCGATTTTCTGTCTCTAGCACCTGAGCTAATTCGATAGCTTCCGAAATATTTTCGTTCGTGAGCAAAGTGACTGCGCGGGTTGCATCTCCCATTCTCCCCACGGCATTTATGCGTGGAGCAAGAACAAAAACGATTTGTCCTGTGGATATTTTTCCTAATTGCGATCCGGATGTTTCGATTAGCGCTCGAATTCCGGGGCGGGGATTTGTATTAATTTGCTGAAGTCCGATTTTTGTTAAAATTCTGTTTTCCCCTATTAACGGAACGATATCTGCGGTTGTTGCTAATGTGACAAAGTCTATAAATTTCTCTGCCATATTCTCACCGTCTCGGCGTCGTTCGATTGCCTGAATCAATTTGAAACCTACTCCGCAGCCGCATAAATTTTTAAACGGATATTTGTTTGTTGAAATCAACGGATCGAGAACCGCGAGTGCGTTGGGCAGCGATTCACCCGGTTCATGGTGATCGCATATAATCACATCAATTCCTAAACTTCGAGCGTATTCCACCTGATCAATCGCGGTTATTCCACAGTCGATCGAGATGAGCAGGGTGGCTCCGAATTGTTTCCCTTCGTCGATACCAAGTGTCGAGATTCCATATCCTTCTTTAACACGATCCGGGATATGTATAATTGATTCGAGACCGAGCTTTTTGAAGTAAAGATGAAGCATTGCCGCACTGGCTGTCCCATCCACATCATAATCGCCGAATATAAGTAATCGTTCTTGATTCTCGATTGCGCGGAGAATTCGTACAACAGCTTGTTCCATTCCTTGCATCAAAAAAGGATCGTGTAAGTCGCTTAATTGCGGTCGGAAGAATTCTTTCGCAAGTTGATATGTGGTGATGCCGCGGTGAAAAAGGATTCGGGCTATTGTTTCGGGAACATTGATCTCTTTAGCAAGTTGCATAACTTGCAATTCGTTAGGTTGTTCCGCTACTCTCCATCGATATTGTTTTTTCATTTTATTATTATTTGTTTGATTTCAAATTTAAATACTGCGCATCTATAAGCCGGATTCTGTATTCCGCACCGCTTTAGCGATGCGGAATTGCAATCATTCATCTTACCCTTCAAAGAAGGGGTTTTAGCGACCTACCCATCCCGCTTTTCTGATCCGGCAATGCCGGAACAAAAAGTTGAGCGGACCACTCTTCTCTCAACCATGGTTGGAAGCGGGATTTACATGGTCTTGCACCGAGCAGGGTTTGTCAAGCTTCCAGCTTACGCATGGAACTGGTGAGCTTTTACCTTCGCCATTTCACCCTTATCCCTCGACTCACTTCGTTCGCTCGGGACGTGTCCTGAGCGAGGTCGAAGACCGAGAAGAAGGACGGTATATTTTCTGTTACACTATCCGTTGCATCGAACTTTCGTTCGTTGCACCCCCATTTTCACAGGGTACTCTGTCCTGTGGTGTCCGGACTTTCCTTCCCACTCTACAAAAGCAGAACGGGACGATTGCACGATACGCAGTATTGTTGTTAAATTCCTAAAATAAATTCTTAAAGAATTTTGCTCACACTCACTATGTGATCTGAGACGAGTATTCTTCCACAGTGTTCACAAGTGAAGAAAAGGTTGTTCTGTCTTATCTCAAGTATTTTTTGAGGAGGTACTCTGCTGAAACATCCACCACAAGCATTACGCTTTACTGCAACCACAGCAATGCCACCCTTGGCTTTCTTGATTCTTTCGTACCGTTCAAGGTCTTGCTTATCGATGCGGGCAATAATTTTGTCACGTTCATGGTGATATTTTGATTCCTCTTTTTCATGTTCTTTGTTGACTTCGCGCAACTCCTTTTTCTTTTCGTCTAACTCTTCACTTATCTGTTCTAGTTGTTTTGTGAGTGTTTCATTGGCGTTCTTTGCGGCTTCCATCTGCGTCTCATATGTTTCCATATCTTTTTCCAACTGCACAGATTTTTTCTCGGCTGCCTCTATCTCGCGAGTTAACGCATCGTATTGCTTGTTCGATTTCACATTCAGTTGCTGATTCTTATACTTCTCCACCTTTTCGGCTAAATCAATGATCTCCACATCGGCTTTATCACGATTGACCTTCGATTGCTTTAATGTTGAGTTAAGATCTTTTATTGTTGTCTTTAGCTCGTCAACTTTCAGCCCAAGTTCATCAACAAGACCTGGCAAATCACCTTTTAAGTCATGCACTTCCTGTAATTGCGAATCAACAATTTGTAATGCGAATAAATATTTAAGTCGGTTTTCCACCGTTTTCTCCTTCAAGATATATAATAATGAATAGGATTTTTGCTCTTCAATGATCCAAATATTTTAATGTTTGAATTTTTATTTTTTGTCTCTTTTTTTAGGAAATCTACAAGATCGCGGACAATAAACTTTTCAGTCTCGAAATGACCCGCGTCTATCAACAGCATTTCCGGTGGGCAATCGGAGAAGCGATGATATGAAATATCTGCAGTAACGAAAGCGTCGGCGCCCGATTGATATGCCATATCGATTAAATCGGATCCGCTTCCACCACAAACAGCAACGCGCTTGATGCTATTGTTCTGGATATTGTTATGTTTCAGTAACTGCGTTCGTAATTTATTCTTGCAATGCTTCAAGAATTCATGCTTGCTCATAATTTTCGGAAGATTCCCAATCACTCCGGCTCCATGGTCATTGCTCGGAGTTGAAAGGGGGTAAACATCGAAAGCAACCTCATCGTATGGGTGAACTTTTTTCATAGCCGCGATAACGTCATTTAAGCGCCATTGCGGAACATTCATCTCGATCCGAACTTCTTCGACACTTTCGAGTTGCCCCTTTTTTCCGATGTAAGGATTTGCTTTTGCTGATGGTTGGAATGTTCCTGTCCCGTTCATCTTAAATGAGCATGAATTGTATTCGCCGATTATACCTGCCCCCTTATTTGCCATCGCTTCCATAACCGATTTCGCGTGATCGCTTGGCACGAAGACAACAATTTTTTTATTCACCTGTTGGTTCTTTAAAAGAAAGTCGGTTTCATCTAATCCGATTATCTTTGCAAGTGCGAAGCTAACGCCATTCCGTGTAAAATCTAAATTCGTATGAGCGGAATAAACTGCGATTTGATTACTGAGCAAGGTGGAAATAACAGATCCGATGGGCGTGTCTGGATTTATGGATTTTAAAGGATTATATAATAATGGGTGATGAGTTATAATTAGATCGGCTTTTTTTCTGATCGCCTCATTAACGACTTCAGGTGTTATCTCTAATGCAACCAACACAATATGGACATTTGAGTTCGGAGAGCCGATTTGAATGCCGATGTTGTCGCGTTCCCATGCGATTTCTTTCGGTGCCCAATTTTCAATAATTCTTTGGATATTGCGTAAAATCATTAAATCGAAATTTTATGAAAAAAAATGTCCCGTTTTTTTAGGACGGGACATGAGAAACTAAATTTTATATTGATTAATTTTTTTAAGATTTTTATCTACCCTGATAAGATCGGTTATTCTTTTTGTGCGAATGCTCCGCTGAAATATCATTGGTATTTGAATCGTAACAGGAAGTAACATAACAAAATAAATATAGAAAAATAAATCGATATATCAAAATTTTATCGGCTGGATAATGAGAGAAAATTATTAAATGAGTTTTTATTATTTATCGATGTTTAAATCACGTAACAACACGATTTGCTTCTCAAGAAGTCCGATGTTCTCGTTAAATCGTGATAGTGTAATTTTCTGTTCTGTTGAAACAGATTGCCGCATCAGTATATCTGTGCTTATCTTTATTGCCGCGAGCGGATTATTAAATTCGTGGCACATAGTAACAACCAATTCCTGGACTGCTTCCATCTTTTTAGCAGTCATCATCTGTTCTTTCTCGGCTTCGTTTATACGCTTACTCAAGCTGACCCTGTCGATTACATTGATTATTGTGCGGGGTAGAATGGTATCGATCGCTTCTTCTTTGATTAAATAATCCTCAACACCATATTTCATCGCCTCAATAGCGATTCTGAAATCTTTGTTAGAAGTAAGAAGCACAATGGGGATTTGAATATTATGGGAATGGATCGTTTTACTCAATTCAATACCGTTCGTTCCGGGCAGGAAGTAATCCATCAAAATCAAGTCGAATGAACTATCCTGTTGCAGTGTTAAAATTGCCTTTTCCGGGTCTTGAATAGCCGTTAGATTGAAAATTTTATTTTGGAAAGGACGGAGATGATGGCGGATTACATCAACGAATGCTTTGTCGTCATCAATTACAAGTATCTTTATTGTTTGTTCGCTCATATTATTTTCCTATCCAATTATACCACTTGTAGATCAATAAAGCAATTATTTTATAGGAAATCTTAAAATTAAACTGCAATAAACCTTAGTAATCGTTCTAAAATCGCTGAAATTTCAATAGATAAATTGACATTCAACGGAAAATTCATTAGATTTAAACACTTTAAGAGTGAGCCGGTACCGATAAAGTCGATGAATTTTAAGATAAATAATCAAAATATTGAATCTCTTTTGGAAAAAATAAATGCCGGTGACGGCATTTTTTTAGTCATAGGGGTAATTGCAGTCGTTATCGGAATACTGGTCGATATTTTTTTTATCAGATTAATTTGTTTAATCGTAGTTTTGAGTGTGGGAGCATTATTTATTTTCTCTGTTCGTGCAAAAGAGTTGCAAATCGGAGGCATCGGTAGGAAGAATAAATCATTGTCGCAATCACAATTCAAGAGTGAAGGGATGAAGAAATTAATCTTTGATGATTTTCAGAAAAATGCCGACCAATCGTTTCGCGTTGAAGAAACTGAAGAAGAGGTTTCTGAAAATAGAGAACAAACTCATGCCGATCTTAAAAAGAAGGGGAGAGAAAGTGTTGTTGACCTGTATCGAAATAAGATAATCGAACCGGTACAGCGCGATTTCGGAATTGCAGATTTTTTCGATGTCAATTCTGAAATTTACAAAGGTGATACTGAGCCAAGAACCGAGTTCGATTTTTTGCTTAATAAAGTTTTGATTGTAATAAAAGAAGTTCTTTTTGCCCACACTGCCGCTTTCTTCTGGGCGAACCGCGAAAAACAACAAGTGGTTTTAGAGGCATTTGTTTCTGATACTCCCGGCTTATTTGTTTCCCGAAGATTTCCTTTTGGGCACGACTTGGTAAGCAATGTTGCTTTAACGGGTAAACCGGAATTTATTTCTGAAATTAACGATCTGTCGGAACGCGAATTGTTCTGCTACTATTCACAGCCCGCTTCTGTGCGCTCGTTCGTTGGTGTCCCGGTTTATTTTTCAAGAGGTAGTAATATTGAAACTACTCAGATGCCTGTCGCTGTTTTAATTGTGGACAGCAAAGCATCGGATGAGTTTGGACCGGAGACATTAACTTTGCTCGGCCGGTTTACAAAGCTGCTTTCGGCGCTTGTGAAGAGTTATAACGACAAATACGATTTGTTGCTTGATATTGAATTGATGGCATCGATCCGTAGGTTGCAAGAACGAATCAGAAGTAATTTCTCTCTTCAAACGATCGTTCAAACGCTGGCTGAGGAATCTTCCAAATTGGTAAATTGGGATTTTCTCTCAATTGTTCTTTATGATGAATCAAAAAGAGCGTGGGTTGCAAAGAAGATAATAAATCGCGCACATGCAGGTTACATAGTGACCGAGCAGGCAATAGATTTCCCTGAAAGTCTTGTAGGGAAAACTATAAAAAATAATATCTCAACAACTATCGATGATTTATCATCAACATCATTACCAAGATATTACAACGAAGAGAAATTAGGTGAAACGGGATCGTTCGTTTCTGTGCCGATAAGTTCATTGAATAAATGTTACGGGGCGGTGAATATTGAGAGCAAAGAGATATTTAATTTTTCTCGCCGCGACGTCGATATTCTCTTCCGGCTCGCAGAGAATTCCGCTTCTGCTCTTGAAATATTTTACATGCGGGAAATCATCAACGAATATGTAGTGATTGATGATACTACCGGTATGTACGCTAAGAAATTTTTAATGCAGCGAATAGGAGAAGAATTACAGCGTGCTGATGAACTTGGAACGGAATTGTCGCTTCTTTTGATAACCGTAGACAGATCGGATGAGATAATGCAGCGTTTCGGGATAGACGGTTTCGAGCGTGTTATGCTTACGCTCGCCAAAGCCATTAAAACAAGTGTTCGCCCGTACGAT
This sequence comes from Chlorobiaceae bacterium, assembly GCA_013824245.1. Taxonomy (GTDB): domain Bacteria; phylum Bacteroidota; class Ignavibacteria; order UBA10030; family SZUA-254; genus PNNN01. The sequence goes on along the minus strand of PNNN01000074.1, from coordinate 14,891 downwards.
GTAGTCGGCAGATATGATACCGATCGATTCGCTCTTGTGCTTGTGAACACTGCCGCAAATGAAGCGTTCATTTGGGCTGAAAAAATTCGCAAAACAATTGCAGGTTTAGTAATAAACCTTGATGGTAAAAGCTTCTCAATGACGATTAGCGTTGGCGTTGCCGGTGCAACCGAAGGGATGAAAAAAGAAGAATTAGTGGGCAATACAATTGCTATATTGAACACCGCTTCTCAAACCGGCGGAAATGTAGTACGAGTTTTTTAAATCATAAAAATGTAATATTAGGAAAGTAAGAGTATGGCAAAACAGCAATCATTCGCAGATAAAGCAGCCAAAGCAGCAATGCAGCCGGGTAAAAAATGCGCCGCATGCGGGGCCATTAAGCAACCGGTTCTTTATGTCGCTTCGGAACCTTCAAAACATGGAAGCATCAGGTTTAGTCACCGACGAGTTCAAGTTTGCAAATGCAATGAGAAAGAATTATACGGATAATATTTATCCGGTATATCTGCCGAAATATTAATTTATGCGGGGGAAACATACCCGTTCCTGAAATGGTTGGAAAAGAATTCGGCAACAACAAACCAGATTATTCGTACAATGAAAGCAGGATTCTGAGATGTTTTTAGGAAAAGTTGTTGGTACCGTTTGGGCAACAAGAAAAGATGAAGAGCTTGTTGGCATGAAATTCCAAATCGTAAAACACGCCGGTTTGGATTACAAGCTGAAGGATACTTTCGTTGTTGCTGTTGATACTGTGCAAGCCGGTGTGGGTGATACGGTGCTTGTTTGTAGCGGTAGTTCTGCAAGGCAAACAGCATTGACCAAAAACAAACCTGTAGATGCAGTCATAATGGCTGTTGTAGATAAATTGGATATAATCGAAGATTAGGTAATTACGTGTTCTTTGCAAAAGTTATTGGAACCGTTTGGGCAACACGGAAGGATGAAAATTTGCATCAATCTAAATTGCAATTCATTCAGCCGCTCAACGCACAAAGAGAATTTGTCGGCGACCCCATTGTTGCGGTCGATACGGTAGGTGCAGGACCCGGGGAAACAGTTATCTATATTACCGCTCGCGAGGCAACGATACCGCTTCGGGTCGAATTTGCTCCGGTCGATGCGAGCATTGTTGGTATTGTTGACCGAATCGATCTGGATGATCGGCACAAGGGCAAATAACACAGCGTAGGATTAAAAGGATGCTTTATGGCAAAAGGAAATAAACAGTTTACAACACGCGAAAGTCAATCGTTGGATAAGTATCTCCAAGAGATTGGGAGAGTAGAACTCCTCAATCCTGAAGAAGAAATTGATCTTGCCCGAAGAATAAAGAAAGGCGATCAGAAAGCTCTTGAAAAATTAACGAAAGCTAATTTGCGTTTCGTCGTCAGCGTTGCTAAGCAGTATCAGAATCAGGGCTTATCACTGGGTGATCTAATTAATGAAGGAAATTTAGGTTTAATCAAAGCTGCAAAACGTTTTGATGAAACACGCGGGTTTAAATTTATCTCGTATGCTGTATGGTGGATTCGGCAATCGATCCTCCAAGCGTTAGCAGAACAATCACGCATTGTAAGATTACCGCTAAACCGCGTTGGTGCGTTAAATAAAATCGGCAAAGCTTTCAGTACACTTGAGCAGGAATTTGAGCGTGAGCCAAGCGCAAGCGAACTCGCGGAAGAACTCGATATGTCGCTCTTCGAAGTTGCCGATACATTAAAAATTTCGGGCAGACATCTATCAATGGATGCGCCATTCGTGCAAGGCGAGGATAACCGATTGCTCGATGTCATTCAAGATGAGCGCACACCGATGCCCGATCACGTATTAATCAAGGAATCTTTGAGCAAAGAAGTTGAGCGCGCTTTGAGTACCCTGACCGAGCGCGAAGCGGAAGTAATTCGGCTGTACTTCGGTTTGGGGAGAGAGCATTCTTTAACGCTGGAAGAAATCGGCGAAAAATTTCAACTCACGCGCGAGCGCGTTAGACAAATTAAAGAAAAGGCAATCCGGAGATTGAGGCACGCATCGCGGAGTAAACAATTGCGCGCATATCTTGGATAAAAATGCGAGCCATCCTCAGAACGGATGGCTCTCTGATTTAAATCTCGGACTTAACTTTGTGAAAATACTGTATATCATCATATTATCTTTTTTCCTATTAACTATCTCATCAGGTTGCTCCGCGCCTACGCAGATTGTTAAGAAAGCGGAGACTGCAGATACACTGAAGGTTGAGCTCAAAGAAGATGTGCAAAGTGATGAAGACGATGAGGAAATACCTGAGGCGGAAATTATTGAACCATCGGAAGAGATCGAATCAAGAATCCTGATCTCGGAAGATAATCCTTCTATCGACCGGCATAAGCTTCTCAGCGAGATCATGCCTCTTATGAGATCGCCATATCGAAAAAATGGAATCGGTAATAAAGGATTCGATTGTTCCGGCTTCACAATGAAGGTTTTTCAGGACGGATTAGGATATGAATTACCTCGCTCAAGCAAAGCTCAATTTTCTATCGGTCAACCGGTAGATAGAGATAGTTTGAAATTCGGAGATTTGGTTTTTTTTAAAACTCGTCGAAGCATACCATCGCATGTCGGTGTTTATGTGGGTGATGGACTCTTTGCCCATGCAAGTTTAAAAATTGGTGTTACAATTTCTCTTCTTGACAGCAAATATTATAAAAAACGTTATGTAGGCGCACGCCGTATCATAGAATGATTTTTTTATTGTTTTTCTCTCCATCGTTCTCTATATTAATTTACAAAAGTAGCATAATAATACTATGGCAGTTTTACCAATTTACACAGATGGCTCCCCGGTTCTCCGCCAGAAAGCTCAACCGTTAACAAAGATAACAGATGCAACTATTCAGTTTATTTTGGATATGTTCGAAACGATGCGGAAAGCTAACGGCATTGGCTTGGCGGCAAACCAGGTCGGTGTTTTACAGCGTATCATAGTTGTCGATATATCTGAAGTAGAAGGTTATGAAGAAATGAAGCCGGCAGCATATATCAATCCGAAAGTTATTGCCGAAAGAGACAAATTGGTTATGGAAGAAGGATGCTTGAGTGTCCCGAATATCCGAGACGAAGTAGAGCGGGCAGAAACTATTCTTCTAAGATATCGTGACTCGAATTTTAAGATTGTTGAAACAGAGTTGAGCGGATTACCGGCTCGCGTTGTACTGCATGAAATTGATCACCTTGATGGGATTCTATTTGTCGACAGATTATCTCCGGATAAAAAAGAAGCACACATGGAAGAACTAAGAAAAATCCGGATCGGAGAAGTTGATGTAGATTACCCGGTTGTAACTGCGCCTAACGCAGCGGTCTGAAAGATCACGGAGAATCATCGAATGCGAATAGTTTTCATGGGCTCGCCTGAGTTTGCACTGCCAAGTCTAAGTATTTTAATCGAACAAAAACACGAAATTCTTTCGGTCGTTACTGTTCCGGATAAACCGGCGGGCAGAGGATTGCATGTTTCATCTTCACCGGTCAAACTATTCGCTCTTGAAAAAAATATACCGGTACTTCAACCACAATCGCTGAGAGAAAGTAATTTTGTAGCCGAACTCCAGCGGCTTAAACCAGAGCTATTTGTTGTAGTCGCTTTTCGAATTCTTCCGCCGGAAATTTATAAAATTCCAGTCTTCGGCTCGTTCAATCTACATGCTTCTCTCTTACCCAAATACCGAGGTGCTGCACCAATCAATTGGGCTGTGATGAAGGGAGAGAAGGAAACCGGAGTTACAACTTTCTTCTTGCAGGATAAAGTCGATACAGGAAATATTATTCTTCAAGCCCGTTTGCCTATCGGAGAAGATGAAACTGCAGGTGAAGTTCACGATAAGCTTGCAGATGTTGGCGCCGAGGTTGTATTGCACACCGTTAATTTGATCTCAATGGGACGTGTTTCCACAAAACAACAGGAAGATTCAAAAGCTACTTCTGCTCCGAAGATATTCAAAGAGATGTGCCGGATTGATTGGCAAAAAAGTGCGGTTGAGGTTCATAATTTTATAAGAGGATTATCACCTCATCCAACCGCATTCACATCGCATAAAGGGAAGAAAATTAAAATATATAAATCAAAAGTTATGGGCGATATGCAGGGTACTCCGGGAGTTGTTGAAGTCTCTTCCAATCGTTTATATGTTGGCGCCGGCAATGGCGCAGTGGAAATTCTTGAACTTCAGCAAGAGGGTAAAAATAAATTGTTTACGGAAGAATTCTTAAGAGGATATCAGATTGAGAGAGGTGATTTATTCATATGAAAGTATTGAATCGCTTTTCTCCGTTAATAAAAGAAATATTGATTATTGTTTCGATTTCAATTCTTGTTGCGTTATTGTTTAATACATTTTCCGGGAAAGGATTGCCACTAATTCGGAAAGAGATGATAAAAGTTCAAGCTCCAGATTCGGTCTTATTCTCTTCAGCTCCATCGAATATTGATTCGGCTCTTTTGATTCAACCGGATTCCTCAATCACGAAAAATATTCAAGTGATTGCTCCGCTCCACGAGCAAGCCCTCCGGAATCCCGCATCGGCTACAAATCTTTCGGATAAAACTTCCAAAGAATATTATACCGTTATCACGCTGTCTCAATTGCAGCGACTCTTAAAAGAGAATCGAGGTTTGCTCATCGATGCCCGTAATGCAGAAGATTACATGCAAGGTCATATTGGGAATGCAATAAACATTCCTGCGCTGGAAATTGATAACCATTTTTCAGAGATTGTTGCAATTCCACGCGATACCTTGATGCTGCTTTATTGCAACAACGCAGATTGCGACCTCGCACATTTGTTGGCTGATTTTCTTCGCGATCTGGAGTTCAAAAAAATATACATCTATGAAAATGGATGGGATGGCTGGATTAAAGCCGGCATGCCGGTCGATAATTCGAAAGGAGAAGATCGATAGTATGAAGAATCAGCTTTCGAACAGATACATTATTTTGATTTCACGATTTGTGCTGGGTATAATTTTTATTATCGCCAGCGCCGATAAAATTGCTCACCCTGAGCTTTTTGCTTTGAGCATCAGCGGTTATAAATTATTGCCTGTTTATTTGGTTAATATTTCTGCTCTCGTATTGCCGTGGCTCGAAATGATCACAGGGATATTTTTGGTGGGCGGTATATTTGTTAAATCGAGCAGTGTAATTATTGCTTTCCTGCTCACCGTATTCATCGGTGCGATTTCATTAGCCATGATACAAAAATTGGAAATCGATTGCGGTTGTTTTGGCGCAGGAAAAGGACCGCAAGTCGGATGGCTGCGCATAATTGAAGATTTTGGTATGCTTTTTCTGAGTGGACATATTTATTATTTCTCTAACAAACCCGAACTTGAATCAAAAATATGATTATTCTTACTAAATGATTGAATATTTAGACTTCATTGCATTATCAATAAAAAAGCTTTATATTTCTCCATAAATTATTAGGATTAAATTGGATATCAAGCCGGCGCTTATTTCGGAAATATGGAGGCACCCTCGTTAGTTCAGAGACTGTATGAATAAAATTATTACAATTACAAATCAAAAAGGGGGAGTGGGTAAAACCACAACAGCCATCAATCTCGCGGCTGGTGTTGCGGTGGCTGAATTCACCACTCTTCTTATCGATATTGATCCTCAGGCAAATTCGACAAGCGGTCTTGGTGTTGATGTTCGTGCAGATGGGGAGAATGTTTATGATGTCTTAATCAATGGAGTCGATCCGCACGATGTGATTGTTAAAACCGAAATGCCGTTTCTTTCTCTACTCCCATCAAATATTAATCTTGTTGGTGCTGAGGTTGAACTTGTTGATATGGAAAATCGTGAATCGATACTGAAATTGATTGTAGATAAAGTTAGAAACGAATACGACTTCATTTTTATCGATTGCCCCCCTTCACTCGGACTCTTAACATTAAACGGACTTGTCGCTGCCGATTCGGTCATTATTCCGGTTCAATGCGAATACTACGCGCTCGAAGGGCTGGGTCAACTCCTTAATACGATTAATATTGTGCAGCGGGGTTTGAATAAGACTTTGGAGATTGAAGGAGTGTTGATGACGATGTACGACAGCCGCCTGCGCCTTTCGAACCAAATTGTTGAAGAGGTAAAGAAACATTTCGGTGAAAAAGTTTTCACTACGATTATTTCGAGGAATGTTCGACTTAGTGAAGCACCAAGTTACGGAAAGCCGATACTTCTTTATGAAGCTATTTCATCCGGTGCAAAAAATTATATGGAACTTGCGAAGGAATTTCTCCGTCGCCAACAACCCGCTGAAGCAAAGGCAGCATCAAATCTATAACCTATGTCTAAACAGAAAGGTGGACTTGGTAGAGGATTATCGGCTTTAATCAGGACTCCAGAGCAGCAACCTCACCCGGCATCATCAACTGCTGTGCTTGTTGAAACTGCCGTGCCTAATAAGCCGCTATCTCATATCGAAGTTTCGAAGATACGCCCCAATCCCTTTCAACCGCGCGCCGATTTTGATCCGCAAGCTCTCGATGAGTTGAAGGAATCGATCAGACAAAAAGGCATCATCCAGGCGGTTACTGTTCGGTTGGCAAAAGACGGAATGTATGAATTAATCTCCGGCGAGCGGAGGATTCGTGCAGCCACCGATATCGGAATGAAAACTGTTCCGGCGTATATTATTGAAGTCAAGCTGGATGAGGAAATGCTCGAACTCGCTCTCATCGAAAATTTACAGCGCGAACATCTTAATTCAATCGAAATTGCAATTTCGTATCAACGATTGATGAATGATATTGGATTAACCGCAGAAGATATCGCTAAAAAAGTCAGTAAAGATCGAACTACGGTTGTTAATTTTCTCCGTTTGCTGAAGCTTCCGAAAATAATTCAGGATGCATTAAGAAAAGACAAATTAACAATGGGACATGCACGCGCACTTATTTCACTGCCAGATGAACAAACACAGATTCGCATCTTCGATAAAATATTGAAGAAAGATTTGAATGTCAGGCAGGTTGAGAAATTGGTTCGCGAAGCAGGCAAGAAAAACGGAAAGAAATCTTCACACAACCTGCGAAGTCCCGGGACAGTGGAAGATAATTTGGCAGAGCGGCTTCAGCAAATACTTGGTACCAAGGTGAGAGTGAATTCTCAGGAAGCGGGCCGCGGTGAAATCGTAATCGAATTTTATAACAGCGACGATTTGGGAAGATTGTTCGATCTTCTATCGTCAATTGAATCATAGGAATAAATCTCATGCACAAATCAATCATTTTAACAAAAGAAGCCCCGGCGCCAATCGGTCCGTACAATCAGGCGATAAAAGCAACAGGATCATTTTTATTTACAGCGGGTCAAGTACCCATCGATCCACACGGCGGACAGGTTGTTCAGGGTGATATAAAAACTCAAACACGTCTCGTGATGAAAAATCTTCAGGCGATTTTGGAAAAAGCGGGATGCTCGTTTGAAAATGTTGTGAAGACGACCGTTTTTCTGAAAGATATGAATGAGTTCGCGGGCATGAACGAGGTGTATGCGGAATTTTTTAAATCGGATCCGCCCGCTCGATCAACTGTGGAAGTGGCGCGTTTGCCGCGCGATGTCCGGGTTGAGATTGAAGCGATCGCATTGGTGAATGAATAATTCGTGAGTGCAGAAGAGTGGATAACAAATGGCTGAGAATATTTTTGTTTTTGCCATTGGTTGTTTGCTGTTTGTATCTTTTTGAATCGGAGAGCTACTCTCAAACTGATTCCGTAAAAACAATTGTCGACACTTTAGCTATACCGGGAGTAAAAACCGACCCTCAATTAACATCACAACAAAAATCGGATGAATCTACTGAATTTCATCCTACAAAATCACCGATGCTCGCTATGGGTTTATCCGCAATTCTTCCCGGCTCCGGACAAATTTATACAGAAAACTATTGGAAGGTTCCAATAATTTGGGGAGTTGGCGGCTATTGGATTTACGAATGGATACAACTCAACAATAAATACAAGCAATTCCGATCGGATTACACGCGAACGGCAAGAGAGCAAGATTTACGTTTACGCGATTGGTACCACGATGAGCGCGATAAATTTGCATGGTTTCTTGGCGCGCTGTATATGTTAAATCTTGTTGATGCTTATGCGGGCGCTCATCTTTACGATTTTGATGTCAGCCCTGATTTGACTCTGGACGGCAGATTGGTTCCCAAAGTTACTGCTACTATCCGGTTAAAATTTTGACATGATTGAATTTATTTTCGGATGAAGTGCGGCAGTTCGAACGGAATTTCTAAAGATAGTTCTACAAGTCCGGAATATTTGCCGTCGGTATACCACGGCGATTGGTAGATAAGTTTCTTGATTCCGTCTTTCTCTATAGTGTAAACATTTCTTTGTTGTGTCTTCAATAATTCTAGAAGTTTTGAGCGGGATGGTTCGGGATGGCAATCGAGCAAATTAGTTCCGATAAGTTTTGCGCCTCCGTCTTTCTCAAATGTTTTTATTGCCTTCTCATTCATTTCAAGAATAATTCCATTCTCATCGCAAACGGTTACCGCGCCGGGGAATTCATTGATCCATGAGTTTGATTTCATCTTAATACTTTCCTTTTACTTTTGGGATAAAATAATTTTTATGAAACATAAAACTCCCCATCAAAAGTGCGCCGCCCATTGCAACATAGATTACGGCAAGATAATGTTTCGGAAAAGAAGAATTTCTAACAATGATTCCTGCTGTAACCATAAAAGCAATTAAAAAATATCCTTTCCACGCGGTGAATGCGAAAATGCAAACGCTTTCGGGCAAAGAAAATAATCGGTTGATGTTTTTCCGCGCTATTTTAATGAAGATTGTAAAGAAGAACAACGATGCGAGCGCCGCTCCTAAAAGGAGGATCAGCAAAAGTTGTTCGGTTTTAAAATCATTCAACCATTCATAAGCCCGCTCGATTAATATGAATCCGGCGATACTCCATAACGAGCCCGCAATCAGGAAGAGCCAGCGGCGGGGGACAGAGGGTTTTTTCATCGGCTCTTGATTCCTTTCGATAACATCTCGATCGTTTTTGCCACTCTCGCTTTTCTGGTTTCCTCTTTCTTTGCCGATTCGATCCACAAAACATATTCTTTCTTGTGAGTGAATGATAGTGCATCGAAAAATCCGGCTGCTTTTTTGTTTAAAGAAAAAGCAACCTTTAAATCTTTCGGGATTGTTACAACTCGGTTAACCATGTCGACTAATTTCGATTCAACTTTTTTACTCTTAACAAGTGAAGCAGGTTTAAACCGCATCGCCGACCAAGTATCATCGATTGAAACTTGAGACACTGCGCTGTAACCGAATTTCTTCATAATGTTCCAGCATTCATCCCGATTAAGATCGCTTTCAAGCTTTGATGATAGTTTGGGATAAGAAATCCATAAAATTCCATCGTCTTTTAGATCGCGAAATGCTTTTGGAGCTTGTCTTTGTAACTCTTTTGCAGTAACCGTGAAAAGCAAGATGAAATCATAATAGGCAGGTGATCGTTTTGCCAAACCAATGTTTTTCTCTAAACCGATGGGTGAATTGATGATATTGATTTGATATTCTGGCTTAATTTTTAATTTATTTTGAAGTGTCATAGTTATTAAAAGGGGAAGCTAATCGTGATATGTGGAAGAGGATCTCTGAAAATAACCGAAACCCTCTTCCGAATAATAAAATTAGACAATATGTTTCCTAAGTTCTCTCTTCAATTTATGTATTTGTTCACGCACATCTTGTAACTTTTGTGAATCTTTACTTTGCATGGCGGCAGATCTATCTTTCTTTAAAGCGCGTATCTGCATTTTAATTTTGGTTTTGTTGATGCCGACCGCAACATGGTGGGCATGATCTTCAATGCCAAGAGCATGACAAAGCGCGGGCAATAATTTCTCTTTATGCATTGTGGAATGTCCCTTTGTCTCTTCATGCTCGATACCATCTGCTATCTGACGGAGTTGAACCACCGTCATTTTACTAAGTTGTTCGTACGTGTAAGACATGATGCTTCTCCTTTTAACATTTAACGATAATGAATTGTTCCCTGTTTCAATATCAAGAGATTATATTAAGTTGAATATATGAACATTCACAAAATGATGCAAGTAGAGAATGTGGCGCATCGTACATTTTATTAAAACATGAGTTCAACAATTAAGTGCAACACCTAAGGATTATATTAATGGAATATACAATACCTAGGTGTTTATGCCAAAAACATATACTCATCTCTCTCCGCCGGAGAGAGATGAAATTTCGATTTATTACGCTCAAGGCGTATCGCTCAACGACATTGCTATGCAACTAAACCGCAGTACAAGTACAATCTCAAGAGGATTGAAACGGAACAAATCTCCGATTTACAATTCCTACCGTTCACATCTCGCACAACAGCGTGCGGCTGAACGCAAAAGCAATGCTCATCAACGTCCACGACTGAAGAATAATTCTATCCTCTTCTACGTCATAAGGAAACTCAAGCTCGGATGGTCTCCAGAGCAAATTTCCGGCAGAATAAGCATCAATCGTCCAAAGTTGAAGATCAGCCACGAAGCCATCTACCAGTATCTTTACGATCCGAAAGTTCGCCAATGCGAAGACTTGGTGCCGCATCTTGCTCGTGCACACAGACGACATCAACTGAAAGGACATCGGCATACACATAAAAGTTCGCATATTCCGCTTCGTATCAGCATTAACGACCGTCCTGAGCACATTCCGATCCCGCTAAGGCGGGATGGACACTGGGAAACCGATGCCGTTGTTTCTCGACAAAGCATCGTTGCTTTAAATGTCACCGTGGAACGTAAAAGTCGATTCACTAAGATTACCAAGTTGCAACAAAAATCTGCACATCAAACACGCTGTGCCCTGACTCGATTGTTATCTCGTTTTCCAAAACATGCCAGGCGTACAATCACCTATGATAACGGATCGGAAAATGTTGACCATCATCATGTCAACAATGTCTTGGGTACACAATCCTACTTCTGCAATCCTTATCATAGTTGGGAAAAGGGGACTGGCGAAAATACGATTGGACTGATTCGCCGTGTCTTCCCTAAAAAGACCAACTTCAACTCTGTTTCTGTTCGTGATATTAAAGCACTTGAACATCGATTAAACAATAGACCAAGAAAATGTTTATCTTTCAAAACACCCTTAGAAGTTTTTCGAAACTGTTGCACTTAAACATTGAATGTAGCAAATTTAAAAACTCCCCGAAAGTTGATTTGTTGTTTCAATCCTAGAAAATTTTGGAAGTTGCATACGTGTAGCCGCGACCTTTACGATCGCGATATATGGCTTCATCCGCAGGCGTAAAGCCTGCGCCTACCCGCTTGTTGAGAAGATGGGAGAAATTGGCGATCAATAAAAAAGCCCTCGCTTTTGGCAAGGGCTTTGATTGGAAAATTATTATTTTATGGTTACTTAGTTCGCATGAACTCTATACGACGATTCTTCTGCTTTCCTTCGTCGGTTGTATTCGGTGCAATAGGTTTATCGGGACCAAAACCTGTTGTTGTAATTCGGTCGCCACTAATTCCTTTGTTTATTAACCATGCTCTCACCGAGTCTGCACGGCGTTTTGATAACTTCATGTTGGAATCGTGCTTGCCAACATTATCTGTATGTCCCTGAATATCAACAAAAATTTCAGGATGCCTGTCGAGTGTGTTAAATGCCTGCATTAAGATTTCTTCTGAGATAGGTGTAATTTCCGCGCTGGCGGTTTTAAACACAATACCATCCAATACTATCGGTACATTGACTTCGGTTTTTAGCTCTTGCTCAACCTTCGGCACATCATCACTCGGGTCAAGCGGATTTGTGCCGTTGGTAATTTCGTTGCCATCATCAACTGTTCCGGCGTCAGTATCTTTCTTTAACGGATCAGTTTTATACTTATTAATTTCTTCTCCGTCTTTCAAGCTATCTCCATCGGTATCGGGATTCAGAGGATCGGTTTTATATTTCATAACTTCATCGCCGTCCATAATTCCGTCATTGTCTGTGTTCGGATTTAATAGATCGGTTTTGTAATTCTGAACTTCATCACCATCTTTTAAGCCATCGCCATCTGTATCGGTGTTGAGCGGATCGGATTTATATTTATTTACTTCATCACCGTCATTTAATCCATCTCCGTCTGTGTCGGTTTTAAGCGGATTGGTTTTATATCTTTTTATTTCATCGCCATCATTCAAACCGTCTCCATCCGTATCGGCTTTGAGGGGATTTGTTATATATGTTCGAACCTCCATACCATCCATTAATCCATCGCCGTCTGTATCGGCATTATTCGGATCGGTTCCTAATTCTTCCTCCTCGTTATTGGTCAATCCATCCTTATCGTTATCGCGTGAGCCGCCGCCCATAACAAAGAGAAAACCGATGCCGCCTGAGTAATATGCGTCGGTCGGTTCACCATTTTTGTAATAGTTTAGATTGTCAGTCAAAGAATAATTTGCGCCGCCGCTTATATCAAGGATTAATTTCTCGGAAAGTGCTATTTCAAATCCCAAGCCCGCAGGGATAACGCCTGCCCATCCATCCGACTTGACTGTTTTTGGCGATATAGATTTATGTTGAGATGTAACTCTATAACGCATACCGCCTGCGCCGGCATACAAATAGGGATTCCACGAATCGCTTTCGGCTAAATTCAAAATGAATCTTATGTCGAGCGGAATAATTTCGGAGCGGTAATAAGCACGTTGGAAATCGAGTCCAGCATAAGAACCATAACCCGCACCAAGTTCCATCTGAAATCCGCCGCCTAATTCAAATCGCCCAAACCAGCGCGCGAGATACGAGCCCTTCAATCCCTGACTCTCCCAAAAATCAGTTTCCGGAAGCAGTCCGTTGAATTGTATTCCGCTTTTAAAACCATACTCGTGCATTTGCGCTGTTGAGTGATTTGAAGGGAGGAGCAGCATTATAGTTAATGCCACGACTCCCGAAAGTGTTAAAAATCTCATAAAATCTCCAAAATAATGGATATATAATGAATGTAATGATTAATAGTGTGGATTGAAATCATACAACGATTGTTGTTGATAAAAAGTTCATTAAAGATAATCTTCCACCGTAAGAATTCAAATGTAATATCTCATTATCGGTCGTGCTTTTGACCATTGTTTTGCAATTACGAAACCTGCTTTTTTAAATGAAGACAAAATTCCCGTCCACGCAAAAGCAGCCGGCATGTTGCTTGAGTAAGGGATAATTGGGTATGCCTCTATAATTTTCACTTTCTTTTTTTTGCAGGAGTCGATCACGCCTTTCAATAACTCAACAGAATAACCTTTGCGCCGGAATTCTTTCGCGAGGAAGAAGCAGGTTATAGACCAAACCGATTTATCATCGATACGCTTTAACACGCGAGAGTTTTCAAGCTTGATGAAATTCTCGCGAGGGGCAACAGCACACCAACCGATAGGTTTACCATTAAGAAAAGCGATGGCACCGATTTGTTCGTTGTTGTTGACCAACTTTTTCATGGCCCGCTTGTTGCCGTCACCTTTTTTCTTTTCGAAATCGGTACGGCTTAACCGCCACGACATGCACCAGCATCCGCCGCAAGCGCCGCGTTCACCGAAGAGCGTTTCAAAGTCTTTCCATGTTTTTATTGTGAGAGGTTTGAAAGTTAATTTGTCTTTTGTTGTTGTCATATCAATTCGATGTCTTAAAAGAAAATGTATGGGGGGTTGCAAGAGTATCCCCAGTAATCGATCGTATGGATGATCTAATTGTAACAGTGTATGTTGTGTTTGCTAGTAAACTTTGATATGGATCGAAGTAAAATTGCATATTATAATAAGTGAACATTCCTTCTACCTGAGGCGAAATACTGAATGCGCTTCGAACCGAAGAGGTGTCAATATAATTAGAAAAACTTGCTGAAATATTTTCCCACTGATATACATTTTGTTGACCATTCCACGGGTATGTATTTGTAATTTTAAATGGAGCAGTCTTGAATCTCAGAGTTATCGGAGATGCGAGGTGATTATTGAATGTATCTTTTACGCCTGTTGAAAAAGAAATTTCATACCAAGTGTTTCCCTTGAATCCTGACTTCGGAATAAAAACAATGTGATTTCTCGAAGAATAATAATCGGTCGACCACTTACCATCAACGTATGGAGTTATTGTTACATTAGTGGGCAATGAATTGGAATCAATCGGTGAATTAAATGTTCCGCTGAGTGACGAACTTAGATAAACCGAAGTATCATTGTTTGCCGGGTAACTGTTTATCATTCGAACGACAGGTTCGGGTAATAAATTTTTTTGATTATCGCTTTCTAATTTTCTGTATGTAACATCGGTCGCTTCTTTACCGACTGTAACGGTATAAGATTGCCCAACCTTAAAATAACCATAGATAGGAAATTCAAAAGTTTGTCCATCTATCGAGATTGCACCATAGGTACTTAATTGTGCAAAGCCATCGTCCTTCGGGAGGAGTGTTACATTTGGGATTACTGTGTAACTCAGCATTATTTTATTAAATCTGATGAGTAGTCTGCCGGGTGTATATCCTATTGGCAACGAATCGCTTAGTTTTTGGAGTTTATCCCAGATTCGGTAATAAGGTCTTTGAGAGTCTAACCATACCCAAACAACACGAGGCGCAACAGACGGATCGGTTGGATCTTCAAAACCAATATTGGATGCGTTTTCATTGCAACCTATAAAAAATAATATCGGTAGGAAACTGATTAAGAGAATTTTAAGTGTGTTCATAATAGACCACCCTTTCTATTCAGATGAAACATTTTATTTTAACGATATATTTGATAAAATGTAATGATTGAATCCTTAAGAGTCAAATTAGAATTAGCAA
>PNNN01000052.1 GCA_013824245.1 Chlorobiaceae bacterium | reverse complement strand
TAATACATTCGAAAAGATTTTGTTCTTGTTTTTATAAAATATTTATACTAATTTTTCAGAAGTCTCGGTTATACTAATCTATTTGTCGGTACTCAGTCTGAAGGCGTCAAAATTTCAACAGACAATGGGGCAAATTGGAGTGAAGCAAACAACGGTTTGACAAATCTTGTAGTAAGATTACTTGCTACAACTTCAAACGGCGAGAATCTCTTTGCCAGCACAGATGGCGGATTCTTTCTTTCTACCAATAACGGTGCGAGTTGGACGGCAATAAATAATGGGTTAACTAACCCTACTGTTTTAGCACTTGCCAAGATCGACACAAATTTATTTGCTGGCACAGATGGCGGAGGACTTTTTCTTTCCACGAATAATGGCATGAACTGGAATGAAGTTAACACCGGAATAGCAGATGCCCAGGTTACTTCTCTTGCAACAAGTGGATCAAATCTCTTTGCTGTGATGAATAGCAAAGTCTATCTTACTACAAATAATGGAACAAGCTGGACAAATATCAATACTGGTTTAGAGAATAGCTATGCAGATGTAATTTTAACAAGTGGTACATATATATTTACCGGAACTTATGGTGACGGAATTTGGAGGAGATCTTTATCAGAAATAATTACCTCAGTTGAACAAATTAACTCACATATACCCGAGAAATTTGCCCTTAACCAAAACTATCCCAACCCCTTCAACCCAAGCACAACAATCCAATTTGATATACCGAAAGCTTCATTCGTGACCTTGAAGGTATACAACGTACTTGGACAAGAGGTGGCAACATTGGTGAATGAAAATAAGAAGATAGGAAGATATGAAGTTGAGTTCGATGGAGCGAGGATGGCAAGTGGTGTGTATTTTTACAAATTGCAAACTAATCATTTTACAAAAACAATGAAACTCTTATTAATTAAATAGTATCAAATAAAAATGAAAAAAATTACGATGAATAGAATTATTTACTCTGCTGTAATTATGATTGTAATTTCCACCATGACAATGGGGCAATCTGCAATCAATGCAATTCAATTTAACGGAAATGATGAATACATGATTGTCCCTCATCATCAAAGTCTTAATCCCGGCGACGGGGGTTGGACAATTTTAGTCTGGATTAAGGCTCCAGACATAATACAAAGAGGACCACTAATTGGAAAAAGACTTCCAATGGAAGGATATAACCAGTATACTTTTGGCATTGGAGATACTAATGCACATTATCCGACTCCAGGTAGGAGAATATATTCAAATTATATTGATAGTGCCGGTGTTTCGGAAAGAAGCGGATACCTTGAAGATGAATTTGTTGACGGCAACTGGCATCACATTGCATTTGTCGCGGATAAGTCTGTGGATAGTGTTTTTGTTTACATCGATGGCATTAAGCAGAACTTTATTATACAATATAATTTTGGCAGTTGGCCTGATGTAGGAAACTTAGACTCACTTTTAATTGCCCGCAATAGTAGTGGCTCTAACTTTTTTGCAGGTGAAATGGACGAACTCAGTATTTGGAATAAAGCTCTATCATACGGACAAATAATTATTGCAATGAATGATACACTTGGATCGATATATTATTCCACCCCTGATAGCGGATTAGTTGGATATTGGCGTTTTGATGAATTTGAAGATTTAGGAATTGGCACTTTAGGTACTGACGATATCAGAGACTATTCTTATTGGGGAAACCACGGAGGTTCAGAAGGAAATCCTCTGCTAGTACCATCAGGAATAATGGTTGGAGTTGAAGATGAAAACGCATTTGCACCTAAAATATTCACTTTAAACCAAAATTATCCAAATCCATTTAACCCATTAACAGTTATCAATTATCAATTGCCAATTGATAGTTGGGTAACATTGAAGGTGTACAACGTGCTTGGTGTAGAGGTTGCAACATTAGTTAATGAAGATAAGAAGGTAGGAAGATATAATTTCGAATTTCGGACTTCGGATTTCGAAATTTCATCTGGTGTCTACTTCTACCGTTTGGTTGCCGGAGACTATGTCTCAACGAAGAAATTTTTGTTACTAAAATAAGTAAATCTATTAGATTGCTGCTTTTTCAGAGGAACTGATTAATATGCAATAAAAGGCAAAGTTTAGAACGATATAGAATCGTTGGAACTTATGGTTTTATATTCATGTTATATAACATCATTAGATGTTATCCGTTTACCTGTTTCCTTAGAATAAAATTTGACTCAATTGGTAAGCAATATTCATAAGAAAGAATAAGTTAGTCAAAAGACTATTTATATAATATTTTTTCTTGACTATTTGAAAGATGTTCGTTATCTTAGCCGTATCATTAATCAATATTAAGTCGTTCTAATCATCACAAGCTTCATTCGACGTTGTGTATTATTTCAACATAACAGCCCCCAATGAAATACTCTGCCTCAAAAAACAGCGTATCAAACTCATATCCCCCACATGTGAGTTTAATCCCTCAAAATATTTTTTCCTACAATTCTTTAATCCATTACTGTGTTAATAACTATAGCATATCACTTTTTCTAAACTTTTAACAATTATAAGGAGTTCACTATGAAAAATGTTTTTTTACTACTGGTTGTTTTGCTGACGGTTTCGACCGTGAACAGCCAAACATTTGTATCCGGAACAATTCTGGATACGATATGGACACTAAGCGCAAGTCCGTATATCGTTACTTCTAATGCAACGATCCTTCAAAATAAAACTCTTGTGATCGATTCCGGAGTTACGGTTCGATTCCAAAGTAATCAGAGTCTGTATATCAACGGCACGCTGAACGCCAGGTATGTTCTATTTACTTCTGCTAAAGATACAGTTGGTGGAATCCCTGCAAAAGGAGATTGGAATTTTATACAGGTTGGCAGCAGCAGCAGCGGTATAGCAAAATTTGATACATGTCGCATAAGATACGGGGGAACAAGTTACTTTCCTTCCGCAAATCCCAACCTCTATGTTTATTGGGGATCGGCAACAATCAAAGGTACAGATATTACGAGCAGCAAGAATTACGGTATTTTGTTGAACACTTCAGGCACTGCGACACTATCTAACAGTAATATCGCTTCTTGCGATTGGCCCATCGTATATAACGGACCTGGCTCACTAATTTTTAATGCCGGTAATATTCTTACCGGTAATACGCATAACGGAATTTCGCTGAGCTACTATGGCAACTCCAATGCATTGGTCCTCGATACTGTTAGCATTCCATATGTAATAGGATCTTATACAGTATATGCAGGCGGTTCGATACAGATTGCCTCAGGAAATATGTTGAAGTTTACAAGCGGCGGACGTTTAGATGTGAGTGGTTCACTAAATGCCGCTGCGGCATCGGGTCAAAACATTCAATTTACCAGTTATACAGATGATAATGTTGGCGGCGATACAAATGCAGATGGAACCGCAACCGCTCCCGCATCAAGATATTGGGACGGCGTGGTATTCGAAGATGCAAGTATCGATGGAAACTGCAACATGAGAAAGTGCAAAATAACATTTGCCGGATCAGGAAATATCGGCGGAATAACAATGTATAATGCAAGTCCAACAATCGATAGCTGCGACATGGCAAATAATTATTACGGCGCGATGATGCAGTATGTCTCCAATCCGAATTTTACAAATAATACAATCGGATCGAGTGTAATGGTACCAATTGCAATGTCGTTTGCCGCGAATCCGATTTTTGATAACAATACTTTCTCTTTTTCTGATAACTCATACGATGCAATCGGATTACTTGGTGGAATCCTTCCGGCAAATGCTGTCCTCCCTATCAGATCTGTTACATCGATTCCTAATGTAACCTATCTACTTCTTGAAGCTGTTACAGTTCCGGTTGGCAACAGTCTTACTATCAACAAAGGAGTTGTAATTAAGGGATACAGCAACTATCAGAGAATCGTTGTTCAAGGGAAATTAACAGCAAACGCAACTCCCGACAGCATGATCGTAATTACATCTGCAAAGGATGATAATTTCGGAAATCCAGGTGATTCAAACAAAGATGGAACACAAACAACACCGAACAAAGGCGATTGGGGTGGAATTGTATTTGAACAAGGGAGCGATACAACTTCCATTTTAAACTACTGCCGCTTTCAATATGCAAGTCTTCCGAGTTCATATTATAACACCCGTTATATAGGTGGTGGTACTGTAACTACTGTTGGTACCCACCCTACCATTTCAAATTGTATACTTAAAGATACTTACTACGGTATTTATGCTTTTCAATCTTCGAGACCCAAAATCATCAACGACACAATAATCAACACTACATATACCCCGATTGCACTCTCGGTTTCTGCCGATCCAATATTCAGCGGAGTTCATTTCATTAACACTACATGGACTGCATTAGGAATCGTCGGGGAAAACTTAGGGTTCAATGGAACTATCCGGAAGCGTAATGTTGCTGGTTACGATAACATCACATACGTTTTGCTTGAGGACCTGACAGTAAATCCCGGAACAAATATGACAATAGATCCCGGTGTTATCATCAAAGTAAATGGAGTGGGAATTTATGTTAACGGGGGCTTCAGAGCCAAAGGTACAGCCGCTGATGGGCAAATTGTTTTTACATCACTCAAAGATGATAATTTTGGAAATCCGGGCGATACTAATGGCGACGGCGCCGCTACTTCTCCGACTTGGGGTAATTGGCAAACAATTCAGTTTCTCGCAACAAGCGACGATGGATTTTGTCTCATCGACAGTTGTTTGATAAAATACGGAGGATCTCAATACGGCGGTGTAACTTTCACCAATGCGGGTGGAACATTATCACATACAACACTCAGCGATATCTATAATTATGGCATTCAATGCGACGGTGGTGCAACACCAACTATCGATGGTGTTGATATTATCAACTGCCGATTAGATCCTATCGCGATGTCGTTGACTTCCGATCCGACTTTTTTAAATATTACATTTGCCGCGAATGGCAGTAAGGGTATTAGAATTTTAGAAGGCACTCTTTCATCAAACGCAACTCTAAACACCCGCGATGTTGCAGGAATAAATAATATTGCTTATATCGTTGGCAACCTGACTATTGCGCCAAATGCTGTTCTCACTATTGCACCCGATGTAGTAATCAAGTTTGTGAACAACGGTTACAGCGGCATTTATGTTCAGGGCGCACTAATTGCAGACGGTACTGCAGTACAAAAAATTATTTTCACTTCGTTACCCGACGATGCGGATGGAGGAGATACAAACAATGATGGAAACGCTTCTCAACCTGCTCGCGGGAATTGGAATGTCATCGATTTCGTAAGTTCGTCTGCTGATACATTGAATTCATTTAAAAATTGTGAATTCAGATATGGCGGCAGCGGATATTATGCATATAACTATACTTATGGAGTAATTAGAGTAACAAACGCTAAAGTCGTTGTAGATAGCTGTGTTATCCAGCAATCGAGTACAACTGCAATCGGGGTTTTCGGGAGTGCCGATCCAATATTCTCTAACCTTCAGATAAATAATATAACCGGCTGTCCGGTGGCTATGAGCATGTTCTCAAATCCGACGTTTACCAATATTTCGGCTTTGAATATCGGCTACATGGCTCTTGGTATAGTCCCGGAAAATTATTCTGTAGATGATACTATTCCTATTCGGAATTTTGCCGGATATGATAACATCACGTACTATTTGTACGCAACATGCACAATCAATTCAGGGACTGTATTGACAATTCCTGCCGGTCTTGTTTTCAAGAATGGTGACTTGACCGTCAATGGTGCTATAGTAGTCAACGGCACTTCAACCTCGCCGGTGATCTTCACAGACGATGCTGATGACAGTTATGGCAATCCGGCTGATTCTAAAGGAGACGGATCACTAACATTACCAAACATTCAGGGTGGACAGCGCATATATTTCTCGGATATCAGCAACGATAGCGTGAGCTTTGTTAATCATGCTATCATACGTTATCGAGAGGGTGGAATAACGACCTTAAGCAGTTCACCAAAGATTATCAATACGACATTCGATAAGGATAATTGGGGAGTGTATCTTACCGGTGTCTCCGATCCGATTATTGATACTTGTGTTTTTAATAATCTCACTTACGCACCGATAAGAACCTCACTTGTTTCTTATCCACGATCTACTGAAAATAATATCATATCAGGAAAAACATTTCGAGCAATCGGTGTTCTTGAAAACGAAACACTGGTTCAAGATGTAACACTTGTAAAACGAGACTTCGCAGGTGTAACCAACATTCCTTACCTATTCGGAAATTACAACATCGGCACCGGTGCAGTTCTCACAATTTCTCCCGGGCTGGTTATCAAGTCCTTTTACTATACCGGCATGACTGTTAGAAAAGGACTAATCGCCGAGGGTGGTTCAACTCCAGATAGTGCAATTGTGTTCACCGATTATCGTGATGATTTTTATGGTGGAGATACTAACGCAGATACAACTGCAAGTTCTCCTTACAGCAGTTATCAAGGTTGGTTTGGAATCACTTTTCAGGATGAATCACTTGATCCCCTCTGCAGAATTAAAAATTGTATCTTTAGATATGCTGGACTCTCTTATAGCACAGCGGCAATAACGGCTAATAATGCAAGTCCCACAATTACATACTCTTCATTCTCGAAGAACTACGATGCAATAAAAGCAACTGGCTCAGCAAAACCGGTCATGAATTACAGCGACATATACCAAAATTCGAATTACGGAGTCAACAACGTTAATAAAACGTTTAATATAGATGCACGCTATAACTGGTGGGGAAATAACTCGGGACCAACACATTCAGGAAACCCACTTGGTACAGGAGATAGAGTAACCGATAGTGTCCAGTATGCACCGTTCAGAACAATCGGTGCTCAGGCGCCACTTGCCGGAGATGTCAGCTTAAATGGTTTTGTTCAAGCGTACGATGCAACCGTAATATTGCAATATGTAGTCGATCCCGTAACATATCCACTTGATGCGACACAGCAAAAAGTGGCAGATGTGAGTGCGGCTGGTGGAATCACCTCTTACGATGCTTCATTAATTCTGCAATATGTCGTCGGTAATATTTTAAACTTCCCAAGTGAGTTAGGGAAAAATATTCCCACAACTCTACCGCGTCTCAGTGCTTCATCTATTGAAGTTGGTGAACCGGTAAGCACGACCGTTTCAACTATCACCGTTCCGATAAGAGTCAATGGATTAAGGAATTTGGCATCGGTTGATATTGGATTGAAATACGATGCGAAACTTCTTACACCGAAAGAAATAAAATTAGCTTCAGGTGTTTCTTCCTTGTTGATGCAGAATAAATCTGCCAATGGCTCAATCAACATCGCTATGGCAAGCAATAAGCTTATTGATGCCGATGAGGACCTCCTGTTCATCACATTTGATATCGCCGGAAATGTGCGCGGCGTTGTGAAATCCCAAATCACCTTCACTAAACTGCTCATCAACGAAGTTGATTTAAGCTCATCGGCAATTAACCGTGATTTAACCATCAACGGTAAACCAACCGAATTTGCTTTAGATCAGAACTATCCGAATCCGTTCAATCCAACAACCAACATCCGTTATCAGATACCGGAAGATGCTTCACATATTACTCTCCGGGTTTACAACTCGATCGGTGAATTGGTCAGCACGTTAGTGAATGGAACTCAATCGGCAGGTGAATATCAGATTGAATGGAATGGAACGAACGACTTCGGCGTTCCGGTTGCAAATGGAATGTATATCTACCGTATAACGGCGACCGGAAATAAAAACTTCACGAGCGTAAAGAAAATGCTCCTCATGAAATAAATTCAAATTAAAATAAGGAGCAAACAACAATGAAAAAAAATATATTCATCATATTGCTCGGAACTCTCTTGGTCCTGCCTTTAATGGCGGGACCAATCAGGGTTTCGTTCCGCGATTCAACGATCACGCGCGGCAAGACTGTTTACATCCCGGTTTGGATTGATAGCAGTGTTACCGGCTTGAATGTGAAATCGTATGAACTTGATATAAATTACACTGCCGGACCTTTGGTAATCGATTCTGTTATCACAAACGGATCGATGACCGAGAGCTGGGGCGCACCTGCGTTTCATCTCTCTTCAGGCAAAATCACAATTGCCGGTGCAGGTACTACTCCCCTCGCAGGAACGGGAATCTTTTTATATCTTAAAACATCGCTCCCACTCACTTCAACATCAACGTATGCCTCCCTTCAATTTGTTAAAGCATATTTTAACGAAGGCACTCCAACTACGATTGTTAGAAACGGAACGATCACTATTCAAAATTTACCTGTGATAACTGTTTCACCTAACACAGGATTACTTACTGTTGGAGAGACGTTGCAATTCTATGTCAGCGGCGGTAAATCCCCTTACAGTTGGTATACAACAGATCCATACGTTGCAACTATCAACTCCAGCGGTTTACTAACATCGCAACATGGCGGTGTATGCGCTGTTGTTGCAGTTGACAGTAATGGTATCACCGATACAACAGGTTTGATTGAAGTGAGATCGTTTAAACTGACAATTCGCGACACAACATATTTGCAGGGACAAACAATCAACATTCCGATTTATATAAGTGATCTTACTTTAGTCGATATTAAATCGGGCACGTTTTCCGTTTCGTATAATGCTAATGTATTGACTGCTCTTGACATGCTAACTAATGGGGCATTGTTAGCATCATTCCCTGCGCCTGTTATGCACTTCGCTTCGGGCAAGATAACTGTTGCATTCGCAAGCGATACAATGCGCCTTAACAGTGTAGGAACTTCGATACTCGCTTATATCCGTTTCAAGATTACCGAAGTGAATACTTATGCAACAACTCTTCAATTATCCGATATCATGTTTAATGAAAGCATAACTGGCAATATCAGGAACGGGTATTTTACACCCATCCTTCGGGCAAACCTTACTGTTGCACCGAGTACCGCCATTCTTGTTGCAGGAGATTCATTACAGTTCACAGTTTCAGGTGGTGCAACTCCTCCTGTTGTTTGGTCTGTCTCCGATACTACACTTGCATCAATTTCAGCGACTGGTAAACTGAAAGCGTTGAAAAGCGGAATCATTCATGTTTTGGTCATCGATTCTGTTGGAGCCACAGGCACAAGCGGTAATATCACTTTGTACGATATGCGAATTCGTTTACTGAATGTTACCGGCGCTGCTGGCGATTCGGTTGAGGTGTCGGTGGAAATCGGTTCATATTCGCCCGGTGTCTTTTCCACACAACTCTCTCTTACTCATAACCAGAATTACTTCACGCCGATAGAGATTATTACGGCAGGGACATTATTCGAAGGTCGTTTGGTTGCGATGGCAACTCCCACAGCGGGAAGCGTAAATATCACTGCCGCAGGAGCCGCACCTGTAACAGGACCCGGAGTTTTATTGAAGATACGATATAAAATTTCTGCATCAGCGCCTCTCGGCTCATATCCTGTTAACTTCGCAGCAAACTTGCTGAACGAAGGAAAACCATTAGCATTGCCAACCAACGGACAAATAACTGTCGGTACTACTGGCGTTGAAGATAACCAGCCCAATATGCCTGTAGAGTTTTCTTTAAATCAGAATTATCCTAATCCGTTCAATCCGAATACAAATATCGGATTTAGGATTTCGGATTTCGGATTTGTAACTCTAAAGATATTTGACATGCTCGGTAAAGAAGTGGCAACTCTGGTAAACGAGGTAAAGCAACCGGGAGAATACACGGTTAGATGGGACGCATCCGCCTCAGGCGGATTCCCCAGCGGAGTTTATTATTATCGACTACAATCAGGCAGCCCTTCGATAAGCTCAGGGCAGAGTTTCATCGAAACTAAGAAATTAATTTTGATGAAGTAAGCAGACAGCTTCCCGAAAGTTACTATGTTCGTCTGTCCCGGAACTTTCGGGAAGTTATAAGTATACGGCTCACGCATCATCGTGAGCCGTTTTTATTTTTAGTCAGCCCAACCCGATGTAGCCCGCTCGACGAATAGTCTATCCACGATTCTATCGAATCGTAGATTCATAGAACGATCCGACGGGTCGATCGACCCGTGGTGAGACATCGACATGCTTCTTGCCTGTGGATGAAGCCCAATATCGCGACCGTAAAGGCGTTGTCCTGAGGACTTTGTCCGAAGGATCGCGTCTACGCGAATGTACCTATGCAAAATGGTCAGAGAGAGAGCTTCCTCACAACCTAAACATTGACATTTGAATGAAGAAATCAGAATGAAGAAGTACACATGGAAGAACTTGATCGCATCCTTGACACCCCCAAAAAGTATATGGATGCGCAATGATATTTGGTTGATAATTTAATCATTAACTGATGTTACGCAAGACTCATTTTTATTTTTTGATTATTATCACGATTATGCCGCTTGTATTTTTCTTTTCTTTCTTCTCATTTGATAAGAGAAGAAAATCGCTTCCATTATCAGCAATAAAACCAATGACAATGCATCCCTATCAAACCAGACACCGAACCCTCTTTCACCCATAAACAACTTTAAGATAAAAGTTGAAATAGACCAACCGACAGAAAATATAAGAGCGAGAAATCCGACACCCAATAAGCCATCCTTCCAACTCTCTTCCTGCCAGCGTTTTGTAAAGATGACGACTGCGGCAATTACGTGTATATAAAAAATAAATAGTGTAATCATTTAGTTAATATGTGAGTGGTGAATGGGAAGTAGTGAGTGTTGTATATTTTTCGGAATAAATGAAAAATGATTATTATCGAATGACATTTTCATGAATAAAATACTGCCTTAATAGTTTTAAACAAAATTTTCATATCGAACCAGAGAGTCCAATTTTCAATGTAATAAATGTCGTAACGAATGCGTTCTTCGAGAGATGTATTTCCGCGTAAACCATTTACCTGCGCCCAGCCGGTCATGCCGGTTTTCACGCGATGACGATCTAAATATTTTGGAACGAGTGTTTTAAACTGATCAACATAATATGGCCTTTCCGGACGCGGTCCCACCAAGCTCATCTCACCTTTGAAGACATTAATCAGTTGAGGTAATTCATCAATGCTTAACTTTCTCAAAATTTTTCCAACGCTTGTCTGCCGCGGATCGTCGTTAATTCCCAAACCCGATTCATTATCGAGCATCTCAGCTCCGGTCTGCATCGTCCTGAATTTCATCATCTTGAATGATTTTCCATCCAAACCGATCCGTTCCTGAATAAAATAAATTTTACCTTTCGAATTTAATTTAATGGCAAGAGCAATCAAGCCAAACAACCACGAACTAAGAACCAATAAGATAGATGAAACAATAAGATCGAACAACCGCTTGACAATTCTCCCCCATGTTGTCATCGGCACACCTTTAATTTTGATGAATGGTATCCCATCCAGTTCTTTCACTTTCATTCCTGATGTCATTATCTCAAGCAGGTCGGGTACGAGCATCAGTTCCGTGTTCACACCTTCGCAATCTTGCACAAGTTTTATTAATTTGGGATGATCGTTGTAATTGAGTGCAATCAATGCAAGCTCAATACGTTCCTTGATCAAAATCTCCGGCGCATCGGAAAATCCTCCAAGATATTGTGCGCCGGATAAAGGTAAATCTATGGCAGGTTTATCGGCAAAATATCCTATAAAACGATAACCAAGTAAAGAGTGATTTGATATTTGGGAAAATATTCTTTGTGCAGTATCGTTAGATCCGATAATGACTGCATTTCGTAATTCACGCCCAAGAGCATAAACCGTTTTTTCTATTTTAACGAGAAATATTTTTCCCGCGAAGATTATAAATATAGATGAAAACCAAAGCAATCCGAACACAACACGCGAATAAGAGAATGTTCTGTAAAAGAATGCCGCGCTCATAACCACGAGCATTCCGAGTGTGATTAATTTTATGATAGAGAATAATTCATCCGTCAATGCTACATTTCGCCGCGCACCGTACATCTTGTTTGAATTAAATATTAAAAGCCAAATCGGAATGATTACTAAAGAGCCATAAATATAAGCACGAAGCGGCGGGATATCTTCTGTGAGCGGAAGGAAATTCAGAAACGTCGTTTCAAACCTAAGCCAATATGAAAAGAGAAATGATAATTCAATTGCGGCGCTGTCGAATATTACAGCGAGAGTCGGAATTAGAAAATCGTTTCGTCGAGGATTTGGCATTTGTTTGTTAATGACTCTCGATAAAATATCGAAGTTCTCGGATTTCTCGTATGCACATTTTCATATCTTGTAGTGTACCAATCATTGTATATAAAACCGATGTATTTTCAGAATATTCAATAGATTCATTATTCAATTTTGGAGATAGCAATTTTAGATTTTCTATTTGCTCATCTATTCGAATACAAATATCTGTTCCATTTTCCTCATTCATCGTTCGTTCATCCAAACATCTCGTTTTCAATTATTCCACAAATGATGTGAGCGACAGTGATATGACCTTCCTGTATTCGCTGAGTATCGTTTGAAGGAATGATTACAGATATATCCACAATTTCTTTTGATGAGCCACCATCTTTTCCAAGCAATCCAATGACTATCATATCTCGTCTCTTCGCCTCGGCAATCGCGAGATTTACATTTGCCGATTTCCCGCTGGTGCTGATTGCGAGTAAAACATCACCGTTATTTCCAAGCGCCTCGACTTGTCTTGCAAATACATTCTCGAATCCAATATCGTTACCGCCGGCTGTCAGCATTGATGTATCGGTCGTTAAAGCTATTGCAGGCAATGCCGGTCGATTTGCTTTCGTCATACGAATGACAAACTCGGTCGCTATATGCTGAGCATCTGCTGCGCTGCCGCCGTTTCCGCAGATAAGGAGCTTTTTCTTATCGTTGAATGCTTTCATAATAACATCAACAGCTTTCAGGATGTCGCCCGCGCAAGCATCGAATATTTTCTTTTTCGTCTCGGCGCTTTCGTTAAGCTGATCCTGAATATATTTCTGCCTATGCAGGAGTGTTAAAGGTAAATGTGCCATATCAATTCAAAAGGAAAAATTAAAAAATAAAAAAAGTTTGTTAATATTTACTAAGAACTAAGAACAAACAACAAACAACAAATGACTAATGACAACTGACGAATAACGAATGACCAATAACATTTATTTTAATAGATTCTTCACAATCATTCCAACTTGTTTAATCGCTTCATCTAACTTCGCAACATCTTTCCCGCCGGCAGTTGCAAGATGCGGACGTCCACCGCCGCCGCCCCCAACGAGTTTTGCTACATCTCCGACAATCTTGCCCGCTTGTAGCTTTTTCGTTTTGATAAGATCATCGGTTACAACACATACTAAAGATATTTTTTCGTTCATTACAGTTGCCAACAATCCAACTCCGGAACCGAGCTTTGAACGAAGTGCATCGCCTAAGCTTTGAAGTTCTTCTACACTCTGAACATCCACTTTTTGGACAACTATCTTGATGTTGTCAATGATCTCAGCGCCGGCAATCATAGAATCGATTCCTGAAGATACCTCTTTTACACGATATTTGCTAAGTTCTTTTTTCAGATCGATGGTTGACTTTAAAACATTCTCAATAGTCGTTTCTCTTTGTTGAATCGCTTGCTCGACTTCATCGACAACTTTGGGAGTAATGGATTCGGCGGGTAGAGTTACTTTGCCGAGAGATGGTCGCGGATATGTTTCGACCTTTGTATGCTGACCGAGTTGTTTCTCAAGTTCACCTTTCTCTATAAGAAGCTTCTCGATCTGAGCATCCATCTCGCCCGTCTTTGCAACGAGTTTCTGGATGTGATCTTTCAGTCCATCGCCTGTAACCGCCTCGATTCTGCGTATGCCGCTTGCGATGCTTGCCTCAGATATTATTTTGAAATGCTGTATATCTTTCGTGTTCTTAACGTGGGTGCCGCCGCAAAGCTCAGCACAAAAATCTTTTACCGCTACAACGCGGACTTTATCTCCGTATTTTTCGCCGAAGAACATTTTTAATTTAGGGAATTGACGCTTTGCTTCTTCGATTGTTAGCCACTCGTTTGGATCGTTGAGGGCAGTAACGGGAAGTGCCTGCGCAATTTTATCATTGACAATATCTTCTATCTTCCGAATCTGATCGGGAGTTATTTTTTCAAAATGGTTGAAATCGAAACGCAATCTATCCGGTGCAACGAGCGAACCCTGTTGATGAAGATGCTCTCCAAGTACCATTCGCAATGCTTCGTGGAGTAGGTGTGTAGCTGTGTGGTTACGCATGATGTTGAGACGGCGAGGAACATCAATGCTCGCTCTTACTTTTGCAAATGCAGTATATGAAACTGATTGCGATAATTTATGAATAATTTGATTTCCATCGTTTATTACATTGATGACCTTATGGTGTGTTTTTCCATCAATTATCTCACCATTATCTGATAGTTGACCACCAGCTTCGACGTAAAATGGTGTCTTCTTTAATACTATTTGATCGCCTGCAACTGCAATTATCTCGGTATCAACTTCATATTGATCATACCCTACAAATTCAGATACATGTTGGAGTGGCATAGCTTTAGTTCGAACTAACCAACCCTCAGGTTCAAATTTCTTACTTGCTTGTCGACTTTTATCCCGTTGTTCCTCCATTAACTCCGTAAATCTTCCAGTATCTACTTTCAATCCTTTTTCCGTAGCCATCATTTCAGTTAGATCGAGCGGAAAACCAAAAGTATCATACAACTTAAAGGCATCTTCTCCGGGAAATGTTTTAGAGTGACCAATCTCTTCGATTACTTTTTCAAATATTTCCAACCCGCGATCGAGTGTCTGGTTGAAACTTTCTTCCTCTCCTTTAATCACCCGTTCGATGTGATTTTGTTTTTCTTTTATTTCAGAGAATTGTTCTCCCATCGATTTAACAACCGCTTCTACAACTTTATATATAAACGGTTCGTGCAATCCGAGTGTACGACCAAAGCGCGCACCGCGGCGGAGGATGCGGCGCATAACGTAACCTCGTCCTTCGTTGGAAGGAATTCCACCGTCGGCTATTGAAAACGAAAGCATGCGAGCATGATCGGCAACCACCCGCATAGCAATATCAAGCGGGTCGTTGAGTTGTGCTTTGTATGGCTGACCTGCAATCTCAGAAATCCGATTTATTATCGGCATGAAAACATCGGTGTCGTAATTTGATTTCTTTCCTTGCAACACGGCACAAATTCTTTCAAAGCCCATACCCGTATCTACATGCTTCGCCGGCAGCGGAGTAAGTATTCCCTTATCATCACGATTGTACTGTATGAAAACAAGATTCCAAATTTCCATCACGCGAGGATCGCCGGCGTTAACAAGATTTCCACCGGAGAGATCATCTGTTAAATCGACATGAATTTCAGAACATGGTCCGCAAGGACCCGTCTCGCCCATCTCCCAGAAATTATCTTTCTTGCCGAAACGTAGAACATGAGAAGGAGCGATGTCCGTGACCTTCTTCCAAAGTTGTTCGGCTTCATCATCAGATTCGAAAATGGTTGCGTACAATCGCTTCTTATCAAGTCCCCAAACTTTGGTCAATAAATCCCACGCCCACTCGATGGCTTCTTTTTTATAATACCCGCCTGCCGGACGGGCAGGATCACCAAACGACCAGTTGCCTAACATTTCAAAAAAAGTATGATGGTATGTATCCCTGCCAACTTCTTCAAGATCGTTATGCTTTCCGCTTACACGAATACACTTCTGAGTATCTGTGGCACGCTTGTATTCCCGCTTGCCTGTTCCAAGGAAAACATCCTTGAACTGATTCATGCCCGCGTTAGTGAACAACAACGTCGGATCGTCGTGGGGAATAACCGGAGCGCTTAAAACAATCTTGTGCCCGCGTTCTTCAAAATATTTTAAAAAACTATTTCTAATTTCTTTTGATGTCATTTATTTGATTTTCTTTCTTCTGAGACCATGATAAATCATGGTTCTATAACAAACAAATCCCGCTTAAGCGGGATAAATATTTACAGAATAATATTTATCTTCTATACTTCAATTTGTGTCAGTAATTCAATCTCCTCGAGAACCGAACTTACCTGCGTACACTTTAACAACTCTCCAACATATACTATCGCTCTTCCCATATGATGCACTTCCCATGTCAGGGCTTCAGCTTTAGTTAAATCGCACCCCGTAGCGCGCATTATCTGCAGTATCACCTCATCGAAAGTATGCACCTCATCATTAAATAAAACAACCTTCGCCGGTTCCTGAATTTCTTCATCAATACTTGATAATTCTTCTTGCTTGATTAACGGATTGGCACCTGCCATCGTTCTATTCCATAATATTTCATGAAAATTTCTATTAGAAAGTACCAAAATTCGATGAATTTTACAAAACCCGTTGTTGACTTTTGATTCATTAAGAAATATATTGAATTAGATCGGTTCATCAAGATTACTTATATGCTGAAAAGAAAATTCCAACTTTTTATAATATCAATTTGTTTTGTTCTTCCGTTTATTCTGATTGTAGAAAAACAAAATCGTTCATCATCTCAAGAAGAAAAAACACCGGGATTCACCGGTGCGATGCGCAGTTTCGAATGGTGGTATGCTCAACGCGCTTTGCCGGGCGAGATGATTCCGCAAAAAGCTTTCCAAAAAGCTGTCCAACAAATGCAACATTTCAAATTAGCTAATAAATCATCATTGCCAAAGATGAGTAGCATAGATCCGTGGAAATCTTTGGGACCCTACAACATAGGCGGAAGAATTCTTGCTATAGCAATTGATCCCAGAGATTCAGACATCCTTTGGGCTGGCTCGGCAAGCGGCGGACTTTGGAAATCGACACAAGGTGGAATTGGAAATGGTGCGTGGATTTATATCAATACAGGTTTTAACACTTTATCTGTTAGCGCTATCGCACTTAATCCGTTAAATCCGGATGTAATATATATTGGGACAGGTGAGATTAGTTTATATTTCCGTCCTTTAGTTGGAACTCCCGGCGCACGTGCATCATATGGAATGGGAATTCTGAAATCTTCAGATGCGGGTTTAACATGGAATCAAACCGGATTGACATGGACATTCCCTGAAATCACCGCCGTTCAAAAAATTGTAGTGAACCCGCTGAACCCGAACACAATATTCGCGGCAACAAGTGAAGGTGTATTCAAATCTATAAATGCCGGTGATTCATGGATTCGATCAGATACGGTTTTGATGGCGATGGATTTGGTGATGAGTCCGACTGACACGAATCAGTTAATCGTCTCACACGGTAATCTAAATTCATCTCCAAACCCCGGCTTATATAAAACTACAAATGGCGGAACAACATGGCTTAAGTTAACAAACGGCTTACCCACCACTGATTTTGGTAGAACATCTCTATCCTACGCGCCATCTAATTCTGCTGTTGTTTATGCCGGAATTTCAAATGCCGGAACTGGCGGCATGATTGGATTGTATAAAACGACGGATGGCGGAAATTCATGGAGTCTGAAATCTTCAACGAACTTCGTCGGTTCGCAGGGATGGTATGATAATGTAATATCCGTCCATCCCAATAACCCTGATTCAATTTATTGTGCCGGTTTGGATATATATCAATCAACAAACGGAGGCACATCATTAAATAACATTTCCACTTATGTTGTTCATGTGGATCATCACGCAATAGCATTCGATCCCGACAACCCAAACATTGTTTACTTTGGGACCGATGGCGGTATTTTTAAAACATCTGATGGTGGTGCATCGTTCTTGAGTTGCAATTACGGATTGCAGACAACACAATTCTATCCCGGTTTCGCAAACTCACCGCAGGATTCAACAATAGCAATTGGAGGACTTCAGGATAACGGCACACTCAAATTCTCCGGCTCGCAATATTGGTTTGATATTCTGTATGCAGACGGCGGGTGGTGTGCAATAGATCCGACGAATAAAAATATTCTATATTTTGAATATCAATATTTGAATCTTTTCAAATCAAATCAAGGCGGAAGCTCGGCATTTCCGATTGTAAGCGGACTTGCATACGGATCGAGTAATGCGAATTTCATAGCACCGTTCGTAATTGCACAATCATCTCCGAACATTTTATATGCGGGAAGCCGCAATGTTTACAAAACAACAAATGGAGGATCGAACTGGTTCACCTCAAACGGTCAAACCACACTAAACGGTACAAAGATCGCGTGCATCGGTGTATCGCCATTGAGTGCAAATTATGTAATAGCCGCAACCGGAGAAGGCGCGCTTGGTACAACTCCGAAGTTCGAAATATTTTCGAGTACTAATGGCGGCGGAACATGGACAAACGTAACATACAGATTATACGGCACCGATAGTTTACCTAATCGCTATCCAACTGATATTGAATTTGATCCATTGGATAATTCCACTGCCTATCTGACTTATTCCGGTTATGGAACACCTCATATATTTAAAACAACGGACCTTGGAACACATTGGATAAATATTTCGGGTAACCTTCCCGATATTCCTCATCAAGCAATATGCGTTGACCCGGAAGCTGAAGAAAATTTATATGTGGGAACCGATCTCGGGACATTCCATTCTTCGGATAATGGAGTTACATGGGAAGAATATAACGATGGTATGCCATCCGCAATGGTTTTAGATTTAACTGTCTCCAGAGCAAATAACAAACTACGCGCTTCTACATTTGGTAACGGAGTTTATGAACGCCCTTTTGTTCGTCAGCCCAAATTATTCGTTACATATCCGAACGGTGGTGAAATTATTGCCGGCGGTTTCCCAGAATCAATTGCATGGAAACAACGTTTTGTTCAAAAAGTTAAACTCGAATTCTCATCGAATAACGGTTTAAACTGGACGTTGATTGCAGATCATATCCCGGCTTCCGATGAAAGTTACACATGGACACCGCCCGATACATCATCCACTGAGGCAATCATCAGAATCACCGACATGGATTCGGGATTGTTGATCGATTCGAGTGATGCACAGTTTTCAATCATCGTCAATCCCGATTATTTTAAAGGTTGGAACCTTATTTCTCTACATTTATCTGTTACCGATCAACGAGCGGAAACAATTTTCCCGACTGCAATATCAAAACCATTTTCATTTAACAACAATTATGTTCTCTCTGATTCTCTCTTTAATGGAATCGGATACTGGCTGAAATTTTCAGAGCCACAATTAATATCGATAACCGGAGATTCGATTTATTCTGATACAATTGAGGTTAAAACGGGCTGGAATATGATTGGTTCATTATCTCGTGATGTTATAGCAACAAACATCCAGCAGATTCCGGACAGTATAGTTACATCCCGATATTATGGATATAAATTATCTTACACTGCCGCGGATACTTTAAAGCCGCGACATGGTTATTGGGTGAAATCAAAGTCAGATGGTCATCTTATTTTATCCGCATCTTCACTATCGAACCTGAAATCATCAACTGCGGATGATTTTTCAGGATGGAATCGTTTGACCATATCAGATAATTATAACAACGAGCAGACGATTTATTTCAACTCACATAAGACTGATTGCAACATCGATCTTTATGAATTGCCTCCACTTCCGCCCGACGGTTTATTCGATGTACGATTTGGATCGCAGAGAAATATTGAAATAATTCCTAACAATATTTCATCAAAATTATCATTGCCAATTGAGGTTCAATCTCGATCTAACTCAATCAAAGTAGAGTGGAATATTTATGACGAAACCTTAGAGTATTCGTTAATCATCTCAGATCTGCAAGGCATTAAAATAACTGGGAATGGTTTTACACACATCCCATATCACACATCCCATATCTCATTACAAGTTGATAGAAAGAATCAATCTGCACCTCTTTCCTTCCGGCTCGAACAAAACTATCCAAACCCGTTTAACCCAACGACTAATTTTCAATTTACAATTGCTAATTGTCAATTAACAATTTTAAAGGTTTATGATATATTAGGAAGAGAAGTAGAAACACTTGTGAATGAAATAAAGCAACCCGGAGAATATTCTGTAACGTGGAATGCTGAGAGATTACCGAGTGGTATTTACTTCTGCAAAATCTCGGCTGGGGATCCTTCGTCAAATTCAGGACAAGGTTTTATGGATGTAAAAAAGATGCTGCTTGTGAGGTAATTTTTTAAACCTCCGGTTTTTTCAATGAGATCAATCCGTAAAAACCGGAGGTCTATCTAGAATTTACTTACATATTTTTTATTATTGCATCACCAAATTCGGAACATTTCACTTCTTTCGCGCCTGTCATTAACCGAGCGAAATCGTAAGTAACCACTTTCGATTGGATTGTGCCGTTCAATCCCTTGAGAATTAAATCAGCCGCTTCAAGCCAACCCAAATAGCGCAACATCATTTCACCGCTTAAAATCACCGATCCGGGATTTACTTTATCGAGATTAGCATATTTAGGTGCAGTACCATGCGTAGCTTCAAAGATCGCATGTCCGCTCACATAATTTATATTTCCGCCGGGTGCGATACCTATTCCACCAACTTGCGCGGCAAGCGCATCACTGAGATAATCTCCATTGAGATTGAGTGTGGCAATCACGTCAAAATCTTCCGGGCGGGTAAGAACTTGTTGAAGTGTGATATCGGCAATCGCATCTTTAATTAATATTTTTCCCGATGCAAGCGCTGATTTTTGTTCTGCGTTAGCGGCATCTTCACCTTTTTCTTTTTTTGTTTTCTCCCACTGCATCCAGGTATAAACTTTCGAACCAAATTCTTTTTCAGCTAAAGCATATCCCCAATCGCGGAAAGCGCCCTCGGTAAATTTCATAATATTTCCTTTATGAACAAAAGTTACCGATTTCCTCTTTAGGTCTATCGCGTACTGAATGGCTGAGCGAATTAATCTTTCTGAACCGAGTGCCGATACAGCTTTTAAGCCAACACCGACATTCACGTTCGATTCTTCAGCACGTCCGATAGTTTTAAGCCAATCGTTTACCTTGGCGTTTGTTCCAAATCTGATTTTCTTAAATTTGTCTGGAAATTCTTTCGCGAAGAAATCTAATATCTTTTGTGCTTCAGGTGATCCTCCTGTAAATTCGATACCGGCATATATATCTTCCGTGTTCTCACGGAATATCACCATATTCACAACTTCCGGTTTCTTCACCGGAGATGGCACACCATTAAAATATTGCACCGGACGCAAGCAAACATATAAATCTAAGAGTTGTCTAAGTGCAACATTCAACGAACTTATTCCTCCGCCAATGGGTGTAGTTAGCGGACCTTTTATACCAACGAGATATTCATGAAACGCCGCAACAGTTTCATCAGGCAACCATGTGTTAAACTGTTTGAACGATTTCTCGCCTGCATAAACTTCCATCCATGCAATTTTCTTTTTTCCGTTGTATGCCTTTTGAACAGCCGCATCCATCACTCGCACCGATGCGCGCCAAATATCCGGTCCCGTTCCGTCTCCTTCTATAAAAGGAATAATGGGATTATCGGGGACGTTTAACTTTCCGCCGCTGATTGAAATCTTCTGACCATTTAACGGTACCTGAAATTGAACACCTGCCATATTAAATCCCTTTCTAAAAACTTTTTGAAATCACATTTAAGACACGAAGCAAATTAACTTTGTGTATATACCAAAATTTTCAACAAAAAACAAGTCAATAAATATGGATATTATTTTTTAGTATTAAGAATTTTATGAATATTTCCTCGAATAAAATGTCAGTTCATTTTATTTGGAATCAATTGAAATACCCAAGTATTATTTTGCTTATATCATCCAAAGGATTTTATTTGAATTAATATCTTAATGTAGTTTGATTCTTTTTATTGCATTCCGTATATTGGAATCGAAATTATTCACAAAATTCGTTACTTCTAAGGAATCTCAATGAAAAAATATACGATTTTCGCACTCCTTTCAGCCCTTGTGACTTTATTCTTCATCTTCACGGGCTTCCAATGTTCATCCCAGGAAATGACAAGCGCAAAGCTTTACATCCAGCGGCAAGACTGGGAAAGCGCCGAGAAGTGGCTGAATCAGGAAACAGAAAAAAACCCAACCAATGCCGAAGCATGGTGGCTTTTAGGAAACGCCCGCATGCAACGCGGTGATTATAAAAATTCTATCGAAGCGTATGATAATTGCACGAAGAACAGCAACGAGTACACCGAAAGAATTGCTCAAGCCAAAAAATATGTTTGGGGACAGGCACTGAATAAAGGTGTGGGTGCTTATAATCAAAGCTTGAATGATTCGACCGGAAAAGCGGCAGAGTTTAGAAAGCAAGCGCTCGATAGTTACAATATTGCATTGACCATAAATCCGGATACCTTCATCACGTATCAGTACATTGCGATTGTACATCGCGCGGATGGCAATTTCGAAAGCGAGATTACAACTTTGAAAGATGCCTTAAAACATAAGGCACCATCCGATCTTCATATCTCGCTCATCAACGCTTATTTGCAAAAAGCACAAGCGGCAGAAGCAAAGAGCGATAAAGAACAAGCGACCATAGAATACACTAACGCTATCAATGCAATCTTAGAGGCGCGAAAATTTGATCCGGAGAATGGAGAACTTTTAACAATAATGATCGACCTTCACATTCGCACGGGTAAAGCCAACGAAGCAAAACCGTACATACGTGAGGCAATTGCAAAAGATCCTTTAAATAAAATTTATCAATACAATCTTGGCGTTCTTTTAATGCAAACCGATTCGCTTGATGAAGCAGTAACACATTTTGATGCGGCTTTACAGGTAGATCCTAATTACGACGTTGCACTGCAGAACATCGGCGTTGCTTACCTGCGAATCGGAGATAAGATGAAACAGGCAACCCAAGGTTCGGATATGAAAAAGAAAGATGATAAAACTTATATTGAAAAATTTAAGAAATCAGTCGGTTACTTTGAAAAATTGTCTGAAATTAAGAAAAACGATCCGGCAGTTTTAGATCTGTTAGCATCCGCGTACGCGAATGCCAACATGTTAAAAGAAGCGAAAGAAGCACTTGAGAAAGCCGACTCTCTCAGGAAAAAATAATTTAGCATAACCGTTTTATGCCCTTCTTCATCAAACAGAGGAAGGGCATTTTCATTTTGATAAGAAAGGATATTTATGGCTCAACAGAATCAACCGCAGCAGCAGATAAGCATAGAGCTTGGCGAGAAAGAGGCTGAGGGAATATATTCTAACCTCGCGATCATAACTCACTCCCCCGCCGAATTTGTTATCGATTTCACTCGTGTGTTGCCTGGCGTACCGAAAGCGAAAGTGCATGCCCGCATAATTACAACACCGCAGCATGCAAAATTATTATTGAACGCTTTGCGCGACAATATTGAGAAGTTCGAAAAAGCTTTCGGCGAAATAAAATTGCAGGGCGATCCATCGCCAAGCGGTTTCGGTTTCCAGCCGCCAACTACAGGCGACAAGGTACACTAAAATAGCAGGTTGTTGGGAGGGAGTTTCAGCGAAAAGCTGATGCGCCTCTGGCGCACCCACTCCCGACCTGTTAGTCATATATGCGGGTCGGGGCAAAGTTCCCTCCCAGTAAGAGTAGTTTATGTGCGACTCACCTCCATTTAAGATTCAAATGTGTAGG
>PNNN01000045.1 GCA_013824245.1 Chlorobiaceae bacterium | reverse complement strand
CATTAATCATTATTATTGCATTTCATTAACCGATCTATTACATTCATTTACTGAGACTTCTGAATTATTCTTTTTTGTCATGTTGAGCGGAGCGAAACATCTCGATTTTAAAGT
The DNA here is from genome assembly GCA_013824245.1 of Chlorobiaceae bacterium. Lineage (GTDB taxonomy): Bacteria > Bacteroidota > Ignavibacteria > UBA10030 > SZUA-254 > PNNN01. The sequence goes on along the minus strand of PNNN01000045.1, from coordinate 23,766 downwards.
ATTTGAGACCCTTCACTTCGTTCAGGGTGACAATTGGAGAGATTTTTCAGAAGTCTCTTACTGGTAATTCTCTTCGGTTGCAGGGCCCCGAGGTTGGCCATTCTTGCCTTACACGAAGAGGGTCAAACAATTCCGATCTTTTAACAATCTAATTAGGATAATTTCCCCCTGTCATCCTGATGCTGTAAAATAAACCTAATGAACATTATTGAAAGCCATATCAGGTAAAAGTCTTTAAATGTAGCTACTAGTTGGAGATAAAATTATGAGTAATGAATCTATAAGCGGGCATCGAAAATTGGGGAAGGCATCCAAAGATTTAGTAATAATCTCAATCATTGCTGTTATCTTTTTCATTTTTGCGGTTGTTTTTAATTTCTTTGAAATATTAGAAGAATGGCGAAAGTATGGCGAGCATTTCCAACTTAATGAAATCGTTTTAGTACTCGTAATATTAGCATTTTCATTCGGTATTTTTTCCTATCGTAGATGGCGAGAACTTAAAAATGAAATCCCTAAATCCGAACATGCAGAGGCAAAGATTAGATTGCTTGCTCTAACTGTAGCTTCAGCAAAAGATTGTATCTCCATCACAGATATTAATGATAATATCCTTTTTCTAAATGATTCATTTCTTACGACCTACGGATACTCAGACGAAGAATTGCTAGGGAAAAATATTTCAATTATTCGTTCTCCCGCAATGAATGCTAAAGTTGCGAATCAAATTCTTTCCGCTACTCTTGCCGGAGGTTGGTATGGAGAAGTTATCAACCGTCGCAAAAATGGCAGCGATTTTCCTGTCGAAGTGTGGACGTCAATCGTCAAGAACGAATTGGGAGAAACAGTTGCCTTGGTCGGCGTTGCGCGGGATATCACAGACCGCACACGTGCCGAAGAAAAATTACTTTATCACAATGAATTCCAAAGGGTTATTACCACTATATCGACAGAATTTATTAAAGTTGACACATTACGGATTGATGAGGCAATCAAGAAATCGCTTCAGCATCTCGGAGAATTTGTTAAGGTTGACCGCAGTTATGTCTTTATGTTTTCTGATGACGGAACGAAGATGGATAATACATTCGAATGGTGTGCAGAAGGAATCGAGCCGGAAATTAAAAATCTTAAAGGTCTTTCTGTTGAAGTATTCCCATGGTGGATGCAGATACTTCGACGATTTGAGAATATTATCGTTCCTAATGTTAGCGACATGCCAGTTGAAGCCAACGCTGAAAAGAAAATTCTTCAAATGCAAGATATTAAATCGGTCGTCGTTATACCTATGGTTTCCAGTAATTTATTGATCGGCTTTCTCGGTTTCGATTCTGTTCAATTTGAACGCACCTGGACAAACGATGAAGTGAGCTTGCTTAGAATAGTTGGAACGATCTTTGCGGATGTGATTGAAAAAAATAAATCGGAAGAAAAATTACGCAGGAATGAACAACATCAAAAACTTGTTCTTAATTCGCTGCCAATGGTCTTCTACACTGGCAAAGCTACTGCTGATTTAGCGACAACGTGGATCAGTAATCAAGTCGAACAAATGACGGGTTTTACACCAAAGGAATTCACAGAAAATGCCACCTTCTGGCAAACACGGCTTCATCCTGACGATCGCGAACGGGTATTATTTGATTATGAAAAGGTTCTCGAAAAAAATTACATCCTCACGGAATATCGGTGGCTCTGCGCTGACGGTTCATATCGTTGGTTTACCGATCACATTGTATTGACCCGCGATGATCAAGATAAACCCAAAGAGACAGTTGGTATTTGGATCGATATCACTGAGCGTAAACAAATGGAAAAAACACTCCAGAGGATCGAAGAACAATACCGGACTCTTGTCAATACACTAAATGATGGTGTTTTGTTGGTTAACAACGACGATGTTATCCTTTTTGTCAATAATAATTTATGTCAGATGTTAGGATACAAGGAAGAAGAACTAATAGGGAAAGTTGGGTTACATATTCTTGTCGATGAATTTTTTAGAGAGATAATAAAGGAAAAGAATCGTTTGCGCAAAGATGGTATTGCCGACAGGTATGAAATTCAAGTACTTAAAAAATCAGGTGAACCTTTCTGGGTGGACGTCAGTGGTGCTCCGATGAAAGATCGAGAAGGCAGTATTTACGGCTCGGTTGCAATTCTTAGCGATATGACTGAACGGAAACAAAGTGAAGAAGAACGGGAAAAACTCCTTATTGAGTTACGGGATGCACTCGCAAATGTTAAAACATTGAGCGGTTTGGTACCAATTTGTTCTTTATGTAAAAAGGTTCGTGATGATAAGGGGTACTGGGAACAAGTAGAATCGTACATCATGAAGCATTCAGATGCTATCTTTAGTCATGGATATTGTCCTGAATGTGCACAAAAATATTTAGATGATTTTAAGAAATCGACTAAGCCGACAGCTTAATAAAATATTTAAACCAATTACAGATTTAAATTCCAAAATATAAGGGAAATATTTATGTATAAAACCATTAATGATTTCGCCACCGATTGGAATAACGAAAGTGAATCAACACTGAAAATCCTGAATGCATTAACCGACGCATCCCTTTCACAAAAAGTAACCACCGAAGGACGTTCGCTTGGATTTCTTGGGTGGCACATTGTTCGCACACTCGGAGAGATGGGTGGCAAAGCCGGACTTACAATAGATACGCCCGCAGAACATTCACCCGCACCAAATTCTGCATCCGAAATTTCCTCGGCATATGAAAAAGCTGCAAGAGGATTAGCACAAGAAGTTCAAAATAAATGGAATGATAAAATGCTTGGTGAGATAATTGAGATGTACGGAGAAAAATGGACTCGCGCTCAAACCCTTGCCGGATTACTCAAGCACGAAGTTCATCACCGCGCACAAATCACCGTGCTTATGCGGCAGGCAGGATTGAAAGTTCCGGGCGTTTACGGTCCCGCAAAAGAAGAGTGGGCACAGTATGGTATGCCGCCGATGAAGTGAGTTTTTCCTCCAAACATTATTTTTGTTAAAATTGTTACTTCCATCTACATTTCTTAAATTCAAAGAGATTATTAAAGGAAAATTTCGTGAATACATTTGAATGGACGTTTGAATTACGATTTACCGTCGCTCTGGCGCTCGGCTTATTAATTGGTTTAGAGCGTGAAAGTGCCAGCTCGGAAAGAAAATTCCAGTACTTCGCCGGTGTGCGAACATACACACTAATCAGCTTGTATGGCTTTGGCTGTGCATGGCTGTACCACATTAACGTAGCGCTCGCTCTTCCAATCGGTATGATTTCTGTAACTGCTCTTGCAGTGGTAGGTTATCTCGCAAAACTTAAAGACGGACGAATCGGTTCAACAAGCGAAGTTGTAGCGCTTGTAACATTCATCATCGGCGCTTTAACCGTTTTAGCAGATGTCTGGGTGGCTATGTCTCTCGGAATCATCAGCACAATCCTACTTTCCGAAAAAGCTGATCTGGATAATTTTGTTGAAAAGCTTGATAAGTCGGAATTCCTTGCCGTGTTAAAATTCCTCTTAGTTACTGTTATCATACTTCCGGTTCTGCCGAATCAGGAGTACACACAATTCAAATTAAACCCGACACGCGTTTGGCAAATTGTTATTATGGTTTCAACGATCGGGTTTATTGGTTATTTTCTGATCAAAAAATTCGGCAGTAAAGTTGGATTGTGGCTTTCAGGATTATTGGGCGGTATCGCATCCAGCACAGCAGTAACTGTAGCCACGGCTCGAATTGCAAAAAAGTCACCTGAAAAATGCGGCGACGCTTTGCAGGCGTCCATCTTAGCCAGTAGTGTAATGTACTTGCGAATACTTGTTCTGATCTGGCTCATCAATCCGATTTTTGTATCGCACCTTTGGTGGAAGATGGTGATACTTTCTATCGTTGGCGCGGTAATGGTAGTGAACATCAAATCTAAACATATCACAGCCGACAGCTCCGAGGTTACCTCAATCCAAAATCCGTTCGAAATCAGGCCCGCAATGATGTTCGGGATATTCTTCGTAGGATTATCGGTTATTACGATTCTCACTAATAAACTTTTCGGCAGTACCGGACTTATAGCTCTTTCTGCAATCACGGGCGTAACGGATATCGATCCGTTTATTCTATCTTTAGTTCAGCAGTCTGCATCGGTCGAAAAAATATTCGTTTCTGCAATCATCATGGCAGCGATGAGCAACACGATCATGAAAGGAATTTATTTCACTGTGATATCAAAGCAACTGCGGCGCGAGACAACCATCCGATATGGCATCTGGGCGTTGGCGCATCTGCCGCTTATATTTATAGCATGATTATATTTTTTGAAGATTGATAAACCTTCGTGAAGGAACAAGAACTTCTCCGAAAATTAATTTCAGGCAACCAATCTGCTTTCAAAGAACTTATCGATGAATACGGCTCGATGGTTTTTAATGTCTGCTGTAGAATGTTGGGCAACCGGCACGAAAGCGAAGATATTACTCAGGATGTTTTTATCAATGCATTCAAATCGATAAAAAAGTTCCGTTCCGATTCAAAACTCTCCACATGGCTTTACCGAATAGCCGTTAACCATTGTCTAAATTATCAATCGAAGAAAAAAAGAAATAGATGGTTATCATTTGAATTCTTTTCTGCAACTGAAAGCGGAAACATTCCGGAACCTGTCTCGAATGAAAATTTGCCGGATATCTTAATCGAGAAAAAAGAAACAGAAATAATAATTCAGAAGGCAATCAATTCACTTCCCGAGCAACAGCGGGTGGCACTTCTACTTCATCGTTACGAAGAATTATCATATGAAGAAATTGCCAAAGTTATGGAATGTTCAGTTTCCGCCGTAGAATCGCGTATTTTCAGAGGAAAACAAAATCTTTGTAAAAAATTACTTCCCTATTTAAATCAGTTATGACCGCAAGTTTTATTCAAAATGATTGTCTAATTAAATGAAAGGCAGCAAAGGTGACTCACAGCAATATCAAAAATAAACTACTCCTTTACATCGATGGCAGTCTTAACCAAACCGACGCTTCAGAGGTTGAAAGACACCTCCCTCAATGCCCCCGTTGCAAAAAACATATTGCAATGTTATCCGAGATTTGGAAGAATAAGCCTGCCATCGATAAATTTACAGCGCCCCCTTTTCTATGGACAAGAATTGAGGCAAAGATGAGCAATCCTGTGCAGAATTTATCTTCAGGGGGATTATCATACTCTCTCAGAATTACGACTGCAGTTTTTATATTGTTAATTGCTTTTTTTATCGGTAACTATTTAGGGAAGTTACCAGGCAGTGAAACAAAATCGCCGGCGAATTTTTCTAGCGCAGAATATATTACTCGATCTTATCATTTTGATACATTCCAGCCGATATCCGAAGAATCAATCGGACAAGCAATCATCCTTACCTCATATCAAAATAAGTGAGGTATTAAGATGATAAAACCCTGGATTATCATAGTTATCATACTGCTCTCATTAATTAATCTTTCAGCTCTGGGAACACTTATTTATTACCGATGTTGCCCGCCTACTCCGTCGAATTGCATGATGGATAAAACCATGGATCATGGTTGCTACATGAAAGAACATCTGAATATGAGCGAAGAACAAGCCGCAAATTTGAGTAAAGTTGAAAAATCGTCCCGCTCAATTACTGATGCCCTCGCTGTAACTATGAAGGAGAAACGAATCAAGCTTGTTGAAGAATTGATGAAAGACGAACCCGACAGTTCCCGGATCGAAGAAATTTTACGCTCTGTTGATTCGCTTCAAGCGAATATGCAGCGCGAGGTAGTGAAGCGTTTGCTCCACGAAAAAAATATTCTTACGCCGCAACAACAGGAGAAGTTTTTTTCTCTTGTTCTTGTGCAATTTTGTACGGAAATTGATAGTATTAAAAAAACACAATGTCAAAACAACAAATCTCAATGAAAGGAGATACCCCTCTGTGAAGAAACTTAGTTCAGTTATTTTGCTTATTGCTATTGCAATATTGTTAACTTCAATCGTTTTGTACGCTGGTGACGATAAATCTGTGAAAAAAGAAGCAACAAAATGCCCGATGACCGATAAACAGGTCATTTCCGCAGATAAAACTGCAAAGAGCGCTTGTGCTGGAATGGATGCATCAAAATCGAAAGATGAAAAATGCGCTAAAGCATGCGCCGATAAAAAAGCTGGCGCCGAGTGCAAGCACGACAGCCAAGAATGCAAAGATAAAATGGCGAAAGGTGAATGCAAGCACGACAACCAAGAGTGCAAAGACAAAATGGCGAAAGGTGAATGCAAACACGACAGCCAAGAGTGCAAAGACAAAATGGCAAAAGGCGAATGTAAACATGACGAGATGAAAAAGAAATAAATTGCTTTAACAACCCAATAAAGGCGGTGCGTTTAACCAACGTTCCGCTTTTTTATTATTCCCTTCCAGGATACTTATTTCATAAATGATGATTTATTCCATTTTCACCGTGCAAATATTTTGGAGCTTAATTTCCCCACAATTACCGTCATAGCCGCGCCAATCATCGTATGCCAGGTCCAATCAATGGTGGTAAAATTTAACACCATGATCATCGTAATCAATCCGGCAATAAATCCCATGAAAGCATCTTGCTGGTGAACTCGTTTGAAAAACAGACCTAAAAAAAATGTGCCTAATAATCCGCCATATGTGAAAGAAGCAATCTTCAATCCTATTTCCACAACCGGATTTTTGTTATCGGTGAACAGCATTGCCCCGCCTATCAAAACTAATCCCCAAAACAACGTAAATATTTTCGACCATTTCAACTCCATCTTCTCGGTCAGCGACTTCCCTTTTTTTGTCATCTTGAATAAATCAAGATATGTTGCGGACGCTAAAGAGCTTATTGATGAAGAAAGAGATCCCATAGCAGAAGCGAATACGCCTGCTATTACAAGTCCGGCTATACCAACGGGAAGATTTTCAATTATGAATTTCGGGAATATTTCATCAGATGAATTTAATCCAAGCTGTTGGTATGGTACACCGCGGTAAAACGCGTATAAGCATAATCCAAGAATCAGGAAAAAAGCAAATTGCAAAACTATTATAGTTGCATCTAACATAAGCGCACGTTGACTGTCGCGCTTTGATTTGCATCCAAGCAATCTTTGCACCAGCAACTGATCTGTTCCATGCGAAGCCATAGTAAGGAACGTTCCACCAAGCAGACCGCCCAAAAGTGTATAAGGCGAAGAAAAAAACTCAAATAAATTAGTGCCGGTTTTTAGATTGAATATTTCGAATTTATTCAATCCATTTTGCGTTGCATATCCAACAACATCGTTCCATCCGTTAGGAAGATGGTTGAAGATTATAAACATCGAAGCCACGGCGCCGCTGAGATATATGAAAAGTTGTACAACATCCATGGCAACTACCGCTTTCAATCCGCCAAGGTAAGTATAGACTAACGTAAAACCGCCGATGATAATAATACTTGTCGGATAATCAAGCCCTGTTATTATATGAACGGGTATAGCAGTGGCGAACAAACGTACGCCCGAAGCAAGAACACGAGTAATAATAAAAACGGAAGAAGTAAATTTCCGGAGAGATAAACCGAATCGTTTCCCAATAAAATCGTAGGCGGTTTCCAAATCGCCTTTGTAATAAGCGGGTATAAAAATAACACTCACCAACAATCGTCCGATAAAATATCCAATTGCAACTTGAAGAAAGTGCATATCGCTTTTGTAAGCCAAACCCGGTATGCTGATAAAAGTAAGAGTGCTTGTTTCGCTTGCGACGATTGAAAATCCGACCGACCACCACGACATATTTTTGCCACCGAGAAAATAATCGCGCGATGATTTTTGTTTACCCGAAATAATCGAGCCAGCTATTGTAACTCCCAATAGATAAACCGCGACAATAAAATAGTCAAGATTGGAAAAACCCATCAAATACTTTACCGAGAGGCAGAGAAAGAAAGATTAGTCACGCAAAACAAATCATGCTTTGAGGGCATCATCAACTTTTTTGTTGATAGTGAACATCCTGTCCAATTGAGTAATCCGCATCAGGTCCATAACTTTATCGTGCACATGAACGAGGTGCACTGTTCCGCCATGTTGGCGCATAGTGCGATCTGCAATGAGGAGAGCGCTTAATCCGCTGCTATCGCAGAATTGAACTTCCTTCAAATCAATGATTAGTTTTGCCGCATTCTTCGGTTTGCAAAGAAGCAGGAATTCGGCTTTCAATTCGGGTGCAACGGTAGAATCAAGTTTTCTTCCATGCAGTTTAAGAATTGTTGCTTTACCATCTTTTATAATTTCAAATTTCATGAAAACTCCGGAGTTTCAGAACATTGCCAGACATTCCGCGAACTTTTCGTAGAGCGCCTGAGGTGTTCGTTCTTTGTTAAGATTTAAAATAATGTTGTAAAACGTGTCTGCCACGGGTCGGGCAAAGCCAACGCGAATCTTGGCTCGAGACGCTTTGCAAATATACGCAGTATGCAAGACGAAATCAATATTTAAGTCTATGGCAACATCGTATTCACGTTTAAATATTCTTTGAAGAATTGTTTTGGTTGGAAGCGAAAACCTGTTTATATCGGGCGGATCCAGACGGATGATTTCACACCGCGGAAAATTTGCTAAGGCAGTTTCCCGTGTGCTGTTATGCACAACTGTGATATGAATATTTTTCATCCGCTCGCGAAAACTGCGCAATGCGTTGCCAGCTATTATCGCGTCTTCGTACCCAACCGGCAGTGTAATAAGAACGTTGCCTGCTCCGCGCAAAAAATCGGTAAGCGGTTGGGGTTGATCAAAATCGTTTCGAAACTGAAATTTTGCAAACTGCAATCCAACATATGCAAGCGCATGTTCAAACATCTATCACCTTTTATCAGCGTTAATTATCGATTTAAACTTTTCTTCGGTCCAGATCTCGATGCCCAACTTTTTTGCTTTCTCAAGTTTGGAACCTGGATCTTCACCTACTACCAATATATCAATATTTTTTGAAACAGTCGAGGAAACCTTCCCTCCTAACTCTTGAATTAGTTCCTGTGCTTGCTCGCGCCCGTACGAGGTCAATGTTCCAGTCAGAACAAACACTTTTCCCGCCAATTCACGGCCCAATGCAACCTGTTCATTTCGCATTTTTAAACCTGATTTTTTCAATTGCTCGATTATTTTAATATTCCGAGAATCGCTAAAGAATCTCAAAATGCTTTGAGTGATTTTAGGACCAATCTCATGAATTGCTTGTAAATCCGATTCCGAAGCTTTCATCAGTTCATCGATTGATGTAAAATGTTCTGCAAGAACCTGAGCCACCGTAGCTCCAATGTGTCGAATGCCAAGCGAGAATATCACATAATGGTATTGCCGTTGTTTGCTTTTTTCAATTCCGTCGAGCAATTTTTGAACACTCTTCTCACCCCACCGATCCATAGCACTTAGCTGATCTTTATACTTATGGAGATCATAAAGATCGGCAACATTGTTGACAAATTTATTAGAAACCAATTTATCAACAACCGATTCGCCAAGACCTGTAATATCCATTGCACCGCGAGCCGCCCAGTGTTCTATGCGTCCCCGAATTTGCATCGGACATTCGCTGTTGTCGCAATAATAATTTGATTCTTCTTCAGCGCGTACCAGATTCGTTCCGCATTCAGGACATTTTTTGGGAAAAGAATATATAGCGCAGTCGGATTTTCTCTTTTCGATAATCACAGAAGTCACTTTTGGAATTACATCGCCACCTCTTTCTACTACAACAGTATCACTAATTCGAATATCTTTCTCGAGAATGTAATCTTCGTTGTATAATGAAGCTCTGCTAACCATGGTACCACCAATTTTAACCGGTTCAAGAATTGCAACGGGTGTAATGGTACCGATACGACCGACCTGCAGGCGAATATCATTTAGAATTGTTTCTGCTTTCCTTGAAGAAAATTTACATGCAATTGCCCAACGAGGACTCTTAGCAATCGCACCAAGCGCTTCCTGCTGTGCAAGAGAATCCACTTTCACGACAATACCGTCGATATCAAACGGAAGCGTATCCCGTTTTTGCTCCCATTCTTTCCAGTGTTCTATTACATTATCAATATTATCAAACCGCTTTGCATGTTGATCAATTAAAAATCCAAATTGACGAAGGATTTTCAAACTCTCAAAATGACTCTTTAGTGGTAACTCTTTTGAATGCAAAGCATATCCGTAAAACCTCAATGGACGTGAGGCAACTATCTTCGGATCCTGCAATTTTAATGTTCCTGCAACTGAATTACGGGGATTTGCAAATATTTTTTCTCCGAGCAGTTCTTTTTCATCGTTCATCCGCTTAAACTCTTTCAAATTCATTATCACTTCGCCGCGGATATCACAGTTGGTTTTTGAGGATTTATCATAACTTATGCGGAGCGGAATTGAACGAATAGTTTTTACGTTCGCCGTAATTTCATCACCCCGGTAACCATCTCCTCTAGTTGCACCGGAAACCAAACCGCCATTCACATATTTAAGCGAAAGCGAAACACCATCGTATTTCAGTTCGCAGACATAATGAATTTTTTGTGCCGGCAACAGTTCTCTCACTTTTCGATCAAAATTCCTGATATCATCCTCTGAATAAGTGTTGGATAAACTCAGCATTGGTGTTGAATGTGTTACATTGGGAAATTCTTTAGTCGGTTCTCCTCCAACTCTTTGAGTCGGTGAATCGGGAGTGACCAGTTCCGGGTATTCTTCTTCTAATTTTTTTAATTCCGAATAAAGCTTGTCGTATTCAAGATCGGAGATCTCTGGCTGGGCAAGCACATAATAAAGATGATCGTGCCGGTTGATTTCCTTCCTTAAATTTTCAACTTTTTTTATGATTTTGGGATCGAGCTTTGTCACGATATTATTCTTTATGGATTTATTTTTTTAAGTTTATCGATCGTTTCTCGTGTAATAAGGATATTCTTCAATGGGCGTTTGGTTGTAGAGAGTTGTCCGATTCTTTGACCATTCAAGGTAAACGACATTGCCGCACCGTTACTGATTGAAATAAGAAATTCTCGCTGAGCTGCCCAACGTTTTCGTGCAAAAGCCGGCATGATGGCTTCAGAAATATGAATCCCGTCGGATGAGATTCGCACCCACACACTTTCGGCGGCAACGCCTTCAAGAGTGATAGTGTCTGAGATCATTGTTGCGAATTTTGATTGAAGAGTATGTGAGGTATCCTGCATGGGATTTACGCGAATTGCTTTCGATTCTTCGTCTCGAAGCATTTCATTAAAAGATATCTCGCGTACACCTGTTGGTTCTTTTTTCTCTCTGAAAAAAAATATCGACAGAGCTAACCCTGTAAAAATTAATATAGCTATTACAATTATTATCTGAAATTGATGTGTCTTTTTTTTCTTCCGCAATTCAGTATGAACAGAAGGCGCAACTCGATCGGACACACTCATAACAGTATGCCGCGGCAATTTATTTAACTCAAGCGCTGATGATACATCGGGATCTTTCCTTAATTCATCGAAGATTGTTTCCGGGTCAATGCCAAGCTCTATTGCAAAATCACGAATGAACGCGCGAACGTATGCAACAGGCAGAGAGGGAATTTTATCATTTTCAATATTGATTAAAAATTGTTTATTTATCCGTAACGCAGCAGCCACATCATCGATTGTGCGATTTTGACTTTCTCTTGCTTTCCGAAATATTTCACCTACTATCTTCATACTTTACCCCCAATTTTCGAGGAGCATTGAGGACTTCCCTGACTTTGTAAGCCATATCGTCGATCGTGTATGGTTTTTGGAGAAATCCATCAATAAGCTCCATAAATTTTCCATCTTCTAACATAGTAGCACTATAACCACTGCAAACCAAAATTTTTATCAGAGGGAAATCATGCCTCAACTGATCGAATGTCGCCTTCCCACCCATACGCGGCATATTCATATCAAGTATAACAAGATCATATGCACCGTTCTTTTCCATGATTTTATCAATCGCGTCTCTGCCGTTCGGAACACGGTCTATTCTATATCCTAATTCCTCTAAAATATCAGCACCAACTTCACTAACAGACACCTCATCTTCGACAAGGAGAATATTTTCTGTTCCGCCAGCCATTTCGTATTTTCTGTTTTGGATTTCATCTCCGGATTTATAATCGAAAACTCGTGGTAAGTATATTGTGAAAATCGTTCCGCTATTCACCTCGCTGCTCACATTCACAAATCCGTTATGACTTTTAACAACTCCGTACACAACAGACAATCCAAGTCCGGTTCCTTTACCTTGTTCCTTGGTTGTAAAAAATGGTTCGTATATTTTATGAATAATTGAATTTGGAATCCCCACTCCCGAATCTGCTACAGAAATCATTACGTATGAACCGACATTCCCCTCGGTCAGATGTTGAGCTTTTTCCTCATCAATCTCAATTCCGGCACAGTTCACAACTATAATTCCACCATTCGACATGGCATCGCGAGAGTTTAAACAGAGATTGAGAATCGCCTGTTGTAATTGTCCTTCATCTGCCTCAACAAACAACGGCTCGGGTGAAATCGAAAGTTTTATATGAATGGTCTTGGGCGTGGTTACTTCAAATAATTTTATGGTTTGATCAAGAATTGAATTCACATTTGTACGAACAATATTAGGATTATTCTTCCTTGCAAAAGTCAGAAGCTGACGAGTAACCGCGGCTCCACGCCGCGAGGTTGTCTCGATGAGATCGACATATTTCAACAAGCGTGAATTATCCACAACACGTCGGCGCATGATTGAAGCTGAGCCGAGAATAGCGGTAAGAATGTTATTGAAATCATGTGCTATCCCTCCGGCAAGGTTTCCGATGCTGTCGATTTTTTGAGCTTGGAGAATTTTCTCTTCCATCAATTTCTTCTGTGTTATATCTCGTAAAACCATTCGGGCAACCACAGGTTTACCATCACCGTCATACACTAACGATGTATTTGTGCTGACATCGATGAGTGATCCATCCGACCGAATGATTTGTTCCTCGACTCCTTTTAATTCTTTTCCAAAATCAAAAATTTTTCTGAGATTTCCAACAATATGTGCCTGCTGCGAAGGCGGATAAAGCGAAACCAAAGGTTTTCCGATAATATCTTCTTTTTTCTTTCCTAAAAAGATGCACTCGGTCTGGTTACAGCTTATTACAACTCCATTCCTGTTGACACTGTGATATATATCAGGCGAGTTTTCATAAAGATCGGCATATAATTGTTCCGATTGACGAACCTGTTCGAAGAGAGAAGCGTTATTCAGCGCCATGCTGATTTGGTTACCGAATGCCTGCAGTAATGCCACTTTCTTAAACTCGGTGCGATGGGTGTCACGCCTACCGATAATCAGAGCGCCCGCAAAAATCCCCTGGCGCATAAGCGGTATCGATATCACCAGTTTAATTCCTTCATTGCTCATCCTCGGATTAAATATATCAGATAAATTCTCATCCAAAGTTATAGACAAACCGGGAGTCTGTATCCAACCAAGTTTTTCCTGATCGGCATTTACCTCTGATCGAAAAAGCGGAATACCGGTACCATGATAGTGCTTAAGTATCAGGGTTTTATTTTCGATAATATATATCCAGCCGGCATCGGCGCGCATTAATTGGAGTACCTTAATCAACGCTGATTGTAAAACATAGTTTATATCCACAGAGTAATTTACCGCCTCCGCAATCGAGTTTAATTCTATCATCTCCCGGCGCTGTGATTCTAAATTTCTGCCGTACTTTAGAGCGAAGAAGATACTCACATAACCAAATAATCCAACTGTCACAACGCTAATAAGATCAAGAGTGCCAAGCTCAACACCGACTGCAATTCGCACCGTAATTAGTGTAATCATTGCCACAATTACAGCAGTAGAGGCAACAAGCTGGGCTTGTTCAACCAATCCCATCGATTTAAAGAATACCCTTATACCGATGAATAAATTTCGAATGAGTTTATACATAAGATGAATGTAAGAAGAAAAGCAATTAGTTTCAAAAAATGCCAAGTGGTTCTTTCTTTTTCGATCTTAACGCCGTTTCAAGAGTGTCCTGCGTCAACCTGTGTGAACATCTACACATCCGAGATTCCTTTTTTTATTGATATTTGGGTAGCTTTTAAAAAGGAGTGAATTATGGACAGTATGACAGTATTAATTGTTGAAGATGATAAGAATTTAAGGACCGGATTAGAAAGAATTCTCACAAAAGAAGGTTACAAAGTTTATGGCGTTACCGATGGTATGGTCGGGCTTGACTTTTTGAGGAACCATAACTACGATCTTGTTCTTTTAGATATTTACTTGCCTCGACTAAGCGGCATGCAACTTTTACGTTACATAAAACAGTACAAGCTTGCGAAACGAGTCATCATACTTACGGCAGCCAGCGAGATGAAGATCGCACAGGAGGCGATACGCATTGGTGCGGACGATATCCTGATAAAGCCGTTTGATCTGAAGTCGCTTTTAAATTGTATAAGTCGAGTTCTAACTCCAAATAATTTACAAAAAGTTACTACTGCTTGTAATTAACTATTCTATCGACACAACCGGTTGATAAAGGACACCCGATCACTAATTGATTAGTCCTTTTGGGAATCATTCAAATCTATAATGACACTTTCCTAATTAAGAGGCGGCAATAATTCGCTGTTGATAATTACCTGACAGTTTCTTATTTTCGGTATCCTTAAACTTATGTATCTTGGTTTTTCTGTGAAAAAGAATAAAGTTATCGTAGTATTCCCGGCTTACCGCGCCGAAAAAACACTTGAACAAACGGTTAAAGATGTTCCGAAAGAGATCGTCAGCGAGATGATCCTGGTCGATGATTGTAGCAACGATCAAACGGTGGAAATCGCCCGGCGACTGGGCATGATAGTTCATCAACATCAAATTAACATGGGTTACGGTGGCAATCAAAAAACTTGTTATAAGCTTGCTCTTGATCGTGGCGCCGATATTATCATTATGCTTCACCCCGATTATCAGTACGATCCAAAATTAATCCGTTACTTCGTAGAGTACATCGCCGATGGTTATTTTGATGTTATGCTTGGCTCGCGTATCCGATCTAGAAAAGAAGCTCTTGCGGGTGGAATGCCAAAATATAAATATATTTCGAATAGGTTGTTAAGTATTTTTGAAAATATTGTAACCGGACAAAATCTATCGGAATGGCACACGGGAATGAGGGGATACAAAAGAGAGGTGCTGGAATCGATTGATTATTTAGATAACTCCGATGATTTTGTTTTCGATAGTCAGGTTCTTTTTCAGATAATCGCAAAGGGATATAAAATTGGTGAAATACCTGTTCCTGTACGCTACTTCGCAGAAAGCTCGAGTATTAATTTCAAAGCGAGTGTACGGTACGGCATCGGTACAGTTTGGGAAGCGATTAAATACCTTTTTTCAAAAAAATAATTCTGATTCCATTACATTATCAACGATGCGGAGTTGAATTCTAAAGAGGAAAATAATAAACTAACGTACACATTATTACTTCTTGTAATACTGATCGTTACTATTCTTCGCCTTCGTTTTATCGGTTTCCCTCTTGAACGAGATGAAGGCGGCTTCGCTTATATGGGAAAATTAATCCTTCAAGGCATCCCACCTTACATCTCAGGATATGATTTCAAACCACCCGGTCTGTATTTGACTTACGCGTTGTTTCTTAAACTGTTCGGACAAACAGCAGACGCCATTCACATGGGCTTATTATTATTCAACGCCGGATCGATGGCGCTTATCTTCGAATTCACAAAACGATTGTTAGGCAGAAATGAAGGAATAATTGCTTCTTTCATTTACGGAATGTTGGCTTTGGCTCCAGGAGTTCTCGGATTTGCCGCTCATGCAACGCACTTCGTTGTTTTCTGGATGCTTCTCGGTCTTGTTCTGATTATGCAATTCCATAAAACGAGAAATAAATATCTGCTTATCGCATCGGGAATTGCTTTCAGTCTTTCAGTCCTCATGAAACAACCCGGTTTATTGTTTCTCGTGTTCGGAGTTGTCTTATTGTTTTATCCAACGAACGATAATAAAATCGACCTTCCTAATTCTATTAAAAAGATTATTTATTTCGTCGTTGGAACTATCCTCCCGTTTGCCTTCATTCTTCTTTGGTACTGGAATGCGAATACTGTCGATAAATTCATCTTCTGGAATTTCGAATATGGCATAAAGTTCAGCAATCTGATTAAAGGCGGTGACAGCATAACACAATTCTTCATGAGTTTCCCGCGTGTTGCAAACGATTTCCTGCCTGTTTGGATTATCGCCGCAATCGGTATTCCGATGATTCTCTTTGACAGAAAACGAGAAAGCTCAAGAGTATTAATTATATTTTTTTTCATCACATCGGCAGTCGCAGTTAGCTTAGGTTTCCACTTCCGTAATCATTATTTCGTGATGATTCTTCCCATCATTGGCATACTGACAGGATATGTCATCAATAAATTTACAATAGCATTGGCATCTAATAAAACAGAGATGTTCAGATTAATATTATCGTTGTCTTTAAGTTTATTGATCGTCGGTTACGGCATCATTATAAATCAATCTTATTTTATAAATGACAATCTTAATACACTTTCCCGACGATTATATAATCCCAATCCATTTGCAGATTCAGAAACAATAGCCAAATATATTCAATCAAAAACAGGAAAAGATGATAAAATTGCAATACTCGGTTCTGAACCGCAAATATTATTTTATGCAGATAGAATTTCGGCAACACCTTATCTTTTCACATATTTTATCATGGAGCCGCATCCATACAGCTTAACAATGCAAAAAGAGATGGCTGGCAATATCGAGATGGAAAAGCCCAAACTTCTGATATACATCAATCATCCGATTTCATGGATGGTATGGCAGAATTCGCAAATGTATATCTTTACTTGGGCAGATAGATTCATTAAAGAGTATTACTCGCTTGCCGGATTAGTTGATGTTGTTTCGGCAGAGAAGTCTATTATCAAATGGGGTGAAGAGGCAACATCATATTCAAACATTGATCGTGCAACCGTTCTAATTTTCGAGCGGAAATGAATAATAAATATCCTGACGGACCAATTTCAGCGCAAGAAAAGCACCGCAACGCCACCAACCGCAATGAAAGCCCCAACAATTGCTCTTATCGTTAATTTTTCTTTGTATAGAATTTTCACAAGCGGAAGCATTAAGATCGGAACCATTGCCATAATTGTTGATGCGATGCCGACATTTGTGTTAGCGATGGCAATTAAACTGAACGTGATACCGAAGAACGGTCCGAGGAACGAACCGGCGACTGTCAACCAAAGAGCCGTACGGTTGGCGTTGAATATTTTGATCGGGTTCTTGTATCTGTTTGTTAAAATTGCGAAAGGTAAAATTAAAAAAAGAGAAGCGATAATACGAAATCCTGTCGCAACAAAACCATTTATACTCCCTTCCTGAAAAGCCATCTTGGCAAGCACAAGCCCGGCACCCTGTCCGGCGGCGGCAATAAAAGCATAAATAACACCGATCGATATGATCTTATTCTTATGAAAACTGTTTACCTCACGATCAAGAACCACTAGCACAATCCCTGCAATGGTGATTGTTATTCCAATAATACCAGTTATCGAAATAGTTTCATTAAGAATATAATAACTCAGCAAGGCGGCAATTGCCGGGGCAAGCGACATCATCAGCATTGTAACACGCGCACCGATTAGCTCGTAAGATTTAAATAAAAAAGTATCCCCGACTGAAAGACCTATGACTCCGCTGATACACAAATAAATTCCTTGCTTCAATGATATGCCAATATCAAAACCGGCAACCGGAATTAAAATTAATAAGTAAACTGCGGCAAGAAGCAGGCGTGTGATATTTATATTAAAGGAGCCAAGACGCGCAGTTGCTGAGGCAAATGCCATAGAACTTCCAGCCCATAGGAATGCTGTAAGAAGCGCGCTCAGTTCACCAAGATATGGCATATATAAACTGAGATTTTAATCAACTTAAAAAGTGAACAACTATTCCATCTCGTAGTTTCGGTTCAAACCATGTTGACTTAGGTGGCATAATCTTCCCTGCATCCGCGATTGCCAATAATTCTTCTATCGAAGTAGGATAAAGCGCGAACGCAACAGCCATCTCACCTGAATTTACACGTCGTTCCAATTCGGCAAGTCCGCGTATTCCGCCAACAAAATCTATTCTTTTATCCGTTCTTGGATCATCTATACCATGCACAGGTTTTAAAAAAGAATTTTGCAAGATTGCTACATCAAGTTTTTCTACCGGATCGGGATTGGCAAGGTACTCATTCTTAATTTTTAGTAAATACCAATGATGATCAAGGTACATTCCAATTTCACCTTTGGCTCCGGGATGAACCGGAATGGGGCTTTCACTTACATCAAAAAACTTTCTTACTTCTAATTTAAATTCATCAATCGAACGTCCATTTAAATCTTTGACTATCCGGTTGTAATCCATTATTCTCAGTTGATTGTGTGGGAAAAGAACCGCGAGGAAGAAGTTATATTCTTCATTTCCTATATGGTGTGGATTGGCATCTGCATATTCCTTCCCAACCCGCGCGGCAGCAGCGGAACGATGATGTCCATCGGCAACATACAAAAACGACACTTTACCAAAGGCATCGCTTATTTCATTTATCTGTTTCGCATCTGCAATCACCCATAACTTATGACCGATTCCGTCATCTGCCACGAAGTTCACAACGGGAACTGTTTCTTTAATCCGGTTGACAATTGTATCGATCAGATTTGTTGCCCGATATGTTAAGAAGATTGGACCAGAATGCGCGTTGGTTACTTTCACATGTTTGGTTCGATCGTCTTCTTTATCTTTTCTTGTTAACTCGTGCTTCTTAATCGTATTATTTAAATACTCCTCGACCGAAGCACATCCAACGATACCGTATTGAATATGCGATCCCATAACCTGGGCGTAGAGATAAAAGCAAGGCGATTCATCTTCTTTTAAAATACCATCTTTGATGAGTTTTTGAAGATTCTCTTTTCCCTTTTGATAGACTGTTTCATCATACAGATTTGTTCCAACCGGGAGGTCTATCTCCGGTTTACCGACATGAAGGAAGGAAATTGGATTTCCTTTCGCTTCAACTCGAGCTTCTTCCGAATTTAATACGTCATACGGTTTCGCCGCCACAGATTTCGCGTATTTAGGGAGCGGTCTGAATCCTTTAAAAGGTCTTATTGTTGCCATAATAATATTTCGATTTATTTAATAAAAGGATAAAGAAAGGACGCGCTTGCCGAGTATGCAGAAATAGCAACACGCGTCCGATTATTATTTAAGAATCAATGATGATTTGCAATCTTTTTTTCAACCATTCGAATTTAGAAAGGAGACTATTTTAATGCCTGTACAACCTTCTGAGCTATCTCTTCGCCCACACGCTCCTGTGCTTCCATCGTGGATGCACCGATATGAGGAGTAATTGAAACATTAGGGTGTTTAATCAATTCATATTCTTCCGGCGTTGGTGGTTCATTCTCGAACACATCCATTGCAGCCCGTGCAACTTTGCCGCTTTTTAACGCTTCGAGAAGATCTTTTTCCGACACTACTCCGCCACGCGCACAATTAATCAGAATTACCCCTTTCTTCATCAGGTCAAACTCTTTCTTCGTTATAGATGGACCTGTTTTTTTATCCAAGGGAATATGCAAAGATATGTAATCTGAATTTTTTAGAACATCATCTTTGCCTGCAAGTTTAACATTCATATCTGTGCTTGTAACAATCGGATCATGTGCTATGACTTTCATCCCTAAACCTAATGCGCGCTTAGCAACTTCTTTGCCGATGTTTCCAAGCCCCATCAGTCCCAATGTTTTGCCGGTCAACTCTATTCCTTTGCTGTATTCCTTTTTGGGCCATTTTCCTTCTCTCATTTCGGTATTTGATAAATGCAAGAATCTGCTGAGCGCAAACATATGAGCAACAGCAAGTTCGGCAACTGAAATGGATGATGCGCCGGGAGTGTTCAGAACTTTGATTCCTTTTCCCTTTGCGTATGGAACGTCGATATTATCAAGGCCTACACCACCGCGTGCAATGGCTTTCAAATTTTTTCCCGCGTCAATAACTTCTTTTGTTACCTTTGTTGCAGACCGAACGATGATTGCATCGTATTGCGGAATTTCTTTCAGCAATTCTTCAGGTGTTAATTTTTTATCAACAACATCGAGACCAGATTCTAAGAGAATCTTTTTCCCAATATCTTCAATTCCATCCGAAATTAATATTTTCATAATTCGTCCTTTCTTAAAGTGATAATACTTTTTCAATTGCCGAAGTTACTTCTTTCATGTCGGCCATTGTTAATTCGCCCATGTGAGCAATACGGAAAGTTTTTTCTTTCAAATCGCCGTATCCGTTAGAAATTTGTAAGCCAACTTTTCCCAACGCCGAATTCAAGTCGCCAACATTGATGTTCTTCGTATTGGTTATGGTTGTTAATGTTTGTGAGGAATATTTTTCAACCGGGAATAAAGCGAAATGTTTCTTTGCCCATGCTCGTGTGAATTCTGCCATTTCAAAATGACGCTTGAATCTGGCATCTAAACCTTCCGCCAATATTCTGTCGAGCTGGAAATTCAGCGCGAACATATGCGAGAGCGAAGGAGTTGACGGATACTGATGATCTTTTTTCTCGATATAACTATAAAGATCAACAAGGTCGAGGTACAAGCCGCGGTTCTTTACAGTCTTAGCATGCTCCAACGCTCGCATGGAGACAGAGGCAATCGACATACCGGGGGGAAGCGCAAGCGCTTTCTGAGTGGATGTTATGCAAACATCGATACCTAATTTATCTACATCAATCTTAACACCGCCAAGTGAACTTACTGCATCCACAAGCCAGTAAACATCTGGATATTTTCTTTTCAATGCGGCAAATGGTTCAAGATCGTGCATGATGCCTGTGCTTGTTTCGTTATGCGTGATTGTGAAAACATCGTATTTACCTGTGGACAAATATTTCTCGACATCTTCCGGTGTAGTTGGCTTACCCATCTCGGCTGAATGTTTATCGGCTGGCACGCCATTTGCCTCTGCCATTTTAAACCAGCGATCTCCAAACGCGCCGACTGAAAACACAACAGCACGCTTTGCGGTGATAGAGCGGATAGCGCCTTCCATTAAACCGGAACCGGATGTTGTTGAAAGTAAAATTGGATTTTGAGTAAACATTAGCTTGCGGAGTTTTTCGGTAATTTCACGCTGAAGAGCCGACGCATCTTTGGATCGGTGTCCGATCATAGGTGTTGCCATTTTCTGTAAAACTTCGGGAGCTACTTCTGTAGGTCCCGGTATAAATAATTTTTTTCTCATGCTGATTTAACTCCTTTATAGTTTTAATTTTTCCGGTAAAATTTCACAAAGATTTCAATGTTTTTATTCAACTTAATCAGAGAAAACAATCTTATTTTGAGAATTTCATCTATTTTTAAAATCATGCGGGTAGATCGTAGAAGAAGATAAGAAGAGAAATTGACTATTTCAAACCGTAACTATGTTTGATTAAGTGTGTTGCAACTCTTTAGAAATGACATGAATAATATCTCACTCGCTTACAAGCTCATATCCTCTTAGTTCTTCTTCATTCAATTTCTTTTCCACAATGTGGGCAAGTAATATGTTCTCGCTTTCTATGGATTCTTTCTGCAAAACCAGAAGCGAGGATTCCAGCAGGCAGAGCAAACATAGCGACGCCTAAAAATGCAATCACCGCACAAATAACCTTTCCGACAGGAGTCACCGGATAAACATCACCATAGCCTACCGTCGTAAGTGTTACAACTCCCCACCAAAGAGATTTCGGGATACTCCCGAATGTCTCAGGTTGAGCTTCGTTTTCAATAAAATACATTAGAGTAGAAGCAAAAAATAATATGACCAGCACAATCATTACAGAAATTAGCAATTCTTCCTTCTTGTGTTTGACAACACTTCCAAGTGACTTTAACGCCTCAGAATATCTTGTTAACTTAAAAATTCTGAGCAATCTGAAGAGTCGAATTGTTCTGATAAACCTAAGATCAACTGGAAGAAAGAAAGGGAAGTAAAACGGCAATATTGCAAATAGGTCAATTAAGGCTAATGGCGTTAATGCGTATCTAATTCTACCTCTGATTGATTTTTGGTATTGTATTCTTAATGTACATATCCATAGTCGCAGGATATATTCAATCGTGAAAATGATAATTGACACTAATTCGAAAGTGTCAAAGAGAATTTTGTATTCAGTATATAGACTTTGTACTGTCTCTAAAGTAACCGCTACAGCATTCAAAGCGATCAGCATCGTAAGAATAACATCATCTAGTCTACTTAGCCAATCATCCTTTGAACTGAATTCAAGGATCTCAAATACTCTTTGTTTGATTCTTCGTAGCATGATTAATTGAAAGACATTGTTTTAATAAATATCCTAACAATTACTTTATTATCTCTATGGAAGTTGAAGCTGATTGCCGAGAGGCGGGAATACTTTTGATATTTTTTGTTCGCCTTCTTCGTTTCTTTCTTTGTGGTTTTGCGCTTTCAACTTTTTCTTCGATTACTCTTGTCACAACCCCTTTTATTTCATCGTCGGTAAACTTTGACTTGTGAGTTTTTCTTAACTGCCTCCTCAAGAAATTGATTATGTATTTAGAATATAGCAGTCTGGAAATGTTTGATGGCTCTAGCGCAGCGCATTTATCCCAGAGATGCTCTAATCCCTTCCGAAATATTAATTGCTTTGTTATGTATTGTATATTCTCTACCGCTACTCTGAATTGCTTCACATCCGAGAGATCAACAGAAAACACTTTTCGATAATCAATAGGTTTATCAAATATTATTTTATAGAAATCAAAGCGCTTACCATTGGTTAGTAAAGTCCATTCAATTCCTTCATTAGCAGCATAATTGACCGCCTGTCTCAGATGCTTCTGCGATAATTCGAGACCCATTGCTTTAACTTCAACAATGAAATATTGTTTTCCACTAACTTGTATCACATAATCTGCATACGTACCTCGTATCATGTATTCCGTTTTTACCTCCTCAATACTTGTGAATCCCAGAACATCGGTCAGAAAAGAGTTAATCATTAGTCGTGTTCCGGATTCGTCCAATTCGGAATATTTTCCAATAAGAAATTTCTTCCTATACTCCTTAATGGATGATAGTAATTTTCTTTTCTTTGATGCTGTCAGTTCTTTCATCGCGATTCCTTCCATTTAAAAAATGCTAATTCCCCTACTTGTGATGTCAAGCCACGACAATGGCTTTTTTTCTAATGATACAAACAGAGGATGATTTACAATATTTATTCTCATAGCGTATCTGTCTGAGTTTAAACTCCTCAAAATGTACTAATATTCTGGAAGTAAATCAATTTAAGGAAGGTTTGGGTCGTAGATAAAAAAGCCGCATAAGATATGCGGCTTCGTTTGTCGGAACGGTCCCGATTCTCTGAATCGGGACGACCCCTTGCACCCCTTTTCACCGGCCGAAAGTCCGATTTAGTTGAGAATTCCTGTTTCCGTTGATGATTGTGGTTACTTGTTTTTAAAGATGTATACAAACTATACGTATTTGTATACATTCAGTCAAGAGATAGATACAAACTTCAATTCTTCAAGTCAATAATCTGAAACATTCTTTTTTAGAGGAAGGTATTGAGGGTTTGGTTGAAC